>QKIQ01000105.1 GCA_003249555.1 Clostridia bacterium | reverse complement strand
CTGCCGCCGGCACATAATTGGCCGTATAGCTTCCCGCTGATAACGTGAATGTGCCGCCCGATGCCCCGACTTCATCGGATGTCCACGAAACGGGTACGTAACGCAAGCAACCGTTCGTTGGCGTTTCGTTCTGCATACTGCCCTCGGCGGTAATCACCACCTCCGTGCCCGGCGCTGTGATTGAAGGGTTAACGCTGACGGTGTTGTCATCCGGATCCGGCCCCTCCGGCTCCGGCGGCTCCGGCGGAGTCCACACGCCGCCAAAAACGGGGTATCCGTCGTTGACAGACGACGTGTCCGCCACCCATGACAGCACATCAACCGAATATGTGCCGGTCTAATTTCTGACAAGGCCGTTGCCGCCGTTCAGCGCTTCAAGAAAGGTGGATGCCTCAGAGGAGGTGTCACCGTCGTCATAGCCAATGCTTCCCGTGACCTCACCGCGCATCAGCGTGCCGCGCAGTCCCTGTGTCAGAATTGTTAGCCCGCTCGTATTCTCTCCTACGGCGTCGCTTTCCAAAAAGCTGTCTGCTGTGCCGCTGTTATAATACGTGTTTGCCAGCAGATTATCCGAATCATATGATCCAATATAACCCGCAAAGCCGCCAATATTGTCTGCCGATCCCGAAAGGCTCCCCGCAGTGTAACTGTTGATGATGTTGGCGTTTTGCAGCTCGCCCACAAAACCGCCGACGTTTGCGCAGTTCGTACTGATTGTATCTGTTGTGGTGTAGCTGTTGAGTATGAGCTCAAATGCGATATATTCAATGCTGTACATATCATCATCCGCGATGCATCCCCCTGCGAAGCCGCCGATATTCGCGCCATCCTGACCGGTTGCCTGGCCACGGGCATAGCAGTTGATAATAATTCCGTTACGCACATAACCCGGTCGCTGAGTTCCGAATGCAATGCCCGCGAACCCGCCTGCGTACACACCGCCTGTATTGCCGGAGCCGGACAGAACGAACGACCCCGCAGACGTTGTATCGCCAAGCGCTGCGCATTGTTCAATATTGCCAGCACGGCTGTAGCCCACGAACCCGCCTGCGTCAACGTAACAAGACGAATCGGTACATCCTGAAAATGAAGCGCCTTCGGCACTGACATTTCCGTATGCAAAACAGTTATTTACAGTGTGCGAGGCAGATATATATCCTTCGATACATCCGGCAAAGCCGCCCGCATACAAAGCGGCCTGGATACCCGTCGTTTCCCCTATAGTTGCCTCGGCACGGGCTTCTCCCCCGGTAACGGCTCCCCGAGCTATGCAGCCAGTCACATTGCTATTGCTGCTTTTGCCCATAAATCCGCCCACATAAGCGTAGTCTGAAACGGCATCTCCTATTGATACATTACCCGTGGCTTCGCAGCCCGAAAGATCGTCGCTGCTTGAACCGTGTAGACCCATAAAGCCACCCGCGTGAGCGTTATTGCCAGCCGAAACAGCCCCCGACGCTGTGCAATCACTGATTGCTCCATAGTTAGATCCGATAAATCCACCGACGTAGCTATCATTTCCGCCGCTGACATTGCCGGTTGCAGTGCTGTCTGCAGCGGTTCCGTTAAACGCGCCTGCAAAGCCTCCCGCATCCGGATCACCGTTGCTGCCATCGGCGCTGCCGCACGTGACAAGACCGGTTGCGGTTGAACCGGATACATCGGCGTTATCCGTATAGCCGATTAAACCGCCCGCGTTTGAAGCTCCGTCTCCGCTTGTCACAGTACAGCTGGATCCGCAATCGACGATAATGCCAATATTGGAAAAATCGCCGCATAAGCCCACCAAACCGCCGACTGTGGATTTATAGCCGCCGGATAAAACCCCTGAGCTTTGGCAGCGTTCTATCCTTGCGCTTGAAATGCCTGCCAATGCCCCCATATAAGCGAAGTTATCGGTTGTCCCCAGCGAAGAGTATATGGCGGTGCCGACCATTGTCAGATCTGTTATAGTGGAATTTACGGTAACAAGCCCGAACAACCCTAAACGAGTCAACGTTGCATCAGGTGTCCCAGCGGATCCTATAGTCAGGTTTGAAATAATGTGGCTACCGCCGTCAAACGCTCCTTCAAAACTGTTTCCCAAACCAATGGGCGTCCAATTTTGACCTGCCAGATCAAGATCGGCACCCAGAGTGATTGTTTTTCCGCTGAAGCTGTCCTGCCCGGTAAAGCCGTCTAATGGCGTTGCTGTGCCGTTGACAATCGCCGCCAGCCCCGCAAGCTCATCCTCGGTACTGATCACATAATCCACGGCAGAGCCGTCTCCATACCAGTCACTGATTTCCACACCGCCGCTCCACGCCGCCTGCGCCACCGGTATGCCTCCCAAAAAAACCGCCGCAAACAACACAACAGCAATCAGTGATGCACAAATCCTTCGTCTGATCGTATGCATGCCTTTCCCCCTCTGTTTTCCAACAAACGCGACAACCAAAATAAATGCGAGCCAACGCTGTCAGTTTGTAAACTTGTCATGATTACATTTTATCTGTGTGGAGATAAGCAGACAACATACGTCTAAACCCAAAAAATAGCCGTTTATTCCCAAACCGGCTTTTGTAGCTTGCATAAATTGGCTAGAGACTATTCGCCGTAGCCGCCAATGTAGTTTAGGAAAGCCCGATTGGTTGCGTGGGCATAGGTTTTGCCGATGGGAATGTGAGTACCGCTTGTGGTAATGATGCTTTGAGCGTTCAGCCTAGATACATGCCTGAAATTGACGATAAAACCCCGGTGACATCGGAAAAAGCTCAGTTTCGGCAGCATGCTTTCCATGCCGGATATCAGGCCGCCCGACTCATATGAACCATTCACCGTTACCAGCCGAACAGATTTAAGCATGCTCTCTATATATTCAATTTCCTCGTAAGGCACCTTTTGCGTCATTCCGGCAGATTTAAAGACCAAGTAACGATTTTTGTAACGCCTTTTTAGGTCTATCGTCAGAGCCGTGGCTAACGCCTGCTCGTTGACCGGCTTTAACAGGTATTGCAAAGCCTGTACCTCGTAACCTGAAAATACATGACGTTCCGACGAAGTGGTAAATATAATGGCAGCGGAATCTTTGTCACTCCGAATCGCTTTGGCGGTATCAATGCCGTTTAGTTCATTCATATATATATCCAGAAAGTAAAGGTCATAGACTGTTTCCGGCTTGCTCAGAGCATCGAGCAGCGCTTCGCCCGATGAAAAAACGTCGATTTCATATGTGATGCCGCGTGATTTAAGCATTTGTGATACTTGAATATGTAACTTCTGAACAAAATCCTGGTCATCATCACATATAGCGATCTTGTATAACATATTCCCGCCCCTTTATAAGCCTTAACAACATCTTTTTATGCCTAAACTCTTGTTGCCTCATGCTTTTAAATATGTTAATAATTATACAATGAATTTATTGTCATGTGAATACGATTTTAGTGGAGTGCCAGCATGACGGATAGCGTTGTAAAAATACAGTCCAATAATAAAGTCTGGATACTGGCTTTTGTTGCTCTCTTGTTGTCGCTGTTTTTTGCTCAGAGCAGCCGTCTTGGCACAGAAACCTGGCTGGTCGAGCAACCTTCGGCTCAGGCTCTGAACGCTGGCTGGCATATTGTCACCGACTCGAAAACGCTGCACGAAAACGCAGCTTTTTCCGTCGTGAGTTCACTTAAATCTCAGCAGTGCGTTGAAATATCCAATATCTTACCGACAACCTCCGACGACTGTCTAAGCGTCGTGACTATCGGGTTTCAAGTGAGCGCATTTGTTGACAGTAAACCAATCTATACCTTCGGCGATACGCTGGACAGTACGGATGTGTGGAGCGTCAAGACGCATATGATCGCGCTTCCCGATGGCGTACATGGCCGGTCTGTTATGCTCACCTTTCATACGGATGATCCGCGCAGCATTGCCGTATCTTCAAATATCCTCCTCGGCAGTGAGGCATCCATCATCACCGTCCTGCTCAAATCGAATATCTATGCGGTGGTTTTATCTGCATTTTTCATTTTCGTCGGCTTATTCAGTCTGTTATTTTCTCTCATATCAATGACGCTCAAGCGCAGAAAGCGGTATGTTCCGCTGATGGCGCTGTCCATGATTGCTTTGCTGATGGGCAGCAACATCTTTTTTAACCTGTCCGTTGTTGCTTACTACGTAGGCCCAATAGCTGTTCATTGGATAATCAGTATTAACAATCTCGCTCTGCCGGTTTTCGTGCTGCTTTTTGTGGCAGCCGATACCGGCATCGTGCATAACAAACCGCTGATGGTGACTGCGGCGGTGCAAAGCGCGCTGCTGTGCGCATGGGTGGTGTGCAATCTGCTGGGATGGAACTTTTTCCTGCATGACTGGCATTCGATGCTGACAGTGGTTGTCGTGCTTTTACTGGCAATTGTTTTTCTGCGTGAAATTCGCAAGGGTGTCAGCCGCCCGGACGTCGCTGCGGCGATTGCCCTTATATTCGTTATGTCGCTGCTGGATGCCATTCAGTATTATACCTATGGCAGTTATAGTTCCATGGATTTTTATCTGATGATCGGTGCATTGCCGGTGCTCATTCTGATGACGGGGCGTGCGGCGCTTCGGTTCATTCAGGAGGAGCAACGTATACTGAACGAGAACGCCGCACTGCGCATTGAGGGCGACATGCTTTACAAGAACTACGCTCAAACAGAGAAATATATTGAAGAAACCCGTCTGATTTGGCACGATATCGATAAGCATTTATCCGTTATCAGACAACTTACACAAAATGGTGACTATCACGAACTGCAACAATATCTCGCTAAAATCGGGCATGATATCAGAACGGCAAAGGATTATGTACTCTGTGACAACAAGCTGATCAACGCAATACTCACGGATAAGCTTGCTGACGCAAAAAGCCAAGGTATCGCTGTGAGTTGTACGGGCAACCTGCCAGACAAACTGAACATACCGGGCAACGATCTATGCAGTTTGCTGGTCAACATCATCGAAAACGCCATTGAAGCATGCCTCAAAATGGCAAACAGTCAAGAAATGCGCATCGATATAACGCTCGCATATAAAAACGGCTTTTCATATTTTCACGTATCCAACTCATCGGCAGGCACGCCCCGAATGACAGGAGACAGCTTCCTGACGTCAAAGACGGACAATGTACGCCATGGGTTCGGTATTTCTATTATCCAGCGTATTGTCGCCAAATATCATGGTGCGCTCGACATCGTTCCGGGCGAAAACTCGTTTCTTGTTAAAGTCGCGCTGAAGGATGAACCGGTTGGTTGACAGAATGCATGATTTCAAGGTGTTGTTAGCCCTTAGGTGATATACAGTGACTCCTAGGACTGTCAAGTCATTTGCGCTCCAGAAAACCACAATGGGTGTATACAGCCTATGTCTTACCCGAACTCCATTTACACTTGCATTTAACCGAAAATAAAGTAAAAAAGGACTTGCTACATGAATATAAATATAAAAATATTTGATCCATTCAAACGCAATCCAAAAAAAAAGATTACACCGAAAAAGCAGTTGCAGATATTTTTGGTTGCTCTTGCAGGAGCCTTGCTAATTACAGAGGGCATTATATTTTTCATCATTTATAACGAAGGAAACATAGCTGCGAAAAATGCGGAGGATCTGCTTTTAAAATATGAGCAAAACTTAAGCCAGGCCTCTAGTGAGCCTGTAACAGGGTCAGCTGATGAAGAATCTCCTTCTGTCACCTTGTCCCCAGCCACTGTTCCTGATATTGAACCTTATGAAGGTTACATGGTATTAGGAATACTTCAGATAGATAAAATCGGCCAGCAGTTGCCCGTAATATCTGAAACGACAACAGAGGCGCTCAAAGTTTCTTGCTGCTATTACAAGGGACCGATACCACCAGAGGAGGGCAACCTCGTTATAACGGGTCACAATTATGCGAGTGGTGCCATATTTGGTAGACTCAGCAAGCTTAGTAAAGGCGACTTCGTAGTGTTCTCCACTCCTATTAAGGATTATTCTTACGAGGTTTATGAGACAAAAGTAATTATGCCGGACGATGTTGAGGCGTTAAAAGAGTATGAAGGAGACTTTTCACTGACGCTAATGACCTGCACGAGCCATGGAAACAGGAGATTGTTGGTGTTTTGTAAATTACTAATAGATAGTTGACGACCATCTATACTCTTTTTATAAATTTAGCATAGAAGGAAAAGCATAAAATGAACATATGTAGTATAAATGTAGCAAAGCAAAAATCCACTATCCAGCCATTCAAAATTTTGATGGATGCTGAAGGGTTATCGTCATTGAAATCTACCCTGAGACAACAACCCGATCTGCGCGTCGCTCGTCTCAAGTATAAAACTAAACTCCATGAGCGGCACAGGCCGCTGCTGCGACAATGCCAGGATGGAGAGTTTTTTGCAACACTAAAAAAGAGAAGCTATTCCTGACAAATACGCCATGGAGCGTGGCGGTTGGAAGACAGATGCCACAATGAAGGCTGTATACCAAAATGTTTTTTCAGATGAAAGGCTTAAGGTTGACAAGAAAGTAAACAGCTATTTTAGCAAAATCGTTGTGGCTTCACAGGATGCTATATCACACGTAATATCACACGACATGAAAAAAAGCCCTTAAATACGGGCTTTTTTGTCTAAAATGAACGAGATTGATACAATTTAATTATTGCCCTTTTTATAGTATCAGGGGGGTGCAAAATCGAGTTGGGGGGGTGCATTTGCTTTACGAGGGCATTATTATAGATGCTAACTATACCCCGAATAGCTCAGAAATATCTGCATCATCGATAACCCTTTGTGACTTTTTATCCGCATTCTTAAGCAGGCTGTCTATTTTCTCATCAATCGATT
>QKIQ01000047.1 GCA_003249555.1 Clostridia bacterium | reverse complement strand
CTCATGCATTCATTTTTTTATAAGTCCTGTTTCTATCGTGACTTTTTACTTTTGTTTCTCATGAGTCCTACACATACTTCCGCTTTTCCCGTGGTTATTTCTACGGTTTACCTGCTGTGGAATTTACTTTGGGAACTTACGTATGCTTGGCGAAAAACCTATTTATTACAATAATCTACTGATCTTGCTTGTTCCTTACGAGCTCGACACAGCGCAAAACCGCAAGGTGTTAGCTGCGCGCGGGGATTGGGGTTAATCATAGCCCGTTTTTCCCACGAATGACGTTTCAGTGTCAAAATCCTGTTTGTCGGTCAGCTTAACACGATGTTGGCGATACGTCCCGGCACAATGATGACCTTGCGCACGGTTTTTCCCTCAAACAGCGCCGTCAGTTCCGGTGAGGACAAAATTTGCTTTTCAATATCCTCTTTGGTCGCGTCTGAGGCCACGTTGAATTTACCGCGCACCTTGCCGTTGATTTGCAGCGGCATCTCGATGGTATCCAGCACAAGCGCGCTTTCGTCGCACTCGGGATACGGTTGATTAAACACAGAATATTCTTCACCGAGCATTTCCCAGAGCTCTTCCGCAAAATGCGGCGCGAAAGGCGCAATCAGCTTGACAAGCGTTCTTGCGGCATCGGCCGAGACAGTTTCGTCCGGTGAGACATCGAGGTATTTGCTCAGCGCGTTGGTGAATTCCATAAGCCGTGCAATCGCCGTGTTGAACGAAAACGCTTCGATATCGGCGCATACGTGCTTAACGGCATAGTTCTGCGCGTAGAGAATGTCTTTTTTGCCCTCATCGCTTGCGGCTTTGACGTCTTTTAAGCGCAACACGCTGCGCTCGACGCGCTCTAAGAAGCGGTGAACCGCTTTTAATCCGTCCACATTCCACGGGCCGCCTTCGATATACGAGAAACCAAAACCAAGATACGTTCTTAAAACATCGCTGCCGTATTTTTGTATATACTCATCGGGGGAAATGACGTTGCCACGCGATTTGCTCATGCGCGCGCCATCGGGCCCTAAAATCACGCCTTGATGCACAAGCCGTTTGAAAGGCTCTTCAAAGTTTACATAGCCCATGTCTTTAAGCGCCATGGTGAAGAAGCGTGCGTATAAAAGATGCATGCAGGCATGCTCTGCGCCGCCCACGTAGGTATCAACGGGCAGCATTTTGTTGATCCAGTCGGTATCAAACGCTTTTTCATCGTTTTTGCTGTCAGGATAGCGCAGGTAATACCACGAGGAACAGACGAATGTGTCCATTGTGTCCGCATCGCGCACGGCCTTGCCGCCGCATTTGGGGCATGTCGCGTGCATGAACGTTTCGGACTTGAGCAGCGGCGATGTACCGTCCGGCGTGAAGTCCACATCGTACGGCAATCTGACCGGCAGGTCTTCTTCTGGTACGGGCACTTCTCCGCATTTGTCGCAGTAAACGACAGGAATGGGCGCACCCCAGTAGCGTTGGCGCGATATCAGCCAGTCGCGCAGGCGGTAGTTGATCTTAAAATCGCCTTTGCCTTGTTTTTTAAGCTTTTCCAGTATCGCTTTTTTACCGTCTTTTACAGTGAGGCCGCTGAATTCTTCGCTGCTGACAAGCACGCCGTATTCAACATAAGGCAACGTGTCGTCTTCACCCTCAAGCCCCTTGACGACGCGCTCGATAGGCAGATCGTATTTCCTTGCGAACTCATAGTCTCTTTCATCGTGCGCGGGTACCGCCATGACAGCACCTGTGCCGTATGTGGCAAGCACATAGTCTGCCGCGTACACGGGGATACGCCGTCCGTTGGCGGGGTTGATGGCATAAGCGCCCGTAAATACGCCTGTTTTTTCACGTGTTGTAGATAATCGGTCAATTTCGCTCGCTTTCGCGGCGTACGCAATATAATCTTCTACGGCCTGTTTGTGGTCGTCTGTCGTAATTTTCAGTGTCAGCGGATGCTCGGGCGCGAGCACCGCGTATGTGCAGCCGAAAAGCGTATCGGCGCGCGTCGTGAAAACGGTAAAACTTTCACCGTTCTCCAATTGAAAGGTGATTTCACCGCCCGTCGATTTGCCAATCCAGTTTTTCTGCATCATCTTCGTTTTTTCGGGCCAATCCAAGCTGTCCAGATTTTTCAGCAATTTCTCGGCATAGTCGGTGATCTTGAAGAACCACTGTGTGAGGTTCTTGCGCACTACAGGCGTGCCGCAGCGCTCACAGCCGCCGTCGACCACCTGCTCGTTGGCGAGCACGGTGTTGCAGCCTTCACACCAGTTGACAGGCGCTTCCTTGCGGTAAGCCAGGCCGTTTTTATACAGCTGCAAAAAGCACCACTGTGTCCATTTATAGTAGTCGGGCATGCATGTTTTAATCTCGTAATCCCAGTCGAACATTGCGCCCATGGCCTGAAGCTGCTTTTCCATGGTCTTGATGTTTTTTAGCGTAGAATCTTCAGGATGGATGCCCGTTTTGATGGCATAGTTTTCGGCGGGCAGGCCAAACGAGTCAAACCCCATAGGCTGGAAAATCTCATACCCCTTCATGCGCATATAGCGTGCGTATGAGTCGGTTAAGCCGTAGTTATACCAGTGCCCCAGATGCAGCCGCGCTCCCGACGGATACGAAAACATTTCG
Organism: Clostridia bacterium; assembly: GCA_003249555.1. Taxonomy (GTDB): domain Bacteria; phylum Bacillota; class Clostridia; order Christensenellales; family SZUA-584; genus SZUA-584. Next base: position 26,808 of record QKIQ01000047.1, on the reverse strand, counting down.
AGTATGTATTTCTTTTTGTTAACGCGGGATTTATCAAAGCTGTATAGCTTGCTATGTTCCCATTTGCTCTGCCACTTTTTTTCTACCTGCAACAAATCCATTTTGTTTTTCTCCTAAGCTGTTTCACTTCGAACATTATTATATATTATCCGGAAAAAATCAAGCAAGAACAATTGAGGTACCAAAAATCTACGCCTTACACACATAAAAAACTGTCTGTAGCAATTAAGATGGACGCTTGAGTGAACCAATAAAGCATTTTATTGATTTGGGGGATAAGGTGCTTTTACATTTAAACCGACAAGTGAGAATAGCGGTGGCTTCAAAAGACAAAAGGTCGGTTACCCCGCGATAGTTGCAACAGCCATGGCGCTTGCGCCCTCGCCCGTGCCTTCAAAGCCCATGCCCTCGGTCGTCGTGGCCTTCACGCTCACAGATTCAATATCAATACCTAGCGTCTGCGAAATACGGCTTCGCATTTCATCGACGTACGGCGCGATTTTTGGCGTTTGCATGGTCAGTGTGGCGTCGATGTTTACAATCGCAAAGCCTTTTTCCGCAAGGATATTACGTGTGAGCGCCAATAGCTTAAGGCTGTTTGCATCCTTGAACTCATCGGTGGATGGAAAATGCCTGCCGATATCGCCGAGTGCCGCGGCTCCCAAAAGCGCGTCCATGATGGCGTGCAGCAGCACATCCGCGTCGCTGTGGCCCAGTAGGCCGTGTGTGTGCGGTATGGTAATGCCGCCAAGTATCAACGGCCGTCCTTTGACGAGCCTATGCGCGTCGTAGCCTGTTCCCGTGCGAATCGTTTCTCCCGCAATCATTCGCCCCAGCAAAATATCCTCCTGTGTGGTGATTTTAATGTTATCGTATTCTGAGTCCACAACGTTGACAGGATGCCCGATACGTTCGACCAGCCCGCATTCGTCCGTACCTAAAAAGCCGTCTGCGGCGGCGGATTCATGCGCTTTTTTCAGCAGATCAAAGCGAAACACCTGCGGCGTCTGTATATTGACGAGACGGTTTCTGTCCAGCGTCTCTTTGATGATATCGCCGTCTACCACCTTAATGGTGTCGCGCGTTTTTACGCCAGCAGCGGCGGCACCCGTTTCGCGCGCCTTTTTTACGCAGGCGCAGATGACTTCAGGCCTGATAAAGCAACGTGCGCCGTCGTGCACGGCCACGATATCCGCATTCTGAATGGATTTAAGTGCGTTATGTACCGAAAACTGACGCTCGTTTCCGCCTTCGATTAGCGTATACGGCAGACGCAGCATCCGCCTGGCGGTCTCTTCGGTCTCTTGCTTGTCGTAGTTGCGGTATACGAGAATGATATGGCTAAAGCAGCCGCTTTGCTCAAAAGCGGTCAGCGACCTTTCCAGTACGCTCATGCTGCCAATACGCATGAACATTTTGTTGCGCTCTTGACCCATTCGAGCACCGCTGCCTGCGGCAAGCACAACGCCGTACGTTTCAGCCATTGCGCGTTTCCTCGAGTATTTCGTACATATCACCCGCGGCTTCTTTTCGCACCGTTTCGGCGAGGTTGAGTACCTTAACCTTGAGGGTGCTTGAACCGAAACGAATCTCAAGAACGTCACCGATTTTTATATCCTTGCCGGCTTTGGCAGGGTTGCCGTTTACGGAAACGCGCTGTTTGTCGCACGCTTCGCTGGCGACTGTGCGCCGCTTGATGATGCGTGATACTTTTAAAAACTTATCCAGTCTCATATAATCCCTCGTTTTTGTTCCATTATACCAGAAAAAGAAAAAGGGACAAACGGAAATTTGGACGTATGGGCAAGTCTCTAAGCCCGCTGCGTATGCGCGCCGGTGGAAGATATTTTATGGGGTCTACTGACTGAAGTTATTAACAAATTATGATATAGTATGAATACAAAAACAAATGTTTTATGACTGACACAATCAAGGAGGGTATGATTATGTTTTGCAGTCAATGTGGGAAAAAGCTGGACCGGGATGCCAGATTCTGTGTTTATTGCGGTAAGGAGGCAGCGGGTGCAGAGTCAGCGCGGGCATCGGTACCGTCTGTTGAACAGAAAGTTTCTAAAAGCCCGAAAGGCAAAAATCTTCTGTTCGGCGCTTGCGGGACGGCGCTTGGCGCAATATTTCTGGCCGTTATTTTTTTGATAATGGGGGTCATTTCTTTCGGTGGCACGACCATTGAGGGTTCCGGTTTTGCAACGCCTGAGGACGCGGCCAAAGCGTATCTGAAAGGTCTTCGGGATCAGGACTTAGACGCGATGCTTTCTGTTTTTGCTGTGGAGAGCTATGCGGCGCATTACGATTTTGAGGCAATGGTGGAATGGCTGGCGTCGTATCAGCCCAACTTGGAAATGCGTCTGCCGGGCACCAACGAATATACCGGGCGGCTGAATATTGAAATGCACAGGAATCAAATTGTGAACCAAATCATCACCCAGTATATGGCGTATAACGCATCGGATGAACTGAACGATTACAAACCTGTTATTCTCGAGGATCCCGCTGAGCTTAAAGAATTCGTAGAGAAATTTGAAAACGACACGCAGGATTATGTTTTTGCCGATATTCAGATCACCGGTGCGATGCAGCCTGAGGATTTATCGGAAATGTATCTGGTGGAACAAAATCAACAGAATATTGCCAGACAGGCTATGATATACGGCGTGAATACGGGCGATGTGGCCAACGTGGTCATCACGTTTGAAGCTGATGGGCAAGAATGGATATTCTGTCCGCAGGCAATCCGGTACGATGGAAAATGGTATCTGCAGTCGTTGCAGGGCAACATCGCTATTCTTCTGAATATGTCCCCTTATACCGTCGGCATTGCACCCGCTGACGCATTTGACTTTGAATAATCTTCCACTCCAAAAAAAGGGGTGGTTATTTCAATGATAAAAAAAGCAGTCTGCGAAATGAAGCTCGCAGACTGCCAAGACATTTGTGCGTTAACTCATGATGAGTATTTTCTGTCTCGGTTCGGCCATGTCGCCGATGTCGGGATTAAATTTTTTGACGATGTCTAGCGTTGTCGTATAGCGCTTGGCGATGTCCCATGTGGTTTCCCCGCCATCCGCGAAATAGATCGTGATGCCTTGGCGGCGCTCAGGCGCTTCGTCTGTTTCGGTCATATCCGATACCACCTGCATCCGGTTTTGCTCAAAGGCCCTTATTTCCACATCCATCATATACTTAACGCTGATGTCTCTTCCCGTGCCTTCGTAGGTGCAGTATTCCACATCCGCATTCAACTCAATTTCTTGATCCGCTGTAATGCCGTCCATCTGCACCTCCGCTTCAAACGGCGTTTCTCCCGAATAGCTCCACATACCCTCTGCGGATGTGTAGCAAATGGTATACATCATGAGCCCTTCCATATAAATGCGGTCTGTGCCCGGATGCACGGCGGCAATGGAAGGAGAAGCTTTGAGGCATACAATGCGCGATACGCTGGGCTGGGTCGGCGGCACGGATATCGTGCTCCTTGCAATGGCTTTGGTGCATTCTGAGAGCACCATATGACGGCAGGTCTGCTCATCGTATTTAAGCTTCAGTTTGTTTTTCAGTGAATAAGCGTCCTCTATGTACTCAACCTCATCATCCGCACGGGCTGCGCTCATGATGTTTATCTTGGCAGACACACGGAATATGTCTCCGGCTTCCTCCGCGATGCTCACGTTTAAATCAGCAAGCCCCGCATCCACCGATATTATATCCTGCGGCGTCAGTTCTTCCGATGCCATGATGTGCCCGAAAGGAATGGATTCGTTGTATTGCTGTAGAGGAGCGCCCTTGTCTGTGCTTAAATAAAGCACGCTGAGCTTTATATCACCTTCCACCGCGATTTTTAGTTCTTCGGTATGCACGCTCCTGACTACGGGATAAGCATCGGCGCTGAGTATCCTTTCTGCAATGGGCAGCGCCTGCGGCAAACGGATATCCTCGCGCATTATCATTGTGTCACGCTTATGATCTCTTGTGACCTTGAGCCGCCTTTTTGCCATTCTGACCTGAAGCTCGGTGTCTGCTCCTGTGACGGCTTCACAGCTTTTTGCCATGCTGCCCCGAAGACTGACAGATACAATCCCCTTCACATACACAGTGCGTACGTCTTCAAGTGAAAAGGTTACATCCTTAACGCTCCCTTTTGAAGAAAGCGTCATACCTGCGCCTGCACCCGTCATTTCTTCCGAGTGACGGAACGGGGATGACGCTTCAAACGCATCAATGTTGCCGTCAACCGACATATATACGACGCTGAACACCACATTGCCGTCCATGAACACTTTGCCGTCTGCAGGCTCAGCATTGACATGGATGCGGCCTTGTATAAACAAAACGCGGTCGATTTCGCTTTTTTCGGCGGGCAAGGACAGCCTTCCCTCAACAATGCTTTCGCTTAAGCGCGGCTGACAGGCCGTTTCCGTTTTAAAAGACGCTTTTTTTATTTTCATATCGTTTCCCTCTCTTTTAACGATCGTTCTCTGTAATAAATATATAGTCATGCACGCCAGAATATTCCCGCGAATGTGCATATAAATAGGGGAAATTCACAGAATATTCACATCCGATATATACAGGTTTTGATATAATCGGGTTGAAAATGTGCGTCAATTTCGGGCTTTTTTAGAAGGAAGGGGAAAAAGGTGATAGAGGCTTTAAGTGTCTCGAAGAAATTCGGTTCGCACTATGCTGTAAAAAATGCCTCGTTTACCATTGGCAACGGCGAGCGTGTGGCATTTTTAGGACGCAGTGGCGCGGGCAAGACAACAATGATGAATATACTGACGGGATACGTGTCTGCCACGGAAGGAAGCGTGATGGTCGGAGGTATTGATATGCTAAAAAAACCCATGCTGGCCAAACAAAAAATCGGATACATGCCGCATCATGCGCCTTTGTATCTTCACATGTCACCTTCTGAATACTTAGACTTTATGTGCGGAGTTAAGCGAGTACCCAAAGCAAAGCGCTCTGAGCGTGCTGCGTCTGCGATGGATCTCTTAAAGCTTAATGAGAAGCAAAACAGCCCGTTGAGAAACCTTTCCAAAGCCGATCGCGTAAAAACCGCTCTTGCGGGCGCGCTTTGCGCAGATCCCGATATACTGATATGTGATGAACCCTCAGCAGGCCTTGAGCCGGGTGATATCATACAAATCAGATCAGTGATTCGTGAAATTAAAAAAACGGTAATTGTGGCCACGTCCAATATTCAAGAAGTGACGGCACTGTGCAGCAAAGTTATCATTATGCACGAGGGACATATTGCGGCGCAGGATGCGCTGGAAAACTTTTCTTATGCGGCGGGCGGCAAGAATCGCGTATCGGTGAGGCTTGCGGCCGGGCGTGACACCGGGCTTGCGATGCTCAAAAGCATAGACGGAGTGGATGCGGTGGAATGCGTCGGCACCAAAGAGCGAGACACCTTTGATTACGTAGTGGATTCATATCATAAAGACGTGCGCGGCGATATATTTAAGTGTGCGGCCAAAGCCGGCATTTTGCTGCTTGGTTTAAAGCCGCAGTCGGTCACGCTCGAGGATGTGTTTTATCAGCTGACCTGCCAGAGCGGGGGGATGGCGGTATGAGCGCGATATACAAAAAAGAGATGCGCACGTATTTTCACACATTGCCTTGCTATATTTTTATGTCGGCCTTTGCGCTATGCGGCGGGCTTCTTTTTTCCGCACATAATCTTATCGGGCAAAGCGCAGATTTAAAGCCGGTTTTCAGCGGGCTTTTGTATATAACGCTTGTGGCGGCTCCGGTGCTCACGATGCGTTTAATAGCGGCAGAACGCGCCGAAAAAACAGACGTGCTGCTGTTTACTGCGCCTGTATCCTCATGGGCGGTGACGGCAGCGAAGTTTTTTGCGGCGTTGTCCGTTTTTGTTTTTACGCTGTGCTTATCGCTGATTTATCCCATCATTTTGTTTATACTGGGAGAGCCCTGGTGGGCGCAAATTCTCATGGGATACCTTGGTGTTTTTCTATTTGGTATGCTGGCTGTTTCCATTGGCTTGTTCGTGTCGGCGCTGATGAAGCGTCCGCTTGGTGCGGGTCTTTCTACGCTTGGCGTCATGCTGTTTATTATACTGATAGATACGGTTATTCCGATTATCGGCAACGGTTTGGTTGAAACGGTGATGCGGCGGACAGCGCCGCTGAGCAATGCGGCTTACTTTATAAACGACTTTTTCAGCTTACCAGCCGTCGTCTATTTTGTCAGTGCAACTGCGCTGTTTCTTTTTCTGACTACGCGGATGATGGAGCATGCAAAATGGGCGAAAGGACGGCGGGCATGAAAAAGACATCACTAAAATGCGGCGCCCGCCGCAGAAAACATGCGTTTTATGCGATGTCGTTTGTGGCGGCAGCCACAATGCTTACCATCGCTGCGAACGTCGGCTTTGCCTTGCTGGATGCAGCCCATGGTCTTTGCATCGATGTCTCCAAAGAAAAATATTCGGTTTTGACTGATGAAACAAATAGTATACTGACCGAACTGAACCGTGACGTATATTTATATTATACTGGCAAAGATAACGGTGATGACATGCGTGTCACACAGCTTCTTAAGAGCTACGCGGCAGCATCATCGCATGTCATATATCGTTTTGTTGATACGTCTTCACACCTTGGGTTTACGCAGCTATATGATCCTCAGCAGACGGGCATAGAACAAGGAAGCGTCATCGTGTCGGATAGCGATGGTTATTCGGGAGAGATGCCGACGCATTATGAAGTGCTGCAAAAGGAAGACCTTTATTTGTCATCCGCGCCCTATTACGATGAGAGAGGCAGGCTGGTTTCGGATTATGAATACTTCAGGGCGGAGCAAAAAATCTCATCGGCTATAAGCTGCATTATGACGGAACAGAATTTGAGAGCCGTTTTCTTATGCGGACACGAGGAAGCAGCGCCGTCCGAAGAGCTCTTGGGCGACCTAAGCGGACTTTTTTATAACACCCTTATAAGCGACCTGGCCGATAGACAGTTAAATTCTATGAGCGACACACTGATTGTAATCAGCCCGAAAAGCGACTTAAGCGAGGATACCTATGAGAAAATCAAGGCGTTTTTCCGACAAGGCGGCAAGGGGATTTTCTTTATTGATTCAGTGGTTTCGCAAACGAATGATAAGGCCTTTGCGCGTATTGACGAACTGTTATTAGAGTTTGGGCTTTTGGCACAGCGCAATGTGATTGTGGGTGAAGATCCTGCCCACACGTATATGTCGCGCACAAATCTTGTGCCGTCGCTCAGCCAAGACAGCCCCGTCACGCAGCCGATTATCGATAGCGGTCTGACAACGGTGCTTTCCTATGCGGGCGCGATTACGGTTTCTTATGTAGACGATGTGGAAACGAGTGTGCTGCTGGAAACGGACGCATCCAGCTATGCGAAGCCTGCGGAACAAGCGCTTGATACGTGTAGCAAGCAGGCGGGGGATATGACGGGTCCGTTTGTGATTGGTGTGTTGGCCAAAAAAGGCAATGCGCAGGTAGCGTTGTTTGGTTCCGCTTCACCGGTGGGTACCCAAGCGGGTTACGGCATACCCGGTAATCGCAGGTTGCTCTTAAATACGCTCAGTCATATAAACGGCAGGCAGAAAAGCGATATTATACCAATGCGAACGGTTTGCTCCGCTTATGACGATGCGTATAAACTCAATATCCCTTCGGATTTTGAGAAGTTTTTCTATATCGGTCTGACAGCAGCGGCGATACCGCTGTTCGTGCTGGTTATCGGTATGTCAAAATGGTGCCGGCGTCGGCATATGTAAAACTTGCTTCAAACATTTTTTATATTTTTCTTGGGGGACGCAGATTAACGTCTCTCCTATTTTACCTGTGTGATAAAATTTTCATCGTTATGAGAAAATGAGTAATCGAACAGCAGCAGTGATGGTGCATCAAAAAGATGTGTGAACGTGACGAGCATACAGCGGCGTTCTAGCTCTCTTATCGACAGTTGTTGTTGAAAAAAGTTCTTTGTCATTTGCTTATCAGCAAAGTATTCACGCAGATTTTCAGCTTCCATTTGTATGCCTTTGGGCCATGGCCCCGGCTTTTGCAGGCACAGCCAATCAAAGCAGAGCGTCTCGCGCAGCGTGTCAATGTTCGTCAACGATTTTGCGAAGGAGAAAAGCTGCTCAAATAATGCTTGCATTTTTTGCGGACGCGTAAAATAGCCTGCGGCTTCAAGATGGCGCGTAAACGACTCGAAAAATACAAACGGTGAATTGAAATTAGGGATGAGAAAATCAAGCGTTTTTCGAGCCTGACGTTGGTTGTAAAGCATGTCCAGCACGTGTTCAATACGGTGAAGGCGGCGAAGCTCGTGATACGTCATGGTGTGAGTTTTGAGCACTTCGTAGGGCGCGTGGTCAGAATATACAATGCCGTATGTCGTCGCGTTTTCACGCATACGCGAGCCTTTGAGCAGCTTCAAGAATCCTAGCTGAATCTTGTCCGATCCCACGCTGTATGCATCGTTGAACGAATGCGCAAAGCTTTGCATAGTTTCCATGGGCAGCCCCGCGATGAGATCTACATAGACGCGCAGATTTTGCGGCCGACAAAGCGCCGCGGTGCGGCAGAGCAGCTTTTGTGTATCGTGTGCGCGGCAGACGGCGCGAAGCGTCGCATCGTTTGTAGACTGAATGCCGACTTCAAACTGAATAAGGTGTTTGGGTGCCGCGGCCAAAAGCGAAAGCGTTTGTTTGCTCAAAAGGCTTGCGGAAATTTCGAAATGAAAATTGGTCGTGCTGTCCGGATATTTTGCCTTAAGTGCGATGAGTGCGGCAAAAATCTCGCGTGCGCGTTCGTCGGGATGGTTGAAGGTTCTGTCTACCAGCTTAACCTGACGGACATTCGCGCGCATGAAATGCTCAAGATCTAAGCGTACACGCTTCAGCGGCAAAAAGCTCAACGTGTCTCCGGCTGACATGCAGTAAGCACAGCAAAACGGGCATCCTCGGCTTGTTTCGTAGTATATCATTTTGTTTTCAAACGCGGACAAATCTTCGTATAAAAACGGCTGGCCGGATAAATCATACGGCGGGGCATCATTCGTTTCAATGATTCCCTGCGGTGTACGGATGCGTGCGGACGGTGTGGTATCAATATCTTTGCCCTGCGCCAGACACTTTGTGAGATGCGCGAAAGGCAGCTCTCCGGCACCGCGAATGATGATGTCTGAGAACGTGCAGTTTTCCATGAACGCCGCGCAGTCAAACGACACTTCCGGTCCGCCCAGCAATATAAGGCATTCCGGCAGCACCTTTTTTACAATTGACGCGACTTTTATAACATGTTCAATGTTCCAGATATAGCACGAAAAGCCCGCCGCGTCAGGCGCGCGCGAGATGATATCCGCCGCGATTTCAGAGACGGAATTGTTGATATTGTATTCGCAAAGCCGTATCGCCTTGGGGTTAAAAGCCGCGTGCTTTAAGCATAGCAGAGCAAGGCTGCTGTGAGAAAAACGCGCGTTGATAGCGACGAGCGTGATTTTTTTCATGGCTTAAAGTATAATACCGCGGGAAGCAGGGTGCAATGAGCAATTGCGAAGTCTTTTCATACAATTTATAATAAGAATCATTCAAACCCTGCATATGGTGGTAGTAATAAATATATTAAACAAAAAGAGGTGCACATATGTCAATTTATGGTTATTCTTCCGCAGTCGGTGTTATTATTCCGGTTCTTGCCGTATTGGGACTTGTACTCGGCATTGTTTTGCTCGTCGTGTTTTTGCCTGCAAAAAACAGAGGACGCTACACGGGCGGCGCAAAATGGCTTTATGACTTTTTGAATTTCAATAAGTATTGGCTGTCTTCCATCATAAAGGTATTATATATTGCCGCGACCGTTGTGTGCGTGCTGGGCGGGTTCATCTGCCTGTTTATTCAGCCTCTGATGGGGTTGTCCATGATCGTGTCGGTGGTGGTTGTGCGGCTCATTTATGAATTGATTATGGTGCTGCTCTCAATCAGGGAAAACACGGCTCAGCTTAACGATAATATGCTGCGTATGTCCGGCGCACCACAGCCGCCGCAGAATCAAGGCTTTGCATCGCAGCCGGTGCCGCCTGTGCCATATTCTGTACCCAATGCGCCGGAGCCCGTTGAGTGCCCAAGCTGCGGCACCATCAACGCGCCGGGTTCCGCGTTCTGTATCAAATGCGGCACAAAGCTATAGGATAAAAGCAAAGAGCAGGCTTTGGATGATGAGGCCTGCTCTTTTTTGCTTATATATTTTTCTCAATCACGCCTTTGAGAATGTCCATGCCTTTATCGATCTGCTCGAACGATGCCATGGAAAAGTTTAGACGCATTGTGTTTTCATGCCCGCCCTCGGGGAAGAAGTGAACGCCCGGCACATACGCCACACCCGCATCCACACACTGCTTAAAAAGATCCACAGCGTTCATGTGCTTTGGCAGATCCACCCAGATAAACAGCCCGCCATCCGGTTTTGTGTATGTGATGCTTTTTGGCCATTCCTCCATTTTTTTGAGCATCGCGTCGCGCTTGTCGCGGTATTGCGCGCAAATGGCTTCGATATGCGGCTCGGCTTTGCCGGAGAGCATATACGCGTTGACAATTTCCTGGGAAAGGTTCGCCGTGTGCAGATCTTCACCTTGTTTGGCGATGTTATATTTTTCGATGACGCGCGGATGGGCAATGGCAGCGCCTACACGCAGGCCCGGCGAAATAATTTTGCTGAAGCTCATTAGATAAATCACAAGCTGATCTTCATCAAGGCTTTTAATGGGCCGTACCGGCTGTCCGGAATACCGGAGGTCGCAGTAAGGATCGTCTTCAAGTATCAGCACATTATGCGCCTTGCACAGCGCAATCATCTGTTTGCGCCGTTCAAGCGACATCGTACGTCCCGTGGGGTTCTGGAACGTGGGGATTGTGTAGATGAACTTGGGGCGATACAGTGTCAGTTTTTTTTCAAGATCGTCCATCTTCATCCCGTCGTCGTCCATCTCTACGCCCTTCACATCCGCTTCGTAGGTTAAAAACGTTTGCAGCGCGCCGATGAACGTCGGCGATTCTGTGAGTATCACGTCACCCGGGTTCACAAGCGTTTTGGCCGCAAGGCCGATGCCCTGCGTTGCACCCGATGTGATGATGACCTCATCCGGTTTTGCACTGATACTGCGCGTCTCCATCATTTTGATCACTGTGTTTTTCAGGCTGCCGATGCCCGGTGTGCCGCCGTATTGCAGAATCGAGCTGCCGTGCTCACAAAGCAGCGACGCTGAAATATTTGCAATGTCCTCTTTGGGGAAACTGTCGGGAGAAGGGTTGCCGCCCGCGAACGAGATCATGCCGGGTTGCGCAAGCAGTGCGAATATCGCGCGGATAGCGCTGCCAGTTACATTGTCGAGTCTTTTTGCAAATTCCATATGTTTTCCTTCCTTTGTGTATCAAATCTATCGGCGCGACGCCGCATTGTCATTCCTTTTCTTCCGCTCTTGCGAATGTGAGCACCGTAACACTTTGCGCGCCCGCGGCCTTGAGCACATCCGCACATGCGGCGGCGGTTGCGCCGGTGGTCAGCACATCATCCACAAGCAATACGCGGCCTTTTACGATCTGCGCTGCTTCAAATGCGCCGCGCATGTTTTCTTTGCGCTCTTGCGCATTCAGCTTTGTTTGAGACGGCGTATTGCGTATGCGCTTTATCGCCGGCAAATAGGGTTTGCCCGTCAGTGCGGCGATGCGTTTTGAGAGCAGCTCCGCCTGATCGAAGCCGCGCTTGCGCCTTTTCTTGTTGTGCAACGGTACGTGGCAGACGCAATCGAACCCGGTATGGGTATTCACGGCCGCGTGCAGCATGGCCTGTGCCATAAACGCGCTGAGCCAGCGGTTGCCGCCGTATTTGAAGCTCTGTACGATACGGGCCGCAGAGCCTTTGTATCGGTATGCCGCGCACGCGGTGAGACCTGTCGTGTCTGTCAGACCCATGATAAGCGTGTCCATTTCCTCTTTACAGGTCGGGCAAAGATAGCAGGACACATCCTTCTCTGTACCGCACACGACGCATCGGGGTATATACGGGAATAACGCTTCCCATATCGCTGCGAAGACACGCATCACATCGCCCCCAAAACCTCAATGAAGTCTTTAATCTCATAATCCAGCGTGGTATATCGCCCGCGAATGCGGTTGTTTGCGACCATATATTCCACGGTGCTTTTTTGACCGATGACGATCACCTTTTCCATCGCTCTAGTGAGTGCGGTGTAAAGCAGGTTGCGCGACAGAAATCGTCCGCCGCCCGCCATCAGCGGCATAATCACGACAGGAAACTCGCTGCCTTGAGATTTGTGCACCGTGACCGCATAGGCGTGCTCAATCTGCTCCAGCTCAGAGAACGTGTAGATCGCGTCCCGGTTGCCGTCGAAGCGGATCGTGGCTTCCTTGATATCGTTATCAATGCGCAATATTCGCCCTAAGTCCCCGTTGAAAACGCCCAGACCCTTGTGATGGAATTGCGTTTCGTCCGCATAGAACCATTCCATCTCGTAGTTGTTTTTTGTTTGCATCACCTTGTCGCCTGTGCGGAACAGGGTATCGCCCACCTGCACTTCGGGGCGTGAGGCCAGACGCGGATTCAGCAACTCGCGCAGTTCCATGTTGATGTTGTACACGCCGAGTATGCCCTTTTTTACAGGACAGATTATCTGTGTTTGCTCCAATATATCATATTTTTTGGGCAGCTCGCCTTCGCTGAGCAGCTTTTTCAGCCGCTCGATTACGTCGTCCGGCTCGCTTTCGGGGATAAACAAAAAATCGCCGGTGACGTAAAACTCAGGGTTTTCGCCTCGGTTGACCCGGTGCGCGTTTTCTACGATGCTGCCGCCTTCCTTCTGGCGGTAAAACCGTGTGAGCTGTGAGACGGGATATGCCCCGCTTTTGATGATGTCGCGCAGCACATTGCCGGGGCCGACGGACGGAAGCTGATCCGCGTCGCCCACAATGATAAGGCGCGTGCCTTCACAGAGCGCGCGAAGCAGTGCCCGCATCAAAAATATATCGATCATAGACGCTTCATCCACGATGACCGCTTCCGCTTCAAGCGGGTTGTCCTCATTGCGGATAAAGCGCGCCGCGTTGTCAAAATCCTCGTCCATACCCGCTCCGTATTCGAGCAGTCGGTGAATGGTTTTGGCTTCGCGCCCCGTAGATTGCTCAATGCGCTTGGCGGCTCGGCCGGTGGGTGCACACAGCACGGTGGTGATGCCGCACTGTTCAAATATCGAGATAATCGCCTTGGTGATCGTGGTTTTGCCTGTGCCCGGCCCGCCTGTGATGACCACCACCTGGCTCGAGAGCGCCATAAGCACAGCGCGCTCCTGTTCCTCCGAGAGCCCGGCATCGCCGATATAGCGTGTAAATGCGTGAGACGCGTCGGGTATCGGTATGCGCGGCTGGCACCTTGAAAGCATGAAAAGCCGCCTTGCGACATCTCCTTCGGTGACATAGGCTGCCATGTGAAACACAGCGGGCGTGTTGTTGATAAATTTTTGCGCAATATCCTCAGCCAATGTGAGCGCGCTGATACGCGCGTCAATCAGTGTTTCTTCCACGCCGAGCATCTTAGCTGCGTGGCGCCGAAGTTCCTGGCGCGGCAGACACGTGTGCCCCTCGTTCATCGCCGCGTGCAGCTCGTGCTTGATGCCCATATCAATGCGGTATTCAGATGTTTTATCTATACCGATATTGCCTGCGATTTTATCGGCCCGCTCAAAGCCGATGCCCGTAATATCGTCGATCATACGGTAAGGATTTTCCTGTATCAGCATAGGTGCGGCGGCGCCGTAGCGCTCGAACGCACGGAACGCCTGTTTAACAGACAGCCCTAGATTTTGAAGGTCGATAATAAGCTGCTTTATGCCCACGTGCTCTAAAAAGCTTTCGCATATGGACAGCGCGAGTTTTTTGCTGATTCCCTTTACCTCGGCCAGCATCTCCGGGCTGTTTTCAATAATGTCAAAAGTATTCTCGCCGAACGCGTCCACAATACGACCCGCGAGTGCATCGCCCACGCCCTTGATTAGCCCGCTGGCTAAAAACATGCGTATGGATTCTGCCGTGTTGGGCAGCCGTGTTTCCACCGACTTGACGGAGAACTGGCGGCCGTACAGCCGGTGCTCTGTCCACGCGCCGAACAGCCGTACAAATTCACCCTCGTGAATGTGCGGCAGGCAGCCGACAGCTGTGGTGAGCTCGCCGCCAAAATCCAGCGACATCACCGTCCAGCCGTTCTCGTCATTGCGGAAGTTGATTTCGAGCACGGTGCCCTCAATACTCGTCATAAGCCCTCAAACATATGTACGTTTTATTCTCCATTATATCATAAAGGAGAGATGTTGTATGGCCTTTTTAAAATCAGCTTATGTATTGCCTTCCCTTCTCTAGCAGGCCCTGCGTTGTTTAAAGAAGCGCTGTATCGTATGGTCATCTAAAAACATAGGATTCGTGCAAGTAAAGGTCATAATAGTCATGCAAATAAAAAACATTGACACAAATGATTGATGTATGGGATAATAAAAAGACTATATACGTGTATTAGGAGCTTTTTAAATGGCTCAGCTACTAACAAAACTTTTCAACCTAATTAGCCGGATGATTATAATAGCCGTGCTATTACTATGGTTTTGTCAAGTTTTGTGGTAAGAATGTGCCTGAAAGCCCAAAAAGTCCGATTCGGATAAAGGCCCTTACTGCAAGCAGTAAGGGTCTTTACTATATTAAGGAGGATTTTTTCATGAAACCATCACAAAGAACCGCACCCATTGTCGCGTCCATTGCGATACAGCTTTGCCTTGGTATTGCTTATATATGGAGCGTGTTTCAGACGGGTATTGCAAACAGCATTTTTAACGGAGACAACGCGGCAGCCAGCCTGACTTTTTCTCTGTTGCTGGCCACACTCACCATAGGCAGCGTTATTGGCGGAAAGCTCGCTGCAAAGTTTTCCACGAGAGTTATTGTGATTATCGGCGGTGTGATTTTAAGCGGCGGCTTTTTTCTCGCTTCTTTTGTCACTGCCGGTAATCCGTGGCTGCTGTGGCTTGGATACGGCGTCATGGGTGGTGTCGGTATGGGCTTCACGTATTCCACAACCATTGCCTGCTCTCAAAAATGGTTCCCAGAGAAAAAGGGGTTTGTTACCGGGCTTATTGTGTCTGCGCTTGGGTTCGGCGGCGTGGTGTTTACGCCAATCATTGAGCGCTTTATCGCAATGTTTGGCGGGGCGCAGGTGGGCGAACCGAAAACCTTTATGGTGTTGAGCGGTATTTTTCTTGTTGTCTGCACGGTTGGCGGGATGTTTCTTAAAAACCCTCCCCAGACAGATGCACAATCCGCCTCCGCTGTTTCGGTGAAGGATGACAGCCTTTCGCCGGGGCAGGTGCTCAAAGACCCAAGGTTTTATATCATCACGTTCTCTCTTATGCTTGCGTGTATGGGAGGGCTGATGATGATTGGATTTGCGAAACCCATTGCCGTGGCCAAAGGCCTCGCGGAAACCGCAACAATCGGCGTGCTTGTGATTTCTATGTGCAATTCTCTCGGACGCCTGTTCTGGGGAGCCATTTCGGACAAGCTGGGCCGTAAAAGGACGATACTTATTTTGCTGACGGGATCGGCGGTTCTTTCTGTGCTGGTCAGTATGGCAAACGGTTACTTTATATATGTGATTATTGGTCTTATCGGGTTCTTCTACGGCGGGTTTTTAAGCAACTTTCCATCCCTTACCGCAGACCTATTTGGAGCTAAGCATATGGCCACAAATTACGGAATGGTGCTTTTAGGGTTTGGTTTAGGCGCTGTGGCTTCCTCGTATATTGCCGGATATTTCAAAAATGTGGCGGCTCAGGATATCACCCTTATGTCACCCGCGTTTTTTATCGCGGCGGGCTGTGCCGTTGTGGGCATTTTCCTTATGCTGCTATTGAAAAAGAAACCGGTTAAAGAATAATGCGGTTGCGGTACCAGCCGGGCAGGGGTCCGGCTGGTACTGTTTATTATGTGGCTTGAACGGTATTGGCGTAATACGGATATATGAATGGATCATGTATCTGCAAATCAACATGTATACTCACATGTAAATCCCTCTCTCTGGCATCTACCCGTATACAAATGAAAAATCAAACTGCGTTTACTTTAGCTTCATAAGACAGGCTCAAAGCCAGTCTGTCGTGCTTTCCGTTGCGCAATATTGCGTAATGACTTATTTGCGCATTTTTTGGAAATAATATTTGGAAAAAGATAAGGAATAAATTAGTATGTAAGCCTATATAAACATATATAAGCCGATATAGGTTGACAATAGCTCGAAATGTCGCTTATAGTAATATGAAGCGACAAAGTATGAGGTTTAAAGAATTATGGTTAAAAAGCTGTATAATATCACATTAAAGCTCAAAACACCTTCCGATCAGGGAAATGTGATTGATTTTACCGTAAAGCAAAGTGATATTCTTGAAGCTGTGCGCGTGTTTAACGAGAAGTTTCGTGAATGGGATAAACGGATTGTGATATATATGATCGCAAAAAAATCCATTCATTTGCTGCTCGCGATGGAAAAAGAGAAGGGACCCGAAAACACATCCGCGCGAGACATCCGTTTTTTTGCCGCCTATTTAAACAGCGTCAAGAACTGGCATGTGTTTTCCAGAAACAATACCAATCTGTTTGAGAGCGTTAATTTTTCACTCGCAGACACACAAACAGCAAAAGACATTGTGAAATCGATAAACACCGATTCCCCGTTATATATCGCTCAGCGAGAAGATATCGATTATTTTAGTGAGCTCAAGGCCTCTGTTATGAACAATGCTCAAGAAGATGGGGACATGTCGGATGAAGAGGCGACGGCTGTTATTAATTATTTGATAAAAACAAAGAATAAAGGCGAAAGAAGCCTTGAAAAAAAAGCGTCCCTGACAGAGATAAAAAAAATACTGAAGAAATGGATGTGAAGTAATAGGGCATGATTAAACTGAAAGATGTTTCAAAAACATATGACGGCAAAAAAATGATTGTCGATCATTTAAATTTAACAATCGAGCAAGGTGAATTGATCGTTCTTGTGGGTGAAAGTGGCTGTGGTAAAACAACCACGATGAAAATGATCAATCGGCTGATTGAACCGACAAGCGGAAAGATTGAAATCGACGGAAAAGACATCATGACAATTGACCCGATTGATTTGCGACGCAATATCGGTTATGTGATACAAAAGGTAGGGCTTTTTCCGCATTTAACGGTGGGTCAAAATATCGGTCTTGTGCCGAGGCTCGTAAAAAAGGATCTGGATGATATCAAAAAGAGAACGATTGAACTGCTGGATATGATCGATTTAAAGCACGAGGACTATATTGACCGATATCCGAGCGAGCTTTCGGGTGGGCAGCAGCAGCGTATCGGTGTGGCAAGAGCGCTCGCGAACGACCCGGACATCATACTCATGGACGAGCCGTTTTCCGCGCTCGATCCAATCACCAGAGAACAGCTGCAAAACGAGCTGTTAAAGCTTCAGGAGGAGCTTAATAAAACCATCGTTTTTGTAACGCATGATATCGACGAAGCGATAAAGCTCGGGGATAAGATAGCCGTAATGCAAAACGGCAAAATTGCTCAGTTCGATATTCCGGAAGCCATTCTTAAAACGCCTGCATCTGATTTTATAGAGAACTTTGTGGGGCAGGGGCGCCTCTGGAAAACGCCCGATATGCTGCGCGCCGAGGATATTATGAATAAGGAGTATGTGCAGATCGGTATGCAGCGCACGAAGGCGCATGCGGTGGAGCTTATGCGTGAAAAGAACTGCGAGGTGCTGGTGGTTGTGGATAAGAGCGGCAACAGACTGCGAGAAATGATGGGTATGGTGGGCAAGCGTCAGCTCAGTAAAAACTTCGACCATGAGGTGCGTATCAAAGATATCATGAAAACGGATGTGATGACCGTGCAGCCAAAAACCCCGCTCACAGAGGTTTTAAGGCTGCGTGATGAGCATAATCTGCGCTTTATTCCCGTCGTGGAAAACGGCAGTGTACTGGGCATCATCAGTGCGGCCAGCATACTGACGGTACTCACGGAGATTATACCCGAAAGCGAGGATTTCTAATGAATTTTTTTGAATATGTAAGCGAAAATTGGCAGCTGATACTATCAAAAACCTGGGAGCATTTGAGCCTTGCGTTCATTGCTGTTGGTCTTGCATGCTTGGTGGGTATTCCTTTGGGCATTATTATTACCAAAAGCAAAAGAGCAGCCGGTATCGTGATTGGCGTTGCCAACATCATGCAGACGATACCGAGCCTTGCGCTGTTTGCGTTTGTGATCCCGCTTTTTGGCGTCGGCAGACCAAACGCCATATTTGCGCTGTTTTTGTACGCGCTGCTCCCCATTATTAAAAACACTTACATCGGTTTAAACAATGTGGATCCCGCGATCATTGAAGCGGCACGGGGTATGGGAATGTCGCGCGCACAGATTATGCTTCGCGTGCAGATGCCGCTTGCGGTTTCCGTGATTATGGGCGGTGTGCGCATCGCCACAGTGACGGGCATTGGTATTGCGACGATCGCCATATTGATTGGCGCGGGCGGCCTTGGGTATTTGATTTATCAGGGTATTGCGATGATGAACTACAATCTGATTTTTTCAGGGGCGATATCGGCGGCGCTTCTTGCCCTGCTTATAGATTTTTTACTCGGTTTTTTTGAAAAGAAACTGACGAGCAAGGGTATCACACAAAAACGATAAATGAATTTCAAATAATAGGGAGGCAAAACATGAAAAAACTTATCTTAATGACAGTTGTTCTGCTGACAATCGCAATGCTTTTTGCAGGTTGTGCCGGAGAACAGAAAGACGAAGTTGTAAAAATTGCAACAAAGAACTATACCGAGCAGCGGTTTACAGGCCAGCTGTTGTCGGTTTATATTGAGGAAAACAGCGACTATACCACAACGGTAACCGAGTTTGGCGGTACGATGCTTTGTTATGAAGCGCTGAAAAACGGTCAGGTGGATCTTTATGCAGAGTTTACGGGGTCGGCATACGGCGCGATTCTGCAGCAGACCGAAACGCTTGGCGTGCAGGAAACATATGATTACGTCAAGAAAGCCTGTGAGGAACGCGACGGCATCACTTGGCTCAAGCCGCTGGGATGGAACAACACCTATGTGCTTTCTCTTCGTGCCGAAACAGCGCAGGAGCTAGGCATTAAAACGATATCGGAGCTTGTGCCTTATGCGAAGGATATGACGCTGGGCAGCGATAATGAGTTTATTGCACGGCAGGACGGGTTGATCGGTTTAAAAGAAGCATATGGTATCGAGTTTGCAAAGGAGATGCCGATGGATCAGGGCCTGACTTATGAGGCGCTGCGAAACGGTGAGCTTGACGTGAACTCTTCTTACAGCACAGACGGCAGAATTGCCAAATATAATCTATTTAATCTGGAAGATGATATGAATTTCTTCCCGCCGTATTATGTGACGCCGATTCTTCGCATGGACTATGCGGATGCGCATTCCGAGCTTATCGAGCTTCTTAACAAGCTCGCGGGGAACTTTAATGAAGAAGAGATGCAGCAAATTAATCTTCGCATAGACGAAGGCGAAGATGCACGAAAAGTGGCCACAGAGGTGCTGAAGGAAAAAGGTTTGATATAACGAATCGAATTCGTAAATCATAAATATAAAATCCCCCGTAATAGCGTATTGCAGTAAACGGGGGATTTTTTTGTACTATCAATGCTTGCTTAGCACAATTTGTCCACAAGATCCAGCCGTTCCCACGGCAGATCAAGATCGTTTCGTCCAAAATGACCGTATGAGGCCGTCTGGCGGTATATCGGCGCACGCAGGCCCAATCTCTCGATGATGGCGGCAGGCCGCAGATCGACGGTTTTATGAATGCGAGCGGCAAGCTTGTCGTCGTCCATGGCGCCCGTGCCGAAAGTGTCCACGTAAATGGAAACAGGCTCAGCAACACCGATGGCGTAAGCCACTTCAATTTCACAACGTTCGGCAAGCCCCGCCGCCACCACGTTTTTTGCGATGTGGCGCGTGGCATAGGCTGCGCTTCTGTCCACCTTGGACGGATCTTTACCCGAGAATGCGCCGCCGCCGTGACGCGCATAACCGCCATACGTGTCGACGATGATTTTGCGCCCTGTCAGCCCCGAATCGCCCGCGGGCCCGCCAATCACAAAGCGCCCTGTGGGGTTCACGTAATATTTCGTATCCGCGTCTATAAGCTCAGGCGGAATCACGGCCTTAATCACAAACTCGATGATATCCTGTCTGATTTGTTCCTGGGTGACATCGTCTGCGTGCTGAGTGGATACCACGATGGTGTCAACGCGTACCGGCGTGTTGCCTTCGTATTCCACGGTCACCTGAGATTTGCCGTCAGGACGAAGGTAGGAAAGTGTGCCGTCCTTACGAACAGCGGCCAACTGACGCGTCAGCCTGTGCGCAAGCGTAATCGGCAGCGGCATAAGCTCTTCCGTTTCGCTGCAGGCGTAGCCAAACATCATGCCCTGATCGCCGGCACCCTGGTCCGCCCTGTTAACCCCCATGGCAATGTCCAAAGACTGCTCATCGATGCTCAAGATGACGCCGCACGTGTTGCCGTCGAAGCCGAATTTGGCGCGTGTAAACCCGATATCAAGTATGGTGCCGCGCACGATCTTGGGTATGTCCACGTAGCACTCTGTTGTGATTTCGCCCATCACGAGAACAAGCCCTGTGTTCACCGCCGTTTCGCACGCCACATGCGCGTTGGGATCCTCGGCCAGTATCGCGTCGAGCACACTGTCGCTGATCTGGTCGCAAAGCTTGTCCGGATGCCCTTCCGTAACCGATTCTGATGTAAATAGTCTTCTCATATGTTACTTACTCCTGATTATTTTATTAAATAAAAAACCCCGCGTCAGCGAGGCTAGAAAAAAACTTTCCTCACCTCATCTATCGGGAATTGGCACCTTGACATAACGTCCGGTTGCCGGGTTTCACAGGGCCCGTCCCTCCACCACTCTTGATAAGGGTCTCTTATTTTGGTATAGATCATACCATATTTAAGATATTGTTGCAAACTATTTCAGTGAACTTACAGTGAACATTATAATTATGTCGCAAAGCCCCAGATCAGCCACACCAATACGCCCGCCACGCAGTTACCCACGAAAATTATGGGCAGTGCATGCTGCAGACGGATATCAAACAGCCCCGCAATCATCGAGCCTGTCCAAACGCCCGTTGTGGGCAGCGGTATGGCCACAAACAGGAACAAGAACCACGCACGATACTTTTCGACCTTTCCGCCGCGCCTTAAAAGCCTCTCGTGCTGCCAGTTTCCGAAGCGGCTGAGAAGCTTTATTTTGCTGTTCATAAACCAGTTAAGCACACGCCGTGTTAACAGGATAATCAAAGGCGAAAATATCATAGAGCCGAGCACGGCTACGATAAAACATTCAAATTCGGGAATTCCCAGGCTGATGCCCAGCGGGATTGCGCCTTTAAGCTCAATAATCGGGACGGCAGCCAGACCAAAGACCGCCAGATAACTCCATAATGTAACCAAACAATTTTCCGCCTTATCCTATGTATATATTGACATTCTATACTAACGTTGTTGTGCTGGCAACAGTGAAACTGCTATAATACAAATATTCTTTTTTGAAAGGTTGATAATGAAACAAGTTTTGGGGTATCTGCGCCGTGCCGACGAAGACCATGGCATGATAAAAGACGGCGATACCGTGGCGGTCGGCGTTTCGGGCGGCAAAGATTCAATGGCGATGCTCTATGCGCTGTATCTGTATAAGAACTTCTCGCGCGTGAATTATCACGTTCGCGCGTTTACGGTTGACCTTGGGTTTGAGGGGTTTGCAACTGATGTAATTGCGCAGTATTGCGCCTCGATTGATATTGGTTGTGAAAACGGATATCGCGAAGATTGTGTTTGATGTGCGCAAAGAGAGCAATCCTTGTGCGCTGTGCGCGCGCATGAGAAAGGGCGCGCTTTTTAAAGCGATAAAAGAAGAGGGGTTTCATATTTGCGCGTTTGCGCATCATCGGGAGGATTGCCTTGAATCGTTGCTGCTGAGCATGCTTTATGAAGGCCGTATGCGCACATTTAAGCCTGTCACTGAGCTGGACAGAAAAGGTATCGCGCTGCTGCGTCCGTTTATCTATCTGCCCGAAAAAGAGATAATATCGGCTGTGAACCGTCATCAAATTCCTGTTGCCAAAAATCCGTGCCCCGCTTCGGGCAGCACCAAGCGGGAAGATATAAAAGGGCTGCTAAAGCTTATTTGCCAAAGCAACCCCAATGCGCGAGAAATGATGATGAGCGCACTTAGGAACGTGTCTCAGTATTCATTATTCGACTGAAGGCAGCAAAAGCCGCACGGTAGGCTGCTCCGCCGCATCCTCATAGCCGTTATCGGCGACCTCGAACACGAGTCCCACACGCACATAAGCGTTATCCACCTGCTCAAAGGCGATGCACTTTAAGTCGTAGGTATTGTCCGCAAGAACGGCTTGAGTGCCGCCGAAGAAATAGTCTTCCGCCGCGTCAAGATCAAGATTTGTGCCGTCCGCAGGCTTTAAATAAATGACAAGCAGCGTATTGCCTTGCGTCGCGGCTGTGTCGTCGATGCTGTGCATGAACTCCTGTGAGTATTCAAACGACCCGATATCCGTGACAATCGGATCGGCTTTGGCACAGGCAGTAACCAAAAGAATGAGGCAGATGACCAATATGCACAGGTTATACTTTTTGTATGTTCTCATATATGATATCCTTTAATTGATTTTGCGCAGCCCCAAATGGGGGTAAGGTACACATTTTCCCGTCAATTATATATCAGGACTATGACAGGTGCAAGGATTTTTAGATTAATGAATTGTTATTTATGCCTTTATATGCAATAATTTCGATATGGACATGACGAGACAGCAGCTGGTGAAATTTGCGTTGGCGCAGGGGTTTTGCGATATCGGGTTTGCGGGCGCGCACGATATGATTCAAGTAAAAGATTTGCGGCAGCCGCGTGAGCTGTTGGGTGGTGCGGCCTGTATTGTCGTGCTTTTTGCAGCATACCGCCCCGCAGGCCATGTGCCGCCAGGGCATATGGCGCTTTCGGCTTATTATGCGGCGTCTCACACATCGTATCACGCGGCGCGTGCTGTGGCGGGCTATATGAAGCGGCATGGAGCACAGGCATTGCATACAACGGCGATTAACGCCAAGGAAGCGGCGGTGCGTACGTGCGGCTTTTTGGGTGACAACGGCTTTTTCTATCATCCAAGCCATGGCTCGTTTGTGTGCATACAAACGGTGCTGACAAATGCGTTTGAACCGTTGGAATACAAGCAAGGTGAAGCGCATTGTTTGCACTGCGGTGCGTGCGCAGCGGCATGCCCGTCGAATGCGGTGGGCAATATACAAAACTGCCTTCGCTATCATATGAACGGTACAGTTCCCGAAGTACTGCGGGGGGATGTGTATCAGCTGTTAGGCTGTGAGAAATGCCAGGCTGCATGTCCGCTAAATAGTGGTATGCAAAGCAAGCCTGTCTGTTTTGTGCTGGAGGACATACTCGCCGGCGCGGCAACGGCCAGATTGCGTGAACTGGGGGGGCCGAATATGGCGCGGCGCGGTCGCCTCATATCCCAAGGCGTGCTGTATGCCGCGGCGACGGGACAAAAACGGCTGCTGAGTCAGCTGAAGCGGCTTGCGGAGAATGAAGCGGAGCCCATACGCACGCACGCGCTTTGGGCCATAGACAAATTGAGCGGAGAACACAAATGATTCAACTGAAAGCCTATGCCAAACTGAATCTTTCGCTGGATATCACGGGCAAACGAAGCGACGGCTATCACGAGCTGGACGGCATCATGCAGAGCATCTCTCTTTATGATACGGTGACGATACAAAAAGCGGACGAAATGTCGGTCGATATGGATAACGTGTGTGTCGATTTGCAGCGCAACACGGGATATAAGGCGTTAAGTGCATTTGTACAGCAGACGGGAGTGGGAGGTGCGCGCATTTGCATCAAAAAGCGCATTCCTTCCGAAGCAGGGTTGGGCGGCGCGAGCGCGGACGCGGCCGCTGTGCTGATTGGACTAAACGCGCTGTATGGTGCGGGGCTGACTTTGCAGCAGCTTTGCGATATTGGCGTGGGGATCGGCGCCGATGTGCCGTTTGCGCTTGTCGGGGGTACGGCCCGTGCCAAGGGCGTGGGTGAAAGATTGACACATATTGAGATCGCCAAGCCGCTGCATTTTGTGATCGTGAAACCGCATGCGGGCGTGTCTACTGCGGAGGCGTTTCGACGGTACAAAAAATCGGCGCCGCTTCACATCGATACGGTGGAGTACGCACTTGCCAAAGGAGATTTGGAGCTTTATCTGCGTTATGCGGGCAATGCGCTCGGCATAGCGGCTTTAAGCATTGCTCCGGAAATGATGAAAGCGGCGGGCGCTCTGATGGCAGCGGGCGCAAAAAGCGCGCTTATGAGCGGCTCTGGGAGCAGCATGTTTGCGCCGTTTGAGACGGCGATGCAGGGACGGGATGTCGCTGAGCGTATCAAAGGGGATTTTGCTTACTGTGACGTAGTTAGCGCAGTGAATAAGGGCGTGGAAATTGAGCATCAGGAGACGATAAAATGATACTTTTTAAAAAGACACTGGCGCAAAAGCTGGAAAGCATTGGGCTTAAGCTTAATGAAACGGTTCTTGACCGGTGCGCCGCTTACTATGGGCATGTTTTGGAAGCGAACAAACATCAGAATCTAACGCGCATCACAGACGAAGCTCAGGCGGCGGAGCAGCATTTTGCGGACGCCATGGCGCTTTGCCGCGTCATAGAGCTGCCAATAGGCTGCCGTATAATCGATATGGGCACAGGTGCAGGTTTTCCGGGTGTGCCGTTAAAGTTTCTGAGAGGCGATATCGACTTAACCTTGCTGGACGCGTCGGGCAAAAAGACGGAGTTTATAAAAAATGCGCTTGCGGATATGAATGTGCAGGCTCATGTCATCTGCGGACGCGCCGAAGAGCTTGGGCGGCAAAATTTGCGAGAGTCCTTTGATATGGTGGTATCGCGCGCAGTGGCATCGCTGCCAATGCTGCTGGAGCTGGGGGTGCCGCTGCTGCGCACCGGCGGTACGCTGGCGGCATGGAAAGGAGAAACGTTTAAACAGGAGCTTAAGGAAGCTGCAACCGCCATGCAAAAGCTTGGGTGCGCCGAGACAGGCCGATATACTGCGGGGCTTGGTGCGATTTTACTGATACAAAAACAAAAACCCACGCAGGAGTTTTACCCGCGCAGGTTTTCAAAAATCAAAAGCAGTCCGCTCTAATGCTTCTTTTTTAAGTCGTATTGATAGGTTCTGTAAGTGCGGTAGTGGCGGCCGCCCACGCGCTCCACGCCGCGGCGTGAGGCCACATTGGTTTCGTCAATGCAGGAGGCTTCAATGTATTTGAGACGTGTTTCCTGCCAGTCTTTATACGCCTCAAAGTACATTGCGTAGTTAACGCCCATGTTGTGGTACTCCCGGTCTACCATCTGCACAATAGCTCTCGCACCCGTGATTTTACGCTTGTAGTAAAGATACTTTGCCCAGCCTAAGGGCAGAATCTTTCCTTTCATCCGCTTTAAGACCTGATTGTAATCCGGCAGCGCCACCATGAAACCGATGGGTTTGTCACCTTTGCGCGCGATAAAGCAGTAATGTCCGTCGTAAAACTGCACAAGACTCTTGAATTCGTCGATTACGGCGTCCAGCGAAGGCGTCACGAGATAGTCCCACTCTTCGGGCACGCTGTTGTCAAGAATCTGCTTGATATCCTTGGCTTCGTTTATTATGTCTTTTTCGTTGAGCTTATCAACGCGGAAGCCGCCCTTTTTCTTTGCATATTCAACGGCTCTGACATGACGCTCAATATCAAAATCTTCAGGATTAAACAAATACGCGAAGTGGTCGTCGTTTTTGGTAAAGCCGTAATTTTCAATAAGCTCAGGGTAATAGTCCTTTGTGTGCGCGTTTAGCAGCACCGGCGGCCCGTTGTCTCCCATGACCACAAAGCCTTTGCGGTCGTCCCCGTTGGAGGGCGACAGCGGCCCGATCACGCGGTCCATGCCTTTGTTGCTGAGCCAGTCAAGAGAAGCGTCCAGCAGCGCTTTGCAGGCGGAAAGATCGTCGATGCATTCAAACATCGAGAAAAACCCCTGTCTGAATCCCCTAACACGGTTCAGTTCTTCATCGATGCCTACAAGCACGCGTCCAACCGGCTTTTTATCCTTGTAAACCATAAAGAAAGCCTGATCACCGTTTTCAAAAAGCGGGTTACCCTTGCCTTTAAGTACTTTCTTCGTATCAGACTTGAGCGGCGCGACCCAGTTTTCATCGTTTTTGTAGAGCTTAAACTCAAGATTAATAAACTTCTTTATATGCCGCGATTTTTTCTCAAATCTCTTTATCTTGTACATATCCATGCCATCTCCCCAACCGAATAAAATATATGCTGTCTATAATAATACATCAGTTTATTCTTTTGCCGCAATGACAAAAATATTAACATTTGGCGATTAAGTTTCTTGGTTAATTCCCAAAGTAAATTCCACAGTGGAAAAATAAGTGGAATTTAAATTGCGACGGCATCCAGTAGAATTAAGATCGGGAAATTTTCTCGGATTCGGAGGATGCCATGTCACAGACGTATTCGAAAAAGAACAAACATA
>QKIQ01000053.1 GCA_003249555.1 Clostridia bacterium | reverse complement strand
GTCAGCAGAAGCCGTCGCCCAAATCATTAATCAAAAGTTTGTGATGGGTGTGCCGTTATACCGTCAGGAACAGGAATGGAACAGAAATGGCATCCAGCTTTCCCGGCAGACGATGTCTAACTGGCTGATCAAATGTACCGAGGATTACCTAGTTCCGATATACGACAGCCTGCATGAGCAGCTTGTGCAGCAGGAAGTTCTGCATGCGGACGAAACCACGCTTCAGGTGCTGCATGAGGAAGGTAAGACGCCGCAGAGCAAGAGCTATATGTGGCTGTACCGAACCAGCGGATATGCGAAACGGCCAATCATCTTATATGAATACCAGCCGGACAGAAAGGCGGAACGGCCAAGGGATTTGCACGCAGACGGCTATTCGGGTTATCATCGATTGCAGCATGAAATCACGGTAGTCGGCTGCTGGGCACATGCCAGACGAAAGTTTGACGAGGCGCTGAAAGGCCTGCCGGAAAAGGCACGAGCCGATTCTTTGTCGCTGCGTGCAAAACAGTATTGCGATAAACTTTTTGAACTGGAGAGCCAATTCAGCACTCTCACTGCGCAAGAACGTTGCCTGAAACGCCAGGAGCTATCCAAGCCGCTCATGGAGGAGTTTTACCGTTGGTTAAAATCTCAGCATGTCTCCACGAAATCGGCTTTCGGCAGCGCCGTTGTTTTAACCCAGCAAAAATATCTTGCGCGTTATCTGCTTGACGGCAGGCTGGAAATTAGCAACAACCGCGCGGAGCGAAGTATCAAACCGTTCGTGATCGGGCGAAAGAACTTCCTCTTCGCCAACACCGCTCGTGGCGCTAAAGCCAGTGCCGTGATAAGAGAACGGGAGCAATCCTTATGACTATTTGGTTTGGGTACTTAAGGCCGCGCCTAAGATGGAACCTTCGCGGAACCCAAATCTGGCGGCGCAATTGTTGCCAATTCATTTTAAAGCAACGGACAGGCCCATTTGACGCTTACTACAAAACTGGTCAAACACGGCTGTATTTGAGTGTTGAAATACATTTATATTCATCAATTATACATCCAAAAATATGAAGAATTATAGGAGGAAACAGAGTCATGGAACAAATGAATGGGAACGAATTGCGCAGTGTTTTGATTGAGAAGAATTTGATGGATGAGGCAGGAATAGTACCGCTTATTATCGAGCATGGAACAGCTATCTTCATTATCTGAATCTGCAGGCGGGTGGCCGAGATGCCTCCCGGTCACAAAAGAAGGTTCAAGTCATTGATCACATCACTGCGCACATGTTCCGGCATACCTATGCCTCTATGCTCTATGAAGCAGGTGTTGATATTAAATCTGCGCAGCGCTTTTTAGGTCATGCTGATATTGAGATGACATTAGCTGTATACACCCATCTGACAAAATTCAAAGAAGATGAAGCCATTAGCTCATTAAACGAACACCTTGAGAAAATGGCCGCCTTTGGGCCTATAATAACGGAAGAGCAACCTAAGCAGAAGACAAAAAAGCGAGATGATCTGGAAAGATGAAAAGGACAATAAAAACAGCTTATGTCACCAGATTTCACGGTTTCAGCAGGGTTA
This sequence comes from Clostridia bacterium, assembly GCA_003249555.1. Lineage (GTDB taxonomy): Bacteria > Bacillota > Clostridia > Christensenellales > SZUA-584 > SZUA-584. The sequence continues at coordinate 7,943 of QKIQ01000053.1, read as the reverse complement.
AATCTCTTTAATACTACATTAATACTACACTTCGAAGTAAAAGCATGTATGAGTGAAGGCTTTGTTGATCGTTTTAGCCTAGTTGGAGCCGTAAATATCCCTTAAAATAGGCTTTCTGGCCTTTCTGCCTATATATTTGAACTATAGGCATGCCGCCTGGGGGTGATTCAAATAGTCTATGAAGCCTGCTGCTCTCAAAATTCGCTACTTAACAGAAAATCTGCGATATGCATTGTCTTGATTCCCTCATAATTTCCTGCGGCAAAATCATCGGTGCGTAGAACGTACTTTGGATAATTATCACGGATGCCAAGCAATCGCTCATATTCACGTATTTCCGTTGACTTTTCGGTTATCTCTTTTGTAACCTGTATATATAAGCGCTCGTTCTGTTTTTGTGCAACAAAATCCACTTCGGCATTGTTAAGCTTTCCAACATAGACTCCATAGCCTCGCCGCAAAAGTTCTAAATACACAAGATTTTCGAGCATTGCGGCAACTGATGTCGGTGAGTAGCCGAGAACGCTATATTTGAAAGCAGGATCGGACAGATAAAACTTTTCTTGAGTCTTCAATATTTCTTTCCCTTGAAGATCATATCGAGAGCAGCGGTGTATGATATACGCACTTTCAAGTTTGGAGAGATAGCTATAAACCGTCTCAATATCGACAGTTCTGTGCTGATTCTTCAAATATGATGAAATTGAGTTGGCGGAAAAGGTTCGGCCAACATTATCAAAAACGAACTTAACGATACGTTCAAGCTGATCAGTTTTCCTGATCTGATTACGTTGAACGATATCTGTAAATATTGTTGAATTGTATATATCACGCACGATCGTATATGCTTCGTTTTGCGTATAGGCACGCAAATGAAGAGCGGGAAAGCCTCCCATCATGAGATAGTTAGCCAACTCTGAGTGCGGGGATTCTACCGGCGAATAGGTTCCTTTAAAACTCAGGTATTCCGAAAAAGATAATGGAAATATCCGAAATGATACATAACGCCCAGTAAGATATGTGGATATTTCGGAAGACATCATTCGAGAATTTGACCCTGTCACATAGATATCCACATTGAAGTCGTTCATAAAGCTATTTACAGCCTTTTCCCAATCCTTGATCTCCTGAACTTCATCCAAAAACAGATAGGTTTTTCCGTTAGTATTTAAGCTGCTTTGGACTTCCTTGTATAGGCTTTTAGAGTCCTTGATGTAATCATATTTCAAAGAATCAAAGTTATAATGAATAATGCTTTGTTCAGAGATTCCGCGCGCTTTTAATTCATCCATGATCAGGAGTAGTATCGTGGATTTCCCGCACCGTCTTACACCGGTTAATATTTTAACCAGCGGGGCATCTATATACGGTGTTATTTGCTCTGTATACTGAGGACGTTTTATCATAGCTATCACCTCATTCCCATTATACGCAAACTATACCGATTTATACGCCTAGAGTCAATAGTATTTAGGGTTATAACCATAAAAAGTTGAATTTTCTAATGAGAGCTTTCTTAATTTGAACTATAGGCATGCCGCCTGGGGGACCATGCCATTATCTCGGAATTCGCTACTTAACAGAAAATCTGCAACATGCATCGTCTTGATTTCCTCATAATTTCCTGCGGCAAATTCGTCGGTACAAAGAACGTACTTGGGATAATTATCGCGGATACCAAGCAATCGATCATATTCACATTTCTGTTGTCTGTTCGGTTATCTCTTTTGTAACCTGTATATATAAGTGATCATGTTGTTCCCATCAAAGCGGAAGTACGACTTTTAAAGTGAATAGCCTTACCCCAGCTTCAAAAGCGCAGTAGCCATTGTGCTTTTCCGCAATCATTTTAATGCTTTTAGCGCCAAATCCATGCTGCGGTTGGCTGCTTTCCGGCAATCCCTCCCGCATTGTAACAGTTCCCTTGTAAGGATTGCTGATATAAATAAGCAGCTTATCCTTGTGAAGCTGGCAGTTGATGCGCACAATTCGCTGCGAATCTCTGTCCATTTGTGCGGTGGCGTTAAAGGCATTATCCAACCCGTTGGACAGCAACGCACATAGCTCTGTATCCGAAAGTGACAGGGAGGCGGGGATTTTGACTTCAGCGCTGAAGGCCACATCTTGCTGCTTTGATTTCGCAGTGAAAGAAGACAGAATCAGATTGACGGCGTTGTTCTCACAATATCGCACCGGTACAATCTTGTCTATATCGGTTTTCGCCTGTCGTATGTACTCGCTTGCCATGGAAATCTCCCCGGTTTCCAAATAGCCGTTGAGAAGTGTGAGGTGGTGACGCATATCGTGACGGTAAATTGAGGTCAGATGCTGCACCTGCTGCAGCGCGGAAATTTCAGTTTTGGCTCGCTCTGATTGCGTCAAGAGCATAGAGTTATCCATTTCCAATCGGGTGCGCCGTTGCACTTCCTCGTGGTAAACCGAAACAAAAATCACATAAAAAAACGCCATGGCGGCAGGAAGGAATTCGTTGATCATCCGCACGCCAGAGTATAAGACATGGGTATATACAGTGGTGGCATAGTCAAACAGGTAATATAACAAAGGGAGACCGCCCAACAACAGCAACGACCGTTTGGAATAGATCATTGCCCGGTAAGCCGCCTTGACGAAATATCGCCGGAGAAGTATGAACAACGAAGCCAAAGAAAGTATATAACCCAGCGCATAAGCCAGCGTTGTGCTGAACAGAAGAAGTGTAACCGCCCCAATCCACTGCGGCAGCTGACAGCACAAATATGCGGTTAAAATGCTTGTTAGTGCGACACGCCACGGTCGTTTGAAGCGGAACACCAACACAAGGAATATTGGAAGATGGGAAATCAGCGGATAGAGCTTTCTGGTGTTATCAAGCCCAAAAAGTGAGTAACTAACTATCTGCATCGTCAAAATGATAACGCTCAGCACCGCCACTTCGCGGAGCTCCTTTTTTGAGCTACAACCACCCGCAAAGCCGATCGTGAGCAAAGTTCCGTACAGCAGCACAAGCGATCCCAAAATGACTGTCATCACTTTACTCCCTTTTCCGCGAATAGTTGATCCATGTAGGCCTTGCGCACCTGTGCATAAAGCCGCCGTGAAACCGGCACGACGTTGCCTGTATAAGTCAGCATATCAGCAGAGCGAAGCTCCTGAACTTGCCAAAGGTTGACGATAAACGCCCTGTGTACGCGAATAAATTCCGGCCTGTGCAAAAGGACGTTTTCATAATTAGAAAGCGGCGCGACCAGTTCTCTTGAAGTGCCATCCGTTAAATGAAAGCACAGCATTCTGTTTATGACTTCAACATAGGCAAGCCTGAAGAACGGAATGTTGGCTATACCATTTTGAAACTTAACGGACAACCCATCTTCCGGCTTTTGAGCAAGGCGAAATAGCCTATCCAAAACAGGAAAGAGATTATCCGCCGAGGCAGGCTTCAACAAGTAAGCAAAAGCCTCGACGGAATAGCTTTCTATAGCAAACTCCGTCGACCACGTCAAAAATGCGATCTTTATATTTTCATCAAACGCTCTGACTTCATGCGCAATCTCCATACCGTTAACCAACGGTATCATCACATCCAAAAGCAGCAAGTCATAACCGCCTTTGCGCACATCCCCAAGAAGCGCAACACCATCCGAATATGTTATGTAGGTGAAACCAGCCTTTGCTTTCTCTCGATATTCATTTAAAAGCTTTGAGAGCCTGTCCAACTCTTGTATATTGTCATCACAAACTGCAATGCGCATTTTCGATTACTCCCGGTATCCGTCATTATCCTACAATGATCGATTTTGATTTTACCATAAGCAGCCCTTGTAGTGTTACTCTTTCCTTTGCCGTTTACATCAAAAATCACTACCGTTTATACGAGAAACGGTTTTTATGAAATAAATCTGCTATGTTTACGTTACAGCGTAAATACGCGTGACAAATTTGATAAACCGAAGGAGAAACCATGAAAAAGTTATTTGCCATTACCTTAGCCTTGGGGATGATTCTAGCCCTTACCGCATGCGCAGCACCGATTAAACTTGTTACAACCACCGCAAACGGTATATTAATTGATGTCCCGAGCGACTTTGGTGCGTTTGCGGACAAAAACGGCTCGATGATAGCTACCAATAGCGATGGAACCGCGAGCATTAGCGTTGCTGCTGTCGGAGATGGCGGCGGATTGACACCAGCCGATATTGATCAGGATACTTATCAGCAGCAAGCCTACCCCAACAACAGCGACGTCGAATTTGTCGCCTTTGATAATGCAGCTGACTGCAATGGAATTCCGGCTGTCTCTGCAATCTGCAAGTTCAAAAATTCCAGCGATGTTGATGTAACGGCATACTCTTATGTTCTATTTTTCGAGGATGGAACTATTCAGGGCATCTCGGTCAATTACAATACCGACAATAAAAGCTCGGCAAAAGACGATATTGATGCCATTGTAAAAAGCATCAAGGCAGAGTAAAGCGCATATTTTATAAAATGAAAGGCCCATAAGGCGGGCATACCTGTTCGCCTTATGGGCCTTTCTGAAAAAAGAGAACAAGATTTCATTATATTCATTCATAGCCGTTAACAACAAAAAACACCACCGTTCGCGCGCAAAACGGTTTTGATCAATAAAACTGCTATGTTGGTACCATGGGGCATTGACTAATGTGCTTCAGAAATTATTGATATGCTACAAGGAGATGACATGAAAAAGTTTTTGCCTCTCTTATTGGTCGCAGCCTTGGCGCTCACCCTGTTTACCGGTTGCGGTATTGATCAAGCGGCGACGACCGAGAAGAGCCCCGACCAAACGGCTTTATCTGAAGCCACAGATATAGTGCTAAGCAATTCCGGCGGAGATACATGGACGGTTCTTGTGTATTTATGCGGTACGGATTTGGAAACAGATGGTAGATTCGCTTCCATAAACCTACAGGAAATGATGCTCGCCACAGGGTCGGATAAGGTGAACGTTATTATTGAAACCGGCGGTACACAGCAATGGGCCATTGACGGCATTGATCCCGGACAGATGCAGCGATGGAAAGTGGTCCCCGAAAATATTGAGCTGCTGGACAGCCAGCCTTTAGCCAACATGGGCGAAGCGGAGACACTGGGGAGCTTCCTTGAATGGGGCGTTGAAAGCTACCCGGCGGACAAGTACATGTGCGTCATGTGGGATCACGGCGGCGGCAGTGTGGCGGGAATTGCGGTAGACGAATTGCACGGCGGAGACATGCTCAACCTGAAGGAATTATCTAAAGGCTTGTCCATGGCTGGGGTGCAGTTTGAGCTGGTCGGCTTTGACGCATGCTTAATGTCCACCATGGAAACGGCCGCGGCGTTAACGCCCTATGCGCGCTACATGGTGGCCTCGCAGGAGCTTGAGCCAGGCACCGGCTGGGATTACACGGCCTGGCTTAACGCCTTGGCGGCGGATTCAACGGCAGATGGGCTCGCGGTAGGCACGACTATCTGCGACAGTTTTTATGCAAAATGCGCTGCGGGAGCTACCGAGAGCCTTGCGACATTGGCCGTCACAGAACTGTCCAAAATTTCCGACCTGACGCTGGCCTTTGACGTGATGGCGGCGGAAATGAAGGACGTTGCCTCGACTGCGGATAAGCTGCAGCCATTAACGCAGGCGATTGTCAGAGCGGAAAATTACGGCGGAAACAACGACAGCGAAGGTTATACCAACATGGTTGACCTTGGCGACCTAACGCTCTGCGCCGAGGGGGTGCTGAGCGATACCGGGGACACGCTTCTCGCCGCTCTTTCCGAGGCGGTACCCTATCATGTGGCGGGTGATGGGCGGCAAAGAAGCAACGGCTTGTCTGTTTATGTGCCCTTGGCCGCCGCGCCGGACGAACTGGACCAGTACTCCACGTTGGCGGCGACCAGCGGCGAATACCTGCGCTTTTTAGAGGGGCTGTATGATTGGACGGTACCCGATGGTGTGGTGATCGTCGAACCTGTCTACCCGACTGGAGAGAGCGTGCCTGCTGTACAGCAGGTTGCCGTGGAGGATATCGAAATGGCCCAGGCATTAAGCGCCGATGAATTTACGTTTTCATTCACCAGGCTCAATAATCCTTGACGTGACCGGCGGCGCGGAAATCGTCAGCACCGTTGCTTTTAATCTGTTTTATCAGGATGATGAGAGCAATTCCCTTTGGTATCTGGGCAGCGATTTTGACGTCAATCAAAATGACGCGGGTACGCAGTTCTGGGATAACTACCGCAACGTGTGGACGATTATCAATGACAATCTCTGCACGATGAGAGCCCTGAGCTTTACCGACGATTATATTCTCTATACTGTGCCGGTACAGGTAAACGGCAAGCTCACCAATTTGCGCATGCTCTACCATAACGATACCGGCGAGTACGAGGTCATAGGCACCTGGGACGGCATAAACGGCGAAACCGGTATGAGCAGCCGCGAGGTTAGAAAGCTGCAGGATGGCGATCAGGTGGAGTTTGTGTTTGAGGCTTATGACCTGACCACCGGCGAGGACGCTTCTTTCGTGGGCGGCGGATTTACGGTTTCGGGGCCTGTCACAGCGGAGGAAGCCACCCTCTTCGACGGTGTTTACTATTATCAATATGAAATCACGGATATATTCGGCAATACCTATAAAAGCGATTTTGCGGTGATGGAATCCTTGGACGGAGAAATCACTGTAGAAATGGCGCAGTCGTAAGTCATCTCCCGTCCCTCCGGCAGAGCATTCATGCATTGCCGGAGGGACAGAAACTATACTGTTTATTGGCTGAATAAAAGGAGGGCGCGCTCATGCCTGACTTAATTCCCTGGTTGATTGCAGGGATAAGCACAGCGGCTTTGGTCGCAATCTGGTTTGTCACAGCTCATCGTGAATTGGCGCGGGCAAAGCAGAGTGTAGAAAATGCTATCCGACAGGTGAGGCTTCACTTAGATGGTCACGAGCAGGTTCGCAATGGACCATACGAAGCCGCCGCATCCAATTCCCTGAACGTCAGCCGGTCGCTCTACCGCGAAGCGGTAAAAAACTATCAAATTGTTCGGTATAAACCCGTGAACCGGATTCCCGCTTTGTTTCTGGGTTATGAGGGCATTAAAAGCGATAATGAACCATGATTTAGAACGAAAAGGAGAGAAGAAATGAAAAAGAAGTTTTCTGTCTTTGAAATAGGTATATGAATCGTACTCAAAAACTATTAACCAAATAGAGCCAGGAGCAAACCCGCTTAGAGACGGGGCGCAAACGGCGACAGTTCTTCGTGGCGGACAAGTGCTTAAAATAAATTTTAGGAGACGGACATGGAAAAAGGCATCAACTCGGAAAAATTCTCGAAGACATTTGAAATGATTGTGGCGGTACTGCTGGGCATTGCGGCGGTGATGACGGCCTGGGCGGCGTGGCAGGCTTCGCTGTACGACGGGAATCAGGCACAGGCCTATACCGAAGGCAACGCGACGCTGGCGGACGGCAACGAGCGTTGGAATGAGGCTTCGCAATCCATCGCGCAGGACATGGCGACGTGGAACCAGATCAGCTCGCTGCAGGTGGACCTCGACTATGCAAACTATTACGGCGACACGGACACGGCGGAGGCGGCGCAGTATAAGATCAATATGATCATGTACAGCGTGTCCGACGAGCTGAGCGCCGCCATCGACTGGGCCAACGCGCAGGAGGTGTACGCAACGCCCTTTGAGATGGAAGGGTTCGTTGACAGCTACTATGCGGACGCGCAGGCAGTAATGGATGAGGGCTACGCCAAGATCGAAGAGGGCAATCAAGCCAACCAGCTGGGCGACAAGCAGGGCCTTGTGACCGTGGTGCTGGCGGTTGTGCTGTTCATGCTGGGCATCGTGGGGACGTTCCACAACATGAGGACCAAGATCGTGGTGGCATGTTTCTCGGTGGTTGGAATGATATTCGGCATCGTGATGATGCTGA
>QKIQ01000084.1 GCA_003249555.1 Clostridia bacterium | reverse complement strand
TTTTTTTCAAGAGGCTTCGCCACATTTTTTATCTTATTTGTCAAGTGGTTTTAATCATTTTGGATATTATTTTGAAATTCTCTGCAAAAAAAGAGTGGGGTATCAATTGTGATACTCCACTCTTTCTTAACTTAATGACATTGCCCTTTAAGAGTCCTTTTTTGACAAATGCGTTATATTACCAACTGCCTCCCGCGCCGCCGCCGCCAAAGCCGCCGCCCGAGAATCCGCCGCCGCCAAAGCCGCCGCCGCCGCTAAACCCGCTTCCGCTTCCGCCCTGCGGAGCCGGCTTTGCGACCATGGCCGACTGGAATTGAGACATGTTGTGTGTCATCATGCTTGTGAACAGCAGCGTATTGAACATCGGAGAACCATAATAGCCTCTGTACCAATTCGGCGGTTCCACGCCGATTCCTTCAAAATTTTTCGCCCACTTATCCGTGACGCCGAGCACATACGCATAAGGCAGCACGTTATAAAAGTATGACGGATTTTGCTCTACGAGTACGCGGATTCTGTCTTTCTCCGCTTTGTCGATGAACTCCTTAAAGCCGATAAGCTTTGCCAGCCATTCGCCGCCCTGCTTGGTGCGCTTTTTCATGATGATCGTCAGCGGCAGCATAATCAGCGTGGCGCACGCCGTCACAAGTATAACGCCCCATTCCCCGACATCAAACGCTGCCGGCATGATAACAACATAACCCAGCAACACCAGAACAAGAACAATGATGGACACAATCAGCATGGCGATACGACTGCTCTTTTTCGTCGACCGCCACTTTTCCGCCACATGCACAAGCATGAACACAGGCACGCTGATCAGCACACTGACCATAATCGCAATGAATAGAGCCGATATGATCTCGTAGGTTTCGCTGTATAAATAGCGGAAAAGCGCCAGCCCGATGGGAAGCATCGTCGCAAGTCCCATGAAAGCACGCGCACGTTTGGATGCTTTTGTATATATCTGGCGTTCCTTCGCGCTCTCAAAATAACTCCGAACGCCCGTTTTGGTGCTGGACATCGTTGTGTAAAAGCTGTATTTCAAACTGGACAACGCAACAGCATCTCCCTTGGCAAACAGCTTGTTAAACATCGTCTTCTCAAACGACTTTGCGCTTTCCAAATCTTTGAGCTTGACAAGCTCGAATTCTTTTTTTTCTTTTTCGTCAATCCGCAGATACCCTTTATCTGCCCAGTACAGAATCAGCGAAACCACGTCTTTGTCATCCACACAGCCGTCGATCACATAGCCCGCTTCCGCCGATGTCATGCCGTCCGGCGCGTAAAACTCCACGGTGGGAAACAGCTTGCTGTCGCGCCCAAAAGCGATCCACAGCACAAGCGCCAGCAGCACCAGCAGCCCGCTGATGATATACAGCACATAGTCCCAAGGCTGAAGCACCGTTTCATTTACGAAATAATCATCGGGAAACTCCATACGCAAAGTCATCGTCTCGCCGCCAACCATGGGGCGCAGTAAGTGTCCTTTTAATGTGTTGCCGTCCTTCTGCCACTCTACGCTTGTGTCGTCAGTAGAACCATATTGACCCATTGTCACTTTCACAAGCGATTCATCAAAGTCCTTTGGAAGTTCAATGATAAAGCTCGCGTTTTGTATGGTGTCACCGTAATCACAGTAAACAAGGTTCCTGTAAAACTCGTCAAATTCGTCGTAGCCGTTATCACCCATATCCAATTTATATGAGATGATATACTCCTGCTCCCCGAACACATATTGATCGGCGTCACCAATCTTTGCGGTCAAATAATCACCGTCACGGGACAGTTCAAACGGCGTTCCGTATACATTAAAATCAGATATATGCTGATCATAATTCTTTGATTTCCACTCGCCGTCCATGTAATACCAGCCTTCACCACGAACCTGCAGATAATAGTAAAAACCATGCCGTTCCTGTGAAAAATCAAGCGTCAGCCGCTCGACCACATCCAGCACGTTGTTCTCCGACACGATGATATGCACATCGTAATCGGTGATGTCATACGCTTCATCCGCCAAAGCCACGCCGGGTATGCATAGCATCAGCGCCGTCAGCAGTACCAAAAACAGTTTTTTCATGAGCCCTCCTAACTTCAAAACACGGAAACGGGCGCAAACCTTTTGGTTGCGCCCGAATCTACACGTGACTAAAACTGAACCTTGACGTTTTCTCTTTCCTGCTCGCTGCCCACTTCGAAGAGGGGTTTCTTATCAAAGTGGAACAACCCCGCAATGATGGAACTCGGAAACATCTCTCTTTTTGTGTTGTAAGTCTTCACAACCGCGTTATAGTACTTTCTTGCGTTGGCAATCTCTTCTTCCATGCGGCGCAGCTCACCCTGCAGCTCAAGGAAGTTTGTATTGGCCTTCAGGTCCGGATAGGCCTCGGCAAGCGCAAACAGATTTTTCAAAACGCCTTGCAGCGCATTTTCGCCTTCGATGCGGCCTTCCATCGTGGTCGCTGAGGCGGCAGCGTTACGAGCCGCTATCACCCGCTCCAGTGTATCCTTTTCGTGGCTCGCGTAGCCCTTTACCGTCTCCACGAGGTTCGGAATCAGATCATATCTCTTTTTGAGATAAACGTCCATGGTCGAGAAGGCTTCCTCAATGCTGTTTTTGAGTTTCACAAAGCCGTTATACGACGCAATAATCCATATGATGAGGAGAACCAAAATACCGCCGACAATCGCAAATACCATTTTTCCTATCTCCTTAATTAATATATATTTTATCTTAATACAGACAATATCACATCTTTATCCAAGAATCAAACATCCATCTGTTCCAGTTTTTTTGCGGATTTTGAAATTACACATTGACGGAACACCGCAGCCAAAACCACAGACATCACAGCCACATAGAGGATAGCCACGATTTCAGTAAAACCGATAACAGCAACAGGCAAAATGATAACTGCAGCAAACAGCACACCAAGAAGCATATGGAGCATGACGTTCAGATTCTGCTTAATCGCCTGCTGCTCATTCATCCACGAGAGCTTAGGACGAGCTGCATCGATGAGCAGCCCCGCATACGAACCCGCGACCGTGGCGACAATACTCAGCACAAAAGCAATCACGGCAGTGTATACGTCCGCACCCAAGAATACAGCCAAAACAGACAGCAGCAGTATACCAACTCCTGAAAGCAATATGCCCGACATCGCTTTTGCATTCATCTGTTTGCTCATGCTTACAGGTATATATTTCGTAAAATACAGCGTTTTGCCCTCTCTTGATATCGCCGTGCTTGTGATCGCATTTGCCGAAGAAATAAAGGCACCAAATCCCACGAGTATTGCGATAAGCAGTCCGCTGTTCATCGTCTTAACAAAAGGCTTGAGCGTATCGATCTGTCCTCCGCCGGCAAGCATCACAATAATCAGCACAGGCCATAAAAAATTCATCAGCACGCAGTTTAAAAACGCGATGGGCGAACGCGTGAGCAGACGCAGTTCTTTAACAACATACGCTTTGGCGACAGGTGTGCTCACCGTGCTTTTGTCAAGTTCTTGCGCCGATAGGCTTTTTCTTTTCGCTGCGGCTTCAGTGACACCCGCAAGGCCTTTAAAGTATACCAACTGTCCAAACCCTAAGAACAAAGCTACCGCCGCCGCTGCACAGACTCCAAAAAGCAGCAGATTCCATAGCCCCGCCAACACGCCGCTGCCAATCAGTGCGTTTGCCGCAAAACCGATGCCCGGGAATATCCGGCTAAACAGCACAGTGAGCGATGATTGCCCAGTTGTGAGCGCAATGATCTGATCGGCACTCATATTGTTCACCGAAGTTTGAATAGCAATATTGAAGCCAATCGCAATCCCCAGCGCAATGATCCCGCCCACAAAGTTAAAAACCTGCTTGTTCTTCCCAAAGCGCGTAAAACGCATAACCAGCATCACGATGATAGCTGCCATCACCAGCCCGATAATCGGCAACAGCGCAAACAGCACAAACGAATAAACGATATATAAAATATCCGCTCCGCTTTTTATACCATATGCTACGAGCATCGGAAGCAGAATAAAAGCTTCAAATATATATTCGTAGATAACGAGCGTGGTGAGTTTTGCGCTAAGTATCTCATACGGTTTCAGCGGAAGCCCCAGCAGTATCTGAACATCGTTCGCATGATACATCACAGACACCACATAGAATACGCCAAAAAAGAATATGACGATGGATGTCGCGCCAAAGGCTAGAGGCAAAATGGCTTGTGCCGCGCCCATTGTGCTTAACAGGTCATACAGACCGAATGTCATCATCCCAACGGACAACGCGAAGCTGCCAAAAGCGATCAGCAAGAGCAATATAAGCCACCAGCGGTTTTTCTTCTTCTTATCGTCTGAAGAGCCTCCGCCCTTCAGCATAATCTTTGTCAAAGCCCATATCTTATGCATTTTGCGTCATCTCCAAAAACATTTTTTCCAGCGATGAATCACTGCTCTTTTTCATTTCCTGAATACCGCCCGCGAAAAGAATGTGACCCGAACCGACCACGGCCACTTTATCGCATACTTTTTCGGCCACCTCCAGCACATGAGTCGAGAAGAATACAGTATTGCCCTTGTCGGCATGCTCGCGCATCATCGTTTTAAGCTCAAATGCGGATTTGGGATCCAACCCTGTCATCGGCTCGTCGAGTATCCAGACCTTGGGCTGATGCAAAATCGCACCCATAATCACGATTTTTTGACGCATACCGTGTGAGTAGCTCTGAATTTTATCTCCGAGCGCACTGGTCATTTCAAAACGCTTTGCGAGGGCGTCGATGATTGTCTTGCGGTCGCTTGAGGAAACGCCGTAGATATCCGCCATAAAGGCCAAATATTCTATGCCTTTCAGGCCCAAAAACACGTTCGGGTCATCCGGAACAAAGCCGATATTCATCTTTGCACCAAGTGCATCGTTTTTTGTATTGTATCCGTCCACACGAATCGTGCCGCTGTCCGGCTGAATGATGCCCGTAATCAGCTTGATCGTGGTGGTTTTTCCCGCGCCGTTTGGCCCTAAGAAACCATAAATACATCCCGAATCCACGGTGAGCGAGATGTCGTCAACAGCCTTTACCCTTCCGCTATATGTTTTGGATACATTAATAAGTTCAATCATATAATACCTCCATTTTCCTTTTCTAATAAAGTATAACATTTGCGTGACGCATCGTAAAGAACGAGAGATTTATCACGTTTCGTCCTGTTGCGACGTTTTTGCTTTGTTTTGCGCTTATTGTATACCTTCCACAAAGGAGAAGGTCAATACCTGAAACAATAATCTTTTTTAATACGCCGAAAACAAAAAAACAGCCGCCTCAAGCCAATAATGCTTAAAACATGCTGGTTTAATAATACATATGCGACTCAGAAGTTTATTCCAATGCCGCCCACCTCAATGGTGTTTTTACCATGTGCCTTAGCAAGATACATCGACGCATCGGCCTGAGCAACAAGCTGCTCTAAGCTCTGGCCTCTTTGCATCTGTGTAACGCCAAAGCTGCAGGATATGTCGATTCTTGCGGAATAATCATAGCTTGTGATTTCATCCTTAATCTCCATTGCCAGCTTGTGCGCTTGGTCAACGCTCATACACGGAAGAAGCAATATAAACTCATCGCCGCCCCAGCGCACACACACGTCATTTTCGCGCAGCTTTGAACGCAGTATCTGAGCCGTTTCATAGAGCACAGTGTCTCCCACGATATGACCGTGATTGTCGTTGATTTGTTTTAAATTATCTACATCCAGCAGCGCGAGACACAGCGGCTGCTTGCTTTTCTCACAAAAGGCAAGCCATTTATCCGCTTCCTCTTCAAGTTTTACGCGGTTACCGATTTTCGTCAAAGGATCTGTTGAATAGATGCGTTCAAGCTCGGTTTTGGCGACAAACTCCCGGTATTGGTATCTCATGAAAAACACCACGAAAATTGCACCAACAACAACCTGGAAAGCGAGATAAACCATCCCCACGAAAAAATCGTTTTGTGACAAATCTAAAATGTGCAGTTTGGCCATGATAAGAAATCCCATAGATGCAATAACAGAAACACATGCAGAAAACTGCCATATATTCGGTACAATATAGGTAACCAACACAATGGCCGTCACACCGAGCATCTGAATGTAATAATCCGGCTCCGGATACAAACTGAATACAAAAAGATAAACGATAATCGCACAAACCTCTAAAAGTGATATAACCACAGAACGGGAGAAAAACGTTTTAAATCGGGTAATCCAAAATACTGAACTCAGCAGAAGAAAAAAATACGCAGTGCGAATCCCAATAAGCAGCCATGTTGATTCGCGGCTTAAGTTGATAACATCGGGAATCAGCAAAAGCAAATTAAAAACAGAAACAAAAACTGCGGTTATTCGATAAATTGGCAATGAGACAGCCATTCGGTAATCTCCGAACGCACCTTTCGCCATTGTTGTCAATTGTAATGTCATTATCAATTCCTTATTCGTTAACGCGAGTATAGAATTCCATGTTTAAGTTTGATTCCTTTTTTCTCTTTTTTTGAGTATACTATCTGCCACATAGAGGCCATGCGCCGCCGCGTGTGAAAGTGAGCGCGTAAAACCGGCACCATCGCCCACAGCATAAATGTCCGTGCAACCATCAAGAGCAAATTCTTTGGATGCAGGGCGCGCCGAATAATATTTGCACTCAATGCCGTAAAGCAGCGTATCGTGATTAGCTGTACCGGGGGCAATGCCGTCAAGCGCGTGCAGCGTTTCTATGATGTTATCAAGCTGACGCTTGGGCATACAAAGGCTTAAGTCTCCAGGCACCACATCCAATGTGGGCACCGTGGTGGAAGCTCTTAAGCGCGCGGCGTCGCTGCGCCGTCCCGCTTCTAAGTCTCCCAGTCGCTGCACAAGCACGCTGCCGCCGCTGATCAGATTCCCGAGCGACGCCACATAGCGTGCGTACTCAATCGGCTCCTTGAACGGCTGCGTGAACTTTATGGTGCTCAGCAGGGCAAAATTCGAGTTGGTTGTTTTTCTGTCCTCACCTTTGTAGGAGTGTCCGTTCACAGTCAGCACGCCGTCCGTATTCTCCATGACCACATTACCGCGTTCGTTGAAACAGAACATACGCGTCACATCGCCGTAGCTCTTGCTTCTGTACCATATCTTGGGTTCATATATCTTCTTGGAAAAATGTTCCCAAATCATAGCGGGCAACTCCACACGTACGCCGATATCCACCTGATTATTGGTCATTTCTATACCGTTGTTACGACACCACTGGGCGAAAGACCGGCTGCCCACGCGTCCTACAGCAAACATAATCACATCAGCAGAGAATTCCCCGTCGGCAGTGTGCAGCACATGCGTCTCTTTGTCCACATCCAGCACCTCGGTACGTGTGAGAATTTCCACACGCGTCGCCACGTCCGCGATCATATGCTTCATCGTTTCATAGTTTGCGTCGGTACCAAGATGCTTAAGCTCTGCCTGCTGCATATGAAGGTCGTGCTTGAGGCAAAGTTTCTTCAGTTCATTGTCAGGCATATATCTTTCTTTGGAAGCGCCGAAGCTCACAAGCAGCTTGTCCGCCTGTTCAATATAATCGATCACCGTAGCGGGACTTAAATAATCGGTGAGCCAACCGCCGTATTCGGTGGATATCACATATTTGCCGTCGCTGAATGCGCCGGCCCCAGCCATACCTTCCATGATGGCGCAATGCGGGCAATAAAGACAGTTGCTGAGCTTTCGGGTAATCATCGGGCAGCGCCTTGCGTCCAGCGCGGCCCCCTTCTCAATTAACACGATACGCAAAGACGAATCAAATACCGACAGCCGGTGCGCAGCCATAAGACCACTGATGCCGCCACCGATAATTGCCACGTCGTACTTGACTCTTCTGCTCTTCATATTCGTCCCTTCTTTAGGTCGCTTGAAAGTTAGGTATCCATATACAATTATACATGAGTCCTGCTTAAATAACAAGTTTATGTAATCAGATAATGAGAACTTGTCCCATTGAGGTCTTTCTTTCAGAATAGTAATTATTACCAATCTTTTGAAAGCCGAGAAATTGATACCTCATAGGCAACGCGGATAATCTTTTCTCCGTTTTCCAGTACCTTCTCGTATTGACGCGACTGCACGCGTCCAAACACCGACACCTTGTCTCCCACCTCAAATCCTGACGCAAAACGCGCATTTCTCCCCCATACAATGCAGGGGATGTAATCCGACTTGTTGTACGCGCGGTTGACGGCCACCAAAATATCCGTGATTTCTCGTCCAAACGGCGTCATGCGGAAAACAGGCGGCTTGCAAACAAAACCTTTTAGCTCAATCTCATTGACTGAGGAGGTCGCATCCCCAATATCGCGTGCAAACACAGTTAAATACAGGCGTACCTTGCCGTCCACAAGCTTGTTATATGACCTCAATTGCCCTTTGACAGTCACAGATTTTCCGTCGCAAAGCGGATGCTTAGAAAGCAGCCGCTCAGATATAGTCACCGGCAAGACATCCGTCTTGTCGCTGAGTCTTTCGCATTCCAGAAAAAAAGTGTAAAACGCTTCTCCGTATAACTTATGCGACAGCTCGAGACCTCTCAAACGTCCTGCGACGCTGACGCTGTTTGTCGAATCCTGCATGTTTTATCCTCGAATCGTTTTTTAATCTTCAAAGTACCTCTGGGTGCCGGCTGCGTCCACAATATAATCGCCATCCAGCAGTAAGTCGGACACGGTTACAATCTTAAAGCCCTGTTCCCTTAAACCCAATATAACGGTGCTTAATGCTTCGGGTGTCGCAGCCATGTTATTCTGGAACATGATGATATCACCGTTTTTGACTTCGTCGAGCACACCGTCCGCAATTTTCTGCGTGTCATACCCCTTCCAGTCCTTTGAGTCAAGGCTCCATTTCACGGGAATATAGCCTTGGCTCTCAAGCGCAGCAATGCTCGCGGAATCAAACGCACCGTACGGCATGCGAATCACACGCGTATCGTATCCCGTTTTGTCAAATATCAACTGAGCCGCATCTTCTGCATCCGAAAGAATTTCATCGGCGGTCATATCCGGATACCGCATATGGTTCATGGAATGGCTCGCAATATCATGCCCATCCTGCGCAACCGCGTCCAGCACTTCGGGATGCTCTGCCGCCCAAAGCCCCATCACAAAAAACGTGCCGTACACGCTTTCTTTGCTCAGCACATCAAGAATCTCATCTGTGTAATCCTCGTCGCCAAATGCCGTATCAAACGTCAGCGCAACTGCCTTTTCGTCAGCAGCCACACGGCATATCGGCATCGTTTCCGACATCGATGCTGCGGGCGCGGTATCATTGATGGCGATCTGCGTATAAACGATGGCGCCGACAACCAGCAGTACAAATACGGCTGCGCGAATAATGGTATTTTTTTTAACGACGAATATGTGCATAGTAACACCGCCTTAAAGTAACAAATTAGATTTAATAAATAGTATTGTAGCGCGGGTGCAAATATGCCTTTTCAAAGAAATTCGACCGTGTTCAGGCTTAAGAATTTACCCGTTTGCTTCGTTTTATTATTTGCCTCGCCATAAGGGGGTGATATATAATATTGAAAACAAAACAAAGGAGACCAGCTATGAACACACATACGATACACGCGCAAAAGAGCATTGCGCTTGTCGCTCATGATAACCGCAAACAGGACCTTATTGATTGGGTCGAGAAAAATGAGCACGTGCTAAAACGCCACTTTTTATGCGGCACTGGCACCACAGCCAAGAAAGTTTCTGAGCAAACTGGACTGCCCGTAAAGGCCTATCGCAGCGGCCCGCTCGGCGGCGACCAAAAAATCGGTTCTCTGATTGCCGATCTTGCTGTGGACTTTTTGATTTTCTTCTGGGATCCGCTGACCTCTCAGCCGCACGATCCGGATGTAAAAGCGCTGCTGCGCATTGCGGTGCTTTACAACATTCCCGTGGCAATGAACCAGGCCACCGCAGACTTTTTGCTTTCATCCACGCTCATGGATAAAGACTATGTGCGCCCGATAATCGATTATACGGGCCGGGTAGAGAGTTAATAATTAGAAACGACTCCCTTCAGGAATATCACTGAAGAGGTTATATTTTTCATACAACCGGCATCTTCAAAATGAAGGCTTTTGAATTTACTTTTTATGTCGGCTACGGTACGCCTGCTCCTCGCTCGCGTAATCCTGTTTCTCCGCGTCTGTCTCAGGCAGCAGCGTGGGTACGGGAATTTTCTCTCCGTTTTCACCCAGCGCGACGAATGTAAACACAGCCACGTTTGTGACAATAAGCGCGCCGGTTTTTAGATTCTCTGCCATCGCGGTGATCTTTACCTTCATTGATGTTCTGCCTGTCCATACGAGTTTTGCCTCCACACTGACCATCTCACCCTGGCGCACAGGATGCTTAAACGCCAGCGCCTCCACAGCAACCGTGGCCACCTGGGCGTTTGAATGCCGCATACAGGCAAGTGCCCCCGCAATATCCATACGGTGCATCAGTTCTCCCCCCAGAAGATTTCCGAGAAGATTCGTCATACCGGGAAGAACCAGCTCCGTCATCACCACTTTGGTTTCCTCAGGTGTTTTGCCTGTTTTCATTTAATGTCCTTTCACGCCTTTGCTTGTGGCTATGATATTTGTTACAAAATACCCCAAAAAAGGTATTTTCGCAAGAGTTCTTGTACCGAAAATTATTGCATATCCCAAAAATATTGCAAAGATGAATACGAAAAAAGCTGCCGTTTAACCGACAGCTTTCATAAACACCATTCTTATTCCTGCGGTGCGTTGTCGGGCTGATCATCCTTCGTATCCGCGGGCTTCTTGTCGCCAGGCAGCAGACCCTTGCGCGTGAGATTGATGCGTCCCTGTCTGTCGATTTCGACCACACGAACCAGTATCTCATCACCGATGTTGACGACATCCTCGACCTTCTTAACGTGCTCGTTAGACAATTTGGAGATGTGAACAAGACCGTCTTTGCCGGGCGCAAGCTCCACAAAGGCGCCAAAGTTCATAATGCGCACCACCTTGCCGAGATACACATTGCCCACCTCAACATCTTTGACGATCGCATCGATGGCGGCTCTTGCCTTATCCGCCGCTTCCTCGTCTGCAGAAAGGATAAACACACGTCCGTCATCTTCAAGGTCAATCTTGACGCCCGTGTCGGCAATGATCTTGTTGATAACCTTGCCGCCTGTACCGATAACCTCGCGAATCTTCTCCGGATCAATCGTGAACTGGTAGATGCGCGGCGCGTACTTGGACAGGTTGTCACGCGGTGCGGGCATAACAGCCTCCATTTTGTCGAGTATGAACATGCGGCCTGCATGCGCCTGTGCCAGCGCGCGCGTCAGTATTTCTTTGTTGATGCCCTTGATCTTGATGTCCATCTGTATGGCGGTGATACCCTCGCGCGTACCTGCCACTTTGAAGTCCATATCACCAAAGAAGTCTTCCAGACCTTGAATATCCGTCAATATCGCTAAGTTGCCGGTCTCGTCATCTTTGATGAGCCCCATGGCCACACCCGCCACCGGTGCTTTCAGCGGCACACCTGCATCCATCAGCGACAACGTGCTCGCGCAAATGCTCGCCTGGGATGTGGACCCGTTGGAACTGATACACTCGGATACCGTACGGATCGCGTATGGAAATTCCTCCTCACTCGGAAGCATGGGAATCAGCGCCCTTTCTGCCAGTGCGCCATGGCCGATTTCTCTGCGGCTCGTGCTGCGCATCATACGCGCTTCGCCTGTCGAATAAGGCGGCATATTATAATGATGCATATAGCGTTTAAATTCCTGATCCGAAAGGCCGTCCAGCCTCTGTGCTTCGCTCACGGAACCCAAAGTGGTCAATGTGAGCGCCTGTGTTTCACCCCGTGTGAACACGGCACTGCCGTGCGTCCGCGCAAATATGCCCGTTTCACACCATATGGGACGAATTTCATTGAAGGCACGCCCATCGGGACGGATACCTTTGTTGATAATTCTATCGCGAACAAGCTCTTTACGAAGCGCATACAGCACGCTCTCGATATCGCCTTCCTGCCCCGGATATTCTTCCGCAAAATGCTCTTTCACATCAGCAGTCACTTCTTCGGTGCGTTCTTCACGAACCTTTCTCTCTGTTGTATCAATGCTGTAAGCAATCTTTTCTTTGGCGTAAGCCCTTATTTTTTCTTCAAACTCGGGGTCTGGCTTTTTCAGCGTCACATCCGCCTTTTCCTTGCCCACTTCACTCACGATTTTTTCAATAAGAGCCACAACTTTTTTGATTTCTTCATGTGCAAGCATGATCGCGTCGAGCATCTGCTCTTCACTGACCTCGTTTGCGCCTGCCTCAACCATCATGACAGCGTCTTTTGTACCTGAAACCGTCAAATCCAGCACGCTTTTCTCGCGCTGTGCCGAATCGGGATTCAGTATAAACTCTCCGTCTATGATACCCACAGTGACGGAACCTGTTGGCCCCATAAACGGAATATCGGATATAGACAGCGCCACCGACGATCCGATCATACCAAGTGGCCCCGGAATTATATCCTGATCCACACTCATCACCGTGCAGACAACCTGAACATCGTTGTAGTAACCTTTGGGGAACAACGGCCGAATCGGCCTGTCGATAAGACGTGATGTGAGAATTGCTCTTTCGGAAGGCCTGCCCTCTCGCTTAATAAAGCCGCCGGGGATTTTGCCGACTGAATACATCTTTTCTTCAAACTCAACGCTCAGCGGAAAAAAATCGATTCCCTCTCGCGGTTTCTTTGAAGCCGTTGCCGTCACAAGTACAGCTGTGTCGCCGCAGCGCATAAGGCATGTCCCACCTGCCTGCTGGGCAAATTTGCCCGTTTCTACCGTCAGTGTTCTGCCGGCATAGTCCATTTCAAATACTCTGTGTTCCATTTTTTCTTCTTCTCCTTCTTCCTTACCAGCATAACGCATGCCCCATGCGTATGCCCCATGCAAGATGCATGTTTTTATGAACAAATAATAGAGCGGTCGCCCGCTCTATTATTTGTTATTTTCTTAAGTTTAAACCTTTAAGCACTTCTCTGTACCGCTCAATGTCCTTTTTCTTAAGATAGTCCAGCAAGCCTCTTCTTTTACCGACCATTTTCAATAAGCCTCTTCTTGAGTGATGATCCTTCTGATGAATCTTTAGGTGCTCATTCAAATGGTTGATGCGTTCGCTCAAAAGAGCAATCTGAACCTCCGGCGATCCCGTGTCGCCTTCACTCATGGCAAACTTCGTGATAATCCCGGCCTTTGTTTCTTTATCCATTTTTCCCTCCTGTGTTTTGGCAACCCCGTAAACAATGCGAAGCGTCGGATACTCGCCAAGCAGTGTAAGCGGTTAAAATCAGAATTCATAATAACATAAGCGAATTAGTTTGTAAACCTCGTCTTTATAAGCATTGTCTACGCATTGTCGATTTATACATAATTCGCAGATTTTTGAACATCCCAACACGCAGTTTGATAATAATGGTAATATCTCCAAGGCGTTGGAGATGGCGGAGTGCATAATTTCAACAACATTGTGAAATAATAATCAACATTACAGCGTATTTCTGACATATTTATGTATATTTATGCGATAAATCGTCCAAATATTCAAAAAAATTTTTTTGTTGAGCATACAAATATTCAAACTATTATGCTATAATATCTGCTTGGGATTAAATATATGTTTTTTTAAGGAGACCGTATGGCTAGCAAATTAACTTTCAAGGGCGGTATTCATCCTCTTAAGGCGATCCATCACGGAAAGTATCTATCCGAAAAGCGTCCGATAGAAAAATGCAGTGTGCCCGAAGAAATCATACTGCCGATTTCACAGCATATCGGCGCCCCCTCCACCCCGGTGGTAAAAGCGGGTGACAAGGTGGATATGGGCCAAATGATTGCTGACGCAAGCGGCTATGTGAGCGTACCGTGCTTTTCAAGCGTATCCGGCACGGTCAAGGCGATTGAACCGCGTCCGCATATTTCCGGGCGGCCTATGATGTCTATTGTGATTGAGAACGATTTTGAGGACAGGCTTTACCCCGGCATCAAGAGCCCCGGCAAGCTTGCCGATCTTTCGCCTAAAGAAATCGTGGACATCATCAAGGGCGCAGGTATTGTGGGCATGGGCGGCGCTGCGTTCCCTACGCACGTCAAGCTTTCGCCGCCGCCGGAAAAGAAGATTGATACACTTATCGTCAACGGCGCGGAGTGCGAACCGTACCTGACCGCCGATCATCGGATTATGCTTGAGTTTCCGGACGAAGTGGTACGCGGTCTTCAAGCCGTGATGAAAGTTTTGAACGTGAAAAACGCGTATATCGCCATCGAAGACAACAAACGGGATGCGATTGCCGCCGTATCCAAAGCGGCACAAGGAAAAAACATCGATGTGGTCACGATGCACGTAAAATATCCGCAGGGTGCTGAAAAGCAGCTCATCTATACGGTCACTAAAAGACAGATACCGTCCGGCGGCCTGCCAATGGACGTGGGCGCTGTGGTTGTCAACGCCGGCAGTGTTTATCAAATCAACCTCGCGATTGAAAAAGGGCTGCCGCTCTTTGAGCGCGTGGTCACAGTGACAGGCAGCGTCAACAACCCTTCCAATCTGCTTGTACGTCTCGGCACGCCGATTTCACACGTGATCGGTTTTGTGGGCGGTTTTTCGGGCAAGATTGAGAAGCTGATTGCGGGCGGCCCGATGATGGGCATCACACAGCACAGTCTGGATGCGCCGGTCATCAAGGGAACATCCGGCCTGCTGGCGCTGGATACCGGCATGGTGCGCAGCGCGGAGGAGTCCCCCTGCATACGCTGCGGCAAATGTGTGGCTATATGTCCGATGGGACTGTTGCCTTATCTGCTAAGCGATTACTCCGAAAATGAACGGTTTGAAGATGCGGAGAAAAAACACGTGCTCGACTGCATTGAATGCGGAAGCTGTGCGTATGTCTGCCCGGCGAACCGTCATCTCGTTCAGGGAATGCGTCTGGCGAAATCGCAGATCATGCAAAATCGCAAAAAAGCGAAATCATAATTTTATCTTATTTTGGAGGTGTGTATGGACCAGTATATTATGTCCTCGTCGCCGCATGTGCGCGCCAGCGAATCCACAACGCGCATCATGCGCGACGTGATTATCGCGCTGCTGCCCGCAACGGCTTTCGGCGTTTATATTTTCGGTCTGAATGCGCTTTTCGTGATACTGGCGAGCGTAGCCGCCGCGGTACTCGCAGAAGCGCTGTTGCAATTGCTCATGCATAAAAAAGTAACGGTGAGCGACGGAAGCGCGGCTGTAACCGGCCTTTTGCTCGCGCTGAATCTGCCGCCATCCGTTCCAATCTGGATACCCATACTGGGGTCGGTATTCGCCATCGCGATCGTCAAGCAGTGTTTCGGCGGACTTGGGCACAACTTTATTAACCCCGCGCTTGCGGCGCGTGCGTTCCTGCTCGTGTCTTGGCCGACAGCCATGACGACATGGACAATTCCGGGTGCCGACGCGGTATCGTCGGCGACACCGCTGACCGCGCTTAAGATGGGGGGCGAGCTAAGTTCTTATTCGGACATGTTTTTCGGCAGCATCGGCGGCTGTATCGGTGAAACCAGCGCGATTGCGCTGATTCTGGGCGGCCTGTACCTGATCGTACGGCGTGTCATCGACGCGCGCATTCCCGTGATCTATATTGGTACGGTGGCACTGCTGACATGGGTAGCGGGCCCCCAAGGGCTGTTCACGGGCGACGCACTTTATCACATGCTCGGCGGCGGCCTGATGCTCGGCGCGTTCTTCATGGCGACGGACTATACAACATCGCCGATGAGCACAAGCGGCAAAATGGTGTTTGCGGCGGGCTGCGGCATACTGACCAGCGTCATCCGTCTGTGGGGCGGCTATCCGGAGGGCGTATCCTATTCGATACTGCTCATGAACCTTGTGGTTCCGCTGATTGACAGAGCGTTCCTGCCAAAGCGGTTTGGAGGTGCGGTGAAATGAAAAACATTGTAGTTATCACAATCAAGCTGCTGATTGTCACCATCATCGCCGGCATCGTACTGGGCGTTGTGAACGCGATTACCAAAGAACCCATCGCGGAGCAAGCTTTGAAGGAAGCCACACAGGCGCGGCAGTCTGTGTTTCCCGAAGCGACAAGCTTTGAAGAGCTGGACGTGCAGATTTCTGAGGAATACGCAATCATTCAAAGCGTATACAAAGCGCTGGATGCGCAGGGCAACGACATCGGCATCACCGCGGCCGTGGTGACCAAAGGCTTTAACGCCGGACTCAATCTCACGATCGGCGTGGGCGCGGACGGCACCATAAAAGGCATGATGGTGGGCAGTCACAACGAAACACCGGGGCTTGGCGCAAAAGCCACGCAGCCCAAATTCCAGTCGCAGTACACCGGCAAACCGTATGACCAAAAGCTGAGCGTCGTGAAATCCGCGCCGCAAAGCGATTACGATATACAGGCCATCACAAGCGCAACGATTACGTCCAACGGCGTCACAGATGCCGTAAACACGGTCACATCGTTTTATCAGCAGATGGCGGGAGGTGCCCAATGAAAAGCAAAGTGAAACCAATGGCCATACTGAAAAACGGCATATTCAACGAAAACCCGACGTTCCGTCTTGTTCTTGGGATGTGCCCCACGCTCGCGGTAACCACAGCGGCGTTTAACGGTATCGGCATGGGCCTCGCGGCCACGTTTGTACTCGTGGGTTCCAACGTTGTGATATCCATGCTGCGAAACTTCATACCGTCCAAGGTGCGAATCCCCGCATTCGTGGTGATTATCGCGTCGTTCGTGACGGTGGTGCAACTGCTGCTTAAAGCGTATTTACCTGCGCTGGATAAATCGCTCGGATTGTTCATCCCGCTGATCGTTGTCAACTGCATTATCCTCGCAAGAGCCGAATCGTTTGCGTCTAAAAACGGCGTGGGGGCCTCGCTGCTGGATGGCATCGGCATGGGGCTCGGATTTACGGCAGCGCTGTTCATACTCGCTTCTATCCGTGAGATTCTTGGCGACGGCAAGTTCTTTGGTGTGCCGCTGTTCGGAGAAAGCTTTCAGCCCATGCTCATCATGGTCGGCGCACCGGGCGCGTTTATCACGCTGGGGCTGCTGCTGGGTCTGATCAACTTCATATCGATAAAAAGAAGAAAGAAAGGAGCGCGTTAACGAATGGAAGGCATTCTGCTGATACTTTTAAGCTCGATACTCGTCAACAACTTCGTGCTCTCGAAGTTCCTTGGCATCTGTCCGTTCCTCGGCGTGTCCAAAAAGGTAGAAACGGCGCTCGGAATGGGCTTTGCGGTCACGTTCGTGATGGCGCTGGCTTCGGTGATATCGTATCTCGTGCAGTATTTTATACTCGTACCGCTCGGGATTGAATATCTTCAGACAATCGCGTTCATACTCGTGATAGCAGCGCTGGTGCAGCTTGTGGAAATGGCGCTGCAAAAGCTGGTACCCTCGCTTTATCAAGCGCTGGGCGTGTATCTGCCGCTGATCACCACGAACTGCGCGGTGCTGGGCGTGGCGATACTCAACATCACCGAGAATTACAACCTGCTGCAGACGCTGGTCAACGGCATTGGCGGCGCGCTCGGTTTTACACTGGCCATCGTGCTTTTTGCGGGCATCCGCGAAAGGCTGGAAATGGCTGATATCCCCGAGCCCTTGAAGGGCTTTCCCATCGCTCTTATTTCCGCAGGGCTGATGGCGATCGCTTTCCTTGGTTTCCAGGGGCTTGTTTAACGGAGGTCAAAGACTATGTTTAACGAAATTATCTGGCCTGTTGTCGCACTCGGCGGCCTGGGGCTGCTGCTGGGCCTTGGCCTTGCCATCGCGTCCAAGCTGTTGGCGGTAAAGGTCGATCCGAATATCGAAAAGGTGCGTGAGCTGCTGCCTGGCGCGAACTGCGGCGGCTGCGGTTTCCCCGGCTGCGACGGTTTTTCCAAGGCGCTTTGCGATGGCACCGCTCAGGTGAGCCAGTGCAGCGCACTCTCCTGCGACAATTTAAACGCGATTGCCGAGGTTCTTGGCGTGGAAGCGCAAGCGGGCGAAAAGATGGTGGCCCGTGTGCTGTGCCAAGGCGACAGCGAAAACTGCGTATCACAGTTCAAATACTCGGGCATTTCAGACTGCCGTGCGGCGGCGATGCTTGCGGGCGGCCCCAGCGCGTGCGCTTACGGATGCGTGGGTCTTCTCACCTGCGCAAAGGTGTGCCCGTTCGGCGCGATATATTTAAGTGAGAAGGGTATTGCGGCTGTAGACGAAAACATCTGCACGGGCTGCGGCAAATGCGCCGAGGCGTGTCCGAAAAACGGCATCGTGATTATGCCCAAGCGCCACAATGTGTACGTAAGCTGCCGCACAACGGAAAAAGGAAAAGCCGTAGCAGCTGTCTGCAAAGCCGGTTGTATCGGGTGCAGTCTGTGCGCCAAGAAGTGCCCCGAAGGTGCGATAGTGATGAAAGACAATCTGCCTGTGATTGATTACGACAAATGCACGGGCTGCGGCACATGCGCACAGGTTTGCCCCAAAGGCACCATCGTTGTGACCGACAAAACAGGGAATGCCTGCGAGGCGGTGAACAGCTGACATGAGCGTCATACCCGCCGGACACCGCGTCATACTCGCATCCGCGTCTCCCAGACGCAAAGAGCTGCTCTCGTATATCATCCCTCAATTCGAGGTAATACCGAGCGGCATTGACGAGACGGCAACGGGGTCTCCCGCCAATCAGGTGAAACAGCTTGCGACGGACAAAGCGATGGATATCGCCAAGCAATACCCTGACGCGCTGGTGATCGGTGCGGACACGCTGGTCGCGGTTCACAACCGCGTGCTCGGCAAACCGTCCAGCGAGACCGAAGCGGCAGATATGCTGCGCATGCTCTCAAACCGTGAGCACCGCGTATACACTGGCGTGGCGGTCGTGTATGGCGGGCGTTTGAAAGCAGACGTCAACATGACGCATGTGCAGTTTGCCAAGCTGTCTGGCGAGGAGATCATCGACTATATCCGCACGGGCGAGCCAATGGACAAGGCGGGTGCGTACGGCATACAAGGATACGGCGGCAAGTTTATCACCGGCATCCGCGGCGATTATTTCAATGTGATGGGATTGCCGCTCAACATGCTCTACAACATGCTCAAAGAAATATAAATGATACAAAGCCCGAAGGCATTGCGCTTTCGGGCTTTTTTTGGGGATCGCCGGACATTGCCCCCTTTGCTCATCCGAGAGAGCACCGCAACCGAGGAATCTGTCCTGCGCTTATCGTCAGTAGGCGTGGGCGGGTATGGAAGCCCGCCCCTACAGCGCGGCATTCACATCAACCGTTGTAGGGCGGTCTCTGTGTCACCGAATGAAATATGCCCGTTGCGCCTTTCTTCCTTCGGGCGGGCATGGAAACCCGCCCCTACGGCGCACTTACATTAACCGTTGTAGGACAATCTCTGTGTCACCGAATAGGATATGCCCGTTGCGTGTTTCGTATCATTCATCTCCCGCATCATCATCGCTTTTCTTTTTGCTTTTCAACTCTTTAATATCCGGCGGCGCAGCGGATATATACATATCCTCCGTCTGCTGCTGCGCCTGCTGCAGCACAAGAATGGCCTGCGTGGCGGCGCCAAACAGCGTTTCATACATGTTTTTGTAATCCGGCATAGTTCTATCCTCACTTTGTTTATCTTCCATTATTTCTTCATAATGTTAGACATAACGGTATTATGTCACAGTCAATATATATTGTGTGTGAGCTAATAAAAGCTATTTTTGATGTAATACTGCCGCCTTCCGTTTAATGAAGAAAAGAGATTCAGATCTGGCTTTGTGTCCGTATGCGGCGACCAAAAGCGCCAAAACGGTTTATAATATCATATGCCTTTACAGTAAAGCGGCTTATATAGCCGCTTTACTGTTGCCGATAAACCCCAAATATGGTCGTGAGTTCATTGAACATGCGTATTAGAATCAGCAAGTACGCCAAATACCATCTGCATAACAACCTAGACACTTTCCACCAGGGTATATCTTAGCGCCCTAAGAGTATGGTTTACCATCATATAGACATTCTTTTCTGGTTGTAGACCTTCCAGAGTCCAAGCAGGCATTTTGTCCTTCAAGGAGTCCAATATCAAATCCAACATCTATTCCAGCTTTATAACCTACCTTTAAGCCAGCCTTTTTTTAAGCGCACGTTTCTTGTGCGCAAAAATCGCCGACAATAACGCCTTCGCAAATTATTGAATGGCTTTGGCTGTCGAGCAGCAAATTAAAAACCATGTCCCCGTATTCTTCTTTCATAATTTGCAACACTGTTTGCGGTGCTTTCGCGCCCAGTATCAAATTGCCCACTTCCAACTCCGCCACACGTGAAAACCCATTTTCCGTGAGCACTGGTTGCTCTGCCGTCACCCTCAAAACACTGCCGTCGTTAAGCTTAACGCAACAGATCACGTCTTCCCTCCCGCAGTATACCTCTCTAACAATAACAGAAGCATATTGATCATTTAAGATCGCATCTCCTATTATGACATCGGCTATTTCCTTCATGCTGCCGTCTGCCATCAAAATACGCATTGTTTTTACCATGGACATATGATTTCCTCCAACTTTATTCATGCTTATGATTGTTATAATATATCCATATATAAACAGTTCCATGTCAATCAAACATTATCTCTCGATTGCTGTCAAAAGGCGTCGGTATACACCCCGTCCATCTATATAATTCCAGATATATTCGTTTTCACTTCGCAAAGAATAAAGGTTGAATGATTTATTTGGGGAGATTTTTTTATGGAACTGATGCCGGCGGTATATCGGTTTATGATTCGGCCCAGTTGGTTTACGAAGCATTACATTAAACCTTTAATGCTCAAAGAATTCGATTTTAGCAACAAGTTTGTTCTGGAGTTTGGATGCGGGGTGGGTACAAACAGCAAAATGTTTCGTCCGCATCAATACCTAGGTGTCGATTGTGATACCAAAAGAATTAAGTACGCCTCCCGTCTTTTTCATCATTACGATTTTGCTACGATTGACGGGCCTAGCATACCGCTGCCAAACAAAGCCGTGGATTATGTGATTATCATCTCTGTGCTGCACCATATTCCTACCGATTTCATCCCCGAATATCTGGAGGAATTTAAAAGGCTGCTCAAAGATAATGGAAAAGTCGTGATTATGGAGCCCTGCTTTCATGATCACTCTGATTTTTGCAATACGTTGATGGGTTTTTTTGATAAGGGAAAATATATAAAATACGAGAATGGATATCTGAGCCTGTTTAAAAACAATGGCTACAGCACAAGCCTATTAAAAACGTTTTCCCAGCTTTGTCTGTACAGAAAGATACTTTTTTCCGCCGTGCCAGTTCAAAAATATACAAAACGCCAGATTCACGCATAACCTATTTAAAAGGTGTGGGCTGCGCGGGCAAAGCCCGTCTTGCCCACAAATTATATTTTCAGCTTTTTTGACAGTCTGAAGTGCCGGACTGTAAACCCGGCACTTTTGTACTATATGGTTTATTAGGCAAAATGAATGGCTCCCCCTTCAACGGCCAGTGCACCTTCATGAATGACTTCAGCCGTTGTGGGATGAGCATGTATTGTTTCAATAATTGCCTCGGGGCTTAAATTATTCTTTATTGCCAGAGTCAGCTCGGCAATCAAATCCGTCGCGTGGAGCCCAATAATACTTGCTCCAATCAGCTTGTTGCTGCCACTGTCTTTTATCAGTTTAATAAAGCCTGAGCTTTCTCCGAAAGTCAGAGCCTTGCCGTTTGCGCCATACGGAAATTTTCCGATCTGAATATCAAGCCCCCGCTTTATCGCTTCTTTTTCGCTTAACCCAACAATTGCAATTTCTGGTTCTGTAAATATCGCGGACGGAACGGCGGCATAATCCATTTCGCTTTCGATACCCATGATATTATTAACAGCCACGATGCCCTGATGGGATGCAACGTGAGCGAGCATAATTGTGTTGGTTACATCACCGATGGCATAAATGTTGGGAGTTGTCGTCTGCATTTTCGGGTTAACTTTAATACCCTTCTTGTTATCATTAAGCTCAATTCCTGCCTCTTCAATTCCTAGCCCTTGGGTATACGGCGTTCTGCCCACTGCAACGAGAACCAAATCGGCTGAAATATAATTCTTCTCACCGTTTTTTTCAAAAAGTATGATGGGTTTTCCGTCGGTAGTTTCAAGGATTTCTTCTACTTTTGCGCCATTGTATAGCTGAATTCCCTTTGCCGCTGCGTTTTTAGCGTTTTCGGCAATGACATCGTCGTCACACGCCGTGACGCATTGGTCAAAATATTCGACGACAGACACGTTGACTCCGAATTGTGCATACAGAAAGGCAAACTCCATACCGATGACACCGCCGCCGATAATAATCATTTTCTTCGGAAGATTTGTCAATTCCAGCGCCTCATTGCTGCTAATCACATTCTTGTTGTCAATTCCGGGAACAGGCAGTTTCGCTGAAACCGAACCCGTTGCAACGATAATGTTTTTTGTTTTTATTGTGGTTTCGTGTGTAGCGCTTTTTGCGTATACCGTTTGCGGGTCAACAATGTTACCTACTCCATTGATAACCTTTATTTGATGCTTTTCCATCAGATACTTGATACCGGTAACAAGCTTCGTGACGATGCCATTCTTTCTGTCTATTATTTTTTTCATGTCAAAGCTGATATTCTTTGCATCACAACCAAATTCACCGGCATTTTTCAGCGTATTCAACACCTGGGCGCATCGAACCAAGGCTTTTGTCGGTATGCATCCCCAGTTTAGGCATGTACCGCCTAACTTCTCTTTTTCAACAACAATGACCTTTGCGCCGAGTTTTGCGGCATGTATCGCCGCCACGTATCCGCCGGGACCTCCCCCGATAATTGTGATGTCGGCATCAAGAGTCTGTTTTTGCGGCTTTAACAAACCGTCAAAATACCCGGTGCCACTGCTTTTTTGCACTTTCTTCTCACCGCTGATAACAGCAAGCACACTGTTTACTTTCACCGTGTCTCCCGCAGAAACCATGATCTCTTCGATCGTACCCTTGATATCCGTTGCAACTGAAACGCTGCCCTTGCCGGATTCAACATCAAACACAACGTCATCCGGTTCTACGGTATCCCCTTGTTGTTTATGTACTTTTACTATTTTTGCCTCGTTGCCGTTATGCGGCAGGTTTTCTAATCTCATTTCATTCTTCATCATGAGTTCTCCTCGCAGTTAATATATATGAATGAAAACAACATTTCATATAAATGCAGCAAATAATAATAAGGCAGCGTGGACTGCCTTATTATTCCCTCAGTTTTTTGCTATACAGCAGTCTACTGGAAATCCTTTTCAAATTCATCGATTGACTGCTTGAGCAGTGTCGTTGAATAGGCCATAGAAGGACCTCCGCCAAAAGCGACAGCAACCATTGCGGCTTCCATAATTTCGTTACGGTTTGCTCCTGCTTCCAGCGCCTTGAAAACGTGGAATACAATGCAGTATTCGCAGCGATTGTATGCCGCAATTGCCACACTCATAAGTTCTTTGGTCTTTACATCGACAGCGCCCGGCGTATAGGCAGCGCCCAGCAAACCCATAAACGCATTAACCGATGCTTCGTTTGTTTGCCCAACCTCTTGAAGACCGCCCATAAATTCATTGAGTAGTTCTCTTGGACTTTTTGACATTAGTGACACCTCCGATGATTTTATTTGCTATGCTTATTATTAGCATAGCAAGTTTTAATCTTGATTTCAATATTTTTTTCACAAAGTCTTCAGGTTTTTTTGCAAGCGGTCATGAACTTTTCAAGCACCCTGTTAAAAGTCACGATTTCCTCGCTGCTGATTTCTTTCGAAAAATCCTCGCTCATTCTCTGACCTTCCACAAGCAAACCTTCAATTCTATTCTTGCCCTTTTTGGTTAAAATTATATATGAAATTCTTCTGTCCTTATCATCTTTTTTTCTGCCGATATACTCTTCTTTTTCCATTCTGTCAATTAGCCTGACAACTGTTGATTCCTTTATGCTCATTTTCTCCCCAAGCTCTTTTTGACTCAGCCTTCCATGTTTTAAAAGATAATACATGGCGATCCATTGAACCCGTGTCACTCCGTGCTTCATCAGTCTGTCATTAAACTCATCGGCCATCATTTTTGATACTTTGTTCGTAATAAAACACACGCATGAATCCAAATCAAACATTTAATAACTCCTCAAAACCTTTTCTATCAAGGATTATAGTACATGTAAGTAAAAATATCCATTACAATGAAAAAGCTTTCACATACGCATCTGCATATTTTAGACCGTAAAAATCCAACAAAGAAATAAGGCCTTGCCGCTTGCCGCAGTAAGGCCTTTATCGTCGTTTTCTTTCGTATTACATCATCGAGACAGGGATGCAGATATCCACCGCCATTTTGCCGTTTTCACCGCATCCGCCGCCGTAACGCTCAAAAGGCGCATCGGGCGCGGGCTGATAGCCGCTTTGCGGCAGCCATTCGCTGTACATGTACGCCCACGCTTTGCCGTACTCATCCGTTCCCAGTATAAAACGCCCCACCGCGTATGTGCCGCCGCTAATCGACATCTCACCGATCTCGCCCGAGACCTCGACGTCGTCGCCGATGGGTACGCAGATGCTCAGGCGCAGTTTCTGCTCGTCCGTCACGTCTGGGTTGTCGTGGTAAATGATATACGTGGTGGATACATCAATCCCCCGCGGCCCTGTCCACGCAAAAAAGCGTTTATACAGGTTCTCAAACAGTTCACCGTCTCCGGCGTACGGCCCCACATAGCGCAAATATGCCACGCGCATGGTGTCGATTTTTTCAATTTTTACTT
>QKIQ01000006.1 GCA_003249555.1 Clostridia bacterium | reverse complement strand
AAGAGAACGGGAGCAATCCTTATGACTATTTGGTTTGGGTACTTAAGGCCGCGCCTAAGATGGAACCTTCGCGGAACCCAAATCTGGCGGCGCAATTGTTGCCAATTCATTTTAAAGCAACGGACAGGCCCATTTGACGCTTACATTTTTTTCATAAAAAATACCCCCAAAAATTGATTCATCATATAGAATACAGTTTTAAGAGGTAAAACGTTGCAAAAAAATATATTTTACTCAATGTTTTCCAAAATTTTAATTGATTCATTCAAATCAATTTTTCCGCAAATCATATATGCGTAGTTATTTTTTGTATATACAAAATTTATTTCTTCATTTTTAATCGAATAGAATCCTTTATAGCCATCTATTGTTATTTGGTTATAATCTGCATTTTCTGTGTCTATGCTTAAGCTCCCTTCTTTCGAAAACCTATATAGGTATAAATCTTCTTGATTATCGTTTGAGTATATAAAAGTCATTGCTTGTTCCTGAATATCTTCTGATTTTAATTCATATCCGTCTGGTATATATGAAAATATATTTTGGATATTATTTGGCTCATCAGTTGTTTGATTCTCATCAATATCAATATCAGTGACTTTTTCCTCGGTTTTTACAAATAAATTTAAAAACGGGATACGAAATGCTTCTACACTCATTACTGTTATTGAGCTAATAACGATAAATATAATAATAACAACTGCAATTCTCGGTAAACGCTTAATGTGACGCCGGTTGTTTTCTTTATGGAGTGCTTTTTTAATCATCTTTTGAATTCTCTGATTTCCAGTCTCCGAGTAATTAAGTGGGTTTCTTTCATCCAGTCTAGTGACTTCACTTAACAAATCAATTTCTAGGTATTCATGTGCGTGCTTACGAAAATGTGCAATGAAAACTTCATCATCAAAGGATGGTACACTATGATTTGTATTGACTGTTTCCTTTTTACTCATTAAGATCACTCCCGTTCCGCATGGCCTTGATCATCATCTTTTTTCCCCTATAACATAGGGACCTAACTGTACTTGCTGAATTAATACTAAGCAACTCAGCTGTTTCACTATCGCTAAAACCATAGTAATATCGAAGTATCATAGGATGGGTATACTTATCGTCCATATTATTCAGGCACTTTCTAATTACACTGACTTGTTCGTTAATGATTACGATATCTTCAACATTTGAATTGCTATTCTCATACTCTTCACAATTCACATCTGCTTCAAGCTTATATTTGTCTTCTTTAATAGACAAATTGATAGCAACACTTTTTACCATTAGCAAAACATATGATTTTAATCTGTCACATGGTATTCTATCAATGAGATGCATTTTATTAATAATTCGCTCAAAGGTAGTTTGAACCACATCTTCTGCATGAGAGTAGTCATGAATAACGGATAAAGCCATTTTAAGCATATCAAATCTATAATTATCGTATATATGCCATAGAATATGCTTATGCTCATCTTTGGTTATACTCATTAGAAATGTTAACATTAGATGTTTACAATACCCCTTATATATATATATATAGGCATTATAGCATATATTAGTAAACCAGTTCAAACATAGATCACCTCATCGTGAGAGATCAACTTCATTTTTATCCCTATCCCGAAACTTTTCAACATATTTTTTTTGCTGCTCTTGCGTTAGCGACTTAAACTCACCAGTATCGTTGTCGAAGCCTGAGATTACAACTGTGCCGTGAATCATCTCGCCGTTAAAGCGCTTGTTTTGTGCATAGTTGTATCTTTTGTCACTATCATTGCAAATGATAACTGAGTCATCATCAAGAGCATGGGGGATAGCCCTGATCAATCCGTCCACTTCGCGCTGAAAGGATGTGATGTCGCCGTCGATGTGGGCGATATACGGATGCGCCGTTGGCTTAACGATCACGACTGCAATCTTCACGTTGTTGTTGGCTTCCAGGCTAGAAAAGAAAGTCTTTTGGTCAACAGTTTTGAGCTGGGCATTGGTGAGGCCGTTAATATAGTCGATGACGGCATAAATGCCGCCATCGTTGTCAGACAGGCTCTCAATCACATCAAACCTTGCCAGATCAGCAAGCTCAACATCGTCAAGGGAATATGCTGTCTGCTCACCGTTTTTATATAACACGTATTCTTTAAGCGGTTGCTCGTGATTTGCTACAAGACTGTAAAATTGATCATACTCAACCTTGGCCACATTCCCGATGACATGATCGCCATCACTTTGTTTGATCTCGATCATAAACATTTTGACATCTGTATGAGATTTGAATTCTTTGAAGTCCCAATTCTCAGCCGAGCCTTTCACATAGCAGTCTTTTGCCTTGAGCACGACCATGCTGCTTTCGCTTACCAAAAGCACATAATCTTTTTGCTTTGACCGCAACATCTTTGACATATCGCCAAAGATGTTGGCGCAGTCATAGACGCCGCATATGCGGTCAACAAAATCGACCACATTGACGTTTTTGCATATCATCTTTCACGCTCCTTTTTTTCTTTTGTATGGGGGAGTTTTGATTCGTGATCGCTATCACTCTCGACCACCTTGTCATGCTCATTTGGCTTGTCCATGTCCAGCATGTGATTGATCTCATCGAGCCGGATCAGCATATCCGTGAGCTGCTGCTCCTTATCAAACGGCTGCTTGACTTCCTGCTGCGCGCTGCGCATCTGGTCTGTTGTTCTCTCCAACTGGCGC
Source organism: Clostridia bacterium (assembly GCA_003249555.1). Lineage (GTDB taxonomy): Bacteria > Bacillota > Clostridia > Christensenellales > SZUA-584 > SZUA-584. Next base: position 22,481 of record QKIQ01000006.1, on the reverse strand, counting down.
GTGAGATCCTCCAGCGTGTCGCTGAATGACTGCACATTATTTTCAATACGCTGGAGATTACCAAACAAGTCATGACCAAGGTCAACTTTGTGCGTGGCACTGCCGACCAGACTGACGTGGAAACTTAAATCATATGGGTTCATTTTGAGATACATGTCGAGACCTTTATAGGATCCCATTACGGCTTCGTTTTGTTCTTTAAGCGAACACATTTTCAGCAGCGCTTCTCCGGCCGACTTCTTATCGTCATGATAACCGGCTCTTTGATTTGCATGAGCCTGTTGACGATGGCGCTATACCCTTGGGGATAAACATGAACATTCGTGATCCGAACGGTGAAGTTTATCTTGTTGTAAATGAACTTCACAGGGTAACTGTCGCGTAAAAGCCTTGGCCGCTTTAGGTACTCAATGAACTTCTCTTTCTCGCTGCTGAACTTCTGGATCGGCAACCCAACCGCCAGATCAATGTCCATGTCGATATTTTTTTCACCATTGGAGCGTAGCTCAAGCTCTTTCGCAATAGCCAGAAGCGTGAGTATGTAATAGCTTTCATCGCTTGTCTTGTCTTTGATCAGCGTGTCGCGCTCCCCGCCACAGCAATAGTATTTCTTATCAAACAATACGGTGTCATGCAGGAATGGCGGTTCCTTTTCGTATGTGATGACACTCTTTGCAAAAACAAAATTCGAGGTCTTCACGTCGGCATAGCCGTGATCCACTCCGATAATCATTTTAATTCATCTCCCTTCGCTTTACTGGCCATTTTTTCGATGCAATCCATACATACTTTTCTGCCCTCAAAATCGATGAGATTGCTTGTTGCGGGGCAGAATTCACAGCCCGGACGATAGGCGCGCAGCACGATGCTTTCTCCGTCCACAAAAATCTCAATGGGGTCTTTGACTTCCAGCTTCATCACACGACGGAGCTCCATCGGCAGCACCACTCTGCCAAGGTTATCAATTCTTCTCACGATTCCGGTTGATTTCATCCGTTACACCTCTTTCTTATATTTAAAGCAGGTCAACAACTATTGTTGCGCTGCTTCAATAGACTTTTGGCATAAATCCAAGGACTCACACAACTACAGGGGAGCTTAGAAAATTTTTTTACATATATAGAGAAAAACTAAATTATACCGATATATGGTATATATTGAATTATGGTAAAAACAAGGAGACTCCAAATGAATATAAAAGGATTAACGCATTCTCGTGTCGATAGGCTACCAATAGAAAAGATGCCTGACGAGAAAACAAAAACTGAAAAACGCCATATTAGGCAAAAGATTGATGCCGAACTTAAAGACCAGACATCCGAAGATTCGTTTTGCCACACCCCAACGATAAAACAATACAAAAATTATGCAAGGGATGGTAGACTTGTCAATACGGCAAAAGCCCCGCAAACCGCCAGCACAGAGGTCAATCCCGAGATTGTTACATCCGAAACAGACATATTGCCGGACTCGCCAACAACAACGGCCGAGGATACACCGAGTGCAGCTGCCATAACAACACTATCGGTCGATAACCCGTCGGCAACCGATCCCGAACCTGTGAAAACCTGGACTGACGAAGAATATCACGAAGCGACAGTTAACCTTTTTTTCGGAAACGGCAGAGAGAATGAGGTTGACTTACAGGCGTATACAGAAGAAAGGATACGCCGTTCTCTGCTCGCAAAGCAAGATAATCAGTTTTACTTTGTGCTACGCGATTTTTCCCAAGGCATTGTTGATGATACCAGGGTCTATAGCGGGTATGATAAGGATATCTTCTACAATATGGCCGTGACTTTTTCTGAGCAAAGAAACAACATACTTCTTACGAATAAAAATCTTAGTCGGTTTATATCACCAGAGGAAGCCGATAATCGCCTAAATCACTTAAACGAGCAGTTCGATGAAGCATTTGCCAAGCTGGCGCAAATGATTCAGATATACTCAGATGCCACCGGCGGGGGAAATGTAAGCACTGACATCAAAGCATATGGTGAGACGGTCAAGTCATACATATGCTCCGGCAATACGATCTCGAGAGGAGGCGATTCATCCGCGTTTTATGCTTATTTGAATGAAAACACCGAAGCAACGCGATCATTGAACAAAATAAACGAGATTGGATCAAGCGGACAGCCAAAATCCATCTGGCTCGCAGTCCTATATTGATAGGTTGCAGAATTACCACATACTACGAAATAAAGAGGAGAATAACCATGCGAAAGTCAAAGTATATGAGAATATTTACAATGCTACTTATTGTTATATTTAGTCTATCTATAACCACAACTGCATTCGCAAAAGTGATTGACCCCGAGATGCCCGGCAATGGAGTAACATCCGCATGGGCTTTCAATAATTACATAGATATTACCCAGTCATACCCCGCGCCGTTAGGGTTCCACATGTATGAATTAAACGTCAACGGACCGGATTCTGGATATGAATTGACTTTTACCGGTTCAACTGCAATACAATGTACAATAAGCATTCTCGATGCAAATGGGAATGAAATTAGTAGCGCCACAGTTTCTTCCGGTACGCAGAAAATAAACGTCACTTTGCCAATAGGAACGTATTATGTGCAGTGTCAAAATACAAGTAGCGAATCTAGTAACCAAACGTACCGTCTTCAGATGCGACCTGTTACCAGTGGTTATTTTCGCGCACCGGGCGGCCAGCGTGTTGAATTAATAAGTGGAGACATATATGTTGACAACGTTAAAGTAAAGGATATAGATTATAGAGTTTCAATTCCAGCAGGTGCAGACTATCCGGCACATATTAGATCCATTACCGCGTTGAATGACGACATAAACTATATATATTGGGTAAACCACATTACTGCTGTAGGTACGCTAAGAAACAAATCTGGCACATATAGTAATGTAGCGGAGGTGTGGCTAACAAATGTGCGCGCTTATTCTTCCTATGTTTCTGGAACCGGCGGCTCTGTAACTGTGGACATAACAGATCCGGATTTTCTAGTTTGTTATTACGACATCACGAATAATCGGTGGATTGATTGTAGTGATGTGGGCTTGATGTCTGACCCAGACTATGATCCGCGATTTACTGCTGTTAATGTTTATTCTCCTTCCTTAGCCCCGTCAAACCCCATAGATACTGCGGCAGCGCCATCAAACCTAACAATTGATGTTGCCAATGAAACGTTGCTCGGCGCTTCAGATAAGATGGAGTATAGTCAAAATGGCGGCACATCGTGGACGGCATTTTCAAGCATTAACCCAAGTATCAGTTCTTTAATACCAGCAATAGGAAACGCAGACTTAACAATTCGGGTGCGTTACAAAAAGTCTGACGCATTTTTGGCATCTGATTACACAGAGATTGTCATTCCAGCTCGTACTCTGGCAACCCCCACGTCAACGAACGTGAAGTTCGACGGGTTTACCGAAACGATTTCCGTAACCGATTTGATGGAATACCGGATAGGCACGACGGGTGCTTTCACGTCGGTTCCTGACGAGGCGACGAGCATACCCGCAAATGTGGGTGAGTCAGCACAGAGCTGTTATGTTCGCCTTAAAGCCACGGGAACGGCGTTTGCCTCGGCTGCTCGAACCGTTTCAGTGCCCGCGCGCGCGGCAGCACCCAACGCTGTGTATAACGGTTCAACAGATATGATTACCAGCGTATCTACCGCTATGGAGTACAGCCTTGACAGCGGAACGACCTGGATAGCTTGCACGGGTACGACGATAGCAAGAAGCGTGTTTGGCGACGACGCCAAAACGGTTAAGGTTCGCATTAAAGCGACGGCTACCGTGCCGGTGTCGAATGTTAAGGATGTTGCCGTGCCAAATACTGCGACGACATATCCGACTGATCTTACTCTAGACCTATACGGCGAAACAATTTCAGGTGTATCAAACCTCATGGAGTATAGCACCAACGGTGGAAGCGCATGGACAGCAATAACCGCCAACCCGCTGAATATATCCAGTATAATTCCTGCGGCAACGGGTACAGACCTCACGCTGAAAATTCGCTATAAGGCGGCTAACGGTGAGGCAGCGTCCCTCGCCACAAACATCATTCTGCCTAAGCGCCCGGCCACGCCAACGTCAACGAACGTGAAGTTAGATGGATTTAACGAAACGATTTCCGTAACCGATTTGATGGAATACAGGGTAGGTACGACGGGTGCTTTCACATCGGTTCCCGACGGGGTAACGAGCATACCCGCCAACGTGGGTGCGTCAGCACAGAGCTGCTATGTTCGCCTTAAAGCCACGGGAACGGCGTTTGCCTCGGCTGCTCTAACCGTTTCAGTGCCCAAACGTGCGTCAGCGCCCAGCGCCGTGTATAACGGTTCAACAGATATGATTACCAGCGTATCTACCGCTATGGAATACAGCCTTGACAGCGGAACGACTTGGATAGCTTGCACGGGTACGACGATAGCAAGAAGCGTGTTCGGCGATGATGCTAAAACGGTGAAGGTTCGGACAAAAGCGACGGCTACCGTACCAATGTCGAATGTCAAGGATGTTGCCGTACCGAATGCTGCGACGACATATCCGACTGATCTTACTCTAGACATATACAGCGAAACAATTTCAGGTGTATCAAACCTGATGGAGTATAGTACCAATGGTGGAAGCGCATGGACAGCAATAACCGCCAACCCGCTAAATATATCCAGTATGATTCCTGCGGCAACGGGTGCAGACCTCACGCTGAAAATTCGCTTTAAGGCGGCTAACGGTGAGGCAGCGTCCCTCGCCACAAACATCATTCTGCCTAAGCGTCCGGCCACGCCGACGTCAACGAACGTAAAGTTCGACGGGTTTACCGAGACAATTTCCGTAACCGATTTGATGGAATACCGGGTAAACACGACGGGTGCTTTTATGTCGGTTCCCGACGGGGCGACGAGCATACCCGCGAACGTCGAGGCGGGCTATTATGTGCGCTTTAAAGCCACAGAGACGGCATTTGCTTCGGCTGCTCTAACCGTTTTAGTGCCCAAACGTGCAGCAGCGCCCGGCGCTGTGTATAACGGTTCGATGGATATGATTACCGGCGTATCCACAGCTATGGAATACAGCCTTGACAGCGGAACGACTTGGATTACTTGTACCGGTACGACGATAGCGAGAAGCGTGTTCGGTGACGACGCCAAAACTGTGGAGGTTCGCATTAAAGCGACGGCTACCGTGTCGATGTCGAATGTTAAGGATGTTGCCGTGCCGAATGCTGCGACGACATATCCGACTGATCTTACTCTGGATACATACAGCGAAACCATTTCAGGCGTATCAAACCTTATGGAGTATAGCGCCAACGGTGGAAGTACGTGGACGGCAATATCCGCCAACCCGCTATATATATACAGTAAAATTCCGGCGGCAACGGGTACAGACCTCACGCTGAAAATTCGCTATAAGGCGGCTAACGGTGAGGCAGCGTCCCTCGCCACAGATATCATTCTGCCTAAGCGCCCGGCCACGCCGACGTCAACGAACGTGAAGTTCGATGGGTTTACCGAGACAATTTCCGTAAACGATTTGATGGAATACTGGGTAGGCACGACGGGTGCTTTGACGCCGGTTCCCGACGGGGCGACGAGCATACCCGCGAACGTGAGTTCATCAGCACAGAGCTATAATGTTCGCATCAAACCCACAGGGACGACATTTGCTTCGGCTACTCTGACTTTTTCAGTGCCAGCGCGCGCGGCAGCGCCCAAAGCTGTGTATAACGGTTCGACAGATATGATTACCGGTGTATCGACTGCTATGGAATACAGCCTTGACAGCGGAACGACTTGGATAGCTTGCACCGGTACGACGATAGCAAGAAGCGTGTTTGGCGACGATGCCAAAACGGTGAAGGTTCGTACAAAAGCGACGGCTACGACACCAATGTCAAATGTTAAGGATGTTGCCGTGCCGAGTATCCCCTAAAACAAACTTCAATTTTGTGATAAACATTAAGAAGTGGCTGTATGGTCTTCTGTCCATACAACCACTTCTTTTTGTTCACTTTGTCTTCAGCACATCTAACTTCTTCTCGGCTCATTCATGACATTCTCTCCATTACTTCCTCACGAAACTCTCTATGATGTGTTCGATTCTTTTGCCTGTAGTAAAGCTCAAGTGCCTTGACGATAATATCCTCTTTCTCTTTCGGAGAGGTCTTTGAATCGAAGAAGGAGTTTATTCGGTTTGCAGATATTTTGATGCTCTCCTTGGGTGTTTCTTCCTTATCAAAACAATGGCGATCAATTTTATCAATTGTTAACTCGCCATATTTTGCTATTTCTTTGATGCGCTTTGCGCTCTCAAGAGAGATATTATAGCAATCGTGAAACTCCATGCGCTCGAAGACGTCGATTTGCTTTGACTCATTTAAATAGCTGAGTTCAACCGCGGGATTAAGCTTCAGCTTTCCTTCGTCCACGAGGTTCAGCAAAGGCTGTATCAAAAAAGTGAGACGGATATACCGCTGGATTTGATTTCTGCTATCTTGGCTATCTTGAGCAATGAGTTCATCTGTTCTTAACTTCGTCCCAAGTTGGGACGAAGTTAAGTCGTTACGTTTCCCCTGTGATTTTAATGCTTCAAGTTTAGCCCTGTACGCCCATGCCTTTTCAGATGGCAGTATGTTTTCTCGCTGCTGGAGGTTGCTATCCACCAGCATTATGGTGGCCAGCTCGTCCGAAAGATCGCGAATATCAGCTTCTATTACACTTTCTCCATTTAGCGCAGTGGCATCCACTCGATTATGGCCTGCTATGATTTCGTATCTGTAAACAGGATCGTCAATCGGACGGGCTAAAATTGGCGTTATTAATCCGCACTGTGATATGCTTTCAGCAAGTTGTGTGAGTTTATCGTCATTAAGTTTTCGGAACATGGTCCAGCACTGCCTCCGCAATACCGGACTCACTTTTCATTCTGCCATTCTACATACATCATTTTCAAATCATTATTATAGACAGGCCTTGACAAGAAACACTGCGTGAACAGGAACTGATTGATGAGCTTTATAAAAGCGGCCGATTAACATGAATAAGTACTGTGTACAACAGGGAGGAACATATATGGCATTAGCAGTGAGATGGTAATATCTTGATACAGTTCTTCCGTTGAATGCTCCGGCGATTCATATGACATATCCGACACGCATAATTTAACAGCTATAAAAGCAGTTAACGTGATTAAAAGTCCTAAAATTAGAGGAATTAATAGACCAGGTGGTTCTTTGAGCATTTTTATGATCTTCAATTTTCAGCTCAGTTTATGAGTGTTTTTGAATCATTAAGTATATTTGATCATAGTTAATATAATGCTTGCGGTAAAGTATTAAGAACAGCCGATTTAAAATGTTTTGTGTCCAAAATGTGTCCAGTCGCTGCGTTTTTCAACATTTAGATAAGAGAAAACCCCGTAACCATCGTGGTTTCGGGGTTTTCGCCTGGCAGCGGAACTGTTCATTAGCCAAAATACGACAGGTTTCCCAAACTCCCGAAAGAAGGGAGTTTTTTATGACAGAGAAAGTTGATATTACATTACTCAAGCCATTTTCAAAGAACCCGTGTTTTTTAATGTCATGAACTTATCTGCTCCATCATACACTATAAGACCGAAATTATTTGTGAGGCGAGGGTTTATGACATATTGTCCGTACAGCTTTTTTGATTACCGCATGGAGGCGGGAGACACGTTTGCGTCGCTCGCGGGCAAATTCAGAGTCTCGGAACGGGCGATACTTGAGCATAACAAAGGGATACAGCCGGAGGTGGGGCGGCGTGTGAGGATCCCTTGTGCGTGCGGTGGATGTACGCACGGCGCGTTTTATGCAATACGCAAAGGTGAATCATTGCTGCAGATTGCGCGGCGCAACGGGCTGGATTTGACGGATTTGCTTAAAGCCAACCCGTATCTGAACCCGGGTTATTATATACCCGGGCAGGTCATCGTGATCCCGCCCACGCGTATACGTGCCCAAAGCGACACCTATATGGTGGAGGAGGGCGAAGGCGTTTTCGACGTGTTGCGCAAGCACCGTATGGATTATACCACGTTTTGCTTGCTGAACCCCGGTGTCAACCCCATGGCGCTCAAATGCGGACAGCAAGTCTGCGTGTCGCCGCGTACCGAAACTTCAAAAAAGGGGCGTTGGTATATGATGAGACAGGGAGAAACACTGTTAAGCGTGGCGCAAACTCATAGCATACCCGTGAGCACATTGCTGGGGCTTAATGACCATCTGCGCCCCAGCGACTTTAAAGAGGGCACAAGAGTGCGTGTGCCTAACCACTTGGCTGAAACATAATTGGAGGAGATATTGATAATAAATAGCGCCTTGCGCGGTTTTTCCTTTTACAGTAGAATGATATGGAAAAAGTCTGTTAACATGGACAAGTACATAAAAAGGGGAGCCACACATGATACTGATCAATGAAAATTACTTAGCACTCAAAGGGAGCTATCTTTTTTCTGAGATGGCCAAAAGGATAAATGCGCACGATGGTGATATCATTAAACTGGGTATCGGCGATGTGACGCGCCCGCTGCCGCCGGCTGTGGTCGACGCGATGAAAGAAGCAGTGGACGATATGGCAACAGCCCAAGGCTTTCACGGTTATGGCCCGGAGCAGGGTTATGCATGGCTGCGCGAAGCGATTGCGGCCAACGATTACGCAGGCCTTGGCATCGAAGCGGACGAGATATTTGTGTCTGACGGCGCGAAATGCGACACGGGCAACATACAGGAATTGTTTTCACCCATGTGCGATATCGCCGTGCTTGATCCCGTTTATCCCGTCTACGTGGATACCAATGTGATGGCGGGGCGCGCGGGAGACTACGACGAATCCAAAAACGCCTATACCAATATTACATATCTTCCGTGCAGCGCGGACAACGGCTTTAAGCCTGCTCTGCCGAGTAAAAACGTGGATATCATTTACCTTTGCTATCCCAATAACCCCACAGGCACCGTGCTGACAAAGGACGAACTGACCGAGTGGGTGAAATATGCCAAAAAGACGGGCGCGCTGATATTGTTTGATGCGGCGTATGAAGCGTTTATCCGCGAGGACAACGTGCCGCACAGCATCTACGAAATCGAAGATGCCAAGGAAGTGGCGATCGAGTTTCGCAGCTATTCCAAAACCGCGGGCTTTACGGGAACGCGCTGCGCGTTCGCTGTTGTACCCAAAGCGCTAATGGGCGCGGATTCAGACGGTGAGCTGTATTCGCTCAACGCCATGTGGAACCGCCGGCACACCACCAAATTCAACGGCGTGCCGTATATCACGCAGAAGGGTGCGCTTGCGTGCTATTCGGAAGAGGGCAAGGCACAGATCAAAGAAATGATTGATTTCTATCTTGGCAACGCCAAAATCATCCGCGAAGGCTTGCAGAGCATAGGTATCGACTGCTGGGGCGGCGTGAACTCACCGTATATCTGGCTCAAGACGCCGGGCGGCCTGCCGTCTTGGGATTTCTTCGACAAACTGCTGGACGCGGGCGTGGCGGGTACACCGGGCGCGGGCTTCGGCAGTGCGGGAGAAGGCTATTTTCGTCTGACTGCGTTCAACACCAAAGAAAATACGCAAAAAGCGATGGAGAAGTTTTCCTCGTTAAAGCTGTAATACCTATCTTGAAAAAAGGAATAGGTCATGCGATATACGTAAAATATATAAAAACAACGACAGGACGGTACCGAGAGGATAACCGTCCTTTTGCTATGGAGGTAAAGGGAAGATTACATTATGAAATTGATACGGGTTTGAACAATGCCTGACGTATCAATGGTTACAGTACAGGAATTTAGTGGTAAAGAATTATCCAAAATATGACGATATATTATATAGCAATGCCTTTGTGCAACGAAAAAGAGGAAAAAAATGAGAATTTTAGACGGACAGTTCTTTAACAGCGCATATCAAACGCGGCTGATGCAAAACAAGAAGAGCTTGAATATACAAACGGCAGTACAAAATATTTCGCAGCAAAATGTCAGTCTTGCAGTGGACACGGTTAAAAAAGAAATCGGTTACACCGGCTTTGTCGTGACAATATCTGACGAAGCAAAGGAATTCTTGCAAAGTGATACTGCCCGTATCAAGATGGAACAAGACACGGCGCAGCTTTTGGCAAATAGCGTGGCAAATTCGGATGAGCCGTTTTCAATAAGACCCGGGGACCAGTGGTCGGTGTTCAGCGAATATCTATACAAGAACGGCTATTATGACGACATGTCTGACGAAGAGCTTCAAGATATGGAGTCAATGCTGATGCAAATTACAGACGGCCTCGATAGCATATCTATGGCCGGACTGGACTGGTTTTCGGGAGTTGCAGAGTCGATGGACAGCGGTGAAGCGGCACTAGAGCTTGCGTCTTCCACGGCGGCGCTTTCGTATTTTTGCGATCGCTTTGTACCGGACGATCTGAAAGAAGGCTTTAACGCGCTGTTTGACGATTATTATGTGCATAACAAAGAGGTTGTTTCCGGCCATAAGTCACTGGACGAGCGTTTCAACGAAGCGGTGGCAAAGCTGTCTGACGATACATGGGACTTGATTGAAGACAGGCAGGGATATTCGAAATGGTCGGTGAAAAATGAGCGAAGCCTGGCACTTCGTAAATATATGGGAAGCATCTTCCACTCGGAAGAGGAGACTTTGCTGCAGAGCGCGCTTTACACCAGCGTTTTTTCAGACATCGCAGATAGCGCGGGCCTTGAAAGAGCCCTATCGCGGGCAAAAACGGCGCTTATCGATTATGCGCGCGGTGGCAGCACCGAGCACAGCGTCACCAAATACTTGAACCAGCGATATGATGATACGTTCGATAGAATAGATAGTTATTGGTCTGCCCTGCTAGCGGCATAGCACAATATCGTTTTTGGGCTGCTTCGAGATGAGGCAGTTTTTTTATTGGGACTCGTTTATGCCTTTCGTTGAAAACACCCATATTGCATGCTATTATGAAATAAGACAAAAGACTTTACCCTTTGACAGCATTTTATATATTCCGGAGGGCGGCATGAAAATACTGCACACATCCGATTGGCACATCGGCCATACACTGTATACAAAAAAACGCTATGACGAGCATGATAAATTCTTAAAATGGCTCAAAGAGACGATTAAGTCGCGCGGCATCGACGCGCTTATTGTATCGGGCGACGTGTTTGACACGGGCGCCCCTGGGGGACAAGCGCAGCGTATTTACTACGATTTTTTAACGTCGTTGCTAGGGACATGCTGCCGGACGGTGGTCGTGGTGGCGGGCAACCACGATTCTCCCGCTATGCTGGAAGCGCCTTCCGGTGTACTGGAAAAGCTGCATATCCATACTATCGGACTGCCGGGTGAAATGGAGCGCCATGTGATACCGTTACCCGATGCAACGGGAGATGTGCGCGCCGTCTGCTGCGCGGTGCCTTACCTTCGCAAAAACGAGATGGTACGGCTGGAAGACGATGCACAGTCGACTGACGAACGGATCGTGGCGGCGACGGCACAATTTTACCACAACGTGACAGACGCGGCGCTGAATTATCAAAAAGAACTGGGTAAGCCGTTACCCATCATCGCAACGGGACATCTGTTTGCGCAAGGCGCTGTGCGCACCGAAGGCGACGGTGTTCGAGAGCTGTATGTAGGTACACTGGGGCAGGTGGGCGCAGACATATTTCCTGAGGAGATCGCTTATGTGGCGCTGGGGCATATTCACGGCGTGCAGCGCGTGGGCGGGCAGGAGCGCATCCGGTATTCCGGTTCGCCGCTGCCCATGAGCTTTTCCGAACTGGGGCGTGAAAAATGCGTACTGGAGGTGTCGTTGGACGAAGGACATAGTTTAGAGGCACTCCCTGTACCGGTATTTCAGCGCATGGCCGCGGTACGAGGCACACGAGAAGAAATTCTCCATCAACTGAAAGAGCTTGCGGTGGATGATGTTTGGGTGGAGGTCACATATACGGGTGAAGAGGCGTGTCCGCATTTAAGCGCGGACGTAGCGCAAGCCGTACGCGGCGGACAGGCTGAGGTGCTGATCATCCGCAACACGGCGGCAGCGAGTGCTATACTTGAATCGGCGAATGAATCTGAGTCGCTGGAATCCATATCGGTGCAGGATGTGTTTTTACGCTGTATCGGCAAGGACTTATACAGTGATGAAGATACCGCTGTGCTTGTAGATTGCTTTAATGAGATCATCCGCGAAATGGAGGAGGCGGATACATGCGCATAGAGAAGGTGTTAATCGAAAATCTCAACTCGCTGCTGGGACGCTTTGAGATCGACCTCACGGACCGCGCCTATGCGGGCGGTCTTTTTGCAATTGTTGGGCCGTCGGGAGCGGGGAAAACCACGGTGATGGATGCGATATGCCTTGCGCTTTACGGCAAGACGCCGCGCATTGAATCCATCAGCGATACACATGACGAATTGATGAATAAAGGGGCTTCGTTCTGCCGCGCCGAGGCAGTGTTTACGGCGGGGGGGAAACGCTACAAAAGCATATTTGTGCACGAGCGCGCAAGAGGGGCGAAGCCGTTTCGTGCCGTGAAGCGTGAGATCTTTGAACAAGCTAAGGACGGCGCATGGCAGGTGATCGCAGCGCGTATCCGCGAGGCAGACGAGAAAATTGAGGAGATATGCGGACTCGACTATAGCCGGTTCACGCGTTCGATCATGCTGGCACAGTTCCGTTTCGCGGAGTTTTTGCAGGCGAACTCCAACGAGCGTGCGGCGATACTTGAACAAATCACCGACATGGACATATACCGGCGCATTTCCATCGCCATTTATGAAAGAACGCAGAGGCAAAAACAGCTGCTTGCTGAAACGCGCGGCCGCATTGGGGACATCACCATGCTCAGCGAGGCGGAGGAGACGGCGCGCAGGGAGGAAGTCAAGAAGCTTGAAACAGCTGTTGCCGCTCACGAAACGCTTAAAAACGAGCTTGCGGCGTGCCGTGCCATGGCCGAGCAGCTGCAAGAAATCAATGCACAGCATGAAAAATTCAGACTGGCTGAAAAGCCGCTTGCGCAAGAGAAGGAAAAACGTTTGCTGGCATTCAAACAAGCGGAGCAGGACGAGCAGGCACAGAAGAAAAAGAACGATGAGCTGAGCGAAACGCTCAAAGCCGTGCGTGAGATCGATATCAAGACCGCAAACAAAGCAAATGAGATCAATCGTATTCACCAAGAGATTGAGGAAGACGACGGGAAGATAACTGAGAATAAAAAAGTGGTTCTCGACTTGTTTAAAAAATACGAGCCCAATGCCACAGGTGAGAGATACAGAGCGCTTTACGAGACGGACGATGTGAGCGCGCAGTTGCGTGGAAAGGCCAAGGCGGAGTTGGATGAAGCGAAGGCGACAGCAAAAAAAATTGAGACGCAGATAAGGGAAACGCTTGCGCAAAAGGATGAATCCCATTGGCGCTCAAGGCTGGAACTGCTTATAAAAGCGCTGCCGCTTGCCGAAGCGGCGGATGCGCTCAAAAAAGCGCAGGAAAGCCTCGAACAATATAAAAAGCAACAAGTTGAGCTAGAGAGTGAACACAAGACCTTTGAGCAGATGGCTAAGCAAATTGAAGACAAATATGAGTACGCAAAGCTCAACGTGCGCTTCGGTGAACAGCGCCGAAAGCTGGAAGACGGAAAAGCATGTCCGCTTTGCGGCGCATTGCAGCATCCCTTTGCGGGACAGGCTTTTGATGATGCGTATGTTGAGATCGCCAAGCAGGAATTTGATAATATGCAGCGCAAAAAGGATGACTTCAAAAGCCGTATGCACCAAATTGCGTTGCGCATTGATGACCTTAATAAGCAGATCAATGAGCTGTCTGGCTATATCGATGAAAACAAGGCGCTTTTTGCCGAATTGGATGGGAAGCGTGAAACTGAGATTATCGCAAAGACGATCGAAGAGATCGATAAACGACTTAGCACATATACGGCTCTGCTTAATAACAAGAGCAAAGCTGCCGAGAAAGTGGCTGCGATGACAGCGCGCTTTGGCAGTATTGATAAAGACGTGGAGATGATCGACAGCCGCAAAAAGATAATTGCAGATTCGGAGCGCGACAGGGAGAAGAAGCAAGGGCTCAAAGCACAGTCGCAGAAAGAGCTGGATGCATTGATTGTACAGCGAAGGGCACTCTTTGGCAATAAGGATGCGGATGCGGAGGAAGCGGCGGCAAAGATACGCCTGCAGCAGGTTCAGGACGCCAAGGAGCAAAGCCGCAGTCAGGCTGAACAGGCTTCGCGCGCGCTGGAACAAAACAGCAAGGATTTATCGCGCACGCAAGACGAGATGGGCACGCTGTCGCTGAAGCTGAAAGCTGGCTATGAAAAAGCTGCCGCAAACGCTGTGAATGCTCAAAACGTGTCGGACGACGATGATGTGACGGTGCTTTTCAGGCGTTATGCGGACGACGCGTCGGCGCTGGGGGATGAACCCAATGTGGATGCGATAGGACGTGCCGCAAACGCGCTCGGCGCGCTGATATCCGGAGAAACGGCAAGACTGGGAAGCGTGCGGCAGATACTCAAAGCCAATGCCGAAAGCCGCCAGACAGTCAAAACGCTCAAGAGCCAAGAGAAGATATATAAAAAAGAGCTGGAAAAGTGGGAAAAGCTCAACGCGCTGATCGGATCGGCCGGCGGCGACAAGTTCAGCCGTATGGCACAGAGCATCACGTTTGACGCACTGCTGCGCTTTGCGAATCAAAGCTTAAAGCGCATGAGTGAGCGCTATTTCCTTGTGCGAGATGAAGCAGGGCCTTCTAAGCCGCTTGAGCTTGCGGTGATCGATACGTATCAAGCGGGCGAGAAACGTCCTGTCAGCAATCTTTCGGGCGGAGAGAGCTTTGTTGTATCGCTGGCGCTGGCGCTCGGGCTTTCGGAAATGTCGTCCGGCGCGGCGCGGATTGATTCGCTGTTTATCGACGAAGGGTTTGCGTCGCTCGATGAGGATTACATGGAAGCCGCGCTGCAAACGCTCTTTGCACTTGGCAATCGTGAGGGCAAGCTAATCGGTGTAATTTCGCATGTGGAGGCGCTCAAAACACGCATCGACGTGCAGATCGAGGTGAAGCGGCGCTCAGGCGGGTGTTCGGAGCTCTGCGGGCCTGGCGTAAAACAATTAAAAAATCAGGAATAATAATCGCAGTGGGTTGGGGGTGGATTCGTATGAAGAACCGGTTGCCTATGCTTGCTTCATTGGTAATTGTTTTTATCGGTTTGGCTTGTTATGGCGGACTTTCAGCCAATGAGCCTGTGCTGGGGCTGGGCATTGGGGCGGCGTTTTTGTGTTTGGCAGCCATACCCGCTTTTTATTTGAGAGCTCAACGGCTCCGAAAAATTGTTGAAAAGGAAAATGCTTTAATTCGTTTCGAATATGAACCAGGCGAGATTGAAGAAATCGCGGCGGCTCAAAGATATGCCGTAATTAAAAAAAGCAAAGGTCTATCGTTGCTTTTCAGCATATGCTTCGCCATCATATTTACACCGTTTGTCCTGTTCTCTATGGAGCCCGAGTCTAAGCTGCCGCTCATGCTGCCCATTGCGCTTTCTTGTGTGCTGCTGCCGTGGCTGAGCCTGATTGTGGCACCGTATACCGTGAGCAAAAAAATACGAACCCGGCCTTGTATTTCGCTGGTCGGGCGCGATTATGTGTTTGTGACAAACCGCTATCACGGCGTGAATGACCGATATGCGCTTGAAGCTGACTTCATTGAGTTTGAAAAGGGAATAGACGGCGCCATGAGCCGCCTTCGCGTTTGTTATCGGTTTAAAGCGATGCGCACTTCACGTATCTTTAAGCTATGGGTGGATATTCCGGTGCCCCATACACGTGAAGACGATGCCATGGCGCTCAAAGTATGAAAAAAACCAATATATACAAATATTAAACACACTAAATCCAATCAAGAATAATACTGGATACACATCACTCTCTTTATTTATATTAACCAGTTTAAAGGATATAGACGGCGTTTATTGTTACAGTATAAAATGGTATCATTCGATTTTGATGTCAAAATGCGCATAAGCGTGATTACCAGATGTTTAGTCCGAGGGCTGAAACAAAAAAGGGAGTAAGGCTATATGGATATCCGATTTAAGCATACAGCTGTAAGAAAGATTAAGCGCAGGTGGGTAAGTGGTGTTTTGCTGTGTGTGAGTAGCGTACTCTTTTTGGCTTTTGGTACTTATTATGTCATTGATGCATACAATGATTGTCTCAAAAGAAAAAACGCTCACGCGATGGATTTGGTTCATGCCGGAGCAACGTTTATAGCTACAGATATTACCAGTGCTATCCCTTTGGAATCTAAGCATTTGGGTTCATACGATTTCTCGGGCATAACCGAAGAGTTGCTGCGTTTCAAGACACAAAATCAAGACGTTTTTTCGGTGTTTGTCTTTACCCTGCACGAGGATCAGTTCAGCGTTCTTTTTGATTCTAAAGCTTCATCAGACGGTGCTTTGTCTGATGCTGATATGTTGCTTTACAGTGAAACGTTGACAGACAATACGCCCGTCGTCAAAGATGACAATACAGGGGCGTGGAAGGTGGCGCTTGCGCCGATAGACGATATGCAAACGGGTGAGAGAATCGCCGTTCTTGGCATGAAGTATTCCGCGGCTCCTTGGAACAGCGAAGCATATAAAAAGCTGTATAATGCTTGTATTCAGGTGCTGCTGGTATTGGTGTTGGTGGCGGTGATATTTGTGTTATTAAGGAAAAACGATTTATTGCGATTCACCAGCAAAATGCTTGATGAGAGGGAAAGCTTATTATCAATGCTGTTTAATCAGCTGCCTTTGGGTGTTGCGCTTGGTGAAGATGACAAGATCGGCTCAGTTCTTGCCAATGATGAGTTTAAAAGAATATTCGGCAGAACTGAAGACAAAATGGACGGAATCAACGTGCAGGAGCTGAGCGGGAACAATAATCCGGAGCGTTTGGCACGGTTCAAGGACGGAGAAATAAGCAGTTATTCGACAATAAAAAAAATAGACAAGCCGGACGGACAGACGGCTTGGATCAATGCACACATGGTGTCGCTGAATAAAGGGCAAGGGAATCAGGGAAAAAGCCATCTGTGTATTGTTGAGGATGTGACTCAAAGAATTTTGACAGAAACGGCGCTTCGGGAAAGCGAGAGAAGCAAAGCGGTGCTTCTTGCCCATTTGCCAGGAATGGCTTACAGGTGCCGGAACGACCGTGATTGGACGATGCTCTTTGTGTCTGAAGGTTGCCGGAAGCTCACAGGCTATGAGCCCGAAAGCTTGCTTTATAGCAAGGAAATATCATTTAATGATTTGATTGCGCCAAAATACCGAGAAGAGCTGCGGGTGGAATGGGACCGTATACTGCCTCAAAAAATGCCGATTAACAGGGAGTACGAGATTGTCGATAAAAACGGCATTCGCAAATGGGTCATGGAAAAGGGACAGGGTATTTACGATGAAGAAGGAAACGTGGTGGCGCTTGAGGGCCTCATTATCGATATAACGGAACAAAAACAGCGTGAAGCCCAGATTAAGCATATGAGCGACCATGATTCTCTCACGGGTCTTTACAATCGCAAGTTTTTTGAAGAGGAAAAGGTGAAGCTGGAAGACAAACGATATCTTCCGGTTTCGGTTATCGTTGCGAATATCAACGGCGTTCGGCTTATCAATGATGCGTTCGGGCATGCCGAGGGAGACCGAGTGATCATTGAAGCGGCGAGCTTCATGAAGAGGCGCTGCCGCGAAGGAGATGTTCTTGCTAGAACAGGAGGCGATGAATTCTGCCTGCTGCTGCCCAATACCGATTCGCATGAAGCGTACGGTGTTCTTCGCAGTATAAACGAAATGTGCGAGCAGTATAACAGGTCCAAACCAAACCGCCGGTATGATGTGAGTATGTCTTTGGGCTTTGGTACAAAGAGATCAATTGATGAAACAATTGAACTAGCAGCGAAAGAAGCCGAAGAGTATATGTACAACCGAAAGCTGTTAAACCGCAAGAGTTCTCACAGCACAATTCTCTCATCCATTATGACTACAATGTATGAAAGAAGCCAGGAAACGGAAGAGCATGCGGAACGACTGAGTCGGTTAAGCAAAAAAATTGGAGAGAGGTTGCAGCTACCCCAAAAAACCCTGGATGAGCTAGAAGTTTTCGCTATGCTGCATGATATCGGCAAGGTGGGAATCGACGACCGAATATTAAATAAACCCGGAAAGCTCAATGAAGAGGAATGGGCTGTTATGAAAAGACATCCTGAGATCGGATACCGTATTGCTGTATCTTCTCCGGAACTTGAGCCTATTGCCGCGTATATTCTCTCTCATCATGAGCGATGGGACGGAAACGGGTATCCTCAGGGGCTGAAAGGGGAGTGTATCCCGCTGCTGTCACGCATTTTGGCCGTGTCTGACGCGTACGATGCGATGACGGAGGATCGGGTTTACAGAAAGGCGCTGTCTAAGGAGCAAGCCATTGAAGAAATCAAAAAGAATGCGGGTACACAGTTTGACCCCGATATTGCTCAAAGATTTGTAGAGATTATGAGCTGACCTTGAAAGGGAGATGAATATGAAAAAGTGGGTCATTATTATTGCTTTGGTTTTCATATTGGGGTTGCCTCAATCCGTTCATGCGCAGCCGCAAGACGATGGGGAATTCTCGGGGCTGTTAGATAATCACGGAGCTGTCATGCTCCTTATTGATAATGAAACTGGGGCGATTCTTTATGCCAACCAATCGGCTGTTTCGTTTTACGGTTATTCAAAGCAAGAACTCGAATCGATGAGTATTACACAGATCAACACATTGACGCCGCAGGAAACACAAGCAGAAATACACGCAGCTGCACTGCAAGAAAGAAACTATTTTGAATTTAAACACCGGCTGGCCAGCGGTGAGGTGCGTGACGTGGAAGTTTTTTCATATCCCGTGACGTATAAAGGAAAAGTCTGCCTGTTTTCAATCATCCATGATGTAACGGACAAAATGATAATGGCACAGCAGGAAAAAAACAAAACCATGGCGATATATATCATAGGCGGTTTAGGCATTTTAGGGCTTTTTACCCTAACAATCATAACATCTCAAAATGTGAAGAAGCTTAGAAAAGCAAAAGATGAGATAGAAAACCTTAGTGCCTTGAGAAAAACTTTTATTGACGCGGATGAAAGCATTGTATATCTCAAGGATGAAAACTTAAAGTATGTGTTTGTTAACAAAGCGCTGGAGCGGTTCTATAATAAAAAAAGCAGTGAAATCATCGGCATCGACGATTTTGAACTCACCGATGTGACGTTTGCTGAGCTTCGCCGCAAAACAGATGAGGTTGTTCTAAAAAAGCAAACCCATATCATCGATGAAGTCATCTGGGATGGGCGAGTTTATCAGACGACAAAGTTTCCTGTGAAAATGGCAAACGGGTCTTTCGGCGTGGGCGCGTATATTAGGGATATCACAGAGCAGCGCAATCGCGAAAACAGGCAGAAAAAGGCGTTAATCCGCAATAAAATTCTTGTCGATGTCTTAAACAGAAGCTTTGAAAGCAGGCAGGAGCAATTGGATTATGTTCTTCACCAAGCGCTCAAGCTCACGGAAAGCAAATATGGTTACATATACTTGTATGATGAGGACAAAAAAGAATTTGAGCTAAACTCATGGTCTAAAGGTGTGATGGCTTCATGCAAAATTATTGAGCCAAAGACGAAATACGGTCTTGAAAATACGGGTATATGGGGAGATGTTGTTCGGCAGAGAAAGCCTGTGATTGTCAATGATTTTGAGGCACCGAATCCGCATAAAAAAGGCTATCCCAAAGGGCATGTCACACTCACAAGATTCATGTCTGTACCTGTTATTATTGACGGCAGGATCGTGGCGGTTGTGGGCCTTGGCAATAAGCAAAGCGAATATGATGATTTTGATGTATATGGGATGACTTTGCTCATGAGCGGTGTGTGGAACGCGGTTGAACGCAGACAAGCGCAGGAAAACTTGATTTTTGAGCGAAATAAATATCTGCAAACGATTGTTTCAATAGGCGATGGTGTTTTGGTTGTGAACAGGCAGGGCGAAATCGAGATGCTTAATGCTGTGGCGCAAAAGCTGACGGGTTGGACTCAGGAAGAAGCTGTCGGGCATCAATATAAAGATGTATTTGTGTTGTCGCATGAAAATGAGGGCAGCAAGATTAAAGACCCTATTGAGGCTGTATTTGAGACGGACGATATCCACGAACTGGGAAACAGTGCGATCCTCACTTCAAAAGATGGTGAAAAATATTATCTTGAAGACAGTGCGGCGCCAATTCGGGATGAACACGACAAAACCGTCGGTGTCGTTCTGGTTTTCCGAGACGTGACGGATAAAAAGCAACAAAGACAAAAGATTGAATTCTTAAGCTATCATGACGCATTGACGGGGCTGTATAACAGGCGTTTCTTTGAAGAAGAGCTTTCGCGTATTAATACCGAGAGAAATCTTCCTATATCCATCATCATGGGGGATGTGAACGGGCTTAAGCTTACCAATGATGTTTTTGGCCATGCGTATGGAGATATTCTGCTTAAAAAGGTCTCTGAGGTTCTTAAGCATACATGCAGAGCGGATGACATCATTGCGCGATGGGGAGGGGATGAATTCGTTGTTCTGTTGCCGAAAACAAACGAGGAAGAAGCCAAACATGTGATTTCGCGTATCAAAATGGAGTTTGACAAGGTTCATGTTAAAGCGATAAAGGGCAGTATCTCTATGGGATCGGAAACCACAACCACTGTTGGGGACGATATTATCAGTTTGCTTGACCATGCAGAGTCGAATATGTACAATTCCAAAACGTTGGAACGAGATGGCGTGAGAAGCAACGCTATAAAAGCGATTATATCAGTGCTACACGACAATCATCCAAGAGAAAAAGATCATTCTGAGCGTGTCGGTAAGATGAGCTTGGAAATGGGGAGGTTGTTAAGGCTTTCCGAGGTAGATCTACATAAATTAAGATTTGGTGGCTTTCTCCATGATGTTGGCAAAATTGTACTTGATGCAAAACTGCTTGATAAGAATTATGAACTAACAGATGCCGAGCTGATGGAGATGAAAAGGCACACAACAGTCGGATATCGCATCCTCAATTCATTTGACGATACGATCGACCTTGCAGATGCCGCGTTGTACCATCACGAACAATGGGATGGGGAAGGCTATCCGAAGGGCATAAAAGGCAATGCCATTCCTTTGATGGCGAGGATCGTTGCCGTTACGGAGTGCTATGACAGAATGCTGTATCCATCACAACAGCGTGAGCCAAAAACGAAAAAAGAGGCCATGCAGGTGATACATGACGGTGCGGGAACACGTTTTGATCCGCAAATTGTCGAGCTGTTTGAAAAAATGATGCGGACAGGCTGACAAGTCCTGTTCAGACTGTCAAAAAAGCTAACAATAGTATTTGTGGACAAGACGGGCTTTGCCCGCGCTGCCCACACCTTTAATGACCGGTTGCGTCGGTGGCGGGAGGGTATGATGAAAAGGTCAAAAATCAATAAGGCCATTAAACGGATGGAGCAATTGGTAAGCGAACATGGATTTAAGCTGCCGCCCTTTTGCAGATTTACACCTCTTGATTGGGCAAACAAAGGTAGCGAGTATGACGAAATACGTGACAACTTGCTGGGATGGGATATCACGGATTATGGCGAAGGCAACTTCGACAAGATGGGGTTTTCATTAATTACACTCAGAAACGGCAATGTCAAATTAGACAAATACAAAAAGCCGTATGCGGAAAAACTGCTTATGCTCGAAGAAGGACAATACTCTCCCATGCACTTTCATTGGTCAAAGATGGAGGACATAATCAACCGCGGCGGCGGCAACGTGCTGATTCGCGTTTTCAACTCTTTGCCAAACGGCGAGTTTGACAATACAAATGTAAAAGTTTGCGCGGACGGCCGTGAATATTATGTGAAAGCGGGCACGCGGGTGAGACTGACTCCGGGTGAAAGCATTACGATATATCCTTACCTCTATCATGATTTCGGCGTGGAGGAAGGAACGGGTGCTGTGCTGCTTGGAGAGGTCTCGATGTGCAACGACGATGCGAATGACAACAGATTTTATAAAAACATCGGCCGTTTTCCGGCCATTGAGGAAGATGAACCCGCTTACCGGCTGCTATGCAGTGAATATCCGAAAAACGGTTAACTGTATTGGTTATATCAGGGCAACCAGCAGTTACAAGGCTCTATGTCATGTTTGGTTAGTTTCATTTTTGTAAAATGCAAGTCATGGTAATTATTCGTGAAACTTATCTGTGAAAAACGTAAGTTCCCAAAGTAAATTCCACAGCAGGTAAACCGTAGAAATAACCACGGGAAAAGCGGAAGTATGTGTAGGACTCATGAGAAACAAAAGTAAAAAGTCACGATAGAAACAGGACTTATAAAAAAATGAATGCATG
>QKIQ01000066.1 GCA_003249555.1 Clostridia bacterium | reverse complement strand
CCATGTCAAAACGAATATCAGTGACACTTGACGATGAAACATATGCGGAGTTGGTCGAACTCTCAATGCAAAGACGGGACTTTTCCCGATCCGCCAACACCAACGCAATCGCGGCGGCGGTGCATGCGGCACACAGTAAGCTGCCCAAAGAAACAAAGAAGGCGCTGCGCGATAGGTATTTGCAAATTGGTGTTTTTGAGAAAATCAATATGGTTTATGACTTTATGCAAAAGTGTCAGGCTCAGGGGGTTGTCAAATGAATCTGATATTCAAGATCATCCTCTTTCCGGTGGCAGTGGTCTTCCGCCAGATAGAGATCGGCAAGTATAGCAAAGTAATGCGAAAAGCACACCGGCGACCCGTGCGCCGGCGGTTTAGATAGGAGGACAATATGATTTTACCAAGCTTCGCAGATGTTGAACAAAGCCCGAGCAGGCATGATATGTATCATAAACAATGGGAGTGGCTGCTCGGCCGCTACGGCAAAGAAGTCAACGGCAAGCTTACGATCAATCCGGAGGATGTGATTGACCATTATAACCATTCTGTCACCAAGACCGAGCTCGGCAACAAACACAAATATGTCGGCGATTTAAGGCCCGAGATTGATGATATCGGACCCTTGGCGGTCAGTATGATATGTGCCGGTGGATACGAGCACGGCGGCGGTAAAGCCGAGTTGTTCGGTGACCGCAGCATCTATGTAATGGTGATTAAACAATAGCGATACCTACGTGGTGTCATTACTACCACTTAGTATAAATAGTAGCAGTAGTGCCGCGTGAGCACCCGGACGGCACTAAACAAACCGGGTGCAGGGGGTGATCTTATGGTACAGCGTGAAGAAATGGAGCAGGTCACATTATTTTCATGGGCGACTTGGCAGGAACAATTATACCCTGATCTCAAGTGGATGTATCACGTTCCTAACGGCGGCAAGCGCAACAAGGCGACTGCAGCCAGGCTCAAAGCGGCGGGTGTAAAAGCTGGTGTGCCCGATGTGGTTCTACCGACACCAAAAGGGATATATCACGGTCTTTATATCGAAATGAAATCTGGCGACAACAAGCCGACGGCAAAGCAAAAAGAATGGCTTGAATACTTGAAGTCTGCCGGATACAAGACAGCCGTGTGCTACAGCTATGAAGAGGCCATTGATGTGATACTGGCTTACCTTAAACAATAACAAATGAAAGGAGGTGAAAATATGTCCGAAGGAAAGATGACGCTTATGACCGTCGGAGGGGGGGCGCTGGCCGAACTGTTTGAAAGTGAGCTGCAGGCCGTACTTAAGAACATACGCGATCCAAACAGTGACGTTAAAAAGAGCAGCAAGATCACAATTGAAGTCACGCTCAAACCGATGGAAAACCGTGCAAGTGCGTCAATGACATACATTGTCAAATCACAGAAAGCGCCCACAAGGGTGCGTGAATCGAACGTCATGTTTGGTGTGGCAGATGGCCTGTTTATCTGCAAAGAGATTGGAAACCAGATACCCGGACAGATCGGCATGAATGTGACGCCAATTACAAAGGAGGGATAATCCATGGACTTTACGTCCCAAACAATTGACAAAATTCTCGACTTAAGGAAACCCGAAATCATCGATATGTTTGGTGCAAAGCACACAACAGCGCCGATCTACCGCAACAATGACCCGCTCGCATCACCGCGCTCCTGCTTCTCACTGGCGGCGGTCGTTGACTATCTGTCTCAAAACCCGGACGCGTTGGCGGAATGCCTTATAGAAATTCAGTCTCGTTGCGTGAACGTTGTTTCACCGCTTAATGAAGACATGGGCCGGCACAAATATCTTATATCGACACCTCAGCTGCCAAAACTCGCGCTCAATCAGTTTATCGATATCGAGAGCTTTAAGATTATGATGCTGTCGGGCTTTGTTCAAAACGAGCATCGTGATATCGTCATCAACTTCGTGTCGCATATATGCCAAGAATCAAGCGGGACACTTGAAGACGACGGGATAACGCAGAAAGTGACGCAGCGGCAGGGTATTGCATCACTCACGACCGAAAAGGCGAACGTGCCGAATCCTGTTGTGCTGCAGCCTTACAGAACATTTTATGACATCCCGCAACCTGAATCCGAATTTGTGTTCAGGCTACAGGATGATACGCGCCGAGGCGTTGCTGCGGGGCTGTTTGAAGCGGACGGCGGCGCGTGGATCGGCAAAGAGGTGCAGGCAATTAAAGACTTTTTCACAAAGCATGATGTCACCGAAAAGAGCGACATTAAAATCTGCCTGCTGGGTTAATACTGATCGTTTTTGGGCGGTATCGTAAATCGCCCTCCATTAGATAAACGAAAGGGGCCGCTAAAATGAAAGAACAAGCTATTGCAAAAATCAAAGTCGAGATGGAAAAGGATAATGATGCCTATATTAAGGTGGTTGGCGATATGCTTCTCAAACACATTTCCGCGCATCCTGCTGATGCGGAGAAGATTATCGCCGAGGACAAAAGCATCTCCGGCAGCATAAGCGCCATGACAGAAGTGGCGCGGAAAAAACAAAAGAACAGCCGTGCGGTACTGACGGATGAGGAAGGCTTTGAAATCGTGCTGAAGTACTTTGAAATCGACACGGCTTATAACTCGCCCGGGGATCCGTACGGCGATGATTTTGCGACAGATATA
>QKIQ01000009.1 GCA_003249555.1 Clostridia bacterium | reverse complement strand
CGGCCAAGTCATTGATACCGCGCTCGTCGATTAGTCTTCGAAGTGCACTTTTCTCTCGTTTTTGTGCCATAATTAAAAACCTCCATCGTCAGTTGTTATTTTATCTGACAATGGAGCTTTACACAATTTCCGATACGCTCTCACCAAGCACGGGCTTGCTCATGTTTGTATATCTGCTCAGCGCTCACGCCTGCATCGCAACGACGAGCGCCTGATATTTTTTTGTTTGCGCGTGCGAAGTTCTTCAACAGCTTGCTTGACCTATTGGGGTGTCAGCTTATTGGCATCCGGCTCGTTTTCACCCTCTTTGTTCATACATCCAAGTTATTGCGCAATATGTCCGTCGATGCGTTCAAGGTGATAGAGAGTTAATTTTTTAAAAAACACCCAACTGCGACAACTCAGATTCAGGCATTCTTAAAGATCATGAATCCATTTAAAATTATTTTGCCGGCATATTGCCTAATTACAGTGTCAATATCACCTTCAGCGCATTCTCTCCGTTTTCTGCAACGGCAAAGGCCTGCTGCCAGTCCTCAAGGGCAAACCTATGCGTAACTACGCCTTCGGTTGGCAGCTTTCCGTTACTAATCCATTCAATCACCGGCTCATAGCAATACGGGCTGATGTGTGCTCCGTAAATATTGAGCTCTTTTCGATCCCCGATAATGCTCCAGTCCACAGATGTGGCCTGAGAAAACACGCTGAACTCAACAAATGTTCCCATCTTGCGGATTGCCGCGAGCCCCTGTTCGACGCTTTTCGGGTTACCCGTCGCTTCAATATAAACATCACAGCCGTATCCACTTGTCATTTCCATTATTCTCTCAACCGCATTCTCTTTTGCCGGATTCACAACGATATCCGCGCCAAAACGCTTCGCCATTTGCAACCGTTCATCTTTTAAATCAAATACAATCAGTTTTTTTGGATTCTTTATTTTGATGGCACCAACCATACCCAGCCCCAGCGTGCCCGCGCCCGACAGCACAACGACGTCTTCATTGCCCATATTTGCGCGGTCAACGGCATGCTTCGCGCACGCATATGGTTCAATCAACACGGCTTTTTCAATGGGCGTTTCTTTGGGCACAATATAGTTTAGCGCCCTTTTATTATATTTCATATATTCGGCCATTCCGCCGTTCACGTAATGCTGAAAACCATAGCAATCATGTTTTTGACACATAGAATAGTGCCCGGTTTTACAGAACCGACATTCCCAACATGGCACGATTTGCTCGGAAATAACCCGATCGCCCACTTTGAAGCCGCCCTTTGCTTTTTCCCCAATTCTGACTACCGTACCTATGAATTCGTGACCTGGTATAACAGGTGTCTTCATGTATGGCTCTTTACCACCCCAAAAGCTGGGCGCACCATGATACGCTTTTATGTCACCGGCACATATGCCGCACGCTTCAACCTTAACGAGCATCTCCTCATCGTCTATCGACGGTACAGGCACTTCTTCGATCCGATAGTCACCCGGCGCATACGCCACCAGCGCTTTCATTTTTTCTGGAATTGTCATCATGCATATTCCTTTCTAATCATCTTATTTTGTACCTGCCGCATTTCCTATTGCAGCACCAGCCCCAGCGGCTCCACCAGTATCAACGGTATCATAAATAGCGCGCCGTGCAATGGATATGAGTTTTCTGCCAATTCCGTCTGCGAGCTTCATGTATCCCTCTTTCTTTGCGTACTGAGCAAACTTACTGCCTTTTATGCGCATATCCGGCTGAACTTTGCTTTTTTATGGTTCGTTATCTATTTTCTTTTAAATGCTTCATCCTCTTGTGCAGCATCAGACCGAGCGGAATCACGAACAGAAGCGGTGCACAAAGCGTCAGCAGTCCCATATCATACCCAATTTTGTCACAGAGACGACCGACGATTGGACAAAACACGATAAGAGATGCATAAAACGCCAACACAACAAAACCGGACGCGGCCGCCGTATTTTTATTCGCCAGTCTGCATGCCGCACCAAAAATAACAGGATAGTTGATGCCGCAAAACAACGCTGCCAGCACCACTAACACGACCTTCAAAACGACGTCATCCACCAGCATCGCTATTGCCCACGTGATTGCACCTGCCCCGTTTAACACAACAAGCACCCTGCCTTCAGAGAGCCGACCCGCCAGCGGTGTATAAAGCAGCCGCGATATAATCATGCCCAAAGAAAACAACGAAAGCGCAAGCGCGCCTGTATTCATATCCCCGTTCAACGACGATATTGCTCCGGATATATTGTATGCGGCGCACATTTGCCAAATTGTGACCGTTAGCGACAAAAAAAACACCGTTTTGACACCGGGAATCCTGATGACTTTACAAAGCTCAGACATTCTGTGTGCGATATCCAGAGACCCTGTTTTAATACCGCTGCGTATTTCCCGATTAAACACTATAACCGCCAGCGCGCCAAATATCAGCATGACCACGCCGGTTAGAAAAAATGCACCCGATAATCCAGAGACATCATAAACGTTTTGTGCAATCACCGGCATCACAAACGCGCCCGTGCTGATAGACAGGTGCATAATCGTTAAATAACGTTGGTGATTCTTTTTTGCGACGTCTATCGTCACCGAGTTTGAAAGCACATTGATCGTTCCGGCAGCCAACCCCGAAACGAGAAACAGCATTGAGATAAGCACGAAGGGCGGCATCAAGGCCATGCTCATCAGAGAAAGCGCAAGCAGCACCCCTGCATAAACGATCAGCTTTCGTTGGTTCATAGAATCTATATAAAGAACGCTGACGATTGCGAGAATTATTCCACCAAAGCTCTGAACCGAAAGCAAAAGATTCGATTGTTCGATGCTAACGCCGTAATATTCCTGTATAGGGACAAGCATCTGCCCGACAAGCGCGATGCTTGCCGAGTAGAAAAAGGCTATAGCACAAATGAGCGCGAGTTTGAGCCCCGTTTTTTCCTTCACATGCATTTTCCTTTATAGTAGCTTTATTTATTTTGTTGCAGGGACACCCGCCGTCTCATATGACGGCGGGATATATTTAACTTCATATAACACGATGGGCGTAAAAACAATATCTTTTTTTATACGTCTATTTTCTCTACATGGCCGGTTTTAAATGCCTTTGTCATCGCGTACGCAACCCGCATGCCTTCCACGCCGTCCACAGCCCCCACACCGGGTGTGCGCCCGTTTTGCACACAGTCAATAAACTCCTGCATTTCATTCAAATATGCCTCCGCAAACCGTTCCGGGAAGTAAGAAACACATTCTTGCACAGCACCGTTCTCATTAAAAATCATGGATAAATTTTTCTGCGGTACCGCGCCTATACGGAACATGCCTTTGGGCCCTATTATCTCCGTCTCTATGTGATAGCCGTGCAGGGCGTCGCGTCCGCTGTAAAACGATGCGAAACCACCGTTTTTAAACTTCATGATCGCGCACGCGTTGTCTGCATCGTTCATCTTTTCAAACTCTTTGTGCACATAGGCACCGCCTACCGTATAGACGGTTTCCGGTTCGTCCTCTAAAAACCATCTGGCCAGATCGATATCATGCACCGTCATATCACGAAACAGCCCGCCGCTTGTTTCCGCATATGCTATCGCACCATCGATCGTGTCTTCCGGATCGATACTCGTACAGCGAACCGCAAACGGTTTTCCGATTGCACCCTCTTGAATTTTCTTTTTGACATACATATATGTCGGATCGTATCGCCGCATATACCCAATCATAAAAATCTGATCGTTGTGCTTATTGATCAATTCCTGCGAATCGAGGCATTCCTCCATATTAAGACCGAGCGGCTTGTCCGTAAACACGTGCTTGCCAGCTTCCATGGCAATGCGGATGTGCTCGTTGTGAAAATTTGACGACGAAACAATCACAACTGCATCGATATCCGCTTTTGTCACCATTTCTTTGAAATCATCATAGCACTCGCTCACATCGAGCTCTCTTTTCGCAAACTCACGTTCTTCGCTTCGCACACTGCACGCCGCCACCAATGTTGCATTGGCTATTTTAAAAGCGATGTTTTTTGCATGGCAACTACCCAGCCTACCCAAGCCAACGATTCCAACCTTTACCTTTTCCATATCCATCCTCCGATTTTTAAATATCACATCGTCTATTAATGAAACAGAGTCAACTTAACCAGAGTAACAGCACATATATGCCATCCTAAAATCATGATTTAGAATTTGTTAGATTAAATTACCACAGTGACTCTGATGACCGCCACCTATTTACTCGTTTTTGTTCAGGTTATTTGTCGTTGAAAACGACCGTGCCTTGCTCGTAGGATTTCGTCGCCATTGTCGCCATTTCCACCACTTTGCGTGCGTCGTATGCACTCATCAGTGTTTCTTTGTTGCTCAACACAGTATCGATGAACACCTCTACCTCACGCTCATATGCTTCCGCAAAGCGCTCGCGGAACCATGGTGAGCATTCGTTTCTTATGCCGTATTCGTCTTTCTGTGTCACAAATGTCGTCGTGGCCGAATTGATCAGCAATGTGCCTTTCGTACCGACGATTTCCATCCATACGTCATAACCACACGAAGCGTTTTTGGACCCTTCCACCTCGGCCATCACACCGTTTTTGAACTTTATCAGTATTGAGCAGTTGTCAATGTCGTTGAAGCTTGCGAATTCTTCAAACTCATAGATACCGCCGATGGCGTACAACGATGCGACTTCCGAACCCGCAAACCAGCGCACCAGATCAAGATCGTGTACACTCATGTCGTAAAACATGCCGCCGAGCGTTGGCCCAAGCTTTATGAAATCGCCCATCTGCGCAGATGGGTCGCGCGATATGCTCCTTAACTTTATCACTTTGCCGATGTCGCCCCTGTCCACACGCGCCTTTGCCTCCGCATATGAGCGGTCGAACCGGCGCATAAAACCGACCTGAAGCACCTTTTCCGTGTTTTTCGCAACAGCCTCATCGATCAAATCAAGATCCTTGTCTGTGACGCCAATCGGCTTTTCGCAGAATATATGCTTTTTTGCTGCACATGCGGCCAATATGCATTCGCGGTGCACAGCCGGCGGTGTCGCGATAAGAACAGCCTCTGCCTCCGTCTCTGCCAGCATTTTTTCATATGAATCGTATACGTTTTTTACACCAAGCCGCTCAGCCGTTTCTTTCGCGTTATCAAAATCGATGTCGCAGATTGCGACAAGCTCTGCTCTTGGAATACGGTGCACAAGATTTTCCGCATGACGCGTTCCCAACCGCCCCACGCCGATAACCGCAAACTTTAGTTTTTTCATTAATCGCTCCTCTTAAGTTATATTTAGCCGCTCATGCTGTTCACGCCGCTTTGAACGCAGCTTATTAATCGTTAAAAACGACTGTGCCTTGCTCGTAGGATTTTGTCGCCATTGTGGCCATTTTAACCACTTTGCGTGCATCGTACGCACTCATTTTTGATTCTCCGCCTGAAAGAACAGTATCCACAAACACTTCAACTTCACGCTTATACGCATCTTCAAAGCGCTCAAAGAACCACGGAGAACACTCGGTGCGTATGCCGTATTGGTCTTTTTGCGTCACAGACGTCGTCGTCGCCGAGTTGATCAACAGTGTGCCTTTTGTGCCGACGATTTCCATCCATACGTCATAACCACACGATGCGTTTTTCGACCCTTCCACCTCAGCCATCACACCGTTTTTAAATTTCATCAGTATCGAGCAGTTATCAATGTCGTTGAAATTCGCAAACTCTTCAAACTCATAAATGCCGCCGATGGCATACAACGATTCAACTTCCGAACCCGCAAACCAACGCACCAGATCAAGATCGTGCACACTCATATCGTAAAACATGCCGCCAAGCGTTGGCCCCAACTTAATAAAATCATTTATCTGGCTGGACGGATCGCGTGAAATGCTCCTCACCTTTATCACCTTACCAATGTCGCCTCTGTCTACACGCGCCTTTGCCTCCGCATATGAGCGGTCGAATCTCCGCACAAAACCCACCTGCAGCACCTTGCCCTCGTTTTTAACGACAGCCTCATCTATCAAGTCAAGGTCTTCATCCGTGACGCCGATTGGCTTTTCACAGAATATATGCTTTTTGGCAGCGCATGCAGCCAATATGCATTCACGGTGTACAGCCGGCGGCGTCGCAATAAGAACAGCCTCCGTGTCAGTTTCTTCCAGCATTTTTTCGTATGAATCGTAAACGTTTTTTACTCCCAGCCGTTCACCGGCCTTCAGTGCGTTCTCATATTTGATGTCACATAGCGCCACAAGCTCTGCGTTTGGAATGCGCAAAGCAATATTCTCCGCATGAACCGTTCCAAGTCTGCTGACACCTATCACCGCAATTTTCAATTTTTCCATACTGCTCTCCCAATAATGCTTTTTTCATCAATCGTGATACACTAACAGTGACAGCTAAGTGAATGCACGTCTTCCGCCGCTTCCATAATCATCTCGCTCAGCGTGGGGTGCGGATGAATGGTACTCTGCAACTCTTCAATTGTCCCCTCGCTACGCATCACTGCCGCAATTTCGGCAATCATGTCTGTGGCTCTGGCCGCGAAGAAATGTGCGCCTAAGATCTCACCCGTTGTTTCCTCCGATATGATCTTGATGAAACCGCTGTTTACCCCTTCGATCATGCTCTTACCGTTTGCCATAGCCGGAAATTTGCCTACTCTTATTTTGTATCCTGCTTGTTCCGCCTGCTTCTGCGTCATACCGACGCATGCGCATTCCGGCATTGTATACACACACGACGGTATGATGTTATAGCGCATCTTTTCGTTTTTACCGTTGATGTTCGCCGCAGCCACGCATCCTTGGGCAGACGCCACATGTGCAAGCTGCACCTTTCCCGTCGCATCTCCAATCGCATAAATGTTATCAAAATTTGTGCGCAAATAATCATCAACAACTATGTTTTGCCGATCCATTTTCAGCCCAAAATCCTTAAACTGCGCCGTATTCGGCACTCTCCCCGCGGCGATCAAGCACTTTTTCGCCTGCACTGTCTTTTCTTCATCGCCCAGATCATAGCGTACGCATACTTCACCGTCGTTCTCGATTTTCAGTACTTTTGCGTCTGTCTCAATTTTAACACCACGCGCTTTAAGCATCTTTGTCACTGCGCCGATTATTTCCTCATCGAATCCTGTCAGCAGCGTGGGCATCATCTCTATTATCGTCACATCTTTTTGGTATGCGCTTAATATGAACGCAAATTCAACACCAATGACACCGCCGCCCACGATAACCATGCTGTCTGGATAATCGGTGTATTTCAAGATATCGTCGCTTGTGATCACGTTGTCCGAATCGATGCCGTTTATGGGAGGAAGCGCAACTTTTGATCCTGTCGCAATAATTACATCCTGTGCCGTAAGCGTCTTTCTGCGGGTGCGTATTGTATGCGCATCCACCAATTCACCAGTTTCATGGATCAGCGTAATTTTGTTCTTTCTTAACAAACTTTCCACGCCTCTGACCAAGCCTGATACAATCCGCTCACGCCGATTTGCGATCTTTGCAAAATCAGCCTTTATGTGATCCACGCAAATTCCGAATTCATCGGCTCCCCGCATTTCTTCATATAGTTCGGCGCTTTTAATCATCACCTTAGTGGGTATACACCCCGCGTTCAAACACGTTCCGCCCACATGTTTTTGCTCGATCAACGCCACTTTTTTTCCGTATTGCGCACAGCGTATTGCCGCCACGTAACCGCCGGGACCGCCGCCGATAACCGCAACATCGTAGTCATATGTCATATCTGTCACCTCTTCATTGTTCGCACGGCATTTGCTAAAGCATCAACGCAGGATACTGCAGCAGTTGCTTTAACCGCATCAAGAACTTGGCCGCAGGCGCGCCGTCAACGATTCTATGGTCATATGTTAAGCAAATTTGCATAATTGGCCGAATACATATCTCGTCACTAACCACCACCGGCTTTTTGTCAATCTTCCCGACGGCCAATATCCCAACCTGCGGCGGATTGACAATTGCACGAAAGCTGTCGATGTCATGCATCCCCAAGTTCGATATCGTGAACGTGCCGCCCGTCAGCGCGTCACCGGTGAGCGCGCCTTCCTGAGCCTTTTTGATCAGCGTTTTACTCTCGGTCGCAATCTCTTCAAGGCTTAATCTCTGTACGTTTCTGATGACAGGAACCAACAGACCCTTTTCCACCGATACGGCAAGACCTATGCTAACGTCTGATTTATATATGATGTTTTCTCCCGCGACCGACGCGTTCATATCCGGAAATTCCTGAAGCACTTTGCACGCCGCACGAACGATTATGTCGTTATAGCTTATCTTTATATCGGCTTTCTTAAACTGCTCGCGCAGCGCAATCATGCCGCTCGCGTCCAGCGAAATGTTGTGAAACGCCTGCGCCATCGATGTCAGACTCTCACACATGCGGCTGGCAATTATCTTGCGCATCGGGCTCATAGGTACAATACGTTCGCCGCTGCTCGCACCGCGCACATCGTCGGCAACGATCTTGCCACGCACGCCGCTTCCCTGCACCGAAAAAATATCCACACCCTTGACGTCCGCAACTTTTCTCGCCAGCGGAGTCATCGCCTTTTTCACGTCCGCTTCTACGATAACGCCGTCCGGGCCGCTGCCGCTGATGCTGTTTAGATCCACTCTGTTTTCGACGGCTGTTTTTTTGGCACGCGGTGAAGCCAGCTTATCTGTTTTTACTGCTGTTACTTTTTCTGTCTGCCCGAATGAGCAGACTTGCTGTTTATTGTCCTCCTCTTCCTTCGTATCAGCCGTAGCGGTTTCTTCAATATTTTCACCAGGCTGACCCACATAGGCTATCGTTTGTGCAACGGGTACTGTTTCGCCCTCGCCGCTGATGATCTTCAGCAACGTACCGGACACCGGCGCTTCAATCTGTGTCGTGACTTTGTCCGTCTCGATTTCAAGAAGCGGCTGACCATCCGTTACTTGTTCTCCTTCGCTGATTAACCATTTAATAATCGTGCCTTCCGTCATTTGCAAGCCCTGTTTGGGCATAATAATATTATCCATAGCTTTTTGTCCTACTGCGACGCGCCGTGCTCCCCGGGCCGAACTATCACCCCGCTTAGCGCTGCTCCTTCCTTATAAAAACACTGATATTTTGATACGCACTATATTATTTCCTTAATTGCGTTGTAAATATCGTTTTCCTGCGGTACTACCGCTTTTTCCAGCTCAATGTTAAACGGCAGCGTGCACGCCTTTGCTCCCAGTCTTTTGATTGGCGCGTCAAGGTAATACAGTGCATTCTCCGCAATTCGTGCCGCAATCTCCGCACCGATGCCGCAGCTTTTATGTGCTTCATGAACGATGACAAGCCGCCCGGTTTTTTTGACGGATGCGACGATTGTTTCCTCATCAAACGGCACCAGTGTTCGCGGATCGATAAGTTCGACACTGACACCCTCTTTTTCAAGCCTGCTCACAGCGCTGAGTGCTTTGGGTACGCTGAACTGCGTTGCAACGAGCGTCACATCACTGCCCTCTTTTAGCACGTTTGCTTTGCCGAAAGGTATTGAAAACTCCGGGTCGTCCGGCACTTCTCCCTTGCTGGCGTATAGCGCCTTGTGCTCGATAAACATGACCGGGTTATTGTCCCTGATGGCCGTGCGCATCAATCCCGCCGCGTCAGCAGGGCTCGATGGAATCGCCACCTTTATGCCCGGGATATGCATAAAAAAAGCTTCCACACTCTGCGAATGCTGACCCGCGTTGCCTCGGCCGATGCCCTGCTGACCACGAATCACAAGCGGCACGTTCGCCTGACCGCCGAACATAAAATGAATCTTGGCAGCTTGGTTTAATATTTGGTCCATCGCAACATATGTAAAATCCATATACATCAGCTCAACAATCGGCCGCATTCCCGCAGTCGCCGCGCCAACAGCCAGCCCGACAAAACCGTTTTCGCTTATCGGCGTATTGCGTACGCGATTTGAGCCAAACTCTTGAAGCAGCCCCTGCGTAACCCCAAACACTCCGCCCTGAAGCGCAATATCCTCACCAATAATGAAAACATCCTCGTCTCTTTTCATTTCTTGTGCAATACAATCTCTGATTGCCTTTGAATAGGTTTTTATACTCATGTGCTTTCTTATACCCCGCCTTTTCGACTTACACGGCGAAGCTTTCTCCCATCTTATTATGAAAATTTAGTCCGCGAATGTGTTTTCCATAACTTTACTCGGATCGGGCTGCGGACTGTTGATCGCAAACTCCACTGCCTCTGACACGGCCTGTTTTGCGTCTGCTTCTATCTTATCCAGCTCTTCGAGCGTAGCCGTTTTGTCTTCCAGCATTCGCTTTTTCATGCGCTGTATCGGACACTTCTTTTTCCATTCTTCCACTTCTTCTTTTGCGCGGTAGATTTGCGGGTCACCCGTCCAATGGCCTTGCCAGCGATACGTTTTGCATTCAATCAATGTCGGCCCTTTTCCGCTCTTGGCACGCTTCTCCGCTTTCGTCATCGCTTCGTCAATGTCATAGACATCGTTACCGTCGACAGTGATGCCCTGTATATCGTATGCCTTTGCTCGCACGCTAATGTCCTTAACCGACGTGCTCTCCTGTACCGGTACTGAGATTCCAAAGCCGTTGTTTTCACATACGAAAATAACAGGCAGCTTCCATACGGCAGCCAGATTGAGCGCTTCGTGGAAAGTACCCTGATTCGCCGCACCATCGCCAAAGAAACTCACCGAAATCTGTTGTGTACCCCTTATTTGAGCCGCCAGCGCACCACCGGCCGCAATAGGAATACCACCGCCCACAATGGCGTTCGCACCGAGATTTCCTTTTTTCACATCCGCTATGTGCATAGACCCGCCTCTGCCCTTGCAGTAGCCGGTTTCTTTGCCCATTAGTTCCGCCATTGCGTTGCCTAGCGCCGCGCCCTTGGCGATGCAATGCCCGTGCCCGCGATGCGTGCTCGTAATATAGTCGCTGTCCGTCAAATGCGAGCATACCGTCGCCGCAATCGCTTCCTGTCCTGTGTAAAGATGAACCGAGCCGTGCAGCTTGTTTTGCTCAAACAGCGTAAACGCCATATCCTCAAATTCTCTTATTCTGTTCATCGTATCATAAATACGAAGTTGTCTTTCCCGTTCTATCAAAACTGCCTCCACATATCCCGCATCGCGTTGAAAAACGCGGCCTTCATTTTCTCAGTGGTGCAACTCCAAGCCTAGCCTTGATACGCTGATCAATACCATTTTGCTGCGTATCGGTTATCTTTCACAGTCGCACCACGAGCAACTCTAACAATGCATTCCTTCCAAAAAAAACATCATTTAATAAACGCACACAATATAACGTGTACAAAAGCTACCTGATGCCGCGCTTGACTATCTACATAGCTCCTTTGCAAGCGCGACAATATGCGTACTGTCCATTTTGTATTTCTTGAGCAATTCGCTGTATGGTCCCGATTCTGCGAACCGATCCTGCAGTCCCACTTTTCTTACAATGCCTTTGCCTTCTCTTGCCACAATGTCGGATACCGCGCTGCCCAGACCGTTGAGCCAGTTGTGATCTTCAACCGTGATAATCTTCCCAATGCTGTTGATGACATCCAATACGCATGCTTCATCCAGCGGTTTGAGCGTAAACATGTCTATAACCTTCGCTTTTATGCCAAGACTTTCCAGTTCTTTTGCAGCAATCAGGGCCTGATTTACCATATCTCCGATGGCAATCAACGCCACATCCGCACCTTCTCTGATCACTTTGGCTTTGCCTATCTCAAATTTCTCATTCTCATCGTATATGCAAGGCACCGGATCACGAGTAAAACGAAGATACATCGGACCAACATATTCCGCAGCAGCTTTCACTATCGCCTTGGCCGAATAGTAATCAGCAGGCATCACGACGCTCATGTTCGGAATGGTTCTGTAAATGCCCATATCTTCAATCGACTGATGCGTCACTCCGTCATTGCCCGGAGTCAATCCGCCGTGGCTGCACGCAATCTTGACATTTAAATTCGGATAGCAGATCGATGTTCTGACCTGCTCACACATGCGCATGCTGCCAAACACCGCATATGTGCTCACAAACGGTATCTTGCCTGTTGTTGCCAGCCCCGCAGCAAAGCCAGCTGCATTCTGCTCCGCCACACCCACATTGATGTGTCGATTGGGGTGCGCCGTACAAAACATATCTGTCTTGGTCGACTTCGCAATATCGCACTCAACAACAAAGATGTTTTCATTTGTTTCTCCGAGTTCGATTAACGCTTCACCAAACCCGACCCTTGTTGCTATTTCTTTCATAATGACGTTCCTCCCACCGAGCTTCGAATTTCGTTTATTGCGATATCGAACTCTTCCTCGTTCGGCGCTTTTCCGTGCCAACCGACCTGATTCTCCATGAACGAAACACCTTTGCCCTTTATCGTATAAGCCAGAATACAGACCGGTCCGTCCGCCTTTCTGGCCTGAGCAAATGCATCAAGTATCTGCATGAAATCATGCCCGTCAATTTTTATCACCTGCCAGCCGAACGCCTCAAATTTTCTGTCAATTGGCTCGATGGGCATAATCTGATCGCACGTACCGTCCAGTTGCAAATTGTTGAAGTCGACAATCGCAACCAAATTGGACAGCCTGTATTTGTTGGCCAGCATCACAGCTTCCCAAACTTGTCCCTCATTGAGTTCGCCGTCTCCAAGCACGGCATACGTGCGCGCGCCATTGCCTGAAAATTGCTGCGAAAACGCAATTCCTACGGCGACGGATAACCCCTGTCCGAGCGACCCAGTTGTCATGTCTACACCCGGCACCTTGTTCATATCCGGATGACCCTGCAATATTGATCCGAGCTGCCGCAGCGTGTAAATTGTGTCATACGGAAAATACCCCTTAAGCGCAAGGCTGCTGTACAACACAGGGCAAGAATGCCCCTTAGACAGAATCAGCCTGTCTCGATCCGCCTTTTCAGGATCTTCCGAATCAATATTCATTTCTCCGTTATACAGAACAGTAAATACATCTGCCATCGAGAGTGATCCTCCCGGATGACCGGACCCAGCTTTGTGAATCATCGTCACAATTGTTTCACGAAGCTGTGCCGCTTTCTCTTTCAGTTCATTAATATTTTTATTCATCCCTTAAACCTCGTTACGACTCATCCATTAACCAATTTTCGTTAAATAGTACTGTTTAATGCTGCGCATATGCTCTGCCAGGAGTTCCTTTGCCTTTATTATGTCGCGTTCTTTGTAGGCCTCGAACACCTTCTTGTGCTGTTCAATCGATATAGCCGCGCGTTCGCGGTCCTCAGAAATATAAGCGCACCGTTTGATCTGTTCTCCCATTGATAGCATGAACGATTCCAGCCTCTTATATGTGCTGTTATAAATGATCACATTATGGAACGACAAATCGTTTTTTATATGCTCTTTCACATTATCCTGATGCAGCGATTCTCTTTGCTTTTCCAGTGCTTGTTCAAGCTGTTCAAGAACAATCTGATAGTTATGCACAAAGCAGCCTTCCAGCATCAGCGGATCCAACACCTCGCGAATTGTATAAATCTCGATCGAATCCAAAAGATTAAATTCGGTGACAAACATACCTTTATTCGCAACGTATTCGACAAAACCTTCTGTCGCAAGCTGCTGCAAAACCTGCCGGATCGGCGTTCTGCTGATATTCAGCGCTTCGCTCAGCCTTCTTTCAACCAGTAACGTATTCGGCTTTAACGACCCATTAAGAATACTTCGCTTAATCTCCTTGTATGCTTCCTCATGTTTGCTTTTTTGATTGACCATCACTTCATCGTTCAGTACCATATAACCTTTTTACACCTTTCCCTATTTCGGGTTTTATATTTTATATTTTTATTTTTTAATTAGGCCCGTTTTCTGTTTGAAGAAACATCTAGCGTTACGGCAAGTACAAGCACAGCGCCCTTGACAACCAGCTGCCATTCTGATGGCAAGTTAATCAAGCTCATACCGTTATCTATTGTTGCCATCAGCACCGCACCGAGGATAACCTTAGACGCACGTCCGATACCGCCCGCCAAACTTGTTCCGCCGATAACGACCGCCGCGATACAGTCCATTTCGAGCAGATAACCTGCCTGTGTTGTCGCTGCGTTTAGTCTTGCCGTGTATACAACGCTGCCGATTGCTGTCATAATACCAGCGATGACGAACGTCATAAATGTGACACGCCGCGTATTAATACCGGAATATCTCGCCGCCTCAGAACTTCCGCCCAGCGCATAAACCGACCGACCAAAAGCTGTCCGTTCTGCGATAATCGTGATGACAGCCACCATTAACAGCATAATCAACACCGGCACCGGTATACCTTCATATGCGTTCATCAGCCACACAAAACCGAGCACCAACGCTGCGAGCAGAACCAGTTTAATGACTGTGGTGGTCATAGCGGGATTTTCCAGATTGTACTGTGTACGTATTTTTCTCTTCTGGAACAACATAATTGTAAATAGGGCTACCACAGCGATTGCAAGTATCCAACCCACTATACTCGGCAGATATTCTTGACCAATTGCCGCAAAAGACGGCGTCAGGTTTGAAATCGTCGCA
Organism: Clostridia bacterium; assembly: GCA_003249555.1. Taxonomy (GTDB): domain Bacteria; phylum Bacillota; class Clostridia; order Christensenellales; family SZUA-584; genus SZUA-584. Next base: position 10,891 of record QKIQ01000009.1, on the reverse strand, counting down.
CCGTTCGTCACGCGCACCAGCAGACCTTTATAGGCCATATATCCGCCGAGTGTCACGATAAACGCCGGAACCTTGACGACCGAAACCATAAATCCGTGGAAAGATCCAATCAATGCGCCGACTGCAATCATGAGAATGATTGTAGGTACTGTGTCCCATCCCCATTTTGTCATTGCGACCGCGCCGATACCGCCCAAAAGTCCTAATAACGAACCCACGGATAGGTCAATATTTCCAGATAATATTACCATAAATATACCTGATCCGACAATGGTCACTACCGACATCTGTCTAAATAAGTTAGATAAATTACGGGTTGTTGTAAATATCCCGTTTGTCGAAAACGCCAATGCAATCGCAATGATACCTAAAGCCGCAATCAAAACTATTGTATTAATGTTTTTGCTGATTTGTTGCCTTAACTTACTGTTATTCATTGTTCTCTCCCCTTTATTCATTTCCTGTAGCATACTTCGCTACGAACTCTTGTGTTGCCGTACCTTTATCGAATTCGCCAACGATCTTTCCCTCACGCATCACGATCGTACGGGTCGATACGCCCAAAATCTCCTCTAATTCTGAAGAGACGAGGATCACAACAATGCCTTGTTCCGCAAAACGATTAATGATATTGTAGATTTCGTATTTAACCGCAACGTCAATCCCTCGCGTCGGTTCATCCAGTATTAAAATCTTAGGATTGGTCAGCATCCACTTGGCAAGTACAACTTTTTGCTGGTTACCACCCGACAAAGAGCTAGCAATAGTCTCCAGAGAAGGCGCTTTAACGGCCATTTTCTCCATATATTCCTGCGACTCAGTGATTTCTTTTGTGTTGTTTAAAAGCACTTTGCCCATTTTCCTCAGGCTGGAAAGGGTTATGTTATGCCCCACGCTCATTCCCAGCACAAGACCATGCGCTTTTCTGTCTTCTGAAACATACGCAACGCCGTTCTTGATCGCATCCTGTGTATTGTTTATTTTCAATTCTTTTCCATCCAGCAATACTTTGCCGGATTTTCCCCATTTATGCGCGCCGAACAGCGCCGACATCAGCTCAGTGCGTCCCGCGCCGACAACACCGAAAAATCCGACAACTTCTCCTCTGTGCACATTGAAGCTGACATCATCGACAAGCTTTTTTCCGTTTGCGTCAAGAACCGAGTAATTCTTAACTTCGAGTGCCACTTCTTTTTTTTCCAGATGCTGTTCCGGAAAGAGATTCGTGAGCTTACGGCCTACCATCATTGAGATCAGTTCATTTCTGTTGGTATCCTTAATATCTTTCGTCTCAATATGTTTTCCGTCTCGAATCACAGTGACTCTGTCGGCGAGTTCAAACACCTCGTCCAGCTTATGTGATATGTAAATACAGGCAATACCTTGTGCCTTCAATTGATTAATTAATTCAAACAATCTTCCTATTTCGTTTGTTGTAAGCGCCGAGGTCGGCTCGTCAAGAATCAAAACCTCCGCATTTTTTGTCAGCGCTTTCGCAATTTCTATCATTTGTTGCTGCGCAACGCTCAACTCACGAACGTTTTTTTCCAAATCTACATCTAATCCAATTTCCCTTACACTTTCAACCGATTTCGCCATCACTTCATCCCACTTGACAAATCCCAGACGTGTGGGGAGATCTCCTAAGAATAAGTTTTCTCTGACAGAAAGATCCTTGATAAGCTCAAGTTCCTGAAAAATTGTGGATATACCTAGCGCTTCAGCGTCTTTGACATTATTGTTTTTGACAAGCTTGCCTTTATAGTAAACCTCACCGTTGTAATTACCGTGCGGGTAAATTCCACTCAATACTTTTATCAAAGTCGATTTTCCTGCTCCGTTTTCACCGCAGAGCGCAAGTATTTCACCAGGTTTTACGTTGATGCTTACATTGTCAAGAGCTTTTACTCCCGGAAACTCTTTCGTTAAATTTTTGACTTCTAAAATATATTCCATAATTATACCCACCGCTCATTCATATTGTTATTGCAGCGGCTGCTATATCTAAATATAACAGCCACTGCATACTTCGTTACCTAAAAACCCTCTTATTGCGCTGGGCGCTGATCCTCCGGAACATTTTGGTACACATCCTCAAACGGATGCCATTCGTCTGCAATAATCGTATCCATCATGTTGTCTTTATCTACTGCATAAACCTTAGGAACTATCGCAGGCACATCTTTGAATCCGTTATTCATGAACGTATCTGTCTCAACATCTTCACCAAGAACCATCTTGACAGCCACTTCAATACCGACTTTGGCAAGCTCGAAGCCCGGCTTGTATACAGTCATAGCCTGGGTTCCTTCAACGATTCTCTGACACGCTGCAAGTTCGCCGTCCTGACCCGTTAAAAGAATCTTATCAGACAGACCCATCGCCGAAATCGCCTGTGAAGCGCCCGTTGCGATACCGTCATTAGAAGCCACGACCACATCTATCTGGTCACCAAACTGTGCCAATGCATTTTCCATGTTTTCCAATCCAGATTCTGCAGTCCAGCCGGCACACCATTGCTGTCCGAGAATAGTGATATCACCGGAATCCACATACGGCTGAAGAATGTTCATTTTGCCTTCATAGCAAAGCTGGGCATTTGTATGAGTTTGATCCCCGTCAAGCAGGTAGTAGTTGCCTGAGGGCACTTTGTCAACTGCATACTGCGCCATTGTCTCACCTGCTACAACGAGCGAGAAAGATGCGTAGTAGTCAACATCACAATCCAGAGCCTGAATGTCGTATGCGAGAACCGGAACGCCGTTTTCCTTCGCATAGTTAACTATCTGAGTGCCGACACCGGCATCCTGAGAGACAAGAATCAGACCGTCAATCCCCTGCGATATCATGTTCTCGCATTGTGCGTACTGTTTGTTCGCATCACTGTCAGCCGCCTGATAAATCAGCTCAAATTCCGGATATGCTTCGAGCTCTGCTTCCATAAAGTCGAGCTCCCTAAGCCAGCGTTCTTCCTGAAGCGTATTAAAGGATACACCTAGCGTATACTTCTTTTCACCAGCCTCAGCAGGTTCCTCAGCGTCTTCCGTTGCTTCCTCACTTACCGTAACGTCTTCCGTGCTTGCGGCACTTTCAGCAGGCTCAGATGCATTATTGTTTGAACATCCGACCATAAGCATTGCGATCATCAAAATGACGACCAGAGTTAAAGCAGCTCCTCTTTTCATTTTTCTCTCCTCAGTTTTATTTTTTTCTGTATTCATATACAGAAATATTATTCATTAATAGTGACAAGTATCTTACCGCCTGTGGCTCTCATTGTTTCTTCGATTGCCTCCACTGCGTTATCAAGGCTAAACCGTCCGGTGATCATTTTTCTGTAATCGATTCTGCCGGACGCCAGCACGTTGATGGCGTTTCTGAATATCGAGTCTCCGGCATGCCCATTTGAACCATACAGACTACCGGCTTTCCACATATGCTCTGCCATGTTTACGGGGATGTCCGCATTGCCGGGACTATGAGCGATATTCACAATTCTCCCGCCTACCGCAATTGATTTGTCCATAATCGGATACAACAAATGAGGTTTTCCCGCGCATTCAATTTGGAGATCCGCACCCCAACCGTCTGTATACTCCATGATGACATCTCTGGATGTGAGTCCCTGTTTGGACAGCTCTACTGGATTGAATACATAATCTGCGCCAAACTCTTTAGCAAGCTCCGCTCTTTCTTTGCTAACTTCGAATGCAAATATCTTTGAACAGCCCGCGATGCGCATCAGCGCGATACAACCAAGACCAATCGGGCCTGTCCCATATACAGCACCGAACTGCCCCGGTTTAATTCCCCCCGGCCGTACGATGGTACCGTTGTAGCTGATGCCCGTCGGCTCAACAAGAGCGCCAATTTCACATCCGTCTTTCACGCCATATGTGGTGATAATATCGTTTATTTTCCAAGCATACCGTGCATCAATCTTGATATATTCTGCAATCGCGCCAGGTTCTGTATATCCGGGTTCACGCAGATAACTGCACTGATTATAGTGATATGTTCGGCACGCATCACATTCCCCGCAATACTGCATCTCTTCACCGGTTACATAATCACCTACATTAATATTGCGGACTTCACTGCCAACCTCGACAACCTGACCGCTGTATTCGTGTCCGGGTACGTTAGGGAACATCGTGTTCCATGCAAAGCCAATGTATCCGTCCTCATCATGCTTATACACGTGCACGTCCGATCCACAAATACCGCACGCATGCACCTTGATTAATACATCTTTTGGACCAACCTTCGGAATATCAATTTCTTTGACTTCGTATTTGGCATCACGCCAAACCTTGCTGCCGTCACGCGCCCAACCGGTGCGTTGTTCAAACTCGTCAAATACGTAACCCGGTTTGGGATCTTTTACCGCATCAATAACAAGTGCTTTCATTTTCATAACCTTGTCTCCTTATTCACGTTCTTCATCCAATAGTATCGCCACTTTGATCCCCTCACCTGTTCTGCATACATCAATACCCTTTTGCAGATCTTTCAGCTGGAACTGATGGGTGAGCAGGGGTTCCAAATCCACCACACCCGTTGTCAGCATATTGATGGCCATTGGGAAGGAATGATGCGTCGCATAGCTCGCCAGAACCGTCAATTCCTTTCGTGTGATATCATATTGCATCAGCTTGTTTTCGTAATGGTCATTAATCCCGAAAAGAAGTATCTGACCTTCTTTTGCCGCGATATCCACCGCATCTTTGAACAGCACACCCACCGTGTCGATAACGATATCCACACCGCCAGGCAGCACTTCATTGATTTTTTCCCGGAGATTTTCTTTTTTTACGTCTATCACCAAATCCACATCGGTTTTATCACTCGCAAAATCGATCCGGCAATCCATGGCGTCGCTGATTATAATAGAGCCAGCACCGAATGCCCGCATAACGCTTGCAAACACAAGCCCAATCGGACCAGCGCCGAGTATAGCGACTGTCTTTCCAGGAATCATTTTCAGTCTCTTAACGCCGTTCATCACACATGCGAGCATCTCGATGAATACTGCTTTTTCAAGCGGAAGATCTTCAGACACACGATACAGTTTGTCCGTTGTCGTCAGGCAATATGGCGCGAATACACCGTCTACCTGCACACCAAGTGCCGTTAAATTCTCGCACATATTATAATGACCGTTTTTGCACGCGCTGCACGCGCCACACGGAATGATGGGGTCAACCGCCACACGGTCTCCCGGTTTATATTCCGTCACTTCCGGCCCGATTTCATAGACTTCTGCGATGCATTCGTGTCCGATCGTTGTTCCGACATCGCACGGATGACTTTGCGGTACCGATAGAATGTGAAGATCCGTACCGCATATCGCGGCTGCCAATATCTTCAGCACAACCTGATTGCCCTTCACCGCTTTGGGAATGTCTACTTCCCGAAAGTTTAAAATGCCTTCGCCTTCAAACTTGGCCGCATTCATTTTCGCCATGCCTTTTCTCCTTAAAAATATCTTTATCCGCATGCTTTTGTTTTGTATGCTTTATAATTCTCTGACCATTTTCGCGATGCTTTTCACACCGATGTCGATAACAGTCATGACAGGTTTCTTGATGATCTTTTCGATCTCGGGTCCAATTTTGGCCATAGAGCCCTGCGCCATCACGATTGCTTCTTTATCTTTAGCCAGCTCAATCGTTGCTTGGGTAAGCAGCTCATCGTGCTTCGCTCTGTTGCCGCCGATCAGCTCAATAAAAGCTTGATCACAAACCTTCTTCTCTATGCTGACATCTCTTTTAAATTCGCTTGCTTTTCGTTCGAGCAGCCGCAAAGCAGGACCTGCAACAGACTGCAGTGTGCCGATCAGTCCAATGTTTGAATAGGTCTCCACTGCATATGCTGCCATCGGTTCATCAATTCGATAAGCCGGGATGTTCAACATCGGTCTGCACGTTTCAATTGTTTCGCCTAACGATGAACACGTCATCACAACCGCATCCGCGCCGAGATCCTGTGCGCTGAACGCGTATCTGGTGATACGACGTGCCATTTCGGGAATGACTTTCCCATATTTAATGATGTCTTTTACAAGACTCTCATCAATAATATTAATAACTTCCACATCTGGCATTTCACGTTTACAGGCCTCGTTGACCGCTTCTACAATGACCAAACCATTGTGTATCATCACGATTTTCTTGCTCATTATCATGTCCTTTCATGAGCCCAAAAAGTTCCGTTATCGGAAACAAGCCATTCTTGTTTCCGATAACGTGGCAATAAAAGTATGTGTATGTTGGTTACCATTCCCAGGAGGAAATGAGTGTATCTATCGGGAACTTAGTAAGCGCTCTTACGCCGTCTTTTGTGATAACACCCTCTTCCTCGATACGCGCTGCATCGCCGTCTTTCTGATAGTAGTTTTCAAACGCGATGACCATATTTTCCTCGAGCGGCTCCGGATGATCTTCAGAAAATCCCGGAATAATGACGGGTTTTGCCCAGTGCGTAATTCCGATACCGTGCATAAGCTGAAGCAGGAATCCCTCCTTTTCGCTCGCGTATCCGATATCCGTTGCTTTTGGCCACATCTTGACGAGCTGGTCAGACATAACGCCCGCTTTGGATGCATCCATCGTATCTTTGACAATCCTGTATGCTTTTTCAAAAACGTACTTTTGATTTTCTGTGGGTTTGCCGCAGATGAACGTTCTGTAATAGCACGTTTTATATCCCATATAGTCACAGACAACGTCCATAAAAACCATGTCGCCGGGCCGCAAGAACCGATCACTCACATCATGCGGATGCGGAAAGCACCGATTGCCCGATGTGACCTGTGCATTATGCACGGCTTCCGCGCCGAGTCTGAGACACGTGTCACGCATAATCGATGAGAGCTCAATTTCTCTCACGCCAGGTTTTGCAGCCTGAATCACATTATAGAAACCTGCGTCCACCATCGCCGCAGCCATCTCGATAAGATAAACTTCTTCGTCTGTCTTAATCTTCTGTGCGTTCAGCATGCACTGATGACCGTCAACAACTTTTATACCCGCTTTCTGAAGCGCATCGACCCAAGAAAAGAACGGATCATCAACTCCGAGCGGTGCGTCTTGCAGATTGCGCTCTCTAAGTATTTCAACGATTTCTTCCACCGCACGCGGCACACCGCCGCCGCTCGGAGAAATTGTACCTCTCATATCGCCGCCATTCGGACGGATATCTTTCATAAACGGTGAAAGCAGCCTTTTAGATGCAATTGCGCTGCCGTTTTCAAACAGAATCGGCTCATAGCCTTTGCAAAGCAGGACGTACCTGTTGCGAATCGTATGATTCCATTCACCGATCTTCGTGCCTGTGATGTAGCGTATGTGATCCTGTTCAAATACAAGCAATGCACCAAGGCCTTCTTTTTCCATCTGAGCACGCGTCTTTTCGAGACGGTCTTTTCTCAGCTTCTCATAATCGCAGCGAATCTCATGATCGCAGCCCATTACTCCATATGTACCCATTTTTTCCCTCCAGAAGTTTATATTATGTACTCTAAAAAATTCCTCAAAGTTGTTGCAAGCTTTAGCGGGTCCATTTCGTGATGTCTTCTGCTGAAAAGCTCGCATGCGTACCAGCCATCAAATCCGGTGGCACGAATCGCGTCCATCCATTCTTTTAGATATATAGCGCCTTCGCCTGTCAGGACATTTCTAAGCACATCCTGATCGGGCACACCGCCATCATGCCTGAGTGAATCACACACGTGCACGCCTTTTATCAGTTTCTTGTCCATTTTTGCAACAAAATCCGGCGTATCACCCGATACATAGCAGTGCCACGTATCGACGATGACTCCTACGTTATCCATTTCCGCTTCATCGATGACTTCCATCGCCTGCTTCAAGCTGTTAAACGGAGCCCAGCCAAGCGGTTCTAGATACAGATCTTGTCCATTATCTTTCAGTATCTTGGCGATTTCTTTGACATTTTTGGCGGTACCCTTACGAATCACCGTCCATGGCTGTCCGAGGTATCCCCGATAGCCTTCGTCTGTGTCCTTGAGTGTCCCCGCATAAAACGCCTTGACCAAGCCAATATCCACCGGACCCGGAACAGCTTGAACCATATCGCACCCCAGCGTTCTTGCCACATCGCTCATGCGGCGCGTTTCTCTTTTGACTTGCTCGAGTCCTTCCTCATCCGGTCTGTCAGCGTTCCACAGCGCACCCACACCAACCACCGGCATATCACCGAGTGCTTTTTTCAAATCGGTGATCTTACCGCCTTCGTCTAAAAAGCGGTAAAGTTTTTGATGAATGATTTCGACCGCATCAAATCCCGCCTGTTTGGCAATTGCTATGTCCGTCAATACATTACAGTGCATTGTTGCTGTTGAATTCAGAGTAATCTGCATTGATGTTCTCCTAATATCGTGGTTGTTATGGCGAGCGGCAGCCGCCGCTCGCCATACCTTTTGCTTATTTCCCTCAGTCTTTGATCTTTACCTGAATTTTCAGTTCTTTGCCTTCCTTGTCAAACGCGAGCACTTCGAAGCCCTCTTCCACGATATCGTCAATATCTATATGACGAGTAACAATCTTTTCAACAGGAATTGAACCATTTGCAATCATTCTGATCACGTCGTCAAACATGTTTGTATCCCATGCCCAGATGCCGCACATGTTGATATCTTTAAGCGCCCACTCCCACGGTTCAACATTAATTTTGCCGACAACCAAGCTGCTCTGCACGTACATTCCGCGCTTTCTAAGCAAACGAAAACAATCGTTCACGCCACCCTCAGAACCCGAACACTCAATCGCAATATCGACGCCAACGTCATCTGTCAGTTCGGATATTTTCTTGTCCATTGCTTCTCTATCGCGCGGGTCAAAAACTTCATCTGCACCAAGAGCTTTGAGTCTTGCAAGTCTTCCAGGCTGCACTTCCGACATATATACCGCGCCGGCACCAAATGCTTTGGCGCAAAGCAGCGTCAATGTGGCCGTGGGTCCACCGCCTGCAATAAAGACGATGTCGCCCGCTTTGAAGTTCGCGCGTCTAAGAGCGTATACCGCAAGACACGTCGGTTCAACCAGTGCGCCCTCTTCATACGACATATTAGGTGCCATTTTGCGGATCATGTAATCCTTAACGAGAACCTTGTCTGCAAAACCGCCCCACGGCCACTGCAGCCCTGTTCCCGCCTGATACTTGCAGAGGTGATAGTTGCCTCTCTTGCATTGATAGCATTTGAAACAGCTGAGCACAGGCATGATGGTCACTTTTTCGCCTATCTTCATACCCTCAACGCCTTCGCCGATTTCACAAATGTCGCCCGATAGCTCATGCCCCATGATAACCGGAGCTATGGCTCCCGTCAGCGGATCGGGTGTTTCCATCGGAACGCTTTTTACCGGGCCGACATAATCATGCAGGTCAGTACCACAGATGCCGCATCTTTTAACCGAAATGACAACCTCGCCCGGTCCGCATACCGGCTCTTCGACTTCTTCAACGCGAAGATCTTTCGGACCATAAAATCTTGCTGCTTTCATTGATTATTTCTCCTTTTGTATTTTAAAATGAATTATGCGTATCTATATGCTTTTCGTTTTTGTCGCGATTTACTCTTCGATATCGTCTTCTCTAGTTGAAGACTTGAAATTTATATATTACCGGTCATAACCATGGTATATGACCGGTCGTCCAATGGTTTTTCTTTGGTATACCATTAGTATAGTTTCCGTTATATGATTTGTCAACGATTATTGAAAGAAAATTAATACGTAAATATTGGTAACTTTTCAATACGCGCAGTGTACATTTTATCTTGCCAAAAGCAGTCGCCGACATCCTTATTGGTCGTTTTACTTTTAGATTGTTAAAGAATATTTGAACTCAATATTGATATGATATGTATGAATGTCATGTTTATTATTAATTACAATATTTTATATTATTCTTGCATATATTACATTTTAATTATATTATGTATCATGGCTATTAGGTTAAGTCAGCAAACCGCAATGGGGCTGACTGTGTTACCGCAAGAAGCAATCTGTCGAATATAACGCCTCCCATGGCTCTGCGATTGAACCGATAACAGTATTCATCCAAGTAGCTCTGCAAATGCTTTTTACCCAAGCCGTGGAAAGTCCCAGATACAAAGGCCTTTGCGTTGCTGACAATGATATGCAGCCATTTGAGCATATCCAAATCGGCATCAAAAACCTGATACTCATGCTGATACTTTTCAGCTAAAGGCTTTCGGTAACTATGGTAAGCATCTGTCTGAACCGTTGAGCCATCAGCAATACTGCTCTTCGCAAACGCTGTGATTGTTTTCCCCTTCAGGTCAGCTACAACCTGCATTTTCACATACTGGGGTTTACCGTCTTCGCCCTTGGATAACGCAATAACAACCTTGTTTTTCGTGGTTCCACGCCCTCTTTTGCTGCCCTTTTTGGTCTTGCCAAGGTAAGTATCGTCCAATTCAACAATCCCTTTGAGCAAGTAGCGGCTATCTCGCTCCGCCATGGCGTTGCGGATACGATGGAGTAAAAACCACGCTGTATTGTACGGAAGATTCAGCACCCGAGATAGCTGCATGGCCGAGTATCCGCGTTTATCCCGAGATACCAAGTATATCGCCCAAATCCATGTTCTCAGGCTTAAATGGCTTCTGTCCATCACAGTACCGGCTGTTACAGATGCCTGATATCGGCAGCTCTTACACGCATATTTGTGACGCGTCGTAATGCTATAATACTCTCGGCAACCGCAGACAGGGCATACAAATCCGTCCGGCCATCGCAGCTTAAAAAGATAGTCTCTGCAAGCATCCTCGGTATCAAATCGTCTTTGTATGTCTTCCAAACCGACACGTTTTTTCGTTGCCATAGCTCTTTTCCACCTTTTC
>QKIQ01000107.1 GCA_003249555.1 Clostridia bacterium | reverse complement strand
ATCGTCTTTGTATGTCTTCCAAACCGACACGTTTTTTCGTTGCCATAGCTCTTTTCCACCTTTTCAGTTACTATGGCAGCATTCTACACCTTGTATTGCCCGTATTTATGGACTTTTGATTGATGACTCAGACTAATAGCCATGAAAAACATTTAAAAGCGTCGGAAGTCCGGCGCTTTTTTAGTGTTTTTTGTGTTGATGGGTTGACATATATAAATAAATCATATAAACTACAAACGTGTTAGCATTTTAACACGCTAAATCATTAAATTGCGAGGCTTCATAAATGGACAAATACAAAATGCATGTGCCTGATGGTGTAGAAGATTGTCTCCCGGCCGAGTGTTATATAAAAAAATCGATCGAAGGTGCACTGAGAAAGTCTTTCATTCTTTCCGGTTATGACGAAATAGAAACGCCCACATATGAATATATTGATGTGTTTCAAAGCGGCGTTGGTTCATATATTCAGGAGAGTATGATTAAATTCGTGGACACCAACGGTCGTATACTCGTTCTTCGCCCGGACCTGACTGTGCCTATTGCACGTGTGGCCGCTACCAAGCTGCACAACATGCCGCAGCGTCTTTTTTATATACAAAACTCATTCGCGGCGGCAGAGCCGGCAATCGGAAAAGCGGGAGAGTTCACACAAGCCGGCATTGAACTCATAGGTGACGAAAGCGACAAAGCGGATGCAGAAGTGATTGCGCTGGCTGTGAAAGCATTAAAAAAAGCCGGACTCAAAAGCTTTACGGTCGATATCGGTCAGGTGGCTTTTTTTAAGGCGTTAATCAGCGAATCCGGTCTCAAAGACAGTGATATCGATCTGATGAGGCATGCTGTTGATTCTAAGGATAAAATGGCCATTGAAGCAATCTCAAAGAAGTTAAATATAAATGACAAATTGACACGTCAGATCATGATACTGCCAGACCTTTTCGGTGGGAGTGAGGTGTTTGAAAAAGCGCTTGCGCTGTCTCAAAAGCCCGACTGCGTTACAGCAGTGGAAAATCTGCGCAATGTCTATTCACTGCTCTCAAAGTATGGATTGAGCGAGTATATCACCATTGACCTCGGTATGCTTCACGATATCGCTTATTATTCCGGCATCATATTTAGAGGATTGGCGACAGGAATCGGCTTTCCCGTCGTTTCCGGCGGGCGCTATGACGAGCTGCTTGGCAAATTTGGCAAACCTGCTCCTGCCACAGGTTTCGCGCTTGGCGTCAAGCGTATCATGATCGCGATGGAGCGGCAAGGGCTATTAAGCGGCTATTATGAAACGGACGCTGTTGTTTCATGTGCTGCAAAATCCTGCGGCACTGCTTATGCCTTTGCGGAATCAATGAGATCGCAAGAAAAACGGGTCGTGTTCGTTTCAGGACTTGATATTGGCAGCCTGCTTAAGGAAAAAGAACGCTTACCGGCAAAGGAAGCCGTTTATTTTGATGAAAACGGCTGCCTACAAACTTTTTAAGGAGAATCAATAATGCAGATTACAATTGCGCTCGCAAAAGGCCGACTTGCCGAAAAAGCAATGGTTATTTTAGAAAAGTGCGGTATTGATTGCAGTGAATTGAAAGAAAATTCACGCAAACTCATTTTTTACGATAATAAAAATAACGTGCGGTTTATTTTGGTTAAGCCCACCGACGTTCCCACATACGTGGATCACGGCGTGGCCGATATGGGCATCGTGGGAAAAGACACGCTTCTTGAAGCCAATCTGCCGCTGTATGAGATGGTGGATTTAAAGTTCGGCAAATGCCGCTTGGCTATCGCGGGCTATCCGGCAAAGAAAGATAACTCTCTGACGTCATCCGTGATGCGCGTAGCAACCAAGTATCCCGAGGTTGCTAAGCGGTATTACGCATCTAAGGGCGTATCCATCGAATGCATTAAGCTGCACGGCAGTGTGGAACTCGGCCCGATACTTGGGCTGTCTGATGTGATACTCGATATTGTGGAAAGTGGAAGAACCTTGGTGGAAAACGGGCTCGTAATTATTGAAGACGTCAGCGATGTGTCTGCGCGTCTTGCAGTCAATCGGGCCAGCTTGAAAATCAAAGCGGCCGTTCTTAAGCCGTTGATTGAAAAGATTGAAAAGGCCGTGGTGGAAGCATGATTAAGATATACGATTCCGGAGATATAAAATCGGTCAGAAGCCGCCTCAGACGCAAAGCATCCGTGGAAGACAATGTGATGGGCGCAGTGCGTGAAATCATTCAAAGCATTGTACAAAAAGGAGATGCGGCTCTGTTTGAATACACAAAAAAATTTGACGGTTTTGAGCTGAATGCCGATAATATTCGTGTGGCACAGGACGAAATTGATGATGCTTATCGCGTTGTACCCGATGATTTGCTGAACACGTTAAAAAAAAGCGCCGAAAACATTAAAGCTTTTCACGAACTGCAAAAGCGAAAAGACTATGAGCGAAAAATCGGCGGTGCTGTCACGGGTAGGATCGTTCTGCCCATGCAGCGCGCAGGCGTCTATGTGCCCGGCGGTAAAGCCGCGTATCCTTCCAGTGTGCTCATGAACATCATTCCCGCCAAAATCGCGGGCGTGGAGCAGATTGTGATGGTAACACCACCCGGAAAGGAAGGGGTCATCGAGCCACTGACGCTGGTTGCGGCACACATAGCCGGAGCGGATATGATTCTTAAAATCGGCGGGGCGCAGGCCGTAGCAGCGCTGGCTTACGGCACAGCAAGCGTTCCGAAGGTGGATGTTATCACCGGCCCTGGCAACGCCTATGTGGCAGCCGCTAAACGCGAGGTGTATGGCGTGGTGGGCATCGATATGATCGCAGGCCCATCTGAAGTGCTGATTGTAGCGGACAGCAGCGCCAATCCCACTTATGTCGCGGCGGACTTCCTTTCACAAGCGGAACACGATGAAAAGGCGGCAAGCGTGCTGCTGACACCGGACAAATCACTGGCTGAACGTGCTGCGGCAGAGATCGAAAAACAGCTTGAGGAGCTGCCAAGGCGCGAAATTGCCGCGCAATCTTTGAAGGATTATGGTACAATCGTCTTGACAGCGACCATTGACGAAGCGTTCGACATTGCGAACAGTATTGCGCCAGAGCATCTTGAGATTCTGACATCAGATCCAAAGGCCGATTTACTCAAGGTTAAGAACGCGGGTGCGGTATTTCTTGGAGAATATTCTCCGGAGCCGCTCGGTGATTATTTTGCGGGGCCTAACCATGTACTGCCGACTTCCGGTACAGCCCGGTTTTCGTCGCCGTTATCGGTGGACAATTTCACCAAAACGATGAACTATGTCTGTTATGACAAGCAAGGCTTGGCCGGTTGTTATCAGGACATCGACCGCTTTGCTAAAGCCGAAGGGCTAAACGCCCATGCAAAAAGCGCAACCATACGGTTCGAGGGGGGAAAATGAGAAGCGCAAAAATTCAAAGAGATACCAACGAAACGAGCATTTCACTGTCATTGGACATTGACGGAGAAGGCAAAAGAAGTATCAAAACCGGCATCGGTTTCTTTGACCACATGCTTGACCTGTTTGCCAAACACGGTTTGTTTGACCTGTCGCTCAATGCAAACGGCGATTTGAACGTGGATGAACACCACACGATTGAAGATGCCGGCATCGTATTGGGTGAAGCGTTTGCGCAAGCTGTGGGAAATAAAGCGGGAATTTGCCGCTATGCCACACAATTTGTACCGATGGACGAGGCGCTTGCTTTTGCCAGCGTGGATTTTTCAGGGCGCGCATTTTTGCAATACAGCGTGCAGTGTCCCGACCAGATGGTTGGGGGCATCAGCAGCCAGATGTTCGAGGAATTCTTCCGTGCGTTTTCGACAGCCGCAAAAATCACGCTCCACATCAGCGTGCTGTATGGCTGCAATTCACATCACATGATTGAAGCGGTGTTTAAAGCGGCAGGGCGTGCGCTTCGGTTTGCACTGGAAGATGATCCGAGAAACAGCGGTATTCCGTCCACAAAAGGAGTTCTTTAGCATATGATAGCCATCATCGATTACGGCATAGGCAATTTAAGAAGCGTACAAAAGGCGATGGAGTTTTTGGGCTTTGACGCACGGATCACGGATAATAAGCAGCATTTGATAAATGCATCACACATTGTGCTTCCGGGCGTCGGCGCATTTGCGGACGCGGCAGACTGCTTTGAAAAGTCGGGTATGAAGGAAACAATGCTGAATGAAGTGAATAAAGGCAAGCCATTGATGGGCATCTGTCTTGGTATGCAGCTGTTGTTTAACAAAAGCCGCGAAAACGGCGAACATGATGGTTTGGGGTTTATTCCCGGCGTCGTGGCGCCTTTTGAGGTCCAAAACCTTAAAGTGCCGCATATGGGCTGGAACAACCTTGTAGCGCGTGACAACGCGCTATTTGACAGAAGCGAAGATAAATACGTTTATTTCGTTCATTCCTACCACGCTAGTGGTGTGCCCAATGAGTATATCATCGCCGAAGCCGATTACGGTTACCGTTTTACAGCTGCCGTATGCAAGGATAACATTTTCGGGCTGCAATTTCATCCCGAAAAAAGCGGCGACACCGGCCTTGATATGCTGAGGCGGTTTGGAGGGCTAAAATGATTTTATATCCAGCAATTGATTTAAAAAACGGCGTCTGTGTACGCTTGAAAATGGGTGACATGGATCAAGCCACTGAATACGGAGAACCGGCTGAAGTGGCTTTAAAATGGCAGCAGATGGGCGCTCAGTATCTGCATGTGGTGGATTTGGACGCGGCATTTGCCGGAGAGTTTTCAAATTATGATACCGTCGCTAAGATACTTCGGACAGTCTCTATCCCCGTACAGTTGGGCGGCGGTGTTCGCAGCATTGAAGATATCGACCTTCGTCTCGGTGACCTTGGCATACGTCGCGTGATCGTTGGCACGGCGGCTATTGAAAACCCTGAGCTTGTCGAGGAAGCCGCTGCGAAGTATTCCAATCGAATCGTAGTGGGTATCGATGCAAAAGACGGACGCGTGGCGACACGAGGATGGGCATCCGACACGGGAGAAGATCCTGTCAGTCTCGCCAATGAAATGAAAAAGCGCGGCATCGCTACGATTATCTATACGGACATTGCGCGTGACGGCATGCTGACCGGCCCGAACGTCGCGGCTGTAAAAAACATGGTCAAGCAAACGGGCATGGAAATTATCGCATCGGGCGGCATGAGCATACCCGATGACGTAAAGGCTGTGAAGGAAGCGGGGGCGCAGGGTGTCATCATCGGCAAAGCGCTTTATACCGGCAGCATCAATCTCAGCGAAGCAATCAAAATGGGGGCTTAAACATGCTGACAAAACGAATCATTCCCTGTCTGGATGTGGACGCGGGACGTGTTGTGAAAGGCGTTAACTTTGTGGATATACGCGACGCTGGAGATCCGGTTGAAATGGCCAAGATGTTTAATATGCAGGGCGCGGATGAACTCGTGTTTCTTGATATAACAGCCTCCTCTGACAACCGCGGTATCATGAGCGATGTTGTCGCCCGCACTGCGGAGGAAGTATTTATACCGCTGACAGTGGGCGGTGGTATACGGACGGTGTCTGACTTCCGCGAAATGCTTCGGCGGGGTGCCGATAAAATTTCCGTCAACTCTGCGGCGATAAAGAACCCTCTACTCATTTCCGAAGCGGCAGAGAAATTCGGCAGCCAGTGTGTGGTCTGCGCGATAGACGCCAAGAAAAAGGCTGACGGCGAAGGCTGGGAGGTTTACTTGAATGGCGGACGCGTGGGGACCGGTCGTGACGCCGTTGAATGGGCCGCAGAAGCCGAAAAACGTGGTGCGGGCGAGATACTGCTCACAAGCATGGATGCCGACGGCACGAAAGACGGCTACGATATACCACTGACAAAAGCTATTTCGGACGCGGTGCGCATTCCCGTTATCGCGTCAGGCGGCGCGGGTAAAATGACACATTTCAAGGATGCTGTCACGCTAGCCAACGCCGATGCGGTGCTGGTTGCGTCGCTTTTTCACTACGGTACGTATACCGTGGGCGACGTCAAAAAGTATTTTAAACGAGAGAATATACCTGTGAGATTATAGCGGAGGAAGCATGATGATTATAGACAACGTTAAATTCGACGAAAAAGGACTCGTGCCTGTGGTGGTGCAGGATTATAAAACCAACAGCGTGCTGATGCTCGCATATATGAGCCGTGAATCGCTGCAAATCACGTTGGAATCTGGCAACATGACATACTTTTCGCGCAGCAGACAAAAGCTGTGGCGCAAGGGGGAGACATCGGGTCATTATCAAACGCTCAAAGAAATGAAAATTGACTGCGACAGCGATACCCTGCTGGCGATTGTGTCTCAGGAGGGCCCAGCGTGCCATACGGGCAATTATTCCTGCTTCTTTGAGTCTTTGTATGGCAGCGGTGAAAACACAGGCGGATATGGCATAATCGATGAGCTGTTTTCGGTTATCGAAGACCGTCGCGATAACCCCAAGGAAGGCTCTTACACCAACTATCTTTTTGACAAGGGTATCGATAAAATCTGTAAGAAAATCGGGGAAGAAGCAGCTGAAATCATTATTGCGGCCAAAAATGCCGCGCCCGATGAGATTCGTTACGAGAGTGCAGATTTCCTTTATCATCTGCTTGTGCTGCTTTGTGAACGCGGCCTCACACCCTCAGAAGTTTTTGCGGAGCTTGAAAAGCGCAGATAGCAAGAATGCTCGTAAAATTGCGAAATAGCGATGAAATATGAGATTGATTATAGTATTCCTCATTTAATCGCTAAATTCACATTTTGACACAGAGCCATGTCTATTATAAACTATCACAGCGTTCTTCGTTGAACGCAGGCTCTTTATGGGGCCTCCGGGAATCACGAATTTCCGGGGTACGAAATGGGCAGCTGGGAGAGCATTTGCCTTACAAGCAAAGGGTCACAGGTTCGAGCCCTGTTGCTCCCACCATATGGCCCGGTAGTTCAGATGGTTAGAACGCTAGCCTGTCACGCTAGAGGTCGAGGGTTCGAGTCCCTTCCGGGTCGCCATAAAGAACAATCTCTATAACCGTGCGGGAGTGACTCAGTGGTAGAGTGCGACCTTGCCAAGGTCGAAGTCGCGGGTTCGAATCCCGTCTTCCGCTCCACAAGTGATAAACCACCCCCTTGCTTATGCGAGGGGGTGAACAAAAACACTAATCCCGGCATATAAATGTTATGTGCCGAATTTTTATCAGAAGAGCATGTGGCGCCATAGCCAAGTGGTAAGGCCAAGGTCTGCAAAACCTTCATTCCCCAGTTCAAATCTGGGTGGCGCCTCCAATGATACCCCGGAAAACACACGGTTTTCTGGGTACCCCATTTTATCCGGGCTTCTTCAAAAGAAGTCCGAAACTTTTTGCCGAAGTGGCGGAATCGGCAGACGCACGGGACTTAAAATCCCGCGGTGGTAACACCGTACCGGTTCAAGTCCGGTCTTCGGCACCAGAGAAGCCCTTAGTCATACCCGAATAGTATGCTAAAGGCTTTTTTTTCACAAAACTTTATATTTTGATTCAAAATATATGTATATTAATACCACATTACTCAAAATTTACGATTTACTTTTGAATATTTATTTCTTTTACGCTAATAATATGAATAAAACTTGAACATTCTTTAAAGATTGTGATTTTGTCTTGCGTTTATCTGCTGTGGCATATAATATGGACGGAAAAAGAGGGGGATAGGGTCTATTGGAAAACTTTGTCATCAGTGTTGATTCGTCAGCCTGCTTCACAGCAAAAGAAATGGCTACACATAAAATTATCATGGTCTATCTTTCATATACGCTCGACGGACAAGAATACGAGGATAAATTCGAAAATGACGAACAAAAGCAGGCGCTTTATGATAAATTGGATGCGGGACATTTTGCGCAGTCTTCCAAAGTCAATCCCGATAGCTGTAGGAAGACATGGGAGCCGGTATTAGCGCAGGGACATAACATCCTGCATTTAGCTTTGTCCAGCAAAGTAAGCGGCTCTTATGATAGCGCATGCCTTACTGCTGCCGAGCTCAATGGAAAATATAGCGCACAGGTTAAGGTTGTAGACACAAGAACAGGCAGCTTCGCTTTGACGCAGATGGCGTACGAGCTAATGAACAAATGCCAATCAGCCGATCTTGAAGAAGCCTATCAATATGCAGAAAGTATTAAAGAAAAATATAACCTTATCTTCACAGTCGGTGATATCAAATATCTATATCGCGGCGGCCGCATCAGCCATATTAAAGCGTTACTTGGTGGTTTACTTCATCTTAAACCTATACTTTTTGTTAACCAAGAAGGAAAACTCACTTTTTTAATGAATGCGCGCGGTATGCGACAGGCCATTTCACTCATGGCACAAAAAATGAAAAAGAATGCCACCGAAGAAACTCAAAGCGCTTATATTGCGCATGGGGGAAATGTCACTTTTGCGTTAATGCTTAAAAATAAAGTCATGGAGATGTTCCCAAAGCTTAAGGAAGTGCGCTTGGATTTTCTCACTCCGGTACTTGGCCTGCATGCAGGTCCCGGTTCTCTTGTACTCTGCTTTCAAGGGGCAGATAGAGACGGGGTACTCGAGGAAAACCCAATCAAAGAGATTATTGAAAAAGTCAAGCATAGATAAAAAAAGCGGCTAAATTCCGCTTTTTTATGGTTGCAACAACGTTGATTATTTTTTCGTCTTGGGTTTGAATATTAAAGCCACAACGTATCCGAATACCACAGCAGACGCAATACCGGCTGCTGTGGCCACCACACCGCCTGAAAGAGCCCCCAAAATTCCCGATTCATCAACCGCTTTAAAAGCGCCCTTAGCAAGCGAATATCCAAAGCCCGTAAGAGGCACCTGAGCACCCGCTCCGCCGAATTTGACAAGCGGCTCATAAAGCCCTACAGCCGTCAGCAAAACACCCGCAGTGACAAAGATAACGAGTATACGTCCAGATGTCAGATTGGTTTTGGAAAGCAGTATTTGTCCGACGACGCATATAAACCCGCCAACGATGAACGCTCCTAAGTAATTCATTGTCCGCACCCCATTTCTATCGCTGCCGCATGCGCAATTGAGGGAATCGTTTCTCCCTGAAGGGTGCTTGTGGGACTGTGCAGCGCACCCGTAGCTACAAATAATATTTTATTTAGCCTGCCGCCACGCATCTCGTTTAGAAAGAAACCACCCAGCATGGACGCGCCGCAGCCACAGCCGCTGCCGCCGCATTTCGCCAGGGGATTTCCTTCATAGATCATCGCACCGCAATCTTTGTGAACTGCTGACAGGTTTTTCCCCGCATCGTTTGCAAGCTTGATAAGCAGCTCGCTGCCGAAGGTACCAAGATCACCTGTAATAATTGCGTCATAGTATTCTGGGTTTCTTTGTGTCTCTTCCAAATGAGATAAAATCGTTTCTGTGGCTGCCGGTGCCATTGCCGCACCCATGTTGTTGACATCGTTTATGCCCATATCAATCACGCGTCCTGTCGTGGCATGTGTAACAGCGGGATACTGCCCTCGCAGGGAAGTTAAAAGCACGGCGCCAGCTCCTGTCACCGTATTTTGCGATGTAGGCGTCTTTGGCGTGCCCAGCTCAAGCGGATAACGGAATTGTCTTTCAGCTGTTGCAAAATGGCTGCTGGTACCGCATACGGCGTATTGGGCAAATCCGCCGTCAACTGCCATTGCACCCAATATCAAGGACTCAGCCATTGTTGAGCAGGCTCCGTACAATCCAAAAAACGGAATGCCCAGCTCACGCGCCGCAAATCCTGATGATATAATCTGATTCAGCAGGTCGCCGCCATACAAATAAGAAATATCATTAGGTTTTAAGGATGCCCTTTCTATTGCTGTTTCGACGGCCTTTTGAAACATTTTTCTTTCCGCAAGCTCATACGTTTTTTCTCCCCAAAGATCGTCATCAAATGTTAAATCGAATGAAAGACCATAAGCGCCGTCTTTTTCGGTTTTCCCTGCGACGGAAGCGGAAGAAAGTATATTTGGAGGAGACGCAAACTGAACGGTGGTAGGCCCCAAACGTAATCCCATTTTATATCCCTCCAAAAATGTAATAGATAATCCCTACAAGCACGGAAGAAGTGGTACCGTAGACAAGAACAGGCCCTGCTATGGTAAAAAGCTTCGCCCCAACACCTAATATGTAGCCTTCCCATTTGTATTCAAGAGCAGGGGAAACAACCGAGTTGGCAAATCCCGTTATGGGCACAATAGAACCTGCGCCTGCCACACGTCCCAAAATATCGTATACGCCGATACCCGTAAACAATGCGCCGAGAAAAATAAGCACCGCCGAGCGAAATGCATTAACGCCCTCTTCATCAAGGTGCAGAACGCTTTGTGAAAATTCATTGATGGCTTCTCCAAAAACACAAATAATCCCTCCAACCAAAAATGCCATTATACACTCTTTTATTAGATGGCTTTTCGGCATATTTGTTTTTACATATTGCTGATAATTTGTGTCATCTGCATTTTTTTTGATATCCATATGGTATCTGCCTTATATCTTTTTTTGTCGCTGGGGAACTGCTTTATTAAACTCTTCATTTTCTTCTACATTTTTAAGCGTTCCAGCATTATTCTCCGGCATCTTCACATAATCATCCATCGCATATTCCTTTCGTAAAAAGCTTCAATATTGCTATAAAGGGCTTTAGACATGGGCTTTAAACATACCACGCATCCTTATATGTTTCAAAACGCGGGCGAAGAAGCAGTATGGCTGCAAGCGCGATTGCCCCTATACAAAGGCATATAACTAAAGCGATCACCCATCTTTTTTGAAACAAAAAAACACGCTCCTTTTAAGCATTTTTGTTCTGCAAACTATAATGATATTATTTCGCAATCCAATAAAAAATATTTGCCGGATGGCATGAAGTTTTATTCAACAGACTTTCTTAATTTCTCGAGAGTTTTTGTTATCAACCTTGATACCTGAACCTGCGAAACGCCCAGAATCTCAGCTATTTCCATTTGTGTTTTATCGCTGTAAAATCTCAGCATAATCAGCTGGCGTTCCTTTGGATCCAGTTTTTGTATCAATTCTTTTAGTAAAATCGAATCAATCATGTCGTTATCGTTCGTTCCCGACATGGTATCGATGAGCAATGTTTTTGAGTTTTCATCATCGAAGGCTGGCTCATAGATAGATACAGGACTGCGAACCGCTTCGATGGCAAACACAATATCCTCGGCCGACATATCCATACGTATCGCAATCTCATCAATAGTGGGTTCGCGTTTTAATTCCGATTTCATTTTTTCTTTGACGCTAAAAATTTCAAATGATTTTTCACGCAATGACCGGCTGACTTTAATAATACCATCATCACGCAAAAAACGTTTGATTTCCCCTGCAATCATTGGAACGGCATACGTGGAAAAACGCACATCAAACTTAGGATCGTAGCCAAGCACGGCTTTCACAAGCCCGAGGCTGCCGATCTGCATCAGATCTTCAAATTCCACGCCGCGGTTCAGAAATTTTTTGACAATGCTTTTTACGAGCGCCGTATTTCGCACTATCAGCGTTTCCTTGGCATCATCGTCACCATTTTGAGCAGCTTCTATGAGTCGTAAACTCTCTTTATGTGAGAGCACACCTTTTTCTGACATTTATCTACCCTTGTGCGGCGATCGTCTTCTTTAGCTCCACCGTCGTTCCTTTCCCAGGTGCCGAATCAATTTTGACCTCATCCATAAACGTTTCCATGACGGTAAATCCCATACCTGAACGCGATTCATCTCCGGCCGTACTGTAAAACGGCTGTCTTGCTTGCTCGATATCACGGATACCGACGCCATTGTCCTGCACAACAACCCTTATTATGCGGTTTTCCAGCGACGCAAAGATGCGTATTTCACCCAGTCTGTCTGGATAAGCGTGAACAATCGCATTGGTAACAGCTTCAGAAACCGCTGTTTTAATGTCTGCAATATCTTCCAGAGTCGGGTCGAGCTGTGTCGCAAATGCACCAACAACACTGCGCGCAAAGCCCTCGTTTACCGACAAACTGGGCAGCTTTAATTCCATGGTATTCTTGATTTCCATATGAGCCCCCGTTACTTTATTTTTTTAATGATCTGATAGATGCCACTCACATGAAATACTTTTTCAATCTGTGGGGTGGCATTTTTGATATACATCTTACCGCCTTTTGCCTTAAGCTTTTTGTACCGGCCCAGTATCACACCCAGCCCCGAACTGTCCATAAAGCTTAAGTTTTTAAGATCCAGCACAAGATTTATATCGTTGAATCGGCGAATCAGACTGTCAAGTTCATCTTTAACCTGATCCGCGCAGTGATGGTCCAATTCACCGAAAATGTGTGCGATGACACAGTCGCTTTGCTGTTTTACTCTAATGTGCATATGCTTTATCCTTTCATGTGATCCATAACGTATTCTTGAACAATACTATGATTCCTTTAGGAGATTTTAGCGATAATTGGCTACTTTTATTGCTAATTTTTACTTGTTGTCGAACAACATAATCTTTTCATTTTCGGAGAGTCTAAATTTTAGGCAAGCATTGATAAAGATTGATCGTTTTCTCATCAGTGCTTATTAAGCTCAATTGTCAAGAGGAAGCAACATCAATGGGAAAACACAGGCGCAGTCAAGGGCTGATATCTCGATTCTTTCATATAGCCTTATCCGTTATTAAATATATGATGCTGTTTGGGCTGACAATGGCGCTTGCGGGAACTGTTTTCGTATTTTCATATTTAATGGGACTCGATGAATGGAAAGAGTTTGATCCTGAAAAAATTGGTGACATGCAGCAAACACTGCTGATCTATGATAGGAACAATGCAGAAACCGCTGCGCTTTACAATAAACAAAACAGGGTATATCTCACGATAGACGACATCCCAGAGCATGTAAAAAATGCGTTTATCGCCATTGAAGATGTGCGTTTTTATGAGCACAACGGCGTTGACATCATTCGTATTGCAGGCTCACTAGTTGAAGACTTAAAAAGCGGCAGCTTGAAGCAGGGAGCAAGCACCATATCGCAGCAGCTGGTGAAGAACACAAGCCTGACGGGCGTGAAAACCATGTCTAGAAAGCTGCAGGAAGCCGTAATGGCCTATAAGCTCGAACAGGTCTATTCAAAAGACAAAATACTCGAAATGTACCTAAACTACATATACTTTGGCAACGGGGCTTACGGGATTGAAGCCGCAGCCAAAGTATACTTTGGGATTAGTGCAAAATCCCTGTCTATCGCTCAGGCTGCGATGCTAGCAGGCGTGATAAAAGCGCCGTCTCATTATGCGCCGCATTTAGACAAGAAAAAGTCTATCGAGCGGCGAAACCTCGTGCTGACTAACATGGCAAGTCAGGGGTTAATTTCAGAAAATGAAGAAAAAGAGGCAAAATCCGAGGCTGTTATTCTTACTCAAAAAAGCGAAGTGGAATATGGGTATTTCACCGATATGGTGCTTGCCGAGGCTGAAAACATATTGTCGATGGACAGTGAAGAATTGCTATCCAGCGGTTGCCGTATCTATACGACGCTGGATCAAGCTCTTCAATCACAAGTCGAAAAGTTATTTGAAGATCCTGATAATTTTCCTGACAACGCCGCGGACAATGAAAAGTGTCAGGCGGCAGTGTGTATACTTGACAGCGAATCCGGAGAAATACGTGCGATTATGGGCGGACGAAGCTACGACACACGGCGAGGAATCAACCGGGCAGTTGATATAAAACGGCAGCCAGGTTCGGCAATAAAGCCGGTGATTGCCTACGCACCCGCTGTTGAGAATCTGGGCTATACGCCCGCCACTCTTGTGCTCGATGAAAAAGAAGATTTCAACGGCTATGTACCAAAGAATTTTTCCGATAATTACGTAGGATGGGTGACGCTAAGAGAAGCACTTGCAAAATCTTTAAACCTGCCTGCCGTGAAAGTGCTTGACACGCTCGGGGTCGAAGCCGGCAAGCTTTATGCGTCTCAAGTGGGGATTCCGTTTGAACTGAAAGACCGCGGCCTGACATTGGCGCTTGGCGGCTTTACAACGGGTGTTTCACCACTATGTCTGGCCAATTCGTTTACACCGTTTGCCAATGGGGGTTATTATTCGCTGTCAACCTGCATCACAAAAATAGAAAACGGCAGGGGAGAAATTATCTATGAGCGTCCCCACACAAAAACCAGTGTGTTGTCAGGTAAAACGGCTTTTTTAATCACGTCTATGCTGGAAAGTGCAGCCACAACTGGCACAGCAAAACGCGTCAGCGTGAAAAATGTTCCCATCGCAGCCAAAACAGGCACAGCCGGAGCGGGGGCGGATAACAAAGACGCGTGGACAGTCGCCTATAACCCTGAATATACGATGTGCTGCTGGATGGGGTTCGACAGCACAGACGAAAAACACTGTCTCCCATCTGATGTCACCGGCGGCACTTATCCGGCTATGCTTCTTCAAAAAATTTTTTCCGAGGTATATAAGGATAAAAAAGCACCGAATTTTGCTCAGCCGGATGATATTGTCGCCCTTCGAATTGATATTCAATCATTGGAAAACGGAAGCCAGCCTATGCTTGCAAGCGCCTTTACACCCGACGAACAAACCATGCTTGAATACTTTCCAGAAGAGAGCGCCCCGTCACAATACACATCCTATTGGGCCGTACCCTCACCGCCGGATGATCTCAGTGTCACGAACGGAGACGGCGGCTTGCCTAACATAAGCTTTACGCCCAAAGACAGCTTCATTATATACAAAATCATGCGAAAAGACCTTACATATGGAACGATTGAAATGATTGGGGAGTACGCAGGAGCCACAACGATGATAACCGTTAACGATTTCACCGCAGAATATGACCATACATATGAGTACTGCGTGGTTCCTATGCACCCCGAGATAGAAATGGAAGGAGAGCGTCTATGTGGACCGCCCTCCTTTTGTATCAGAATCAATGTATTACCAGAAGAAAACTATATTCCGTAACTATTGGTGTTATATTATGTAGAAGGTGCAGGCACTGTCTGAGTTGGCACCGGCGTCGTCGTGGGCGTGGGTGACGGCTCGGGCTCGGGTGTATAGATCGTCAACAACCTGTCGGTAAGAGACTTCAATTCAGCCGTCTTTTGTTCAATTGCGCCCGATGTGGATGTCACATCGGCGATAAGCTGCTGCAATTCGCCGATCTTATTTGTGAGTCTGTTTTTGTCCTCGCTAGTCATCACGTAGATGGGATTTGAGAGCACACTGTTGGAAGCGCTGATCTGTGCGTTTGCGTTGTTCACCGCATTGGCTCTGTATGTCTTCTCCTGAAGCCATTCGGCATTGTGGATTTCACAGTAAAACTGATAATAGATTGGATCGCTCGGTTCCAATTCAGTTACCGGTATATTGCCATCAGGTGTAAGCTTAAGGTTCGGCATATACTTCACGCGTTCTTCATCCGATCTGAACAGCCAGTATATTGAATCGCCCGGCAAATACACAAACGACTGCGGCACAAGGGATTCCGGTGCGATCGCCGAATCGTTGAGACAATATGGAGTGGTTATCTTACCGCTTACCGGGCATATTGTCACAAGCTGATGCGCTTTACACTCTTCGACAGGAGCTGTTCCCTTTAAAAAATACGCGTACTCAGGAGGATGATTCTCATCAGCACGGCATGCGTCAGTGGCTTTCAAGCCGGTTATCGAGCAAATTTCTACTCTCTCAAGCCCCAGCTCTTCAGGCGTCTTTTCAATAATCTTTGCGTCTTCTTTTCCCTCAAGGATATGAGACATAAAATCCTTCCAGAGCGGCGCCGCGCTGCTGGATGCATAAACATCACTGTCAAGCGGTTTGTAATCGTCATGACCAATCCATAATGTTGCCGTATAGTATGGCGATATGCCCGCAAAGAACACACCCTTTGCATCCTGATTGGTTCCCGTTTTGCCGCCAACTGTCATGCCATCTATTCTTGCGTTTTTACCCGTGCCGCTTTGAACGGCATTGACCAGCATATCTGCTACGATAAAGGCCGTTGATTCTTCGAAAACTTTATTTTCGACTCGCACATCATCCGCACGGAGTATCACAATGCCATCTTTATCTTTCACCTCTGTAAATGCGAGGGGTTCTTTATAAATACCGCCGTTTGCAATAGTGGCGTAAGCACCTGCCATCTCCACTGGCGTGATTCCCGATGTCCCCAAAGCAAGGCCTGCGCCTGTCTTTTGGATATGATTGGGGTTGATGCCCATGCTCACAAGATAGTTATATGAATCATCCAAGCCAACTAGATTTAACAACGTATATGCTGTCGCACTGTTTAAAGAATTGACAAGTCCCGTGCGCAAAGTAACGGGACCGTATTTTGAAGCACCGCCCGAAGGATAGCCCTTTCCGCCGCCGTCATCCCAGTCTTTTATTTTAACGGGCATATTGGGCACAACCGTGCCGTCTGAATTACCCTTATCTATCGCCGGGGCATACACGGCAATGGGCTTGATAGATGACCCAACCGGCATTGTGGTCTGATAGGCGCGGTTCAGCGTCTTTTTCACCGTCGGCGTGGGTCTGCCGCCTACCAAACCTCTTATCTCGCCTGTCTTATGATCGACAATAACAGCAGCTGCCTGCGGCTCAACCGTCTCGGTCACACTGCCGTCTGCATTTTTAAAGCGTTTCACAGCATCGTCTTTATCCTCAAGCTCAGGATAATCATCCCAATTATCTATGCTATTCTGCAATGACAATTGAACTTCGGGGTCAACCGTTGTATATATCTGATAACCGCTTGTACGGATCTCCGTTTCTATGGCGGCCCTGTTTTCTTTCGTATCCTGTAAGCCTCGCTGTTTTAGGAAATGCGTAATCACATCGTAAACAGCATACTCCACAAAATACGGGTATTTGTACATGCCGGAAACTTCGGACTCCTCATATACAAAAACATCCTCATTGAGTGCTTCTTCGTATTCATTCTTCGTGATATAACCCGCTTTATACATCTGCATTAAAACCTTGTCTGTACGTTCATTGACGGGCGTAGGGTCTTCCTTGACGTAATAACAACGTCTCGGGTCATAAGAATAAGGATACTGTGTAATGCCCGCAAGCATCGCGCATTCTCTTAATGTCAATTCGTCCAAGCTTTTACGAAAGTAGTCCTGTGCCGCCGCTTTCACACCGTAATTGGATTCACCCAGGAATATTGTATTCATATAGGCTTCAAGGATCTGATCCTTGTTATACTCTTTTTCAAGCTGCATGGCAAGATAGGCTTCCTGTATTTTTCTTTTATATGTGCGCTCTGTTGTAAGCATTCTGTTTTTTATCAGCTGCTGCGTGATGGTACTTCCGCCTTGAACGTTGTTGTTCATAAGATTGCTGATAAAAGCTCCCAAAAGGCGTTTTAAATCCACACCGTCATGATTATAAAACCGCACATCCTCAATGGCCACAACAGCCCGCTGCAGCTTTTCAGGAATTTCTTCAAGGCTTGCCCAATCTCTGTTTTCGATACCTGTATATGAGGTGATGGGTTGACCATACATGTCATATATGTATGACGTTTCCGCCTGTTCCTCAATTCTTTCCGTATCTAATGTGGGCGTTGTTTCCATGTAAGCTTTTGCGACACCGATGATTGAACCGACGCCCGCCGCGCCGATCATAAATATAACGACAAGGATAAGCTTAAAAGAAGTCAAAAGTACGCTGATGACCAGACCGTTTTTTTGCCTGCGCGGGCGGAACATATTGATATGCTCCTTTCCTTCGCCCGAAAGATGCTCTTTGGAGATATGCGGAACAGCTCTTGTTTCCTGCATACGTGATGAAGATGCGCGTGACCGATGATCAGAACCGGCGACAGAATTGAACACCGCCGTTTCTGACGATGCGCTCGAATTGTCATCATTTGCTTTTCCAAATGCTTTATGAAAAAAACGTGCGATAGTCTGACCAACCGACGCAAAAAACACCGCGATTTTTTTCGCAATGTCTTTAATCGGATTCCGTTTCGCTTTATTTGAACGTGTATCTTTATC
The DNA here is from genome assembly GCA_003249555.1 of Clostridia bacterium. GTDB lineage: Bacteria > Bacillota > Clostridia > Christensenellales > SZUA-584 > SZUA-584. The sequence goes on along the minus strand of QKIQ01000107.1, from coordinate 15,404 downwards.
TTCAAACATGTAACGACACCTTATCATTTTTTTAATTTTTATAATTATACCATAAAACATACCGAGCGACACCTACATCGATAATTATTTACATATTGCGTATTCTGTGATGGCAGAGCACAAATGCGCATAGCTTTATATAGGTGATGAAAATGAAAGCGCGCAAGAGGCATTTTAGAAAGTGGTTAGCTTTTCTGCTGCTTATATTAGTGGCTGTATGCTATATGATTATTGACGAGTCTATTAGACCGACCATAGCTAGTTTGTCCGAAGCGCGACTTCGTGCCATCGCGGTGAAAGCGATGAATGAAGCCGTTCGCGAAACAGTGGGGTCCGGCGTGACGTATACAGACCTCATCAATATTCAAAAAGACGCACAGGGCAATATTACGCTTGTATCCGCCAATGCTGTGCTGATGAATAATCTTGCGGCAAATACAGCTATCGCTGCACAAGAAAAAATATTAAATATCGGCGAGCAGGGAATAAAAATCCCCATCGGCACAATATTGGGCGGGCAGTTGTTATCCGGACGAGGACCTTCCGTTATTGTGAGAGTAGAACCTGTCGGTTCTGTCACTACGGATTTTATGACGGAATTTGAAGACGCAGGCATCAATCAGACGCGTCATAAAATCTATCTGATTCTGAACGCAACGGTGCGTATTCTTATCGGAAATTCAGCGCAGACTGTAGAAATATCGTCACAGGTTCTCATCTCGGAAACCATCATCATCGGCGATGTGCCGCAAAGCTTTGTGGAAGTGGATAACACGGATGATTTGCTAAACCTTCTGCCCGACAGCATGATTGAATAACGGCATTGTCACAAATAGGCCTTTTATGTTATGATACCAAGAGATTTTTTTAAGAGGTGACATATGTCCGGACATTCAAAATGGGCGAATATCAAGCATAAAAAAGAACGCACTGATTCCAAGCGTGGCAAGATATTCACCAAGATAGGCAGAGAAATTGCGGTTGCAGTTAAAGAAGGGGGTTCTGACCCCGAAACAAACTCCAAGCTAAAAGATGTGGTGGCTAAGGCAAAGGCCAATAACATGCCTAACGATACTATTTCGCGCTCGATAAAAAAAGCGGCGGGTGAACTCGGTAATATCAACTACGAATCCATTGTCTATGAAGGCTATGGCCCTGGCGGCGTGGCTGTAATTGTGGAAGCGCTGACGGATAACCGCAACAGAACAGCAGGCGAAGTCCGCCACAGCTTTGATAAAAACGGCGGGTCGCTTGGCGCATCCGGCTGTGTGGCATGGATGTTTGAAAGAAAAGGCGTGATTATCATAGAAAACAGCGACGGTATTGATGAGGACGAGCTTATGCTGGCGGCACTGGATGCGGGTGCGCTGGATGTACAGGATGACGAAGATGCTTTGGAAATCACAACAGATGCGGCGTCTTTTTCACAGGTTTACGATGTGCTGGAGAAAAGCGGTTATGCTTTTGCTATGGCCGAGGTTCAGCTTGTACCATCAAACACTGTTGACGTCTCTGAGGAGACAGAAGAGAGCGTACAAAAAATGCTTGATATGCTCGAAGACAACGACGATGTCCAAAATGTTTACCACAATGGCGTGATGAACGAATAAAACACGATATAGGTACAGAAAATACCCCAAAAGAGAAATCCTTTGGGGTATTTTTTATGTTCTTTCACAAGCACAGAAAATTTGTTATATTTTTCGGGATGCTGTTTATTATCGGTTTATCGGGATTGGTTGGTTTCATCGTTGCCGAAGGCGAACCTCGTATTGTTGCGCAAACTGAGAGCGAGGAGTCTGCCGTTAAGGCTGGCGCCTCCAATGACCGAATCACAAAGGACACTGTCATCACATGGGATTATGGATATGAAATGTGCAGGCATCATGTCTATGTGGATACAGAGCCCGAGCCCAAAATGATCGGGCTAAGTTTTTCGCAGCTTCAGGATGCTTTTCCCGATGTGCATATTGTGTCGTTCTCGGCAGAGGAAGTGGTATTAAATAAAAGCTTTTCGTGCTATTGTCCTGAGCACTATATAGTTAGAAAATCCGGAAATAAGCTGGCTGTCTATCGTACCGTTGCAGGTTCAAATGAACAGGATATTTATATCAATATCGATATTGACTTCAAGAAAATCGAGGAGGAAGACAGGCGGGCGCTGGAAACAGGACGCATATTCAGCAGCTTTGACGACCTTCAAATATTTCTGGGCAGACTGACAGAATAGAATTCCAGTTGACGTTTTTAATAAAACGGTGTAACATTAAACAAAATAATAATTAGTATGTCTTCGGGGTAGGGTGAAATTCCCTTACCGGCGGTGATAGTCCGCGAGCGTAAGCTGATACGGTGTAATTCCGTAACCGACAGTATAGTCTGGATGAGAGAAGTCACATTGCCTTTTATGTGCATATGGTCGCTTCCGAAGTTACATGCGGAAGTTTTTTTATTGGAGGAATTGTATTATGAACACAAGAGGCACAAAAATGAGTATGTCCACAATGGCCAAAATCGGCGCACTTTCCGCATTGGCAGTTGGGCTTATGTATCTGGAATTTCCAATTTTCAGCGTTTATCCGTGGCTCAAGCTGGATTTTGCTGACGTTCCGGCGTTAATAGGTGGATTTGCGCTAGGACCTGTTGCGGGTGTTGTCATAGAAGTCATCAAAAACTTTTTCAACTTTATATTAAAATCAAGTACAGGCGGCGTAGGAGAGATAGCAAACCTGACATTAGCCATAGCGCTTGTTTTACCGGCATCAATCATTTACAAACGCAAAAAGTCAAGGAAAAGCGCCATTATAGGCCTTAGTGTTGGCAGTGTTTGCATGATAGCTCTAGCACCTGTCTTAAACTATTATGTTCTGATACCGCTCTTTATCGGATTTCTCGGAGCAGATTTTGATATAGGATTATACCTTGTAGCAGGCACGTTGCCGATTACCGCGATTAAGGCGGCAGCGGAATCCATTGTGGTTATATTGCTTTATAAACGTTTATCGGATATACTTCATAAGCAGCCACAGTAAGGAGATTTATCTTTTGATAGATATGTGCAGCAGCAACGCCGACGATACATTGGCGCTTGGTATAAAATTAGGTCAATCCTTAAAAAACGGTGATATAATCGCCATATACGGTGGGCTTGGCGCCGGCAAAACTGTTTTGGTCAAGGGTATCGCTAAAGGGCTTGGTATCACCGAAGAAGTGACGAGCCCCACCTTTACATTGCTCCGGCAGTATCATGGGCGGTTGACGCTTTGCCATTTCGATCTGTACCGCATTGAGGACGAACAGGAACTGGAACACATCGGTTTTTATGACTATCCCGGCGGCGACAACGTCTGCGTTATCGAGTGGCCGGAAAACGCGCCTGAGCTTCATGCCAATATCCGCATCATTATTCAAGGCTCAGGTAATCAAAAACGGCATATCGAAATTATGAAGAACGAGGATAAAAATGCACATTCTTGCGGTTGATACGTCAGGGGGCGTTTGCTCCGCTGCTGTACTTCGTGATAACAAATTATTATCCGAAACGTACATGAACGACAAACGCACACATTCCGAAACCATCGGGCCAATGGTTGATTTTTCATTATCTTGTGCCAACATTGATATCAATGAAGTGGATTTATTTGCATGCGCATCAGGCCCGGGTTCGTTTACGGGACTTCGCATCGGCATCGGCATGATAAAGGCGTTTGCGCATGCATCGCAGAAACCAGCGTTTGGGGTTAATACGCTTGATGCGCTGGCAATTAACGTGCTCGGAGCAGATAAAATCATATGTCCGGTCATAGACGCAAGACGCGGCGAAGTATATACGGCCATATATGAAAACGGGAACAGAATTTCAGATTACCGCGCCGTGCCGCTCCAAGATGTGCTGAGTGAGCTGAAAGGCCGCCAGACGCTGTTTTTGGGCGATGCCACGATTGTTCACAAGGAAAAAATCCTTAGCGCAGACCCCGCATTTGAAATTGCGCATAAAGGCATTGTGCTGCAGCGCGCCGGTTCTGTGGGCTTTGCCGCATACGCTTTATATCAAACCGGAAACCACCAGGATGCCTACAGTCTCGAGCCTTTTTATCTGCGGGCAACGCAGGCCGAGCGTGTAATGGCCGAGCAAAAATGAGCGTGACATACAGGCAGGTCAACTGCGAAGATATAGAAAACATCTATAAAATCGAACTTGCTTGCTTTAACAAGCCGTGGTCGCTGGAATCTATCCGCACAGACATTTGCGGTAACGAGTTTTCCTTATATATAATTGCCGAAGCGGACGGTCATGCGGCCGGGTATTGTGGCGTTCATGTGATCTTTAACGAAGGGCATATCATGAATGTGGCGGTTCTTCCCGAATACAGAAAACGGGGCATCGGCCGCGGTTTGCTTGAAACAATCTTTATGCAGACAGGCTTGCCTTATTATACATTAGAAGTCCGCATATCCAACGACGATGCCGTCCGCCTTTATGATAAGCTTGGATTTGCGACTGTTGGCATACGCCCGAAATATTATGGCAATGAAGACGCACTGATCATGTGGAAGGGTAAAAACACGCCTTGATACTTCGCCTTCAAAAATGTATAATCGACAATATCACACATATTAATGAGTAGAAATGATTATCGATATTAACGGCATAAAAATTCAATATGAGCAGCAGGGGCAGGGAGCCGATGTGCTTGTGCTGCACGGATGGGGCGCTAGCATACAGACAATGCGCCCTATTATTGATGTGCTCAAAGATAGGTACCGCGTAACTTCTCTGGATTTCCCGGGCTTCGGCGGCAGCGATACACCGCCTGAGCACTTTGGCGTACAGGAATATACTGACCTGACATATCGTTTTATGCAGGAACTCGGGCTGAAAAAAGCACATGTTATCTGCCATTCCTTCGGCGGTCGCGTCACGATTATCCTTGCGGCTCAGCATCCCGAAATCGTTGACAAAATCGTGTTCACAGATGCGGCAGGCCTTCGAAAACACCGCACTGTCAAGCAGTCTTTCAAAATTTACACATTTAAAGCCGCCAAGCGCTTAAATCGCGGTCGTTTTATTAAATCAATACTTAAGCTCTTTGGTGTTGATGTCGAAAAGTACGTCAAAAACGCGGGGTCTGTCGATTACCGCGCTTTGCCGGACAACATGAAAAAGGTATTTGTACGCGTTGTCAATCAGGATTTGAAAAGTTATTTGCCTGATATTAAAAGCCCGTCGTTACTGATATGGGGTGAAAACGATCAGGATACGCCGCTCGAATTTGGAAAAACGATGGAGAAAGAGATTCCCGATGCAGGTCTTGTGGTGTTTGAGGGGGCGGGGCACTATTCTTTTCTGGACTGTTTCAATCGTTACATCAACATCGTAACAACCTTTTTTGGAGGACAATAGATGACAACATATATTCTTATTGCGGTTTATGCGTTGTGTGCTGCGGCCATGGTTTTTGGTTCAGCAAGGCTTGTGCATATGCTGCAGTTGGAAGGATATAAGAATAAGAACTTAGTGCACTGGCTCGGCGAAAATATGCCGATGGTCTTTAAAGTCCCGTCAGTTGTTTCGTTTTGCGGGTTTGTTTTGATGTTGATTGTCAATACGGTTTTCCCGCTAGTTAGTTTCTACGTGTTTATTATATTGGCGGTTGTCTATATACTGCTTATACTTATATACGCAAAAAAATCACGTGTGGAGAATGCAAAAAAGCCGCTTGTCTACACAAGCCGTGTCAAAAGGCTGTTTGTGTTCATATCTATATTCTATTTGTTTTCTGGCACAATCTTGTGCCTTGTCGACCTGCTTGTGCTAAGCGGCACAGCGCTGTCTCACATGCCGTTTTTTCCGCTGTTCCTTATGGTCGGTATTGGCGTTTTTTGCGCAAATATTTTTGCAAAACCCATCGAAAAAGCGGTGCAGCACTGGTATATGAACGATGCAAAAAACAAGCTTAACGAACGCAGTGATTTGATACGAATTGGTATTACCGGCAGTTACGGGAAAACAAGCTGCAAATTCATACTCGGAACGATACTCTCGGAAAAATTCAATGTATTGGTGCCGCCATCCAGCTTTAACACGCCTATGGGCCTAACACGCGTCATACGTGAGCAGATGAAGCCTTCTCATGAGGTTTTTATCGCCGAAATGGGTGCGCGCAACATGGGGGACATCAAGGAACTCTGTGACCTTGTTCATCCTAAGTTTGGCTTGTTGACGTCTGTCGGGCCGCAGCATCTAGAGACTTTCGGCAGCATAGAAAACATCGCCAAAACCAAATACGAGCTGGCAGAAAGCTTGCCGCCTGATGGCTGTGCATTTTTTCCTGGAGATAGCGACGTATGTCGAAAGCTTTACGATCAGACGACTATTGAGAAAAAACTGTTTTCCGTGGATTACACAGGGGAATCGGACATCCGTGCCGAAAACATCAAATCAGGAAGTTATGGGAGCCGGTTTGAACTGGTGCTGGGCGGGGAACGTATTATCTGCGAAACAAAGCTGCTCGGCAAGCATAATATTTTAAACATCGTGGGCTGCGCGAGCGTGGCTCACAGGCTCGGCCTCAGTGCCGCACAGATTCGTCTGGGTATCCGCAAAATACAGCCCGTTGAGCACCGCCTTCAGATGCTGCCCACATCAAATGGTATCACCGTTATCGATGACGCCTTTAACGCAAATCCTTCTGGTGTGCGTGCCGCAATGGAAGTGCTTTCTCGTTTTGAAGGACGAAAAGTGGTGGTAACGCCCGGCATGGTGGAACTCGGCGATCAGGAAGATACCGAGAACCGTGCTTTTGGACGTGTGATGGCAGAGGTGGCGGATACGGTCTTGCTGATCGGTCCCAAACATACAAGGCCCATATATGAAGGGCTTATTGAATGTGGATTTAAGAAAGAAAACATTCAGGTATATCGTTCACTCGACGAAGCCGCCAAGGTGCTTTGGACACAGGTTGCTCCCGGCGATGTCGTCATATTCGAGAACGACCTGCCAGATAATTATAACGAATAGAAAGGGTTTTGATATGAAAAAGAATCTTGCGGTCACATTCGGCGGCAGAACTGTGGAGCATGACATATCCATCATCACAGCCAATCAGCTGATGAGCCATGCGGATAAAAATAAATACAACATCATTCCGATATATATCGACAGAGATGGAAAATGGTACACCGGCGATAAGCTGATGGATGTGGCCGTCTTCAAGCGCTTCGACCCAAACGCCAAAGGTGTGAAACGCGTGTTTCTATCGGGTTCAGCAGACGCCACGCTTTATGAATACGGAAGAAAGCAAAAAGCCATTTGCCAGATTGATGTCGTTATCCCCGCCATGCATGGTCTTCACGGTGAAGACGGTACCATACAGGGGTTGTTTGAATTGTCGGACATCCCGTATTCAAGCGCCGGAGTTACCGGTTCGGCTGTTTGCATGGATAAAATCATCATGAAATCAGCTTTTATCGGTTTTGGGTTTCCCGTGCTGGACTCTGTATTTTTTGAACGCGATGAGTTTTACTCAGATAGTGACGCAGTCTGCGAGAAATCGGAAAACAAGCTTGGCTATCCTGTATTTGTGAAACCCGCAAATCTTGGGTCCAGCATAGGCGTGAACCGAGCGGACAACCGCGATGCGCTTGTTTATGCGCTTGAGGTGGCGGCCAAATACGACAGGCGCATACTCGTAGAAAAAGCGGTCACAGATATTAAAGAAGTCAATTGCTCTGTCATGGGAACAGCCGCAAACGCCAAAACAAGCGTGATCGAGCAGCCGGTCACTGCCAGTCAATTTCTTGGTTTTGAAGAGAAATATTTAAACAACGGTAAATCAAAAGGTATGAAATCGCTGGGGCGTAAAATTCCAGCAGACATTTCCGATGACATGGCACAGCACGTTCGCCGTCTTTCACTTGATATATTCAAAGCCCTTGATCTAAAAGGGCTTGTGCGTATCGACTATATCATCGACCAAACGACGGATACGCTTTATGTCAATGAAGTCAATACCATCCCCGGTTCATTTGCATTTTATCTTTGGGAGCCTGCAAATGTGTCTTTTTCTGCGCTGGTTGATCATCTTGTTACTATTTCCGAACAGCAGATGAGGGAAAAGCGAAAATCCGAATTCGCGTTTGACTCAAATGTGCTGCAAAAGGTGGCCAGCGGTCTGAAAATAGGTAAATAACGGTTTACAACAGGCTTCCTATACATGTATAATAACGATATAAATATGTTTTTGGAGGACAATATATATGTCAGATAACAAGAATTCACTAGGCATGGATGAAAAAACATCCAGTTGGTTCGCCTATGTTCTGTCCATTATCAGCGCTATCATTCTTATAGTTACAGAAAAGGATAACAAAACGGTCAGGCTTCATGCGTGGCAGTCGCTTTTCCTTGGATGCTTCATGGTTGCCGTTTATATCGTTCTTGCTATTATTGCGGCAATTATCGGCTTCGGATTGTATTTCTCAGGCGGCTTTGTCTTCTTCTCCATCTTGTACAACATACTTTGGATCGGTTGGGTCGTTTTAACCGTTATCTGTATTATCAAAGCGACTCAGAACGATATTTTCAAAATCCCTGTTATTTATGACTTTGCCGCAAAGATGAAGTAATTTTTCAGCTTAAGGGGCAGCAATTAAGCAGCCCCTTTTTTGTATACTGATATATTCGATGGGAGTCTTTTAAGTACGGCCATGCCAAGCGTTATGGCCGCAGCAAACTTGAGAATATCAAAGAGAAAAAAGATACCGTTGTATGATATTATGATCACTTCCAGTGATACGCTTTGGTTCATATATACATTAAAAATGATATACATATATAAAGCGCCGATCATATACAAAACCACGAGGGTAAGCAATGCGTATCCTATTATCTTTACATTCGCTGTGAATTTCGACTCTGAATTTTTTTTACTGATAAGCAAAAGCATATGCCGCCTCACCAAAAGGCTGATAAGAAGAGCTGTTACGCAAAAACCGATAATGAAACCAAATGAAGGCTGTAAAACGTACGCAACACCGCCGCCGTTCATGAACACCGGGATACCAAGCAAGCCCACCGCTGTATAAACAGCCTGCGAAATGATCGCAAATTTTGGTTCCAGCAAAAGCCCTGCCAAAAAAATAAAAAATGTTTGGAGCGTAAAGCTCATTGGTGTTCCAGGGATCGGAATTTTCACAAAAATACCGGCTGCTGTCAGCGCCGCAAAAAGCGCGCAAAGAATCATTTGTCTTGTTTTCATACCCACCTCTATTGTAAACCTTTTGTTTTTTTATAGTTTACATTGCGCATCGATTGATGTCAATAATCTTCTTTTATGTATTGAAGATGATCCTAAAAAGACTTTGCAACACATGTTAAAATCATGTATAATTCGTGTATGATGTCACAGACACTAAACCAGCAAAAAGAGGCAACCGTCATATCTGATGAGGCCTTGCTGATAAAAAGTGCACAAAAGGGCAATGACGCAGCAATGGAGGCGTTGCTTTTTATGTACGAGAAAAAAATATACAATGTGGCATACCGTTATATGGGCAACGAAGCAGATGCTTATGATATGGCGCAAGAGTCTCTTATCAAAATCTACAAGAGCATTCGGACCTTTCGTCATGAATCATCTTTTTCCTCTTGGGTTTACAGGCTTACCGTCAATACCTGTCTTGACGGCATTCGCAAGCGCAAAAACGAGCCTTTATCACTAGACAGCACCATAGAGAGCGGCTTTTTGATTGAAGATAAAAACAGCTCAACGCCCGAAGCACATACACTCAATATTGAAAGCCGAGAAGATATTCAAGCCGCTATCAATACGCTTTCCGAGGATCACCGAATAACCGTTATACTGCGTGATATTCAGGGTCTTTCATATGAAGAAATCTCAGAATCGCTGAGTATTTCCATTGGCACAGTAAAATCCCGTTTGAGCCGCGGAAGACAGCGGCTAAGGGAAATACTGCTTGAAGACTAACCAAAAAAACAAATGGAACCAAATGACCTAGTCTAACGTCTAATCAGCATATTAAGGAACAGACGTTATTATTGTTCTTTAAGAAATATTGGTGGAGGGTGTTATGAAAAAGATTTTTATTGTCATTACAATTGCGGTTTTTTTACTTGCATCACTGGCAGGTTGCGCTGCATTACAGCCGGCTAAAGGCTCTGACGAAAGTTTTTATGCGGAAGCCGAGGTGGCGGCCGAGGAACCCGCATATGACAGCGCATCTCGTGAAGAAGCAGATGAGGAAGCGGCACCGGCTCAAGAAGCAGGGTTGAATTATGACGGCTCAATTCTTCAACCCGATGTAAACAGAAAAATCGTCTATTATGGAAGCTTTCAGATTCGAACCAAGAACTTTGATGATGACTACGGCAATCTTTTAGCTTTTCTGGAGGAACTCGGTGGTTATATCGAAGAATCGTCTATAGACGGCAAAAAACCGGAGGACTGGCAGGACAGCGGGCGCTATGCATACTTAACACTGCGAGTGCCAAGCAAAAACTTCAGTGATTTTACCGGACGTCTCGGCAATATCGGAGAGACACTATCAATCTCAGTTAACGGTAAAGATATTTCGCTGGATTATTTTGATACTGAGACCCGTTTAAAAACGTTGCGCACCAGAGAAACACGGCTTATGACGCTGCTTGAGCAAGCGGCCACGCTTGAAGACATTATAGAGCTGGAAAACGCGCTCGCCGATGTATCTTACGAAATTCAAATGCTTGAAATGAATTTGAGGAACTTCGACAGCCTGATCGACTACTCTACAGTCACGGTTACGCTGGAGGAAGTGAATAAGGTTGCGGATGTAAGCCCACCTGACGAGAGCATCGGCACACGCATCTCCGATGCGTTTTACTCCGTGCTTAATGTGCTTGCCGATTTCGGCGAATTTATGCTCATTTTCCTCATTGGCGGCGCACCGATTATTGTTCCGCTTGGTGGTATAACCGTGCTGATTATTTTCCTAGTGAAACGCTCAACGAAAAAAAAGCTGGCACGCCTTCAAAGCGGCAGTAACCACAGCCAGCAATAAATAAAGTAGGAGTGAATGATATGAAACGAATAATACTGCCCGTCATGGCCTTAGCGATTATACTCTTAGCACTGTCAGGCTGCGTCGCAAGACCTCAAGGGGATGGAACCGGACTGGTTTCCGTAGTAAACGACGATACAATACAAAAGAGCATCTCGGTGTCTGCTCAAGGTGTGGTAAAGGTCATGCCCGATGTGGCATATGTCACCGTTGGCGTCACGACACAGGATGCAGACATGCAAGTGGCTCAGGATAATAACGGGCAGATGATGAACGCAATGTTTGAAGCGCTTAAAAGCGCAGGACTTACTGATGATGATATGCGCACCTCGCAGTATAACGCGTATCCGTTATATAACTATTCCAGCGGCACAAATGAAATAGTCAGTTACGAGGTCAACAACCAAGTTGTACTGACAATTAGAAATATCGACCGCGTTGGAGAAATCATTGATATCGCGGTAACCAACGGTGCTAATATGACACATTCCATCAGCTTTGGACTGCTGGACGAGCAAAGCAGCTACGACGATGCGCTAAAGCTTGCGGTGGAAGCGGCTAAGGCGAAGGCAGAAACGCTTGCGGAAGCGGGCGGTGTCAAAATCACCGGAACACTGCAAATGACGGAAAACACGATTGGCGGTCAGATATACAGAGAATACGAAATGGCAGCAGCAGAAGACAGTTCGGGCGCAACGCCAATATCCACGGGAGACCTTGAGATTCAGGCCAGCGTCACAGTGGTCTATGAAATTGAATAATCACAATCTTTAGGAAAAAAGGCTGATGTTAAACGCATCGGTCTTTTTTTATATGTTTCAAGCTTGTCTTCATATCAGCATATAAAATCGGTCATAATAATCCTTGAAACGGAGGTAAAGCATGAGACATTTTGTTCCATCAAGGGTTTATGTTGAAAAAGGTTGCGAGAGCTATAAGCTTGGAAGAACATTGATACAAAAATATACGGATATGGGTATCGATATTATTGATATTGATAATCACAACAAAATTCCGGAACTGCGAGAGCGGCCTGACGCTGATTTTTCCAAGCTAAAAGATTATTTGGTGTTGGGCATCAGAAAATCGCTGACACATCAGAAGAACAACAAGACATCCGATTTTCTTGTGCCGTATACGTCGTCCGGATGTGCCGCGATGTGTCTTTACTGTTATCTTGTCTGCACCTATTATACAAGCGCTTATCTTCGCATTTTCGTAAATCGGGAAGAGATGATGAGTAAGCTAAAAAGAGCCGCGGACAAGTATCCGGGCAGCGTGTTCGAGATTGGCAGCAACTCCGATCTTGTTTTGGAAAACACGGTAAGCGGCAACCTTGAATGGACGATATTACAGTTCTCGGAGGTTGATAACGCTCGCCTCACGCTGCCCACGAAATTCTCCATGGTGGATTCTCTGCTGAATCTTCCACACGGGGGCAACGTGACAATACGCATGAGCCTGAATCCGCAGGAGATCATATCCCACGTTGAATTTGGCACGTCCAAGCTGGATGACCGTATTGAAGCGCTCAATAAGCTTTACGCCGCAGGCTACGATACGGGCATTTTGGTTGCGCCGATTATCATGGCGGACGGCTATCGACAGATGTATGAGCGGCTTTTTGCCAAAATGGCAGATAAACTACTGCCGGGCATTCAAAGCTCTGTCGCTTTGGAGCTGATATTCATGACATACGGCACCGTAACACAAAATATTAATGAACAAGCCTTTCCTAACGCATGGAATTTGCACGACAAAGAGACGATGGCATTTTGCGGCCGCAGCCGCTATGGTTATAAGAAAGATACAAAAGAACAAGCTTCTGAATTTTTCAGAGACCGCATCAAGCATTATATGCCCGAGGCCACAATCGCATACATTGTCTGAACCATATACGTCAGCGTTAAAATAAGTAAGTAATCTCCACATTTAATTTGGCTCATAGGTTCATCAAGACCGATGAGTACTAATCATGTATATATAAAATTTTTACATAGGCTGATTAATAGTTTTAAAATGCAATTCCTTTTGTACGAACGTAGATCCCTTTTATACGAATAGCATGTAAACGCACCGTCCGATGTGCTATAATAGCGAAGCGGAGGGATTATGCCAAATAAGAATGACGTTATTGAAATAAAAATAGATGATCTGACAGTAGACGGGGCAGGCGTTGGGCGATTTGAAGGGCTCGCGGTGTTTGTGCCGTGGGCATTGCCCAGCGAAACTGTTTCAGCCAAGGTCATTAAAGTCACCAAAGGTTATGCGGTGGGGAAGCTCATAAAGATACTGTGTCAATCAGAAGAACGTGTTGATCCGTTCTGTGAAGTCTTTGAAGCCTGCGGTGGCTGCACACTTCAACATTTATCATATAATCAGCAGCTTTCATTCAAGGCGCGTCATATCAAGGAATGCTTAAAACGTATCGGCGGCATAGAAATTGATTTGCCTCAGGTGATTCCCGCTGAAAACATACGCGACTACCGCAACAAAGCCTCATTTCCCGTAGCAAATGTAAATGGCAAGGCAGAGGCCGGTTTTTATGCGCCACACAGTCACCGTCTTGTGGTATGTGACTGTCCTATACAAAAGCCTGCGATCAACGCTGCAAAAAACACCGTGATTCAATGGGCAAACGGCAGTCACATTTCGCCCTATGATGAAAAAAATCACAAGGGTGTGCTGCGTCATATCGTTACGCGCCAGACTTCGCACGGCGAGCTGATGACCGGCATCGTGCTGCGCGATTGGACAGATACAAAATCGCTTACCGATTCACTCCGATCAACTGCAAAAAGCGTGGTCATCAATAAAAATGAGAAGAAGCATAACGCTATACTCGGCAGCCAAAGCCGCACGGTTATCGGCGACGATTATATTACCGAGTATTACGATGGTTTGAAATTCCGTGCAGGCTTAACGAGCTTTTTGCAGATCAACCATGGGCAGTCAGAAAAGCTATACCGCATCGCGATGGATTTCGCACAAATAACCAAAGAAGATATCGTCTTCGACCTTTTCTGCGGTATCGGAACCATCTCATTGCTGGCCGCAAGACAAGCCAAAACAGTACTTGGCATCGAATATGTGCACGAAGCTGTCGATAACGCCAAAGAGAATTCAAAGCTTAACAACATAAGCAACGCCTGTTTTCTTTCAGGAGATGCTTCAAAGATGATTGATGAAGGAATAAAAAAGCACGGTCAGCCGAATGTTGTGAGGAAAGGCTGCGATGCATCGTTGATAGACAAGGTTTCACAAGCTTCACCTCGACGCATTGTGTATGTATCGTGCAATCCGTCAACACTTGCCAGGGACGCAGCTGTTTTTGCAAAAAACGGGTTTGAAACCGTCAAAGTCACAGGAGTGGATATGTTTCCCCATACGACACACGTTGAGACGGTAGTATTGATGTCAAGGGTTAAGGTAAATACGATGTTTTAGGGATAAAAAACTTTATAAATAAAGGGTTTCCGTGATTTGAGATTCGGTTTCAAGCCGGCAGGATAATCACGGATTTTTATTTTGTGGGAACTTATCCAAGATAGGCAGGTTAGATGATTAAGAAGATGATATGGATATTGATGTGGTGAGTTGACACGATTGCTGGCAAAAACGTGGTGAGTTGACAAGATGGCTATAAAGATAAGAAATACTGACAAGAAAATAGCGTTTAATAGTAATTACTTTTTAGGTATAAATAAGAGTTGAAATAAGAGTTTGTATGTGTTAGAATGAAAAGAAAAGGCGGATTTAGGCATGGAAAAAGAAGATAAAACTAAAAAACAGCCAATGGAATTTTATAATATGTCGGATTTTCTCAGAGGACAATCATCAAAGTTAATTACTGGATTATCTGACGAAGATAGAACCGCTTTTGTACTAAAAAACGGAAAACCTGTAGCTGTTCTTATCTCCCATGAGAGATATGAAAGGTTATTAAAAGCGGGAATTGACATAACAGAATACTAATAATATTAAGGAAGAGAGAGGTTAAATGAATGGCCGTGAAAAAATCAGAATTGTATTCTCTTTTATGGGAAGCTTGTAATAAATTAAGAGGTGGCGTTGAGCCATCAAGATATAAAGATTACGTACTTGTTTTATTGTTCTTTAAATACGTATCAGATAGGTACAAAGGACAACGATTTGCGGAATTTACAGTAAATGAGGGTGCATCATTTGATGATTTGATTGCCGCAAAAGGTAAAAGTGATGTTGGTGAGCGAGTAGATAAGATTATTCAAAAGTTCCTAGAAGAAAACCGTCTTCAAGGTTCTTTGCCTGACGTTAGCTTTAACAATCCAGATGAGCTGGGTTCTGGCAAGGAACTAGTTGATAAG
>QKIQ01000119.1 GCA_003249555.1 Clostridia bacterium | reverse complement strand
GTTAAAACAAAGAGGCCTAATATCACTATTAGACCACTTCAACAAAGTACACTTAGTTACGAATTGAACCGCCGTATACGGAAAACCGTACGTACGGTGGTGTGAGAGGGGCGAAACCTGATACGGTTAGCCCCTACTCGATTTATTATTATGACATATTATAAGATTGTTGAGGAAATATGTTGTATGAATTGACATATATAATAAATCGTAATATTATAAATTTATATATTATATTATTAGGAGGTTCATTATGAACGCACCCGGAAAAGGTATCTTAAAAGTCGTTAGTATCTTATTCATCATTTTTGGAGCAATCGCCACACTTCTCTCTATCATCGGGCTTGCAGGTTCGGCTATGCTTAGCTCTATGACTTATGGTTTAACCGGTATGTTGACGTTTGCTATGGTAATCGCATTGATCGCAAGTGCTCTTGAACTTGTCATGGGCATTATCGGGCTGAAAAAATGTGACAATCCCTCACAGGCGGGCTTCTTTATTGTGACCGGTATCATACTGTGTGCTTTGAACTTGATCTCAATGATCATGTACTTCCAGGTAACAAGCCTGATCGGTTTTGTACTGCCCGTGCTCTTCATCATTGGCGGCATACAGAACAAGAACGCAGCATCAACAGGCGTTCAGGCGTAACAATCAGATTATTCTATTAAGACACGGGAACGGGGCAGCCAAACGCTGTCCCGTTTTTTGCGTTTTGAATTGTATCAAAAAATGGCTTTCGTATCGGCTCAGCTGGCTGTGGAATGGGTAAGTCATCGAAGCTTTTTCGGTCATAGCTTATTCGCGGCAAAACGTGATACAATGAGCCGGGGTGATTAGCATGAGCGGACAAGCATTACAGCAAATGATTGCTGATGGCAAAAGCATCGTTTTTTTTGGCGGCGCGGGCGTGTCGACTGAAAGCGGCATTCCCGATTTCCGCAGTGTGGACGGCCTTTACAACATCAAATACCGTTATCCGCCCGAAACGATATTGAGCCATAGATTTTTCATATCGCATACTGCAGAGTTCTATGACTTTTACAGAGAAAAGATGCTCTGCCTTGATGCGAAGCCGAATAAAGCACACTTAAAGCTCGCCGACATGGAAAAGGCGGGCAAACTCAAAGCTGTGGTGACGCAAAATATCGACGGCTTGCATCAAAAGGCAGGCAGCAAATGTGTCTATGAGCTGCACGGCTCAATTCATCGCAACCTGTGTCAAAAGTGCGCAAAAAGCTACGACGCGGCGTTAATACAATCCGGCAAGGGTATACCGCATTGCACCTGCGGCGGAGTCATCAAGCCGGACGTGGTGTTGTATGAGGAAGCGCTTAATGATGCCATAGTGGAAGGGGCGATTAAAGCGATTGCCGCGGCGGATGTTTTAATTGTTGGTGGTACATCGCTTGCTGTTTACCCGGCAGCGGGGCTGCTGAACTATTTTGGGGGCGATAAGCTGGTGCTCATCAATAAAACAAAAACGCCGTTTGACTGCCGTGCGAGCCTTGTTATTCACGACAGCATCGGTGATACGATGGGGGCTATGCGAATTTAAATCTTGTCATGTTGGCTGTCACGATTAAAATGAAAATTTGCATATTTATGTTATAATAATCAAAAAAAGATGGAACTTTTTTAATTTGTATACGTCTAACAGAAAAACTATCTGTCGCATTTTGCGCGGGAAAGGATATTTCATTGGAGCTTTTAAAGATTGATAGCTTGACAAAGGTGATAAAAAAGAAAAAGATATTGGACGATATATCTTTAACCGTGAACTCGGGCGAAATCGTTGGATTTTTGGGACCAAACGGCGCCGGCAAAACAACCACAATCAAAATGATTATGGGCCTTTTTTCAATCACATCGGGTCATATCACGGTTTGCGGATACGACATCGAGAAGGATTATGAAAAAGCCATGAAAAATGTCGGAGGCATTGTTGAAAACCCCGATCTTTACAAAAGGCTTACAGCGAGACAGAATCTTGAGTATTTCGCTTCCATGTATGACGGTGATACAAAGAGTCAAATCGACGAAGTTATTGAGCTCGTCAAAATGGCAGGCCGTGTGGACGACAAGGTGAAGACGTATTCATTGGGCATGAGACAGCGCGTCGGCTTGGCACAGGCGCTGCTGCATCGTCCAAAGCTGCTGGTGTTGGACGAGCCCACGAACGGTCTTGACCCTATCGGTATTAAGGAACTGCGGGATTTGCTTAAATACCTCTCTAAAAACGCGGACGTGGGTGTGTTCGTATCCAGCCATCTGCTCTCCGAAATGGAGCTAATGTGTGATCGCATTTACATCATCGACAACGGTGTGGGGATCGGTGAGAAGACGCTTGAACAAGTCAAGGATTCGGGCGAAGAGGAAATATACAGTTACAGCTTTATCACCAGCGATAAAAATAAAACTTATGATTATTTCAAAAGCCTTGAGGCGAACTGTGATCTCACAAACGGCGGCGTTACGTTGGTCATGAAACGTGATGAAATCCCCGGCATTGTTCGCGCATTGATTAAGATGAACATCGATATTTTTGCGGTGAACCAGTCGCAAAGGACGTTGGAGCAGGATTTCATTTCGATGACGACCGGAACCAAGACGCAGATCAGATAGGAGTGTATGAAAATGGATTTTGTAAAACTGACCATAGTTGAGATAAAGGGTATTCTTAAATCGAAATTTATATTAATACTGGGGATACTGATGCTGCTTTTTGGCATTGCAATGCCGGTTATCGGTGCAATCTCGGGCGAACCCACGCATGCATCCTCCCTTTTAAGCGGCGGTTTCGCGAGAGAAGGCATGATGTACGGGGGCGGATACGAAGAAGAGCCTATTACTGTTGGCGGGATCACCATTGAGCCGGACAACCCGTTTTACTGGAATATTAGGCAGTATGAAGACGAACAGGAGTACATAGACAGTTCCCAATTCCAGCATCCCGAGGCATACAGCCTGGTGATGGAATTGGGCGAAATGGAGCGGAATTATTATCTGAAATTCGCAGCGCAGATTACAACACATGAAGACTACCGCTATCAGCTCGCGTGGTACGGTTCAGTGAAGTTGTACGATAAATACATATACGAGCACAATGATGTGGATGCGGATACGCTCAAAGAAGCGTTGAACTGGCGGCGCGGTTACGACGAATCGACATTTGATACGACCTATATCAATATCACTGAGCAGCAAAAACAACAGAAGATTGACGAAGCACAAGCTTTTATAGAAAAGATATATCAGGTTGTAGACAGCAACGATTTTGCCCAATACATTGATTTATCCATAGAACAGCAAACGACTCAGATTGAGGATAACGAAAAACAGATAGATGGATTTGAAGCCACCATTGCGGATTTAGAAAGCCAAAAGGCAGAAGCCGAGAAGGCATATAACGATATGGTTTCACAAAATGCGGATACGGATGCGCTTGCTCAGCAAACGAAGAAAATTGAGAATCTACAAGCGCAGATAGACGGCATACAGGAGCAGATAAACAGTATTCAGATGTGGACGGATACATTGAAAGAAGTGACCATACCCATGCTGGAGTATCGGCTGGAGAACAATATTATTCCCGGAGACGGCTCGTGGCAAGATTCCGCGATACAAAGCAAAGAGAGCAATATGAGCCAGCTCAAGTATACGACCATTTTGACCGAAGAAAAGTTTAACGAGGATCAGTATTTTAAGGAGCGGTACCGTACTTATTCAAATTACAAAGCGGCGACGCAAAAACAGATTGACAAGTTCAATACCGGTATTTATGTCGCGGACCAGTCGATAGCGGCAGGCAAACCGGATATGGCATTTGTTCCGGATGGCGCCAGAAACCAAACGGCGAGCTTTCTGTATTACTCGATGTTTGTGGCGCTGCTGGGCGTCATATTGGGTGGCTGGCTCGTGGCAAGCGAATTTCAGTTCGGCACCATTCGTTTGTTAATCATTCGACCCAAAACGCGGATTAAGATACTCATGTCGAAGTTTACTGCGGGGCTTGCCATATGCCTTGGTCTATATATCGCGGGAGTTTTATTGAACATGATAATGAACGGCATAATGTTTGGTTTTTCGGACTACGCAAACCCCAACTTTTCGATAGCCGGACAGACCGCTTTTATCGTGTATTTCCTGCCAAAATTCTTAGCGTGTATTATCCCCATTCTCTTTGGGTACTGTGTGGCGTTTATGCTCTCTACAGTAATAAAAAACATCGCTGTGTCGATATCCGTTCCCATTGTGTGCTTCATTGGCTGCTTTATTGCGATGACGCTGTTTGTTAACTTTAGCTATATGTCATCAAGCATGCCGAACTGGATTGCCTATACACCTTTGCCATATGTGCAGGTATCTTCATTCTTTGTGGAGAATTCTTCAGTTGAGATGCTTATTGGTTTCGGCGTGCCCATAAGCCTTGGCTATGGTATTGGGCTGCTTTGCGGCATTTCGGTCATCTGTACGCTGATATCTGTATGGGTGTTTAAGAAAAGGGATATTACAAACTAAAGAGGAAGAAGATATGAGCGACAATAACAGCTTTTTGAGCAATTATGGCAAGAAAAACGGAGAAGAAGCGGCGGCTACGCCCAAGAAAATGACCTTTGAGCAAAAAAGCGGCTTTAAAAAGCCGGAACGAAGCGGGACACGTCCGCCGGAGAGCTCCGATAACAAACGCCTGAAAACACTGTTGATAGCCGGCGGTGGCTTGCTTATCATTATCATTATCGTGCTTATTATCGCCTTGCGCGGCGGGGGCATAGAAGTTATCGATTTTACTGGCAGGCCTTTAAACGAAGCCAAGCTGTGGGCCAACGAAAACGGTGTGATGCTGTCACAGAATCAGGCTTACAGCGACATGGTTAAGGATGGAAATATTATTGAGCAAGACATACCGGCCGGACAAAAGCTGTCTAAAGGAAGCTTCCTGACACTGACGGTTTCTCTAGGCAATGATATGAGCGTCATGGTGCCGCTGCCCGACCTCAAATCGATGACAGCGGATGAAGTGAGTAAGTGGGCCGATGATAACTTCATGAGCAAGGTTCGGATCTCTGCGGAATACAGCGAGGATGTGGACTCGGGGAAAGTGATAAGCTTCACCGTGAACGATACAACGGTAGTGAAAGAGGTGCGGCGCGATTCATCCATTCTCGTCATTGTATCAAAAGGGCCCGAGGAAGAGGCGGCAACCGTAAAGGTGCCGGATCTCAAATCAAAGTCGCTTGCCGAGTGCTATACGTTTGCGGCCGAAAACGGCATCACACTGACCATTGATGAGCAGTACGACGATTATATTCCGGTCGGAACCATAATGTCGCAAAGTGTGAAGGCAGATCAGATGATCGCCAAGGGCAGCGAAATTGTGCTCGTGGTCAGCAAAGGCAAAAAAATCACCGTGCCGGATTTTTCGGACTACACGAAGGAGCAGGCGTCTGCCGCAGCTTCGGGACTGGGGCTGCCTGTCACAATCACGGAGAAGTATTCAAGCTCATCCACCGGCAGACTCATTTCCCAGAGCATTGAAGCCGGCTCGATTTACGAGAATGGCGAGTTGCTCGAGCTAATCTATTCGCTGGGAAATAAAATTGTGCTGGCAAGCTATGAGGGGCAGACGCGAGATGCGCTTGAATCGTGGGCCCAAAGCCTTAACGATCAGGGAGCACGGCTCACGATCAATGCGACTGAGACCAAGAGCAGTCAGCCGCGCGGCACGATCATCTATCAGGATAAGGCCAATACGACTGTGAGCTATAAAACCACGATTAACATCACTGTTTCAGCGGGTAATGTGGTTTATGTACCCGACTTTTCAGGCCCGCAGGATCGCAATTATAACAACGCCATTACGCGCGAGAAAGCCATTGCGATGTGCGAAGCGGCAGGGTTGATACCTGTGTTTGTGCAGGACGGAACCGGCGGCGTGCTGCCGGGTGAAGTGTGGAGCCAGAGCATAGCGCCGGGCACGGAAACAAGTGAAGGCACCAAGATAACGCTGTTGTACAAGCCTGCGGCGACAGTGGCGGTACCCAATTTTGTCGGCGCATTGGTGGCTGATGCAAAGTATCATCTGATATCTCTTGACATCGTTTTTGCTGGCGGTGTCGAAGAAGGCACTGTTGTATCCCAGTCGTTATCAGCCGGTTCAACTGTTGCGGCAGGCAGTGTGATTACGCTGACAATGAGCGGGGCACCCGAAGAATCGACAGAGCCCACAGCCTCGCCGACAACGACGGAAGCGGCGACATCGATACCCGCACCGTAAGAACCATCGTGTTTTAAGCCGCTTTGCTGATTGCAAGGCGGCTTTTCAAAACAGCACGCATGCCGCCAGGTAGGCTGCGCGATACCATGGATTAAAGGCGGCGCTTTGCACTGCAGCTTCATTGACAAGGCTGCAGGAACGAGGTAAATTTTTATGTGTTCCCTGCCGGAATGGACGGCGGTGGGGCAGTCAGGGAGGACGTCTATGCAAAGATGCTCGGAAAACATCACACTTATGCCCATGGAAAGCGAAGAAGCCAAACGTCTGGCCGAATTTTTAAAGGTGTTCGGCGATCCGGACCGTATTCGCATACTTGCATTGTTAAAGGATAAAGAGGTATGCGTTGGGCATATCGCCGAAGCACTGGACAAAACGGTATCGGCGGTATCTCACCAGCTAGGCATTATGCGCCGTCAGCGTTTGGTGCGCTATGTTAAGGACGGAAAAAATATCTTCTATACGCTGGATGACGAGCATGTGTCTTTGCTGCTCGATGCCGCACAGGAGCATTGCCGCCACAAATAAACAGGAATAAAACGCTTATGATTTGACGCAGAATAATTGCCGTAAGGAGAATGGGTATGGACGAGAAAGCGGCAAAGAAACTGGATGCGCTGGATGCAAAAATTGTTTCGCTTTTTGAACAGCGTATGGTGATTGTGAAAAAGGCGGCGGCGGGGATGACGAAACGCGAACTCCGGCGCGAAGCGCGTCAAATAGGTGAGACAGCTGCGGAAAAGGCAACGGGTTATGCGTGCAATATCTGTACCATTGCGTATACGGAAGAACTTCTCAAGCTTATGCTTTGTGCCTCTTGCAAATATCAGATCAGGCTGCTTAGGCGTAAAGCAGAACCGTGCAAATGCTGATGTTGACGATAAAGCCAAAAAGCACTATAATAAAAGCAAGTAAATAATAGATACAATCGATGACACTTTATTCATACGAGTATATGAAGAAAAACGGCAACCGCGGTCGAAAGACGCGGACGCAAAGCATGAAGTCTAAGGCGAATATGCTATGATGGTTCGGCTGCCTTTGTGATTCGGGGCAGCTTTTCTTATTGCTTTCGGGCCTTTTCGGATGATATATTTTACAAAAAAGCGGGGGAGTCCCCGCTTTTTTGCATTGCGGTGCAACTTAAGCTTCTTGGGGTGGTTTTTGATAAAACCTGCATGGATGGATTTTTCTCGTCGTGTGTTGTATAATGCTATATATCATTATAAAAAATGCTCGTCTATGAATGAGACAGGGCTATTTTGACCGGTTTGAATATGACTTCATTTGGAAACGGGGGACATTATGAATATTACATTTTTGGGCGCTGCAAAATGCGTGACGGGGTCTTGTACAATGATCGAAACGGCGCAGCACAAATTGCTGGTCGACTGCGGGATGAGACAGGGACGTGATGAAAAGATTGTGCCGATGAACAACGGCTTTGTTTTCGATCCGCGTGAGATTGATGCGGTTTTTCTGACTCACGCGCACATCGACCATTCGGGTATGCTGCCGCTGCTTGTCAAAAAGGGCTTTTCGGGGCGGATATACTGTACAGGCGCGACAGCAAGGCTTTGCTCTATTATGTTTCCTGACGCGGGCCATATACAAGAGATGGAGACAGAATGGCAAAACAGAAAACGCCGACGCGCCGGGAAGAGCGAGATTGAGCCGCTTTATACGGTGGAGGATGCAAAAAAGGCGATTAAGCATTTAAGCCCGCTGGAATACGGCAAAAATAGCAAAGCATTAGATGATATTGAAATGCGCTATGTGGACGCAGGGCATCTCTTGGGTTCTGCCTCTATCGAGCTCACGATTACGGAAGACGGCAAGCAAAAAAAGCTTGTGTTTTCCGGCGATATCGGCAACAAGGACAAACCGATCATCAAGGATCCTCAGTATCTGAGTGAGGCAGACATCGTATTCACAGAGAGTACCTATGGAGACAAACTCCACGATTGCGTTCAGGACACAAGAGAACAGCTCAAAGACGCGCTCGCACGCGCTATAAAACGCGGCGGAAACATTGTGATCCCGTCTTTTGCTGTGGGGCGTACGCAAGAGGTGCTTTACGATATCAGCGTGCTGCTGGATGAAGGCAGCGTGCCCGGCCTTGAGAAAGTAACGGTGTATATCGACAGTCCCCTTGGCATTGCTGCGACGGAAATTTTTGAGGAGAGCAGCAAAGGTTATTACGACGAGGAAGCCATGGCGTTTAAAGCCGAAGGGATCAAGTTCTTTTCGTTTAAAACGCTTCGTGTCGCTGAGACGGCGGACGAATCAAGAGCGATTAACTTTGACAACAATCAGAAGATCATTATATCGTCTAGCGGTATGTGCGATGCTGGACGCATCAAGCATCATTTAAAGCATAACCTTTGGCGCACAGATTCCACGGTGCTGTTTGTGGGTTATCAGGCTGTCGGTACGCTTGGCCGCACGATTTTGGACGGCAAGGACAAGGTAAAAATCTTTGGCGAAGAGATACAGGTGAAGGCCACGATCGAGCGCATTGAGGGATTTTCTGGGCATGCCGATCAGGCCGGTCTGCTGGAATGGATAAGCCATTTTCCGACAAATGTATCGCGCGTATTTGTGATGCACGGTGAAGAAAACATTGCGGCAGCCTATGGTGCGGAGCTGCAAAAAAGAGGTTACAACGCCGTTTTACCGGGTCTTTATGATACGTTTGATACGGACAGCTTTGAAAAAACGCAGGGGTCGCTGCCGCGTATTATTGGGGAGCCTCAAAAAGACCTCGGCACTTTGCTGGCGCGTATTCGCCTTAAAATTGAGGGTGCAGACGGTCAAATGGCAGAGAAAATGAAAGAAGAATTATTTGCGTTGGCGGACAGGTGGGAGTAAACAGGCAAAGGTGTAAAGAAGCCGAATCAGGAGTTGTCTATGGGTAAATTGATAAATCTGAAAAGGAAGAAAAGCAAATATGCTTCACCGGCGGGTTACCGTGCCAATCGGCATGCAGTGAGAAGTGCAGGTGAGGGCGGCCTTCGGCGTGCCCGGCGGCCAAGCGGCTTTTTAGCACTGCTGCGGCGCTACTATAAGATAATCGCTGTTGCGGGCGGTGTGCTTGTCGTGGGTGTGTTGTGTCTTGTGATTTTCCTTGGCGGTAAAAATACGGCGGCAACCGGACAAACAGCGGAGACTGCGGCCTCTGCATCACCGGAAGGGACGGTTGCTGAAGACACGTATACTGAGGATACGTACAATTACTCTGAAGTGGATGCGGCCACGCTCGCGGGTTTGGCGGGCACGGACGAGAGCCTTTTCACGGATGATGAGGAGTTGGCCGACGCCCTGTTTGAGGAGGAAGGTATTCGCATCGGCGTGACGGTCGGCGGCATTGATACTTCTGATCAGGAGTTTATTCTCAACAGACTTGAGCAGGTTTCAAGTGCTGCTGAAACGGATAAAAGCATTTTTAAAACGTATTACTATAACGCGAACGGAGACTATAACCAGCAACTACAGGATGTGAGAAGCCTGATAAAAAACGGTGTAGATATCATCATCGTTGGCTTCACTAATGAAGAGAGCTTTAGAATGATCACCATGATGGCAAAAAATGAGGAGATTCCCGTGGTGGCGTTCGATGCGCCTGTGGACAGCGGTTATGCGATCAATGTGGTCGCCGATCAAAGCGCATGGGGCAATGCCTATGGCAAGTTTGTGGCTGAGAAGCTGGCTGCGGGCAATGTGGTGCAGATATTAGGCAAGCAGGACAGTGCCGTTGATACTGAGCGCGCAGAGGCCATCAGATCGGCACTTGCGGCCAATGTCAACCTGACCGTGAGTGATGCAGTCTGGGCGGAATGGGATAAGACAAAAGCCAAGGAAGCGATGGCCGATTATCTTAACGGCAGCGAATTTGCAGATGCCGTGATCACCGAAGAGGGTATGGCTGAAAGCATAGTTGATGCGTTTGTGGAAAAGGGTGTGCTGCCCAAGGTGATGTGCGGCGATGCGACGGCGGGCTTTATTAAGAAATGGTACGCGCTAAAAAACAGCGGTATCGACGTGACCCCTCCCACTGAGGACGACAAGAAAGACGATGAAACGCCCGCGCCCACACCGGCTCCTGTGATGTTTTTAGCGCAACCCGGTGAGTTTATCGCCTGTGCACAGCCCGCGCCGTCGGGCATTGGCGCGGCAGCTTTTGATATCGCGATGGAGATGGCAAAGGGAAGAACGCTCAAGCAAGAAGGACAGACATTCAAATATGCAGTGGGTACACTGATAACCGACGAGAATCTCGCCGAATACTATGAGCAGGTTAAAGATCAAAAGGATTCGTTTATTGTGCGCGATTTATTGACGGACGACGTGCTCGATACACTGTTGAATCCGTTGGAGGAGACACCAGAAACACAGGCAGAAACGCCCGAGCCAAAGACAACAACGTCCGCTGCATTGGCGGAGGAATAGAGATGCAGCCTATCGATATCACAATACCCCTGCGGCATGGTATGGCGCATTACCCCAATGATCCGGCTGTCGAGTTTCAGACAGTGCTGGATTTAAGCAGCGGTTCGCCGGTTAACTTAAAACGCTACAGCTTTGGTTCTCATTCGGGAACGCATGTTGACGCGCCGTATCACCTTTATGCGAATGGCGAAAAAGCTGATGAACTGCCTATCGACTATTTTATTGGAATTGCCAAGGTGATCCCTTTTCGACGTGATATCCGCGCGGAGCATTTTGAAGGACTGGATATCAAGGCAGATGATATCGTGCTTTTCAGAACAAACAGCAGTTTTCTGAAATACGATGCGAATCATATCAGTGTGCTGCCATGCGCGGCCCGGCGCTTGGTGGATATAAGTGTGCGTGCAGTGGGGATCGATTGTCTGTCGATAGAGACGGACGAAGCATTGCCGACTCACCGCATACTGCTGGAGGAGGGTATACCCATTATTGAAGGGCTGAATTTAAGCGAAGTGCGACCCGGTGCTTACCGAATGACGGCCATGGTAATGAGCATTCAAGACAGCGACGGCGCGCCGATTCGAGCGATGCTGGAAGAATACGAATCAAATGCTGTGAACGGGCAATAGGATGTATGAGTATAGCAAAATGCTCTTTCTTAGTGTCTAAACAGGCGATTCTTTGAACAAATTCAAAGATTTATATAGTGACAAGAAAATAGTGATATGAAGATATATGATTCCTCAATTGGAGGTTGTTTTGAGAAACTTTCTTAGAAGGATAGGAAAGACAATTTTTATTTTTTCATGCGTTGTATTTTCATTTCTGGCCATCATGACAATATATCATCATATTGCGCTTATCAATGAGACAGAAAAAATAGAAGCAAACGGGGCTCTCGTCGAAGTGAACGGTCATAAGATTCATGTTTATGCTGAGGGGGAAAAAGGTGAAAAACCAACGCTGGTTTTTATGTCTGGCTCTGCGACAGTTGCCCCCGTCTATGATTTCAAATCGCTTTATAGTCTACTTTCGGGTGAATACCGAATTGCGATTGTTGAAAAAGCCGGATACGGGTATTCCGATATCTGCGATGTCGATCGTGATATTGACACAATGCTCGATGAAACCAGGCAGGCGCTTTCACTTTCGGGGGAGGGCGGGCCGTATGTGCTCCTGCCGCACTCTATGTCTGGTTTAGAAGCGATTTATTGGGTACAAACATATCCAGAAGAAATACAAGCGATTATAGGGCTTGACATGGCTGTTCCAAAAACCTATGAGTACTTGGATTATTCAAGCGTCAGTTTTAAAGTGTATGCCGGGCAGGCATTAGCATGGATGGGGTTACATCGAATTATTGATTATCAGCTTGATAACACATCGCTTACCGATCATGAAATCGAGCAGCAAAGGCTGCTTATGTATAAAAATGCTGTCAATGACGATTACGTTTTGGAAGGGGAGTCATCCTACAGCAACGCGATGAAAGTGAAATCCTGCGGGAATATTGATATTCCAATTCTCATGTTCGTATCTGATGGAAAGGAATTAGGTGACTACTGGATCCCCTGTGAAGAAGAATTTGCCGCTGAGAACGATGCGCAATTAATTCAACTGAGTTGCGGCCATTATGTCCACAACGATGAAAATAAGCTGATAGCAGAAAAAACATTATTCTTTCTTTCCGCTTTAGAATAAATGACAAACAACAAAGAGGGCAGAAGTATGGAAATAAAACCAAATGATGTGAATATCGAATTAAGACCCATCGAAAAAGCTGACCTTTCGCAAGCCGTGGCGATTTGGAACGATGTGGTGGCAGCGGGAGACAGCTTTCCGGGCGACACAGTATTGAGTGAGGCTGAGGCGTGGGATATGTTTTGTGCCCAGATACAGACAGTTTGCGCCGTGGCGAACGGCAAGGTAGTCGGCGTATATATTTTGCACCCCAACAATATCGGAAGATGTGCGCATATCGCTAATGCGTCGTACGCGGTGAAGGCTGATGCGCGCGGACGCGGAATCGGTCGAATGCTTGTTGAAGACTGCCTGAATCGCGCAAAGAGCAAAGGCTTTCGCGGTTTGCAGTTTAATGCGGTTGTGGTGAGCAACACCACCGCGATTGCGCTTTACTTAAAGCTCGGGTTCAAGATTCTCGGCACGGTGACAGGCGGCTACCGTGATCTATCAGGCTGTTACCGTGATACGCTGATATTCCTAAAGTCGTGGGGGGACGAATAAAGATAAGAGCACGCTCAAGCATCTGATTTTTATGTCAGGTGCTTTTTTTATAAAACGATGGGAAATGGAGCGGATGAGTATAAGACAGTACGTATCAGCATAACATATTCGATGTATGAGAATCGACAGGTTAAACAAAAAACTGTATTGTCTGCTGCGATTGCCGGATAAAAAAATCACAATATAGGTACCGGTGGCGCAAAAGGATAAAACAATGGAAGTTTTAATCAATTAAAACTAATATTGCCGAAGTTTCCTGTTCATGTTCCGAAAACGTATATATTTAATCATGCATTTGTGGCTAAATAAGCGTCA
This sequence comes from Clostridia bacterium, assembly GCA_003249555.1. GTDB lineage: Bacteria > Bacillota > Clostridia > Christensenellales > SZUA-584 > SZUA-584. The sequence continues at coordinate 12,320 of QKIQ01000119.1, read as the reverse complement.
ATGCATAAACGTTTAAGGAGTATGGGATGTGAACAGACGAAAAGCATTTCGCCTTCCGGGAAAGAATGAGATCAAGAGAATACACAGCAAGGTATGCGAACACACTTCTGGAAAAAGTGTGGTTATGACGAAGCTGGCTGTGATAATTTCAGTGCTGACATTGGGTATTGCGCTATTTTTGGTTTGTATTTATGGTATATTGCCGGCGATCATATCAAACGTTGGGGATAAGCTTGATATTGATCTGGCCGCCACTTTATATGAGCGCACGATGACTCAAGAGCCGATTTCTAAGGCCGGTGCAGCAGAGGTATTTGAACAGCCGGACACTGAGGAGACGGCTAAATTTCCTCGGGACTGCTTCATGACGGTTCTTAAGGATAATCCGGATGTGGCCGGACGCATCACGATTGAAGGTCTGGATATCGCATATCTTGTGACGCAAACTATTGACAATGATTACTATCTGAAGCACGGGTATGACCGCCAAAAATCAAAAAGCGGCGCGATTTTTCTTGACTTCAGGTGCGATGTCGTTATGGAACCGCTCAAAAGGCATTATATACTCTATGGGCACAACATGAAAAACGGCACTATGTTTCATAATCTGAAAAGCTACGCCGAAGAAGAATGCTTTAAAAATAGTCGCATCATTCGGTTTGATACGCTTTATAAAGACCACGAGTGGGAGGTGTTCAGCGCTTACGTGACCGGTACGGAGTTTAACTATATTGAAACATCGTTTGACAGCGATGATGAATGGCTGGGGTTCATTAATGAGCTGCAAAAAAAGAGCCTGTATCAAACGGATGTGGCACTAAACGCGGATGACGTGGTGCTCACGCTGAGTACATGCAGCTACGAATTTGACGGTGCGCGCTTCGTGGTTCACGCGAGGCTGATCAAATAAAGAAACAGATGTTCATGCAAAACTAAAAAAGTGTGTCTGCCATTCCATAAAAAACTCCTTCTGCTGATAATAAATTCTTTTATGAGCAAAAGGAGTTTTTATATGCTGGTAATCACAACCATCCAGAGATACAAATATTGCTTACAGATTCTTTTCCGCAAGCGACGCAAGGCCGCTGCGTTCCACCTGCTTCAGCGTCACATGCCCTGTGATGGTATGATTCTTCATGCGTTCCACCACGTAGACAAGCCCGTTAGATTTGGAGTCCACAAGCACGTTGTCAATCTGGTTGTCCGACGGGTCGCCGAGGAAAATGAATTTTGAGTTGTTACCCGCCCGTGTGAGCATGAGCTTGGCAAGGTGCGGTGTGATTTCCTGCGCTTCATCCACAATCACGATGGCGTCTGTGATGGTGCGTCCGCGCATATACGTAAACGATTTGATTTCAAATATGCCGCGTCGGCGGAATTCGTCGATAAACTGTTCCACCTGAAAGCCGTCTTCCGTTCTTTTGGCCTTCTTGGTGCGCCCCGCATCCTTGTCCGAAGACATTAGGAAGTCGATGGCATCATAGAAGCTGCCCATCCAGGGGCGCAGCTTTTCTTCCTCGGTGCCGGGCAGATAGCCAATGTCGTTGCCTGCGGGTACGGTAGGCCTTACGAACACAATCTTGCGGTATTCGCGCTGCTCAAGCACTTTTTCCAGCGCCACTGCCGTGGCGAGCACCGTTTTGCCGCTGCCCGCGCCGCCTGTGATGGATACAAACGACACATCCGGGTCCATAAGCAGCTCAAACGCCATTACCTGCTCCGGATTTATCGGTCTTAGTCCCCATGCCGAATAGTTTTCATAATGGAGGGGGACAAGCTTACTGCCGTTATATCGTGTGATGATGGGATCCGCATTTTGGGTACGCGGCGTCACCACAGCGAATTCGTTGGGCAGCATGTCAGCATCTTTGGGCGGCGTGGCACCGTCTAAATAGATGTTGGCGATGTTTTTTTCGGACAAGCTTAACGCTTTTTGCCCGCTGTACAGCTCATCCGATTTGATTTTGTCGGTTTCGTAGTCTTGCGAGGTGATACCGCATATTTCGGCTTTAATACGCAGGCATACATCCTTGGACACAAGTATCGTTTCCATCTGGGGGTGCTTTTCTTTGATCTGTGTCGCGCATGCAAGGATGTGGTTGTCGTTTTTATCTTCGCCGAACGGAAAGTGCGCCTCCGCAGATTCGGTGTACGTGACAAGCAGCACAATACCGTTTTCCAGCGAAATGCCGTTGTTGACACATTGGCGGCCGCAGCCGTCGATGGTGCGATGAAGCGCGCGTACTGCCTCGCGTGCCTGATAGCCTGGCAGGCCGTCACGCGTCTTGATGCGGTCAAGCTCTTCGAGCACTGTTACGGGAATGTATACATTGTTTCCGTTGAAGTTCTGAAAGCACCATGGGTCATGCAAAAGCACATTGGTATCCAGCACATAGTTCTTTCTGTTTTCTGTCTTGTTCACAACGTTGCCCCCTTTAGTAAAAAAATAAAACGCCGTTTTTTAGGCGGCGAATAGCATCAACTTTTATCGAGTTGCCGGGTTATGTTCATGAAATCAGAATTCATATCTTCGTTCTTCAATCGTTATGCACCCTATTAAGATTTCTTACTATATATTATAGCAGCTTTGTGCTCCGTTAGAAGAAAAAACTATGTAAAGCTTTGTATTATATTTAAACATATTATGCATATCTAAACAAAAGCGGACAAAAAATAACGCCGGAGGATGTAAAATGAAAAAAGGTGTGAAAAGCGCCGCAGTGGGCGTGACATCCGGGTTTTTGGCAGGGCTTTTTGGTTCGGGCGGCGGCGTGGCTGTGGTGGAAGGGCTTGAGCGCACCGGAACTGAGGAAAAACGCGCACACGCCACATCACTTGCCGTTATTTTCCCCGTTTCCGCTGTATCGGCCGCGCTTTATACCGCTGGCGGTTATGTGCCTCTTGGCAGTACGCTCTGGCTGTGCTGCGGTGCGGCGCTTGGTGGTATTTTGGGCGCATACTGCTTAAAACGAGTGGGCGTTCGGCTGCTTAACAACATTTTTACGCTGCTGATGCTGGCGGCCGGAATTAGGATGCTGTTTTGATACTTTTTGCACTGCTTGGCGTGTTGTTTGGCGTTGTGGGAGGGATGGGTCTTGGCGGCGGTATCGTGCTGATTCCGGCATTGACTCTTTTTATGGGTATGACGCAGCATGAGGCGCAGGGAATGACGCTGTTTGCGTATCTGCCTATGGCGGCAGCCGCGTTGGTGTTGCATTTCAGACAGAAGAATGTGAACTTAAAGCCCGCATTGTTCCTCATGCTTTTTGGATGTGCGGGTGGCGCGGGCGGCTATTGGCTGGCCTCCGGAATAGAGGAAAACCCGCTGCGTATGGTATTTGCCATATTTCTTATTATTACAGCACTGCGCCGCTTGTGGAACGGCGAAATTCGCCTGTGGATGAAAAAGCGGACTAAACGATGAGCACCGTCATCAAAGCAAAAGAGAAAACAGTGCAGACAGTCAAAAAGACTCGGATTGTCATTTTTAGCACGGGTCGGCTGGTCAAAAATTGCATGTTGTGTTATCATAGACCGACTATTTAAAAAGGAGACACATACACATTCAATGATCAGTGCACAGGGGGTATCCCTTCAATACGGCGGACGGACGCTATTCAATCATGTCAACGTCCAGTTTATAGCGGGCAATTGCTATGGCATCATCGGCGCAAACGGCGCGGGAAAATCCACGTTTTTAAAAATACTGTCGGGCGATATTGAGCCCAACAAGGGTGAGGTGTCCGTCACATCGGGTGAGCGAATCGCGGTGCTGCGGCAGGATCATTTCGCTTTCGATGAGTTTACAGTGTTAGAAACGGTTATCATGGGACACGAGCGCCTTCATGAGATTATAAAAGAGAAGGAAGCGCTGTATGCCAAGGAAGATTTTGATGATGACGATGGCTTAAAGCTTGCGGAGCTTGAGGGCGAATTTTCCGAAATGGACGGCTGGGATGCCGAATCCAACGCGGAAATACTGCTCAACGGCCTTGGTATCACGAGCGAATATCACGAGATGAAAATGGCGGAGCTGGACGGCCCGCGCAAGGTGAAGGTGCTGCTTGCGCAGGCGCTGTTTGCCAAGCCTGACAATCTGCTGCTTGACGAGCCCACCAACAACCTCGATCTTCACGCGATCACGTGGCTGGAAAACTTTCTTATGGATTTCCCCAATACCGTGATCGTCGTCTCGCACGATCGTCATTTTCTCAACAAGGTGTGTACGCATATCGTGGATATCGATTACGGAAAGATACAGATGTACGTGGGCAACTACGACTTCTGGTATGAATATACTCAGCTTGCCGCGCGCCAGCTCAAGGACGAACGCAAACGTTCCGAACAAAAAATAAAGGAACTCGAAGAGTTTATTCGCCGGTTCAGCGCCAATGCGTCTAAGTCCAAACAGGCGACGTCACGCAAAAAGATGCTGGACAATCTGCAGATGGACAACTTTGCGCCGTCGTCAAGGCGTTATCCGTATGTTCATTTCAAGCCCGACCGCGAGGTGGGCAATGATATTCTCTCTGTCAACGGCATCAGCAAAACGATCGGTGGCCGCAAGGTGCTGGACAATGTGAGCTTTATCGTGCAGCCTGGAGACAAGATCGCATTTGCTGGCAAAGACGAAGTCGCGAGAACGACACTGTTCCAGATTATTATGGGAGAGATGGAGCCTGACGAAGGCACGTATAAGTGGGGCGTAACCACCACTCGATCGTTTTTGCCCTCAGACAATTCTCAGTATTTTGACGATGTGGAGCTCTCGCTCGTAGACTGGATGCGCCAGTTTTCCGAAGACAAATATGAAGCCACCGTACGCGGTTGGCTGGGGCGCATGCTCTTTTCGGGAGAAGAGGCCCTGAAACAGGCTAAAGTGCTTTCGGGCGGCGAAAAGGTGCGCTGTATGCTTGCCAAAATGATGCTTTCAGGCGCTAATGTGCTGATTTTGGACGAGCCGACAAACCATCTCGATCTGGAGGCGATTACCGCGCTCAATGAGGGCATGACGGAGTATAAGGGCGTGATGCTGTTCACCTCGCACGACCATCAGATTATGCAGACGGTAGCAAACCGCATTATCGAGATACTGCCCGGTCACCTGATCGACCGGCGCGAAAGCTTCGATGAATATCTGGAGAATCCAGAAGTGGAAAAGCTGCGGGCAGAGTACGAAAAAGAATAACGCAAAAGCATTTAAACCTTCGCTTGACTGATCGCGGCGGAGGTTTTTTTGTTGCTGACACATTAATGACACATTGATGCTATAAAATGTGGTCATCATCCAAAAAAGGAGGGAGAAGAATGAAAAAAAAGATATTTGTCATCGCCGCTGTGGTGATAGCGGTGATGGTACTTGGAATCAGTTCCGCGCTTGCGTTCGGCGGCCCCGGCAGAGACGATGCGCAAAGACCAAACGGGCGCAGTAATGAATGCGACGGCACATGCGACGGTACATGCGACGGCGTTCCACTTGAGCCAAAAGACGGCACCGGAAACCGATATGGACACCGAGCAGGCGGCACCGTTTGCGGCGGCGATTGTGACATCAATGGTGATGATGGCAGCTGCGGCAACGGTGATTGTGAAGGCACATGTGACGGCGAACCGCTGCGGCCACAGGATGGCACAGGCAAACGGTACGGTATGCGCACCGGTGGCTTCAACAACGGCGGAACATGCGATTCTGGTTCCGCGCCGCCCAGCGGGAACGGCAGACAGGGCGGCAGATCCCGTTAGTCTGATTATTGAGGGAAGCCGGAGCGTTTCGCGGCTTCCTTTTCTTATGTTATAATAAAGAAAAACGGCGGAGGGCTTAAATTGAACGGTGTGCGCATACTCGTTGCGGAAGACGAAAACAGCATATTGAAGCTGGTTGCACGGTATCTTCAAAACGAAGGATTTACGGTGTATGCGGCATCAGACGGCGAAGAGGCGATGGATATCTGGCTGGACATGCCCGTTGATCTTGCGATTTTGGACGTGATGATGCCAAAACTTGATGGATGGGAAGTGCTTACGGAGATTCGGATGGAAAGTGATATTCCTGTTATTATGCTGACAGCCAGACGTGAGGAGGCTGACAAGCTGCTAGGGTTTGAGTTGGGTACGGACGATTATATGACAAAGCCGTTCAGCCCACGTGAGCTTGTTATGCGCGTGAAGGCGCTGCTTAAGCGTACGGGCAAGCTGTCGCAGAGCACTGTGATAGATCTTCCGGGGCTTAAGGTAAACACCAAAACGCAATCGGCGCAAACCCCGGAAGGGGATATATCGCTGTCCTCACGCGAATATGAGTTGCTTATTTATCTGGTTGATAATAAGGGGATTGTACTTCCGCGTGAAAGAATTTTGGAACGCATATGGGGTTATGATTTCGAGGGAGATACGCGTGTGCTGGATACAACGATTAAGCGGCTTCGTGCAAAGCTTGGAAGCTGCGGAAGCTGTATCAAAACGCACAGGGGCAACGGATATATGTTTGAGGCTGACAAATGAAAAAGACGCTTTTCCGGCAAATGCTTGCCTACATGATGCTTTTTTGTATCGTTATATGCGCAATCGGTTACGTTGTAATCGAGTTCTTATTTGATAGCTACTATTATGCACAGCAACAGCGGCTGCTGTTGCTTAGAACGAACGAGGCATCGGTACAGATCGACATGGGCGCTGATGTGGATGAGATTATAGAAGCGTTTTACGGCGAATACGGCGTGTCTCTTTATTATGCAAACCAAGGCGGCATGCACGGCATGATGGGCGGGCAGGGGATTCATAACGACATGACACAGGAAAATATCGGTCGGTTTTTTGTGACCACGTCGGGTATAGGGAAGGGACAAGGCGTGGAGAAGAGCCAATGGCTGTCTTATCTGACGCAAACTCAGGAAGGGGAGCTGCTGATGGGACGTGTGTCATATGGCAGTATGGACAGCGTGGTGGCGCTGGTTCAGCAGTTTTTCGTGTATTTTGGTATAGCCAATGCCGCGGCGTTTGTGCTGTTTTCGTATTTCTTTTCCAAAAGCATGTCAAGACCATTGCGCGAGCTTAACGCGATTGCAACCGAAATGGGGAGGCTGAACTTCTCATTGCACTATGATAGCACAAGGTGCGACGAGATCGGCCAGCTTGGCAGCACGCTCAATTCGCTGATGAAGCGGCTGGAAAATACCATTACCCAGCTAAGAGGCGAGCTTTCTAAGGAGAAAACGCTGGAAAAGATGCGTACCCGGTTCACGGCACAGGTGTCGCACGAGCTGCAAACGCCGCTGTCTGTGATAAAGGGCTATGCGGAAGCGCTCAGCGATAATCTGTATGCGGGAGAGGAAGCGTCTTGCGTCTATCCTATACTTGTTGACGAAGCGGATAAGATCAGCAATATGGTGGACGACCTGCTTAACCTCTCGCGGATCGAAGCGGGGGCGTATGTGCTGAATAAACAAAAGTTCAGTCTCTCAGATATGTTAAGCAAGCTCCATGAACGATACCTTGCATTAACCGGCGGCAAATGTATTCATATGCAGAGAGAATCCGATAATATAGAGTATTTTGGTGATAAATTGCGGATGGAACAGGCCGTCAGCAACGTGCTGACCAATGCCGTCAAGCATACACCTGACAACGGCAAAATATTGATGGCGCTTTTGATAAATGATGACAGTATCCTCGTTACCATTGAAAACGATGGTGGGCATATTGCGGAGGAAGATCTGCCGCATATTTTTGAAAGCTATTACCGCGGAAACACGACGGCGGCAGGCACGGGTCTTGGACTTGCGATTACGCACCATATCATCACGTTGCATGGCGGTACTGTTACCGCTTCGAACACCGAAAGAGGCGTTTTGTTCAAGATCATTTTGCCCCGATGATTCAAAAGTGGCAGGTACGATAACTAACGTTATCGCCATACGCTAATCATCATAGTGGCGCTCGATTAATTTTATCACATCTGCTTTCGTGAGTCCCAATGTCTTGTAGTGTTCGATATCCTTGGTGAGCTTTTCAAGCATCATATCATTGCGTTTTTCGTCAATGTCGCTCTGATTTAAAGACGCCACAAAACAGCCCCGTCCTACCATCGAATAGATAAATCCCTTACGCTCAAGCTCTTCCCAAGCTTTTTTAATGGTGATGACGCTGACTCGAAGCTCCTTGGCGACAGTGCGTATCGGCGGCAGGCAGGTATCCGCTTGCAGCTCGCCCTTTATGATCTGCGAAGATATCTGCTCGAATATCTGCTGATATATCGGTTTTTTCGATGTGTTCGATATGACGATGTTCATTAAATATTAACTCTTTCAAACCTTTTGACGGATATTCTCGATGACAAAAGACTCAGCAGAAAATAGATGACAATGCCAAGAATCAGCACGATGATCTGTGCTCTGATGTTGTCCAGACCGTCCAATGTTTTGGCAAAAGGAAAAGATAGCACAGTCGCTTCCACAACACCCGCGAACAGGACGGTGGCGGAGATGGCAGCGATGGACGGCCATGCGATCTTGTAGGCGGTTTTATAAAACATCGGGAACATGATAATGTTAAACAATCCATACATCATGAACACAAAGCCGATAAACGCGATGTTGGCGTCCAAAAGAAAATTGCCTGCCGGATACAGCAGTTTGTTAACCACGGCGAATATGGCTGCGGTGACAATTTGCAAAAGCTCCAATAGCGCGACCGACATCATGCGCGATTTGACGATGTCGCTTCGTCTTACTGGCAGAGACAATGAAAACGCGATGTCACCCTGCGATTTGGTGTAGGTAAATATGTTTGGCACGGCAATAAAGAAGAAATACATCAGCGCGATGAAATACGGCCACTGTGGGATCAACAGCAACAGTGAAAATAATACCACTAGGTAAAACAACGGATGTATGGCTAAATGAAATTCTTTATACAACAGGTGCCTCATTTTTTTGTCCCCCTTTTGTCGTAATAAATCATAATATCCTCGAGCGTCGGCGGTTCCAAATTGATCCCTTCGCAATGGCTCGCATGGTCAGCCTTCATAAGACCGGTAAAACCAAACGCGTTGGTCTTATAGCCAACCATCTTTTCCGTAAGTGCATCAAACTGCGCCGGTGTCCCTTTGACAATGCGATATGACGCGATCAGATCATCTTTTGTGCAGCTTTCAATGATAGCGCCGTCATGTATGAAAGTGATGTAATCGGCGCACTTTTCAAGGTCGCTCATGATATGGGTGGATAATAGGATGCTGCGATCGCCGTTTTCAATGAGCTCTTGGAATATTTCGATCAGATCGTCGCGCGAAACGGGATCCAGTCCGTTAAGAGGTTCGTCAAGAATCAGCAGCGTGGCATTATGAGACAGCGCCAGAGCAAGGTTGAATTTCACCTTCATGCCTTCGGAAAGCTCATCGACCTTCTTTTCAGTATCCAAATCAAAGCGCTTCAAATAGTCGTTATAGGTTTTGTCGTCCCATTCGTCATAGAAACGTTTGACCACATCCGCAATGTCTTTGATCTTGCGTTTGGGGTAATAGTGAATGCCGCTCAACATGAAAGAAATTCTTTGCTTGACCGCCAGTTCATTTTGGATAAAATCCTTGCCGAACATCTTCACACTTCCGCCATCGGCATGGACGAGGTTCAGCATGGTTTTGAGTGTGGTGGTTTTGCCCGCACCATTGCGGCCCACAAAGCCCATGATGTATCCGGGCTCGAGCGAGAAGGATACGTTTTTCAATTGAAACTTTTCATATCGCTTATATAAGTTTTGAACGGATAGCATAAACCGCTGCCTCCTTAATAATTGTGCATGTTGAACATGCACAATATACCACTTGCGAGCGGAGGTGTCAAGAGAGTATGATAAAAATATCCTTTTTGGATAATGTATGAGGTTGTTTATGAGTGATATTACAATCAAATTGGCCTATGACGAGCTTGATAATGTGAGGCAGCTGTTTAAAGAGTATACGGAATCCTTAGACGTGGATTTGAGTTTTCAGAAATACGATGAGGAAATCAGCGGTTTACCGGGTAAATATGCGCGGCCAGACGGGCGTTTGTATGTGATTTATTACAAGGAGCATCTGGCGGGATGTGTGGCGCTGCGAAAAATCGATGCGCAAAGCTGTGAGTTCAAACGACTCTTTGTGCGTCCTTTGTTCAGAGGTAAAAAGCTTGGGTACATACTCATGGAGAAGGTTATCGAGGACGCACGTCAAATCGGATATCAAACAGGCTACCTCGATACATTGTCGATGCTGAAAAGCGCAATCGCAGTATATGAAAAGCTTGGGTTTGAAAACATACCGCCGTATTATGATAATCCGCTTAAGAACGTGGTGTATTATAGGATTAAGCTGTCGATTTAAGATTGAACAATCATATCAGTATGAGTTTAATACTTTTAAATCTTTTTTAATTTGCTTTTTTTCATGATACATTTTTGCATCTGCGTTATTCACAATAGCATCAATTTGCTCATTGGCATTGCAGTGGAATGTTTCAATTCCGTGGCTGACGCTGATAAAATAACGTCTGTTTTCATTCTCGTTGACGAGTGCGTATTCATGGACTATACGCTCCCAAATCTCTTCCGATTTTTTCTCATCGAGCCCTTCAAAAATAATCAGAAACTCATCTCCACCCAGCCGCGCGACAAAGTCATTTTTACGGATGTTATTCTTGATGCCAGAGATGACGCTATGTATGAGTTCATCTCCCGCTTCATGTCCCAGCGCATCATTCACTTCCTTCAATCCGTTAATATCGAGAAAACAAATGCTGATCTGGCAAGAGTTTGTCGAGATGTGTTTGTAAAGCTGCGTGAGCTTTTCGAACCCGGCGCGTCTGTTATATACGCCGGTCATCGAGTCAAACTCTGAAAAGTACCTAATCCGTTCCCTTTCAATCTTGTTTGCCGACATTAAAACAGCAATAACAACAGATATTATCAGTGCGAACAAATATAAAAGGCAGTTTTCCTTGGCGAGTTCCAGCAGCATTGTTCCTATTCCGCGTGTAAACAAGCTCCCGCTATTTGAATCTGCCGGCTGAAAAGAAACGATAGTCCAGTCACCTGCCCCAAGTATAAAAGAATAATCATTATTTTCCATGGAAAACGCCTTGCTTGTAATAATTTTGCAATAGATAAAAACGCCATGATTGCTGACTAGATATCCGTCTTCATTGTTGCTAATCGTTTCCCACTCAACTGGGTAATTGTTGCGAAAACTTATATCCGCTCGATCTTCATACATAAAAGACCATTCATTATTGCTGTTACTGCTGTCGTAAGCCCAGTACCCGTCAGAATTCAGCAGATATATATCGCCGTTGCTTGTTGTGGACACAGTTTTCACTTGATGAAGCATATCATCTGCCAAATAGTTCAATACGACAATTCCTTCCGGTATCCCGTTTTGATAATAGGGAATGGAGATTCGAAGCGTCGGTTTAATCGGCACTTCAATTTCGCCATTTTCAACATTCAGGTCTAGTTGAGACACATAGACTTGATTGTCATTTAGGTTTATAGTGTCAGTAAAATAATATCGGTCTTTCTTATTCTGTAAATCCGCTTTATCTACCAAATAAGCGCCATTTGAGCTATTGTTGACTCTGATGAGTTCATTTCCGTTTGCATCAATAAACCGAATCTGATCGTATATCCTTTTTCTGTCGGAAAATGCGAGCCACTCTCTTTCAACTTCTGTGTAATCGCCGTTCCCGTCATAGTTCAGCCTGAAGCTATCGGTTAAATATAATAAATCAGAGGTGATTTTATTAATTTTATTTGAAATCGCGGTATTCTCCACACTGACCAGCCTTTGTTCACTGTTTATCAATTCTTTTTTTTGACTCTCGTTCAAGTTGTATTGCAAAAGTGATGTGATAGAAAACAGTATTAAACACAACAAGAAAAAAATAAGCGTTATGTATTTGAAAAGTATTCTTTTTTGCATTAACAGCGTTTTTATCATGTTATATTCAAGTCCCTTCGCTTTTGTCTTTTAATAAAACGATTGTTATTCATACCAATACATTATAACATTAACGAATCATTTTACCAATAATACACGCATCTCCTGCAGAACAACAAGCATCATAAATCAGGCCCCAATATTAAGGCTTTGCATAACTCACATGATATGCTATAATCGTTGAGCAAACAAACACATAATGCGTGTGGTGAAGTCAACACTTTTTCGGACAATTTGCTAAGCAGTTCGTTTCAAGTGCTCATCCATCCAGCATTTCAGCCACTGCTTAGGGCTGAGGTAGCCTAACCGCTTTTGCACCCTGCGTGTGTTGTAAAACCCTTCGATGTATGCA
>QKIQ01000008.1 GCA_003249555.1 Clostridia bacterium | reverse complement strand
CAATACGCCGTATCGCGTTTGGGCGATCCATATTCCAAAGCAAAGCGCGGACAGGGCAATTATGTGGACTGCTCATACTTCGCCAGATGGTGCTATCAGCAGGCGGGTGTATCGGACTTTACAGCACCCACGGCGGCGTCTCAGGCAGAATACTGTGTGGACAATGGCCTATGCATATCGTATTCAAACTTGCAGCCAGGGGATCTGATATTCTGGTCGTTTAAGAAAAATGGGCGTTTTATGAACATTTCTCATGTTGGAATCTATGCCGGAGACGGGTATGTGATCGATGCATCAAGTTCGCGCGGCATGGTTGTGTACCGGCCAGTGTTTGGGGAAAGCAGTATCGTAGTTTGTGGTCGGCCACATGTGAAATGAGAAATAGCAAAGTTGAATATAGGAAAATTGTAATCTGACTTCACAGTATACAAAAAAACGGACAGTTGATTTGGTTAAATATATCTGGAGGATAATACGTTGACTCAAAGGATATATGGCGAGGTAGAAAAACTGATAAAGAAATACAAAACGCGCAATCCATATGAGCTAGCCGATTCTTTGGGTATCGTTGTCATGCACCGTGATTTAGCCCGACTTAAGGGCTTTTATACGGTGGAGAATAAAACAAGATACATCGTTATAAATGAGCGCCTCGATGAGGATTTTCAACACCTTATTTGCAGTCATGAATTAGGCCACGATTGCCTGCATCGCCACTTTGCCCAATACGATTCTCTGCGTGATTATGCGTTTTTTGATTTAAGTGGGAAAATTGAACGAGAAGCGAATCTGTTTGCCGCCGACCTGATAATCCCCGACGAGGAAATCCTTATCAACGCAAGATGGGAAGGTCACACATATGATCAGATTGCTCGTATGCTGCGAGTGCCGGAAGCGATCATCCGATTCAAGGCATACAGTGTCAGTAAAAGGGGATATGACGTTCATATCCCCGAATTGGCATCGTCAGATTTTCTGGAAGATGATTAATCGTTCTGGCCGTATTTTTTAGCCCGTTCCTTGGAATCAAAATAGATTTCCTGCATGACTTCAAAGAAAGCATCCCTAGAATTCTCATCCAAGTCGCCGCCAGCCATAAGCCCCTTAACCTTTTCAATAGTCTTTTTCGCTTCGGCAGCACCCCTGGAACCATATTTGCTTTTGGCCTCTATGATGAAACATTCTTCCTTCGTATGGTCTACAGACTGAGTATCGTCTTTAAGAAAATCAACCATAACATTAAACACCTCAGCCATTTTCTCTAAAACCGCATCTTCAGGATAGCGTCCATCACTTTCATAATAGGCGACTGACCGGATTTTAACCCCTATAAGCTCTCCAAATGCTTCTTGCGATAACCCTTTTCGTTTACGCAAAACCTTCACTTTCTCACTGAATTTCATTGCACATCTCCCTATACATCTCCATCTATATTAATAAGAACACATGTTCTATTTTTGCTTGACAACTAGCCTGTGCATATAATATAATTTACCATGCACGGTGCATGTTATTTGATTAAATATGCACAAGTAAATATATCACTTGGCAGTTAAAAAGTCAAACCATACGACTTAGGCAACGGAGGTGAACAATGGAACCAAGCAGCGGGATATTGCATCAACTCGACATCAGCAAAAATAAGGCGGTTTATCATAACGCAAAACTGCTGCTCAGGATATATGCATCAGCCGTGTGGAACACAAGAGATGCCGTGGACGAGCTTCTTTGCTCGTATAGCGAAACTTATCAGAGCAGCGATATCGCGGCGCTTGAATGTCTTGTCACCATGCATGACGGCAACAGCGTCAAACAACTTGAAAACAAGCTGCGGTGTGTGGCACAAAACAAGATCATCATCGACATTGTTGAAAGAAATATGCTGCATGTCAGGGAATATCCTTTTCACGGTGAATTATATTATGACATCCTGAATAAGAGTTACTTTGTCAAATACCCTTATACCGAATCTGAAATAATGGATTCTCTAAACTTATCCCGAAGTACTTATTACAGGCGCAGGAAAGACGCAATCACGACGTTTGGCGTTTCGATGTGGGGATATATACTCCCTAATCTATGGAGGGAAATAAAGTCAATCGGTGAGACTTTTTTGAGACAAAATTGAGACTAAGTTGACACTGACATGAGATGTCAACCACCTGTATAATGCTATTGTAGGCAAACTCTACGAAAAAAATGAATAGGAATACGGCAATCAAGCCTCGTAGTCAATTTTGATTACGGGGCTATTTTTGTCCCTTGAAAAGCTGTGCGTCACGCATGGCTTTTTTTGTTTTCCATAGGAGCCAGCATGCCATGCAATAGCAGATCACCGCCCTTCTTTCAGATTGGCCAAGTTTGACCACCTCAAACGTTTCTAACGGCACAAATCTGAAAGGAGATAAAACAATGATTGAAAGCTACAGAAAGGCTTATTTAACGGACGGCACACAGGTCAAGATCACGGAGGAGTTGTTTCAGCAGCTTAAACAGTGGGAGCAGGAAGGTTATACGATACCGTTCGCCTATTCCGACATGCTGAAAAACGAAGATAACAACATGATAAACGCAAGCAGGAATTACTACCTCCACAACATGTCCTTGGATGCGCAGGATGCTGATTCGCCCATACTCCGGGATATTCATTACGGCCTGGAAGATCACGTTTTACAGCGAGAGCGTGGTAAGCAGGTAATGAAGGCGCTCAGCCTATGCAGCGACACTCAGCGGCGCAGGTTTATCAAACATTACTACCTTGGGTTCAGCTTTGCGGAAATCGCAAGACAGGAGTCGTGTTATGAAAGCGCAGTACGAAAATCCGTAGGGAAAGCAGAGAAAATGATCGTTTCTAAAAAAACATTGCTTTAGGGGGTGCGGATTTGCACTCTGCCGCTGCTTATAAGTGAAGGGGTTTTTCAGAAGAAAAAACCATCCCCGTTTCGGCGGGGCTTCGGCCATCGAATGGCGCGGGGATTATCTCCGCGCCATAGGGGTTCTTTGAAAACTGCATAGTCAGCATCCGGAGTACGTTACTTTGTGTCCCAGGATGGGAAAGCGACGCAAGCGGTTCGCCATGACGTGCCTGTCACAGGCATGAGCGGTCAAAACCGGCTTTAAAAATATCGACGGTAGTAGATATTTCGCCAAGACACACAAAGGGAAATTGAACGATACTCGTGCCTGAAAAGGGCATCCCGCTTGGCGGCGGGAGATTTCACTGCGGTTTGGAATATAAGAACCGCACGGAAATTTGTGAGGCGCACTGCCAGCGCCGCTCCGGAAGCGACAAATAACCCAGTCTCAGCCTTTGCATATCGTAGTCGCGGCTGGGATATGCAAACGCTGAATAAAGGAGCGAACGAATGCCAAACTCACACACAAGTAAAGCTGTGGACATATTGAAAACCAAAGAACTGATCGGCGGCGACGCCAAAGGAATAGCTCTCATAAAGGACTGCGTGCTGGTAGAAAACGATACAGGTAAGACGTTCTCATACACGCTATATAACTACAACAGCGGCGAAAAGCGCTATATAGGACACCGAAAAGCGCAGGTCACGCCGTTTGCATTGGAAACGCTGCTGCCGAAATTGCTGGAACAGGAAATTATTGGGACGACGATTCCCAAAGGCGACGAACTGATTGGCTACATCTTCCGTAGCGTCTTTCCGCGTTACGGATACACCGTGCGGGATGAACAGATCGATTTGTCTGTAAAAATGCTCCACGCCATGCGCAGCCGGGACATCCTCATGTCGGATGTAGCCGTAGGCTTTGGAAAAACCCACGCGTATCTTGTGGCCGGAATTGTCTATCATATAGAATCGCCAACCGGCCTTCGTATGCCTATCGTGGTATCCACATCCAGCAAGGAGCTTCAACGCGCGATCATGGATGATTATCTGCCGGATATATCAAGGATGCTGCTGGAGCACGGCATCATCGACATGGAGATCAAAGCTGTTTTGCGCAAGGGTAAGGACAACTATATCTGCGACGAGCGGCTGACCACATACCTGTCTCGTTTGAGAAAGGAAAAAAAACTCCCCGGTCAATATGACGCGCTTTGGCGCATCCAGACCTCGCGGGAGATTGATCTGGATAAAATAGTGGGCATCAGCCGCTACGACCGCGACCGCATTTGCGTCAATGAGAATGTGTGCAAGACGTGCAGCCGTTCCTTATGTCCATTCCGTGCTTTTCTTCACAAGGCTTTAACGGATAACTATGTGTTTCAGGTCTGCAACCATAATTACTATACGATGGACGCCAAGCTAAAAACACAGAACCGGAAGCCGCTGCTGCCGGAATATAAGGTGGTGATCATCGACGAGGCGCATAAGCTTGATCAGGCTGCGATGCAAACATACAGCACGGTGATCGATTTTGAGCAAATTATATCGCTGGTGAAAAGCCGAACGCCGAAGAAAACCAATTTAAATATAAGCAAACCATTCACCCTGCTGCGCAGGGATATCGAGGGCTTATCCGTTTCTATTCATAAGGCGATATGCGACCCCATTGAATTCAGAGATGATACGTCAAAATATTTAGTCCGCATGACCCATTCAACAAAAGAGAAGCTTCTGGAGTTGAGCGGAAAGCTCATACAAGCCAGCCGGTTGTTCGGTGCGTTCTCCCATCAGTTTTCGTATATGGCGAAGAACATTATGCGATTCCTTGACACGGAGCAGATCGCGTATATCGAGCGCGAGTGCAAAAAATACGTGCTGGTGGGTGTTCCGACCGACGTTCACACGCTGATAAAAGAGGATTTGTTCAGCGGCAACACGGGTGTGATCATGACATCGGGCACAATGGCGGCCAACAATGACTTTGGATACGTCAGGCGCTTGCTGGGGCTTATTCATTCAGACCGGAAGCTGTCATATGTCGTCAAGCCGTCGCCGTTTAATTACATGAAGAATTCGCTTATATATACGTCCGCCGGAACCGTCTACCCCAACTATGAAAACGAGCTGTATATCAAGACCCTTGCCGACGAGATTGACAGGCTGATTCGCGTCAGTCACGGTCATACGCTGGTTTTATTCACCGCATATTCAGCCTTGAGAGCGGTATATGAACGGTTGCGCAAAAAAGATTACCCGTTCCCGCTTTTCAAGGCAAGCAAGGGCAACGGACAGGCGATCAATGATTTCAGAAAGAGCGACAATGCCGTACTGTTTGGCTGCGGCCAATTATGGGAGGGCATAAACTTTGAGGGCGACAGGCTGTCGCATCTGATCATGACCAAGCTGCCGTTTCTGATCCCCGACCCGATCACGGAATACAAGCGTACGGAGCTGGGCAGCGACGATGAGTACCGCCAGCAGATACTCATACCACAGATGTTGTTGAAATTGAAGCAGGGCCATGGCCGCGCGATACGCACGGAATCAGACACGGCGGTGATCTCGATTCTGGATTGCCGTGTGAACACGCATTATATGACACCCGTAAAAAGTGCGTTGCCGGAATGCCGGTATACGTCGGATATCGTAGACGTGGCATCTTTTTTCAGGGAGAAAAAGTCGGATGAATTTTTTGGGAGGTTAGCAAATGGCAGCGTCAGAGTTAATTGATATTCGCAATATCAGCATTGATAGCGGACTTCCCATCAGGGACAGGGTGAAAAATATGGTGCGGCAGATAAAAGACCCGTATCATTTCAGGCACAAGGACGTGACTGTTCATATCAATTTTATCGGCCAGGACAGCCTTGAAGACCGGATCATTGAGATGTACAAAAATACATAACCTCAAATTTTGTGGACTGATTCCTGTGTGCTACGGTGGATACAGACCACATCACATAGGAAGGAGATTATCATGGCAAGAAAACCATTTTATGTTCAGCCAGAAACCCAAACGCCGGAAAGTTTTGAAAACCGCTGGAGCGTAGCGCTTTATGTCCGCCTGTCGCGTGATGACGGCGATAAACGGGAAAGCGACAGCGTGATCAATCAGAAAAAGCTGCTGAACTATTATATCGAGCAGCACGAGGAGTTTTTGTCGGCCACCACCTTTGTTGATGAGAATTACACAGGGACGAATTTCAACCGTCCCGATTTTCAGAGAATGATAAAGGAAATAAAGGCGGGACGAATCAACTGCATCATCGTGAAGGATTTATCCCGCTTCGGCAGATCATATCTGGAAGCCGGGAACTATCTTGAAAATGTGTTTCCGAAGTACAATTGCCGGTTTATATCCGTGATCGATGGTATTGATACGTATTCAAATCCGGAATCCGTCAACGATATCATGGTCTGGATCAAGAACATGATGCACGAATACAATTCACAGCGGATTTCGGTCAATGTAAGAGCCACCAAACACGCGCAGCAAAAGGCGGGCAAATACATCGCGCCGCTTGCACCGTATGGGTATCAGAAAGACCTGAATCATGGCCACAGACTGATTGTGGATGAACTGATAAGACCGATTATTGAAAATATCTATCGCTGGTATTTGCAGGGCATGGGCGATATCCGCATCGCCAAAAAGCTCAATGAGTTGGGTATAGCGACACGTTCAGCCTACAGGGAAACGGGCAGTCTGTACACCAATGGCGGGATGCAGACAGGTTCTTCATGGAAGGCGAACGCAGTGACAGAGATATTGACGAGTAAGCTGTATATGGGCGCGGTGGTGCAACATAAGAAGACGACGCGTAATTACAAGGACAGGCGGGCTATACACTTGGGTGAAAAGGATCAGATTATCGTTTATGATCAGCATGAGCCTATCATATCAAAAGAGATGTTCGAACTGGCGCAGGAGAGGCGTCAAAAGTATTGCACCAAAACTTCGCCCAATGAAAACAAACTCTACGTGCTTTCCGGTCTGCTGCGCTGTAAGGATTGCGGCCATGCCATGATACGGAATCCGAAGTTTGCCAAGGGAAAATGGTACGTTTATTACAAATGCAGGGCATACAACCAGCGCGGGGTGACGGTTTGTACACACCGTCATTCCATGCGCGAAGAAGATATTATTGAAGCGACGCTGGCTGCTCTTAATATGCAGATTGCGACGCTGATTGATTTTAAGCGTCTGCTGGAAAAGATCAGCGCGGAGAAAAGGAATGAAAAAGCTGAGATCGATTTTAAGAAGTTAATTACAGATAAAAAACGGGAGATCATCAGGATCAACAACAAAAAAGTTGATAGCTATAATGACTGGAAGGATGGCGTCATTGACAAGGGCGATTACCTGATGTTTAAGGAAAAATATGATTCGGGTTTAAAAAAGCTGAGTGATGAGATA
>QKIQ01000024.1 GCA_003249555.1 Clostridia bacterium | reverse complement strand
CTCATGCATTCATTTTTTTATAAGTCCTGTTTCTATCGTGACTTTTTACTTTTGTTTCTCATGAGTCCTACACATACTTCCGCTTTTCCCGTGGTTATTTCTACGGTTTACCTGCTGTGGAATTTACTTTGGGAACTTACGTAATAAAATGGAGAGTGACATTCAAAAAACGTGCATGCGATACTACGAACCTGCATACCCTATGCTAGCCGGCATACCCCATTCGGGGCACAGGCGTAGACCGGCTACATATTCGTTTGTATATTATTATTTGATATATCCCTTAATACCAACGGTCTATAAAAAGACGCCGTGTTGCACATGTGCCTCTGCGCGAGATAAAGCATCGCACCTTTAAATATCGCCGACGCACAAAGCGCCTGATATTCGTCTGTCTGAAGCAGCTGCTCATCGCGTTCGTTGGATAGAAAACCGCATTCGACAAGCACACAGGGGCAGTCGCCCGAACGCAGTATAAAATATGTTTCAGGCTTGTGCTCTCGCGGTCTTTCCGGCTTTAAAGTTTCAATAAGCTGTGTCTGCATTAGTTTAGCAAGCTTTTCTCCTTCATCTGAGTCTTCATGATAAAAAACAACCGGACCATGGCACGACGTATCGACAAACTTGTTCATATGGATGGAAATCACAATATCGGCATCCGCATTCTCTATGATTTGCTTGCGTTTTTGCATATCCCCGTCTTTTGTATTGCCAAGGGCATTTTCGTCCTCACGCGTCTTGACGACCGTGCAGCCTTGGTTTTCAAACAGCGTTTGCAGCTTTTTAGACACGGAAAGATTCAGCCCGTCTTCCTTGACGCCTGTAAGCCGTCCCTCAGCCCCGCCGTCAAAACCCCCGTGGCCCGCATCAATCACAATCACAGTGTCTCTTTTACACATCACCGGTTGAGACAACGGAATAGCCAGAAACGTGACAATCAGCAATATAATAATAAAAAAACAGATGAGATAGCGCTTGTGACTTTTCATGAAACACCTCCGCCGTTATCTCATCTATATTATTCAACTCTTAAGGTTATTCAAAAAGCATTTTGCTTGCGTTGGCGTTGAGCGTGAGCGGTTCTTTTGTTTCCTCCGAAAAGCCGGCCGCACATCCGATCATCGCTGCATTATCCGTACAGTAACGCATTTCGGGCAGATAAAGCGTGATGCCCGCGTCTTTCGCACGCTGCCCAAAAACCTCTCTTAATCTTCCGTTGGCAGATACACCGCCCGCAATACCGATTTTTGTGATGCGTTCACGCACCGCCGCCTCAAACGTGTTATCCGCAAGAAAGGAAACCGCCTCATGCTGAAAGCTCGCAGCAATATCGGCCTTATTAAATACTTCGCCCTTTTGCTCCATGTTGTGAATATGATTGATCACCGCTGTCTTCAGACCGCTGAATGTAAAATCAAGATGCGTTTCGCCCTTAAACCCGCGCGGATATTGATAGACCGGTTTGCCCTCACGCGCCAGCACTTCCAGCTTTGGCCCGCCCGGGTATCCAAGCCCCAGCACACGTGCCGTTTTATCAAACGCCTCACCCACCGCATCGTCACGCGTCTTGCCAAGAAGCCGGTATTTGCCGTAGTCCTCAACCACGACAATATGCGAATGACCGCCCGACACCACAAGACAAAGAAAGGGCGGCAACAGCGTCTCATGGGAAATAAAAAGCGAGCAGATATGGCCCTCTATATGGTGAACGGGAATAAGCGGAAGCTTTAGATAATACGCAAGCGCTTTGGCATACGACACACCCACAAGCAGTGCGCCGATCAACCCCGGTCCGTCCGTAACAGCGACGGCGTCCAGATCTGAAAATTGTATGTCTGCACCGCACAGCGCTTCATCGACGATATACGGTATTTTCAATATGTGATTGCGCGATGCGATTTCGGGCACCACGCCGCCATACAGTTCGTGCTCCTTTTGTGTGTATACCGCGCTGCTGATCACTTTTCTGCCTTGAGTGACAGCAGCCGCCGTTTCATCACACGAAGTTTCTATGGCGAGTATCCTGCGTTCCATTCCTTTACGCCTCTTGATCGGTTTTTTTATGTTTCTTAATAATTATCAATCCGGTAGCCGCCGCTGCGTTCAGCGCCACAAATATGGACACAAAGCGGATGATGATACGCGCCACAAGATCGGAAAAGAACTGCTGCGGCACCATCATAATCAGCACGTCCGTGGCCGGATCAAGCAGCCAAAGATCGTTAGTAAAGAACAGGTGATGAAACGATACCCAGAAGGACGTGAAATCCACTGCGGCATAGATGCCCAGCGCACCGACTATAAGCACAAATACGCCCGATACATATAAAAATGCTTTGCAAAGCGTCTTTAATGCCTGTCCTTTTGCTGACAAAAAAGCAATGATAATGAGAACTGCGGCTCCGATCAAGCCATATGTACGCACGTTTCTTGCGCTTAGGTACAAAGCCTTGACATCCACCATATGATCCTTTTCACGCTGGCCGAAAACCTCCTGCATCTCACCGCCGATTTCGGCCTGTATATCAAGGTTTGTGTCTGCATCAGTCGTATAGTCAATCAGCTTATGCGTCACCGCCGTCAAGTCCTGTTCACTTATGCCGATACTTTGTGCGGTGCTAAGCTTGCTGTATTCGCTTTCAAAAAAACCAAAATTGATTGCAAACATCTCAATGCTCACGATGAGCAGAGCGACAATAAGCAGAATGCTGGCGGCCGCAGTACAAACGGCACTGAAAAAACGATTGTCCATTTTTTCTCCTTTGTTTACACGCGTCAGAAAAACCTAATTTGCTATGAAACATTCTATAACGTCAAGGCTGTCCCTAACAGGAACAGCCCTAATAACTTAATCCTCTTTCCCGTTTTTCCATTCGCTCGTTTCCGCGTCACCCTCATAATCAACGATGAAAAGCCACGCTTGTTGTTTGGACACGATCTCCGGCTCATCATACACATGTTCGTTGACATCCGATATCACACCGCTTACAGGCGCGTGAACCTCTCTGACCGCTTTGGTGGACTCGACCGTCGCGCAAACCTGCCCCTTTTGCACAGTGAGCCCGACAGCCGGAAGCTCTATATAGACAACATCCCCAGTTACAGCACTGCCGCCAAGCCCGACAGTGGCTTTGTTATCACTGAGACGTATCCATTCTTTGTTCGCTGTATAATAAATTTTGCTCATGCATAAACCTCCTTAGACAAGGATAGATTATTTTATGCATGTTGGCACACACTTGCTTATTTTTTAAGATATTTCTTAAACCGTTTCCTGAAAAGAATCATATACACAATTATCGCGGGCATGACAGTTGCAAGGCTCACCCAATACGCCCAGCTATATCCCATATAATCAAGTACACCAGTAACCGTCACAATGGGACCGATGATCCAACAAAATTTACGCATCATTTTATCGGCATCTTCCTTCATTGCCTTTGGATAATCATTTTTAAACGCAGGACCTTTTCCGGTAATTGCCGAATACAACACAAATACCCCGATAATAGCCATAAAAGCGGCCATCATTTTATTCATATCTCCCAAATTTCAAAGCTCCTTATCTTTTGCTTATTTTGACGCCTTCAGGCGTGTCCTTTAAGTCGTACCCTAACGCTGTTATTTTATCACGCAAGGTATCCGCCTCGGCGAAATTACGTGCTTTACGTGCTTCTAGCCTCTGCTTCACAAGCGTCATAATTTCTTCCGGCACTTCTTGATCTTTGGGCACAAGCCCCAACACACTGAGCACTTTATCCAGCGCTTCAAGCGCTTCCTTTGCGCTTTTTGCACCCTTGCGTTCTTCAAAAGCGAGGTTTAAATCACGGATATATTCAAATATCACGCCTATCGCCTCGGCCGTATTGAGGTCATCATCCATCGCTTGCTTAAACCGGTTTTCAAGCGCACAGATATCCTTGTTTACATCCACAATGTCCGTCGTTTCGGATACTGCGATATGCTTTAAATTATCCCTGCAGTTTTTAATGCGCGTCATAGCGGATGCCGCCTGCATGATCAGTTCTTCGCTAAAGTTGATTGGATTGCGATAATGAGCAGAAAGCATAAACAGCCTGACGACCTTCAAATCATACTTTTGTGCAATATCACGCACAGTGAAAAAATTGCCTTTTGATTTGGACATCTTTTCATTGTTTACGTTTATATAGCCGTTGTGCATCCAATACTTCGCAAACGGCTTGCCTGTGGCCGCTTCAGACTGTGCAATTTCATTCTCGTGGTGCGGGAATATCAGATCCTGCCCGCCGCCGTGAATATCGATGGTATCGCCAAGATATTTCATGCTCATGGCGCTGCACTCAATATGCCATCCCGGGCGTCCTTTTCCCCAAGGGCTGTCCCAGCTGTCCTCACCGGGCTTTGCGGCTTTCCACAGCGCAAAATCCTCTGGGTTTTTCTTAACCTCTGTCACATCGATACGGGCACCCGCCTGCAAATCTTCCAGGGACTGACCCGAAAGCTTGCCGTATTCGGGAAAGCTTGTCACGTCAAAATAAACATCCCCGTCCGATTCATAAGCGTGGCCCGATTCGACGAGCTTTTTTACCAGTTTGATGATATCGCCGATATGCTCGGTCGCCCGCGGGTGAACCGTAGCAGGCTGAATGCCAAGCCCTTTGGCATCCTTGTAGTATTCACCGATGAAGCGTTCTCCAAGCTCTTTTAAGCTTGTGTTCTCTTCAGCGGCCCGTGCAATCATCTTGTCGTCCACATCCGTGAAGTTCTGCACAAACGTGACGTCAAGCCCAGAATATTCGAGATAACGCCGCAGCGTATCAAAGATAATGAACGGCCGTGCGTTGCCGATATGAAAAAAGTTGTAAACTGTCGGGCCGCAGGCATATATCTTTGCCTTGCCGGGCTCAACGGGGACAAACTCCTCTTTCTTTCGTGTCATCGTGTTAAAAAGCTTCAAATAAACACTCCCTGTCCTGCTTTGGTCGCATCATTATATTATATGCAGCCGCCAAAAGTCAATTGACTACGGCTGTTTATATGTCTGCCAAGCCGCATATCCGCCGGTTAAATTATATACCTTTTTATATCCTGCGTCTATGAGTATCTGTGATGCCGCCACGCTGCGGTTTCCCGATGCGCAGTATACAAGCACCTTGTCGTACCCTTGCACTTCGTCCAGCCGGTCGGCAAGCTCAGTATGTGGTATGAGCAAAGCCCCCTCAATATGACCCGCATCATATTCTCCTTGCGTTCTCACATCAAGCAACAGGTAATCACCCGTCATGGCTGCCTCAAAACCTGCCGCATCCACGTTCTTATACACGTTGGTTTCAGAAAGTTCTTCGATTATCAGCTTGCCGGTTTCTGTGCCGTTATCCGTTTTGGTGACAACTTCAAAGCTTCCGGTTTCTGCCGCTTTAAATTCAACGCGCACCTCACCGCTGCCGGTTTTTTCGGCATCCATTTGCGGCACGCTGAGCGTAATATCCCCATCTTGGGAATAAACAAGTGCGACCGTTTCACCGCGATAGGCATGAATGTCTGAAAAGCCGCTTTTGATTTCAATGACTCTGACGCCTTGAACCAATATGCCGTCTGCCTTAGGAACAGCGCTGCATGCCCCCAACAGCAAAAAAACCACGAAAAACAAAGCCGTTAACTTTTTCAAACTTCTCATCCTCCCTTTAACTGTCTTTCAATCTGATTATAACCAAAATAACCTGTGCTTTTAAAATTATTTTAAAAAATAATGCCCGCTTTAAAAAAGCGGGCAGCCGTTTCAACCAACCCCAAAAAGCCGTGCTTTTCGGGAACATCGGTGTTAAAAATCCTTCTTGATCCGTTTTCTGCGCAGAAACGGCGGAATATCCAGCTCGTTGCCTGTTTCAAAGCCACTGACAGTCGGCGATTTCTTTTCTGGCCTTACCGGGATGAACACATCATTATCCTCATTGCCGCTGCAAAAGTCGATCTCTTCTTTAACGGAAGCAGTCTTGGGTCTGCGAATGCCGCTGAATCCTGTCGCTATCACAGTGATGCGCACTTCGTCTTCCAGTCGGTCGTCGGTATCCGCGCCGAAGAATATGTTTGCTTCAGGATCGGCAGCCTGACGTATCAGATTTGCCGCTTCTTCGATTTCCAGCAGGCTCATTGTCGGGTCTCCCGTGACGTTGTATAGAATACCCCTCGCACCCTCTATGCTTGTTTCAAGCAGCGGGCTTTGAATGGCCTGTTTGGCAGCATCCATCGTCTTGTTGTCGCCATAACCCACACCAATACCCATGTGGGCCACACCGCGCTCCATCATCACGGTACGCACATCCGCAAAGTCGAGATTCACAAGCGCCGGTTTCACGATCAAATCCGTAATGCCCTGTATGCCCTGCCGCAGCACATCATCTGCTACGCGGAACGCTTCCAGCATCGACGTCCCTTTGCCAATCACCTGCAGCAGTTTGTCATTGGGAATCGTTACGATGGTATCCACCGCTTCCATCAACTGCATATGACCGTCTTTCGCGCGCGTAATACGCTGTCCGCCTTCAAACATAAACGGCGTGGTCACAACAGCCACCGTCAGTATCTTTTTCTGCCGCGCAATCTCGGCAATGACCGGCGCCGCGCCTGTTCCTGTGCCCCCGCCAAGACCCGCCGCGATATAGATCAAATTTGCTCCGTCAACAATGGACGTGAGTTCATCGATGCTTTCCTCCGCGGCACGGCGTCCAATTGTCGGATCTCCGCCTACGCCCAGCCCGCACGTCAGCTTTTCTCCAATCTGAACCTTGTTTTTTGCTTTCGAGAGCAACAGCGCCTGCTTGTCCGTATTTACGGCATAAAACTCTGCGCCCGTCACACCATGATCAATCATGCGGTTTACCGCGTTGTTGCCCGCTCCGCCTACACCGATCACTTTAATTTTTGCAATGCTGTCTTGCTCAATATCGATTTCTAATGGCATATTGACCCCCTTAATGAGAACGTCTAATCGAACATTTTTTTCGATAACCGTTCCAATAACGCTAAACCGCCCGACTCCTTGTGGAATTTTTCTTCGAATACATAGTCGAGCAGTGCAAGCACTGTATAATAGTTGGGCGTTGTCAGCTGCGGTGCCTCAATGGTTGAGATGCGCACCTGTCTTTTAAGGAACCGTTGGAGCATTTCCTTGGATCCCTTCATCATCGCTATTCCCCCGCCCGAAAGATAAATCCGCGTTCTCCTTGCAATACTCAGCGGGCTCTGTTCAAATGCGCTGCATATCAGCATGCAAAGATGCTCAACTCTGGCGTCAATCACTTCGGATACCAGAGCGTGGCTGAATTTTTCCAACCGACCTGACCCATGCTTGGCATAATCATACAACTTTGTACCAGTATTTTCAAGACCAAAAGAGTACCGCTTTTTAATCTGTTCCGCCGTGTCCACGTCCATATTGATCACAATTGACAGATCGTTTGCAATATGCATGCCTCCAGCTTGTATTGTTTTATTATATACAATTGCATCGCCGTAGACAACAGTCACATTGGTATCATAATACCCCACATTGAGCAGTACAGCGCTGCAATCCCGCTCTTGCGCCGGCACCAAAAACAGGCTTTCGGCAAGCACCTCAGGAACAAACGCTGTCACTCTGACGCCTAGACTTTTCAGCAGCGTTTTGGCATCATCGATAAATTCGTTTTTCGCAAACACCAGAGACACAACACCATGCAGTTCGCTGGCCGCCGCATCAATCACATCGATATAGTGATGGCCGTCTTCCAACACAAAGTATACGGGCGTACTGTTGATAACCGAGTAAAGAGAATCATCGTACCCTTTTTCAGCATCTTTTACGAGGCTCTCAATATCGCTTTCTTTTACATGACTGCCCTGCACCTTGGCATGTCCACTCTGACACACCACCTTGGTAAATACACCCGGTACGCCAACAAAAATCTCTTTTATTCGTTTTTTCGCTTTTCTTTCGGCAAGCTCAAGCGCTTTAGCGACAGCCTCCTCTACGTTTGAGGGCTTAAGCCAGCGGCCGTTTTTTACACCTTCATATTTTGCCTCGCCGACCCCCAACACTTCAAAGCGCCCTATCGATTTTTCACGGCCGATCACACACATGATCTTAGACGTGCCAAACTCGATAGCAGCCGTCACGTTTTTCATAGCCCGCCAGAAATCCCCTTAACAAAATCAAACAATATAATATATCACTATTAATATATAATACCATCTTTATAATAAATAACAATAATTTTAACTTATTTCTCTCGATAGTACGCATTTTTCACAGAAGACACATCTAAAATGCCGCCTGTTTTACCAAGCTGCGAAATCCCTTGTTTGGATGCCTTAACAAGCTGAAGCTTTTTTTCCAGCGCCGTATCATCTCCGAGTTCCACAACGAGCCCGTCTGATAGTGTGATAACAATATCCGCAGCCAGCGACACATCGATTTGACCAATAGCAAACCCTGCGTCAGCCGATGCATCCAACACACGCATCAGCACGCCGATTTTAAACGTATCGCTGGTGCCAATCTGTTTGCCGACTTCTACCCAATCGGCAGGCAGACCGACGACAATCGGATAAGGCGCCTCCTCAGCCGTCATGACAACCTTAAGCACCCATCCTTCATGATCAACGACAACAAATGCGCCGTCTTTTTCAATACACGCCGCTTCCTTTCTTTCTTCTATCGTGATTAATACATTGTCCGGATACTTGATCTGGATATCGATTGGCTTTATGTAAGGATCTGCGCACAACGCTAACAGCACCTCCTGCTTGTCCACCATAAAAATGCTCTCTTCATATTCCAACTCCGAGAGCGCAATGATATCTTCCTGACTACGGGTCTCACATCCCGCAACAGTGATTTTTCTCACCTTAAAAAGCTGATAGGATACAAAAACAAGTGCGCAAAGGAATATAATTAAAGACACGACCGTTAGTACCTTCTTGCCTTTTTTCAAAGTATCATGCTACTCCTCTCTTTTTATGTCGGCTCCAAGCAGATTCAGTTCTGATTCAAACGACTCATAACCTCTGTCGATGATTTTGGCCTGTTCGATAACAGTCGTCCCTTGGGCACAAAGACCTGCCAGAACAAGCGCCGCGCCGCCGCGCAAATCCATCGCGCTGACATCCGCTCCATGCAGCTTTTCAACACCTTTTATGACCGCCACATTGTTTTTGATTACGATATTGGCGCCCATCCTTTGCAACTCGCTCACATGCTTGAATCGGTTGTCAAAAACGCTCTCCACAACAATGCTTGTGCCGCGTGCAATACACGCCGCCGTACACATTTGCGCCTGCATATCCGTCGGAAATCCGGGGTATGGGCCTGTCTCTATCAAATGCATCTCTTTCGGGCGTCCTTGTCCCGTGACCGTTATCGCGTCGTCGTAAACGTCGATGCTGGCTCCCGCTTCCCTGAGCTTAGCCGTGATGGAGAACAGATGCTCGGGTATCACGTTTTTCAATGTGATACAGCCGTTTGTGACCACAGCAGCAGCCATAAACGTCCCCGCCACAATTCTGTCTGGCATACATGTATACGTAAACCCGCCTAAACGGCTTTTTCCTTCTATCGTCACCGTGCTCGTCCCAGCGCCCTTGATATCTCCGCCCATCTGATTGATAACGTTCTGCAATTCAACAATTTCGGGCTCTCTGGCCGCGTTTCTGATCACTGTTGTCCCGGGTGCCAAAGCCGCCGCCATCATCAGGTTTTCGGTAGCCCCTACACTTGGATAATCGAGATGAACATCGCCGCCCTTTAGCTTTCTTCCCTCGCACATAATATGCCCGCCGGCTTCAGTGACATTAACCCCTAAGTTCCGAAGCCCTCTTAAGTGCAAGTCAATAGGCCTGCTGCCTATTTCACATCCGCCCGGATACGTGAAGCGCGCCATTCGAAAACGCGCCAGTATCGGCCCCATCATAAAAATCGAAGAGCGAATTTCTTTTGCTAATCTGTCGGGCATTTCCCAACGCTGTGCCCGCCTTGTGTCTATCACCAGCCGGTCCTTCTCAAACGCCACATAAGCACCGATATGTTCGAGTATTGACAGCATGTAGTACACATCTGAAATCGCCGGCCAGTTCTGTATAATCACCGGCTCCTCGGTCAGCAGCGCAGCCGCAAACACAGGGAGTGCGGCATTTTTCGCACCCTGTACAGCGATTTCGCCCTCCAGCTTTGAACCGCCGTTTATTATCAATTTTGCCATATTGGCCTCCCGCATATCATCTATCACATATAATATCTTATGCCACAAAGGCCAATTTGTGCTTTAGGCAGCGTGCGTCTGCCTGGATATGTTGAGCAGCACGCCAACGCAGCCCATGAAGATAATAAGCGATGTTCTCCCCGCGCTGATAAACGGCAGCACCACACCGGTTGGCGGAATAAGACCCGTCACAACGCCGATGTTGATGAAAACCTGTATGGCAATAAGCGCTGTGATGCCCGTGGCAAGCATGGTGCCGAACATATTGGGCGCGCGCAGCGCAATGCGCACACCACGCCAGATGAGCACACCAAACGCGGTAAGAACGAGAATGCCACCGAAAAAACCAAGCTCCTCCACGATAATCGCAAAGATACAGTCCGATTCCATGTAAGGCAGGTAAAGATATTTCTGACGCGAGTTCCCAAGACCGAGGCCGAAAAAGCCGCCCGAACCGATGGAGTAGAGCGATTGGACAAGCTGATAGGCTTTATCGTCCATATGCTTCCAAGGGTCCAAAAACGCAAATATCCTGTCCATACGATATGATTCGGCGATCATCACCAACGCGCCCCCGCCGATACCCAAAGCACCCATGATACCAAAATGCGCGAGATTTGCGCCGCCAACGAGCATCATGATAAACATCACCAACGCTAATGTAACGATAGCACTGAAATTAGGCTGCAGTTTAAGCAGCACTGCCGCAATCAGCAGCAGTATCAGATATGGCGCCATGCCGTATTTAAACTGTTTCATCTTTTCCTGATTGATGGAGATGCCGCCGGCCATAAAGACGATAATGGCGAACTTTAGCACCTCAATAGATTGCAGATCAAGAAAATAAAGGTTGACCCAGCGCCGCGACCCGTTTCGTTCAATACCGATGCCGGGTACAAAGACAAGCAGCATCAGTATGAAACCGATGCCCAAAATGATAAAACGCATTTTTTTAAATCTGTTGTAATCAAACAACGTAAGCGCGATCATCGCCACCAGACCCATCACCGCGCCGCTGATTTGCTTCCAGAAATAAAACAATGCGTCATGTTCCGTATTTGCGCTGTTTTCCGCGTAATAGTAGCTCGCGCTGAAAACCATCAGAATGCCAAACATCACGAGTATCATTGTTACGATCAGCAGCGGATAATCAATTAAACGTTTGGCCATAGGCCCCCCTAAAACGAATTAACGATGCTTTTAAACACCCTTCCTCTCTGCTCAAAGTCACTGAACATATCGTAGCTTGCGCACGCAGGAGAAAGCAGCACATTCCAGCCTGACTCAGCAAGTCCGCGCGCCTTATTCACCGCGTCTTCAAAGCTGTCGGCTGTGCTGACGCTGTCATACCCAGCCGTTTTCGCATCGTTGAGTATCTTTTCCTGTGTCGCGCCGATCGCTACGACGTTTTTGATAAGCGGCCCAAACCCTTCAAACAAAGCCAGAAAGCTGCTCTGCTTGTCGTAGCCGCCTAAAATCAGCACCGTTGGCCGCGTCATAGCGGCAGCCGCCTTTTCCGTCGCGTCCGGGTTCGTTCCCTTGGAGTCGTTGATATACCGGATACCGTCCAGTTCGCGGACAAATTCGATTCTGTGCTCCACTCCGGGGAAAGTCATCAGCGTATCGCGTATCACGGTCTCAAAAATCCCAAAGCAGCGCGCCAGCGCAATCGCGGCCAGCGAATTCTCAAGGTTATGCGCACCGGGTATTTTGATTTGCTCAGGACGGCATATTTCATGGATACCGTCTTCCTCCACGCTGATGATGCAGCCCTTATCTATAGATACGCCGCGGTCAAGCCGAACTTGACGGGAAAACCAAATAATCTTTGATTTTTGCTTGCCTTCCATCTCGCGCGTAATCGCGTTGTCGTAGTTGAGTACGCAAAAGTCGTTTTCCGTTTGGTTTTTAAATATGAGTTCTTTAGAGGCCGTATAGTTTTCCATCGTCACATAGCGGTTCAAATGGTCTTCTGTGACGTTGAGCACGGCACAGGCATGCGGACGGTATGTATCAATAGAATCCAGCTGCAGCGCAGCCGTTTCGGCCACCACAACATCTCCTTTTTTTGTTTTCAGCGCTTCTCCCGCGATAGGGATACCTATGTTTCCCAGCACATACGTGCAAAAACCCGCATTCTTGAATATCTCACCCGTGAGCGCTGTGGTTGTTGTTTTGCCGTTTGTCCCGGTAATCGCCACAAAATCAGCCATAGAATAGTGGAATCCAAGCTCAATCTCGCCGATGACCGGCTTGCCAATCTGCCGTGCCTGCAGAATGAACGAAAGGTCCATGGGAACGCCGGGGCTCAGCACCAACGCATCACAATCCTTAATCACATTATCCGGGTCTGCCCCAAGCGCAAGCTCGGCATGCCCCTCAAACTCAGAAAATGTATCCTTGGGAAACTGTTCCGCCGTCTTCATATCATAAAGCACGACGTTCGCGCCCACATCAAGCAGCAGCCGCGCACTGGCAAGGCCGCTTTTGGCCATACCCACAACCATGACTCTTTTGCCTTTGTAATCCATGCTTCCCCCTAGTTAACTGCAAGTATGCCGACAAGGCAGAGAATAACCGTAATCATATAGTAAAAGGCGACGATCCTTGTTTCGGGAATGCCTTTAAGCTCAAAGTGGTGATGGAGCGGCGCCATTTTAAAAATGCGCTTTTTACGTGTTTTATACGAGCCCACCTGAAGAATTACGGAGATGGACGACATCAGCACCAAGAAGCCCGTGATGACCAAAAGCAGCTGCAAACGTGACACCACGCCGATGACGGCAATGGCCCCACCCAGCGCGAACGAGCCTGTATCGCCCATAAACACTTTAGCCGGATACGTATTGAAACGTAAAAAGCCAAGACATGCGCCCGTCACAGCCGCCGAAAACACCATCATATTGCTGGTGCCTGCGGCCGCTAGCGTTTGCCCCGTCGAAGCATACATCTGGTATATACCAAAGAAAATGAGCGCATACGTCGCCGTATTAATGAGCACCACACCGGAAGCCAGTCCATCCAGACCATCCGTCAGATTCACACTGTTGACAATCAGCACAACGGAAATCACGGTAAAAGGAATATACCAGACACCAAGATCCCATTCCACACCAATAAATGGCAATACGAGCTTAGAGCCTATCGCCGGGTTGTTGTATGCGAAAAAAGCCACGATCAGCGCAATCCCAAGCTGACCGATAATCTTCTGATACGCTTTTAAACCCAAAGAACGCTTTTTGAGAACGATAATAAGATCATCCATCAGGCCAATCAAACCGAAACCGAGCGTGATACCCAACGCAAACCACATATACTCAAAACTGCCCCGCGCAAAAATAAGCGAAGCCGCAATCAATCCAATAAGGATAATAATACCGCCCATGGTGGGCGTGCCCGCCTTAGATAAATGTGTCTGAGGTCCGTCATCCCTAATCTGCTGTCCAATCTTTAGCCTCTTTAAAAGCGGCACCCCCACATATCCCGCTGCCAGCGCTATAAAAAACGCGGCAAGCACCGAATAAATGATGATATCCATATCGCCTTATCTCCTGTAAGTATCATATGTCATGATTTAGTGTTTTCGTTAAGCAACTCTTCTACAACGATTTTTTCATCGAACGGGTACTTTACGCCGTTAATTTCCTGGTATGTCTCGTGCCCTTTACCCGCAAGAACAATAATATCGTCCGAATTCGCATTCTGTATCGCATAACGGATGGCATCCCGCCTGTTTTCTATACAGGTGTATTCACAATCTGTCTTTTTAATACCCTCCTCAATCTCTTCAATGATCGAGAAGGGATTCTCCGTACGCGGATTATCCGAGGTAATCACCGTAAACGTGGACAATCTGCCCGCAATCTCGCCCATCATGGGACGTTTTCCTCGGTCGCGATCGCCACCGCAGCCAAACACCGTAATCACGCGCCCGCGCACAAAACCTTTCACCGTTAGCAACGTATTCTCAAGGCTGTCTGGCGTGTGTGCATAATCGAGGATGATTGTAAACGGCCGGTTGCCCGTATCCAGCACCTCAAAGCGCCCGGCTACGCAGGGCATGGCTTCAAGACCTGTTTTAATCGTCTCAGGCCCCACGCCGAGAAGCATGCACGCGCTTGCCGCTGCCAGCGCGTTATACACGCTGAAAATGCCCGGGATATTAAGATTGAGCGGCAGCATTCCGCGGTTGCCGCACATATCAAAGCTCACACCCTTGGGCGTGATCTCAATGTTCTTAGCGTAAACGTCTGCTTTTTCCTTTATTCCGTACGTGAGCCAATCAATATTGATACCGTCCATCATAAATGATGCCGCCGCATCGTCCGCATTGACAGCCGCGCGCTTGGATATTTGAAATAGCAATTTTTTTGCCGCCATATAATTCTCAAACGTTTCATGAAAATCCAGATGGTCTCGCGAAAGGTTGGAAAACACGCCCACGTCGTATATGATACCCGCCACGCGTCCTAAGAACAGCGAATGTGAGGAGACCTCCATCACCACCGCATCGCAGCCTTCATCTGCCATCTGGCGCAGCAGCGCAAAGAGATCGGGCGATTCGGGTGTGGTACGGTCGGTATGAAGCTCTTTTACGCCAATCATGTTGATGATCGTACCTATCAAACCTATCTTTTTCCCGGCCGACTCCATCACAGATTTTATCATATAGGTGGTGGTCGTTTTGCCTTTTGTCCCCGTGATGCCAATCATCGCAAGCTCTTCGTCCGGGTTGCCGTAAAACGCGCGGGAAATATGCGCCATGGCGACGCGCGCATCGTCCACAACAACCTGTGTCACATCAATATCAAGCGGTCTTGTCACCATGAGTGCCACAGCGCCTTTATCTACAGCGGCCTGAGCATACTTGTGTCCGTCTGTCTTATATCCGCTTATGCAGAAAAAGAGTGCCCCTTTGCACACTTTTCTCGAATCATAAGCCACATTTGTAATCTCTGTCTGCGCATCCCCCACAATGCGCATATCTCTGCCGCAAATCTCTGCAAGCTTCAAACGATCGTCCTCCCAACTTAGCAATTCCGCAAGGATTATAACACAATGTCATCAAATTGTAACGTATAAAAAACGGAGCCCCAAAAAGCGGCGCTTTTCAGGGCTTTTCTAACTGCTCTTATTCGGTGCTTACCGATGATGAGAACTCCACCATAACTTTTGTGCCCTCAGGAACAAACTCATTGGCTTTGGGTTCCTGATAGACGGCCGCTCCCTGCCCCTGTATACCAAGCTGCAGATGATGCTCTTTTAGCTTCTCAGCGGCTTCCATAATGGTCATTCCGCTTAAATCCGGCACCTGTATCAAACCCGTTAGGTCTTCAATTCCCGGCATCGTCATGCTCAGCATGACTGTAGTACCTTTTTCCACACTCGTGCCAGGGGCCGGCATCTGCGAATCCACTTGACCGACACCGTTAAACAAATATTTCAATCCAATTTCATCCAGTATAACCACTGCGCTTTCCCAGTCCATTCCTTCAACCAAAGGAACTTCCACTGATTCCGGTTGGGGAACCTGTTCGAAATCACGCTCAACGCCCATGTACTGCAGTGATTCTTCGAGGACGTTTTTCACATACGGCGCCGCCACGATACTGCCGAAATCGACAGCCACATTGGGCTCGTCGACAATAATCAGCACAGCAATCTGAGGATCGTCTGCGGGCGCAAAACCGATAAACGACGCGATGTGCTTGCCGGTCATGACCTTGCCGTCTTCGTCATACTTTTGCGCCGTACCCGTTTTGCCGCCCACACGGTAGCCCTCGATATAGGCGTTTTTGCCGCTGCCAAGCGTCACAACGCTTTCCAGTATGCTGCGCATCGTTGCCGACGTCTCTTCCTTGATGGGCTGAGACACGACCGTGGGCTCGTATTCCTTTATATAGTTACCGTCGCTGTCGGTGATTCCCTTGACCAGCATCGGTTTGTATAAAAAACCGCCGTTCACCACCGCACTGAATGAGGAAATCAATTGCAATGGTGTTACGGCTATAGATTGCCCGAACGCGATGCGGGCGAGGTCACTGTTTCGCACATATTTTTCTCCCATGACGATACCGCCTTGGTCAGAAGGGAATGTGATGCCCGTTTGCTGGCCGAAGCCAAACTTATAGATATAATCGTAAAACGTCTCGGTGCCCATCGCGAGCCCCATTTTCATAAACGCCACATTACACGAATTCTGTACCGCTTCATAAAGGCTTTGAAGGCCGTGGCCTCTGGGGTAACGCCAGCACTTTATGGGCTGACCGTCTACCGGATATGAACCCGAGCAATCAAATGTGTCATCCGTGGTGACGGCGCCGCTGTCCAATGCGGATGCGCATGTGACAGCTTTAAACGTTGAACCCGGCTCATAAACGTCTGTAATCACTTTGTTGCGCGTGAGCTGCGTAAGCGCTTCAATGTCGTCACGCGGCGGATCGTTTAAGTCATAATCCGGACAACTGCCCATCGCGAGTATACCACCCGTCTTGGGATCCATCACAATGCCCCACGCGCCAATCGCGTTCTGTTGGAGGTATGCCTCTTCAAGTGATTTTTCGAGAAAGCTTTGTATGACCTCATCGATTGTCAATACAACGTTATAGCCGTCCACAGGCGCAATGTACTGTTTTTCACTTAACGGCAATTCACGCCCTTTGTTGTCTGCTTCCGAGATAATTTTTCCGTTCTGTCCGGACAGGTACTTATTCAAATATGCCTCGAGCCCTTCAATGCCATTGCCGTCCACCGACGTAAAGCCGAGTGTCTGCGTTAGAAACGCACCGTTTGGATAATACCGTTTTACATCTATCGTGAAGTATACACCCGGGAGATTGAGCTTTCTCAACTCGTCGGCTATTGCATTGTCTACCTGCCGTTTGAGCCAAACCTCGGACTTTTTTTCATCCGTGGCCTTTTTTCTGACTTCCTCCACGTCCATGCCGAGCATGTCGGCAAGCTTTTGCACAATGGTGTCCACGTTGCCTTTGCTCACTTCAGAAGGGCGCAGCACCACGGTTTCGGCATTGGCGCTCTGCGCCAATACATTGCCGTTGCAATCGAGTATACTGCCGCGTTTGGCGCTGACCACCAAGTCGCGCGTTTGTTGAATGAGCGCTTTCTCGCGCAGCATGTCGCCCTGTACGAATATGACGATGCCCATTTTGACAGCGAGTGCAACGAAAAGCACAACGACCACCGTCATTAAAAACAGCAGTCTCTTTTTTGATTTCAAGGAGGTTTGCGAGGTTTTCGCGCTCTCCTTTTTCACAATTCTTTTTTTATTTGTTTTTCTGGTCATCAGCCGCTCATATTAATTGTAATCTTTTGATCCCGTGTCGGATAAGCCATTTTCAGATCGTTCTGCGCGATATCCTGAATATATTCAACGCTGTCGCGCAGTTCCATATCCAGCTCAAGCTTGTCGATCTCTCCCTCAATCATTGCGATGTCTTGCTTAATTTCGTTGTTTTGCACACCGATTGAGCAAAGCGCAGCATAACGCGAAATGAGCAAAGACAATGCACAAAAAGCCAGAAAGATAACAAACAGTGTGGATGCAAGCCCCCTCCTTGTAGCGGCTCTTTCACGCCGTATCGCAGCCGCTTTGGTGGCCGCTTTTGCTTTGCTTTTAACAGCCGGCTTATCCTGCACTTTGCGTACCGGACGCGACTGTGTGCTCGGTTGGGCTTTTCTCACAGGACTGACAGGATCGGTATTAATATATGCGACATTACCCTGCATCTTGACAACTCTTTTTTTTGCAGCGTATATGGACTCATCATATTCAAATTTTCTTTGTGCTGATTGCATAGTGTTCGCTCCCTTAACCGCGCGCCTCAAAAACGCGAAGCTTTGCACTCCTTGACCTGTTGTTTTGCTCAACCTCCTGCGCTGACGGCAGTATCGGCTTTCTCGTCACAACCTTGCCCATCGGCTTTTTGCCGCAAACGCAAACAGGAAACTCAACCGGGCATTCACAAGGATTTTCAAAGCGTTTGAACTCCTGTTTGACAATTCGGTCTTCCAGGGAGTGAAAGGTTATCACGGCGATCCGAGCGCCTGGCCTTAAAGCCTGCACAAAATGGAGAAGTGCGGTTTTGACCGCATCGAGTTCTCCGTTTACCTCTATCCGAAGCGCCTGAAACGTTCGCCGCGCCGGATGAGGCCCGTCTTTGCGCGCTCCGCTCGGAACCGCCTTTTTAATGACCTCAACGAGATGTCCGGTGGTCTCTATGGGCTTGTCACTTCGTTCCCTCACAATAAACGACGCGATTCTTGCGGCCCATCTTTCCTCACCATAGTCCCGAAGTATTCGTTCAAGGTCCTGCTGCGAATAGCTGTTTAGAATATCCGCCGCGCATGTTTTATCTTCTCTGTTCATGCGCATATCAAGCCTTGAATCTAAATGATATGAAAACCCCCTGTTACATTGGTCCAGCTGAAACGATGAGACACCGAGGTCTAGCACCGCTCCGTCTATCCCATTTATATCAAGCATACTCAGTATGTCTTTGATATTCCGAAAATCATCGTGGACAAAAACCGCTTCATCCGTATAGCTGCCAAGGCGCTGCTTCGCCATATCCAACGCGTACGTGTCTTTGTCAATCCCGATCAGCCGGCCGCCCGGCGTAATCTGCTTTAATATCTCCAGAGAATGTCCGCCGCCGCCCAGCGTGCCGTCTGCCACCGTCATGCCCGGACGCAAGTTCAGCGCACTTACTGTTTCATGAAGCATTACCGTTGTATGCGCCATGCTTATACCCCGTAAGCAGCGAGCCCCGCCATGGCGTCGCCCTCATCTTCGGGCATTTCCATAAACGCCTGCCATTTTTCTTTGGCCCATATCTCTGCTCTGTATGAAGCGCCAATCATCACAATTTCCTTGTCTATACCCACTTTTTCTCGGAGCAGCTGCGGCAGGAGCACACGCCCCTGTTTATCGGGCTCACATTTGCATGCGCTGGAGAAAATCATGCGTACATAGCGCTGCGCTTTGGTATCAGTCTGCGGAATGGCGTTAAGCTTATCCGCGAACTTGCACCATTCTTCCTCAGAATAAACGCTCAGGCAATCTGCGTTTAAGCAGGTGATGTAGAACGGATCACCAAGCTCGACTCTTAGCTTTGAAGGGACCGCGAGCCGGCCTTTTTCATCGACGCTATGGACGTATGTTCCAATCAGCGATCCTTTCACTGTTTCTCCCCCGGCAGCTTTTTTGAGATCATTGCTGCTTTGTTTGTGGACGTTGGGCTTGGCTGCTACATTTCACCACTTAGTATGTTTTCCTCACCATTGTTACCCACTTTTCCCCACATGTTTATCACTATTCGTTGTCAATTCAATAATTCCTGCTTATTTTTGCATATTGATTCAAGAAAAAAATAAAAATTGTATGTGCCATTCTTCACAATACAATATATGGTGGGGAACATTTATTTGCGCGTATATGTGTTTGTATATCGTGTGAAAATCACCGTATATAGAATAGACATATCCCTGCGCAAATACATTGGTGCGCCGGGATGATTGTCATGAGAAAAAATGCAAGGCTTGCAACAACACAGCGGGACATATAGAATTGAGGCAGGGAGGATGTCACATGAAAAAGGATGATTATAATGATTTTACGGACTTAAATGAATCAGGCTATACCAAAGAACCTCAAGGAGAGCCCATGAGCATAAGAACAAGGCTTGTTATGGGTGTTGCGGCCGCCGTGTTGATTTGTGTGCTTGGGCTGACACTGCCCATGCTTCTAAATGCGATTAGCCCAGCCGTTCCCGCCGAAACCGGGCTTCACACCGACGACGCTCCATCCGTTGTCACAACCGCCGCACACGCATCCACGACAGGTATCTTAGCCGTGACTGCATACGGAGCGCAGTGGGAAGAGACTGTTCTTCAGCCCGGAGAAGCTTTTACGCTAAACGAATACTCATCTGCGCAAAGCGATGTGCCTGGGTTCCCTTTTGTAATATCCGTACCTAAAAGCAATGCAGGCATTAATGCAGACGCCATACGCATCGATGTAGACACCGGATCCATTATCACATGGGAGCCTCCCGACTATACGGTAAAGGAAAGAGGCAAGACTTATATCTTATCCAATGGCGATACGATATATTGGTCACCGCTGGACAAACAGGGCGCAGCCATCCGCCGCTGTGAAATGATCGTTACGGGGTATACCGGTAACGATGAAGCGTACACTCAAAAAATAATCATCAGGCAGACCGAGGATTTTCAATATACCGCCGAGCTTTCTAAATGACAAATATATCCCCCAAACGCAAAAACCGCCCTACATAGAGCGGTTTTAAAATATGCGATACGTCTGATTTTACGACACCACGTCGCCTTTATAGCTGATCAAAGACGCATTATGTACGCCGGGTATAGAGGAAAATGCATCGATCATGCCCGCTTCGCTTTCCTTGATGTTCATTTCTATGGTCAGCTCAACCATGCCTTCAGACACGATTTTTGATTTCAGCCTGCCCGCAGGCATTTTGCGCAGCACAGCCTGTACTTCTTTCTTGCAAGCTTCATCAAAACGGATGACAAACATGAACGGAAAATTCTTTTTGGACTTGAACAGATTCCATACCAGAAGAAAAACGCCGATGATTGCAGAGCCGACAAGCGCCTGCGTATAAAACTGCGCTCCCAGTGTGATACCACAGCCAATTGCCCAAAACATGTAAATGGTATCCATCGGATCTTTCACCGCCGTTCTGAAACGCACGATAGACAACGCGCCGACCATACCGAATGTCAGCGCAATGCTTGAAGATACCACCGAGATAATCATTGACGTCACCATAGACAGCATGACCAAGGACGTCCCAAAGCTTTTTACTAAAATCACACCAGAAAAGGTCAACCTATAAATAAAGTAAACGAACAGCCCCAGTACAAACGCAAGCCCAACAGTAATCAGTATACCGGCAAGCGTTATATCTCCAGCCAATTGAAACTTTTCCCAGACGCTTTGCTTGATAATGTCACCCATTTTTTATATATCCTCCTAGTCAAACTTTCTGCATAATACATATTTTGATATCGCGCTTCTTTGCGCCGCGTTTACATTGCTGAGCACGGTTTTAATAAACTCGGGCATATAGCGGTTGAACTTCACCTCAAGCACCATCACACCTTCATCCAGCATGGGCATCGTGGGCGCTTTCGCGTTAAAGATATCCGTGAGCCAAAGCCCACCCTTTATGTCTTTGTCGAATGTGACGCGAACGTTCTCAAACGGCGACACATACGCTTCGCGCCAGTAATCCACAATTACGCGCGGTTTTAGCGCATTGTTTTTCATCTGTAAATAGATTTCCGATGCCAGCGGCTCAGGTCTTACAGCGAGAAAGTCGTAATTGCCGGCTATGATACTGTCGCACTCATCGCGCGAAAGCCCGATACTGACTTTGGAAATAAACTGCCCGCGCTTGATCTTCTTTTCAAATTTGATGACGCTGTCGCTGTAATTGTAAATCCGAACACGGTATTTACTGCGTTCATCGGTTCCCGCAACCTTATCTTTAAGCGCTGTCTCATACACATCGTCAAAATAAAGGCTGCGAATATGATAATGGCCATCTGTGTTCGCGTTATGGTCGATACTCAGCAGCGCTTTAATCGTGTTTTTTAACAATACATAATCATGATAGTTGATATAGTATTTCAGCTCATGACGAAAATCCGGCTTTGCGTGAGACGCATTAACCTGCAAATAATCAAAATCGTGCTGGTCAACGCGCATCATCGGCGCAGACGGGCTGTATCCCCTGTCGGCATGAAGCACCTGCGGAGCCTTTTTTGTTACTGTCTGTTCAGTAAAAATGCTGAGTCCGTCAGCTTGCGGCGATTTTGCAGCGGCCGTTTTGCTTGTTCTTGCCTGCTTGGCAGACGGCGCTTGTCCGCGCGTCTTAACAGCCGGATTTGCAGGTTTTTCCAAGCGTTCCTCTTGGGTGAACACGCTGAGCTCCGGCTGAGTTTCGTCGCTTTGCCTCGTGCGGTTATAACGGCTGGCAAGCGACGCCCCACGTTTGGCCGCCTGCTTAGGGCTGGCTGCACTTTTTGACACAGCAGAAAAGACATTGAGTTCGTTTGGCTTTGACCCTACGCGCTTTGACGCAACCTTCGGTCTGTCCAACGATAAATCGCTTTTCCTGAAATCTCCAGCTGACAAAGGCTGAATATTCTTGCGCTTTAAAAGCGGCTTTTCTTTCTTCAGTTTTCTGAAAATCTCTTCATCTCTTCTTGACATTTTTCCGTCTTTCATTCTTTTAGGGCATTCCCGAATGCTGGTTTATTAGCGTTCAGCAAGCTTTACAATGCATCATTACCGATCGGCCTTATAAAAAACGCAAAAAAATTCTGCTCTAAAAGCTTTGTTAACGCCATGTAAAATGACCTCGAATGATTGTATCACGCTTGCTTGCAAAAGACAACAATTTTACACGTATATTTCCATATTAAGTAATCAGGCAAGGCCTGCCTACCCGATTAACTATATGACGTTAACCAAAAAGGTTTTGCATCTGCTCGTCCGACAGATTAAACCCGCTTTTCATCTGTTCATCGGTAAAACTAAAGTAACCACGAAGCGTTGATCCCGACACGCCCAGCACGCTTTTTATCTGTAACAGCACCTGATATGGGCGCTCCTTGGCGAACGTGCGCATCGATTCCACCTCCGTATCCCAATCCCGTTTATAATCGGTGAACTTAGCGCGCTCCACAGGCATTTCCGCCGCCACCGAAGCGGCCACCTCGTCAATCACACTGATGAGGTTATCCGTGGTATAGAAATTTTCCATCGACCAAGCAAAGCGCTCGACAAACGCCATTTTCCATGGTTCGTATGCCAACAGAGCGTTGAACATCGTGGAACCGCCCACATCAGAGTCTCTGCGCCGCGATAATGTCGAATGATCGGGCTCCCGAAATGCCCAGCACATATCATAAAATATCTGTTTCCATTTGCCACCGGGCACCTGATAAAACTGCAGATTGTAATAATCCGAGTTCGCCACATAAACCTGATTGACCATCAGATCCAAAAAGCTGTCGGTATCCAACCTCTCCGCCAGATACTCATGGTTTTCTTTCACGGACATATCATGCGTGGTTATGAATTCATATAATTTCTTGTATTCTTCGTTCGTCCCGTTTAACACATAGTTCAAACCTGAACCAGACAGGACATTGATGCCGTTCGGTTCTTCCACCTCTTCATGCTGAGCAATAAAATCTTCGTTTCGTTTTTCTTCAAGAAAATAAACGCCCCAATACTCACCGTTCAAATACACCACATACGTCTTATAACTCTGAGTCAGACAATTTGTCTTTCCGTTCAGGATGTTGAGGATCACCGCTTCCTTGATTTTGGCATACCACTGGTCCTGCCCGCCGTTTCTCAGCACGAGCGATTTGTATTCCTCAAACGGCAAATTATCAAAAAACGGGTATGCCATCGAGCCCTTGCCATACTCGCTGCGTGCGTAAACAGCAAAGGATTTTTGTTGATTGTCTCGACTGAAGCCGCCTTGTATACGGATGGCAACATCCTGTTCAAACACCCTGTGACCGCTTTCATCAAAAACCTCAAACGATGCAGGGCGTTCGGATTCCCTGCCTTCCTCCAGATAGTTAGCGACTTGATAGTGCTCCGTATGGCCTTCTATCAGCTGAGCATTGGGTCCTAACACATATATACCCGTTTCCGGATCAACCAGGTTATCGGGGTCTGTCACAAGTGAAATTACGGGCAACGTATGCGTTGCCCCTATGACATAAGTTGCCGTCTGTGTTTCGCTGTCGAGGTACCCATCCTTGAACGCGCGCGCCCGAATCATGCCCGTTTCGTTCATTGCAATAGGCCCTGTATATGGCGTAGAGCTCGTGGTGGGAACTGTACCGTCCGTGGTGTAATATATGGATGCGTCCTGCGTGCCGTTTGAAAGTGTCACCGTCTGAGCGGATGGATAGCTTCCCGCCGGAATATTCGGCATGGGCGTTGCCACAAAGCCGCTGTTTGGGTTAATATTCGCCGCCGCGGGCGTCGGCTCGGTAAAATAAAAAACGCCGTCCTGCTGCGCCATTCTGCCCACTGATAAGCCGCGCGGCAAGCTGCCGATTGTAAGCTTGTCCTGCAATACGCCGTCAGCATTA
Source organism: Clostridia bacterium (assembly GCA_003249555.1). GTDB lineage: Bacteria > Bacillota > Clostridia > Christensenellales > SZUA-584 > SZUA-584. The sequence goes on along the minus strand of QKIQ01000024.1, from coordinate 55,715 downwards.
AAAAGCGCGAGCACTTCTCCGCTTGCGCTCAGCTTAAAGCTGGTATGTACATAGTTTTTTTTTATGCTTTCATCGCCTGCTAGCCCTGACGCGAGCACCGTATAATACTCTCCCGGCGCCAGCGTTTTGTCTGGCAAGCGGAACTTCGCAGGGTTGCCCGTGTTGTCCGTCAGCCCGTAGCCCGCAAGATTGACCGCTTGACTGCCGCGGTTGTAAAGCTCGATCCAGTCGTATGTTTCACCGTTATCTTCGGTAAGAAACTGCGAATTCGAGGTCATCACCTCGCTGATGACGATGTCTCCGAGCGCCAAGGGATTGGCTGCGATAAACTGCTGATACCCGTCATCCGTGTTGGGATATCCCGGAGACGGTTTGTTTGACGAGCCCCATTCGTCTATGTATAGGCCGCCTTCCCCCAGTGTTCGCGCGTATGCCATATCTGCCTGAGATTCCGAAACTGTCACTTGGTCGAGTATCAGTCCTGTTGGCGAAGCCAGCGTCATCACTTCCTGGTAGGACGAGATGCCAAAGCTAGAATGAATCGCTCCCTTTTCAATGTCTGTTGCTTTTTTGTCCGCACCGGATGCGAACACAACGAGATAAGCCCCCGGCTGTATCGTTACATCGGGGAATTTCCAATCCAGCACATTTTGCGGATCGTCCGACAGACCATAGCCTGCAAGATTCGCTGGTTCTGTACCTGCGTTGTATATTTCGATATAGTCACTATAAATACCGTTGTTGTCTGTCAGCGTTGTCTGATTGGCCGCCATGACCTCGGTTATCAGCAATGCGGAATCCGGCGCATAACGGCTCGACTCAAACGCCTGAGCACCGGCCTCATCGTTTGAGTAACCCGGCGTCGGGCTGTCAAAGGTGGTCCATACCGACATATCGTCCACTTGCCTGCCTGCCGAAACGTTCTTTACCTGTTCTTTGTACTCGACCTCATCAATGGTCTTTCCCGCAGTATCCGTCAAATAAACACCGCCGCTGTCCGCACTCAGTTTAAAGCTTGCATGCAAGACACCGTTCGTATCCGTTTGCGTATTGCCGGACGCAAAAACAACTATGTAGCCACCTGCTTCCAATGTCACACCGGGAAATGCCCATTTCACTTCCGTTTTATCATCGGAAAGCCCCATCCCGGAAAGATTAACGGCCTCACTGCTTGGATTGAATATTTCAACCCAATCGCTTTTGTCGCCCTTGTCATCAATCAGGCATCCCCCGTTGGACGCCATAAACTCATTGATAACCACAGAACCAGATATAGCGGGAGTACCGGTACCGCCATTTCCCTGTTCGTTTAACACAAATATTAAAATCCCGGCGCACAAAGCTGCCGCGATGATGATGACTACAAAGTTTTTTAATCTTCTCAAGGCTCACACTCCCCCCGCTTAAAATAGTGCAACTGACTTTATATGTACAGATAACACGACTGATTGTACCACGCTTAGATGTAAAAGACAACAGATACACCATTGCAAATGAGCCATTGTTTTCCAACGCCAACAAACAATTGCCTACAAAAAAAGAATGGCGGCTTTCAAGCTGAAAACTGCCAGGGAGATGGGGATAGATTATAAATACAGCCTCTCATCAACTAAAAAGTGAATTATTGCTTCACTTTTCAAGCTACAGCATATACTTTAAAATCATGTTTTTAATATTACCATTTATAGCTGAAGAGTTCTATCCTGATATTATCGATTTTCTGTCTTGATATTGCTTTTTGAAATTCTCAGCTCGGTCGGCGTCTTGCCGAAGTGTCTCCTGGTGGCGTAAGAAAAATGTGACGCATTCACAAACCCGCACAGCCGCGCGATATCAGAAACCGAATGGTCTGTGCTTAATAGCAGTTCCTTTGCTTTGTTTAATCTCTGGCCTTGTATATAACTGTAGGGCGTTAATCCCATTGCCTTCTTGAACTCTCTTAGAAAATGGTATTTGCTCATATTGGCGATGGATGCAAGCTCATCTATGCTGATAACCGAATCAAAGTACGCATGAATATATTCGCACACTTGACTGATGGCCATATCTTCCGCCAAGGCACACTGTGCATTATCGCCCCGAAGCATATGAGCCACAAGAACGGAAACCAGATGATGCGTAACGGCTTCATAACCAAACGCCTTGCCAGCAAGCTCATCCTCAATTCTTTGAATAATGTCCGCTGTCTGATTTTTAATGCTGCGGGCCATGATGCGCCCGTCAAATCCAACACCGTTAAACTCTTTGGCAATACGCTCCATCACCGATTTTGTAACAATGAGATAGTATTGCGGACAGCCGCAGCATTCAAACACGCCTTGAATTGTATACTCCCGTTCGGGCGGCAGCATCACAAGAAACTCTTTTCCGTACCGAAAAACTTGCTCCCTGTCAATTAATGGCGGCGCATTGTCTGTCAGCGAAACAATGTGGTAAAAATGGCCGGTTTTCAGGGTGTTCCCGCCAAGAAATGCATTAATACGCGTGATTGCTACCGACCTTCCCGAAAAAAAAAGCGGCCTCATATTTTCCGGATAATATGATGATATATAATCAATAAATGCCTTCACGGCATCCTCCTCTTTTGTTTTTATATCCAATCAATAAATACCCCGCCAACACCCCAAAGCGTTTGGGATAGAAGCGGGGCAAAAACAACTTAACCTTAATGATCCGATTGTCTTAGCTTAGAAGGTTTTCAGGGTCGCTGCTCCAATCATACTGCTCCACATACTCGGCCGTATACTGATAACCATCCGTTTCCAGTATTCCGTTTGACACGGTTAGCGGATAAGTTTCCCCCGTATCATGTTCATAGAGCGTTCCTGTTCCTAAAGAAGCATCATAGTCGTATGTCCCTTTAAAAACATAGCCCACAATGGTCATGTCGTATGTCCCGTCATTGTAAAACTCAAGCGTCCCTCCATAACCGGTCGTCTCATACCACAGCCCCTGAATGCCTGAAATATCAGTCATATTGCCGGGATCCAGATTGTCAACGGGATCGCTGTTCAGCAGATGATTCTCCTGATTGCTCAGATCATATTCATTAAATGCCGACCACATATCGCCAACAAAATCATCGACGTCAAAGTTAGCATCAGCTTGCTTGTAGTTGCCAATACTCTCCACAAAAAGTCCGTCCTCAGTCACTGCAAACCGATAGTCTTTGTCCTCCACAGTGATGCGACCCAAACCTTGTGCGCTCTCATATGTGTAATCACCCTTAAATTCATTATCAACAGTATAGACACGTATCGTGTTGTTGTTTTTAAATTCCAGCGCCTCTCCACGGTCTTCGCTGTACCAGAATCCTTTGACCGGTGGGCTTTGTGTGAGAAACCCTGGCCAAACAAACAACAGCACAGCCACTGCCGCGATTAGCAAGGTGCCGCCGATAATGAGCCCGGCAATAAGACCCGCACGGCTTTTCTTCTTCAAGTAAACACCCTGAGGCGGATACGGCTGCTGCATCGCTACATAATTAAAGCCCTGCTGATTCGGCGGCGCTTCGGGCGGCTGCGGGGCGGGCACATTCTGTTCCTGCGGTATAGGCGCTTGTTGAGCCGCTTCCGGCACCGCCGACAATGCGTTGCCGCAGGAAGAACAAAAAGCTGCGCCTTCAGGATTGCTTTGACCGCATTTCGTACAAAACATAGCATATCTCCTTTATGACTTTATAGATTATATCTGTTAATATGTACACATTTGATTCAGATGCTATGATAAGAGCAGTAAAAACTGCTCTTGCAGAGAATTAGCTAAGACCGACAATCAAAAAGACGGCAACAAGAACCACAACGATAACGCTGAAAATAACAACAGGCACCTTGTTGAATTTATATTCTCTAGAGCTCGGCGCCGTGCCGTTCACCAATGCTATTTTGCATTCGCTGCAAATCTTTTTTGTTTTCGGGTATTCCTTCCCGCATTTTTTGCAATACATATGTTTCCTCCCCCTGTTTATTAGCAGTATTCTATCATATTCGTTTTTTCACTGCTATCATAAAATTCATAAAAACCACGTTATTACAGGCAAAACTTTTGGCATTCGCCTGATAATTCAGTTGCAAAACGCGAATGCTTATGTTAAAATACGATTCGTTATCAAAACGAGTATCAACAAATGGAGGTTTGGACACTTGCCTAATATCAAATCAGCGGAAAGACGCATGAGAGTTGAAGCCAAGGCCAATTTAAGAAATCGCATCGTCAAATCCGAACTTAAGACAATAGCGAAGAAGTTTGCTGCGGCTGTCGAAGCCAGCGATAAGGATGCAGCTGTTGCGCTGTATAAAGAATACACTGGTGCGCTTGACAAAGCAGCTCTTAAGGGCGCGCTTCACAAAAACGCTGTGAACCGCAAGAAAGCGCAGATTACCAAGGCGATGTCTTCATTGACCGCTTAAAGCGCCCTATACACGAAAACGTAGAGCCCTAAGGCTTAACCTTACGGGCTTTTTTGTGTTATCAGGGTTCAAAAGCCATAAACGCGCACAAGCGCGGCGCTTAATGCAAGGTCTGAATCCATTTGTCCGGACTTGATGCCATAATCCAAATCAGCAAGCAGCTTGAGCCCCTCTCGAAGCTGCTTTGCTGAAAACCGGTCGCACTCTTTTGAAAGCATCTGTGCGGCAAAGCTTTTCACCTTAAGCTGCGCCGCGATGCGTTCCAAGCCAAAGCCTGCGTCCAGCATCGTTTTTGTTTTATACATATCCCTTAGCTTTCGTGCAAAAAGACCGATTAAGCCTTCGGGACGTTCGAACTCAAGTATCTCAAAAAGCAGGCTTTGCGCCTCCTCCGCTTTTCTTTGCACAAAAAACCTGTGTATTTCAAACACGTTGTATTCGAGAGACCGTGATGCGCATTCTTTCACGTGCGCGGACGTGATCTCGTTAAAATCGCTGTAAACCGCAAGCTTGGCCATCTCATTTTCCAGCGAATAGTAATCGCAACCGGATAGCGCAACAAGCTCCTCTGCGGTTCTTGCCGATATCCGTGCACCTTGCGCTTTGGCCTGCTGTACCACGAAGCTTGCGCACACAGCGGATGTGGGCACGGGAAATTCGCGAACCTCTCCCAATTCCTTAATCCGCTTATACAACGCACGGCGTTTGTCTGCCGCACCGTCGGTACACAGCACAAGCACCGTAGATTCGGGCATCTTATCAATATACGCCGCCAGCTTTTTTGCCTCTTCGGCGCTGCCGGTTGTCGTGAGAACCGTGCTGTCCAGCACGGCAAGCAAACGCTTATCTGCCATAAACGGATATCCCGCACAAGCCGCAATCAGCTCATCGACCTTTGGCATGGTCTTGTATTCTGTGATGTTGAGCATATCGTAAGGAATATTCAATGCCTGCTTAAGCTTTTTTAGGCTGTCGCGCACCATATAGCTTTCGCCTGAAAAAATGTATACGTTTTTCATCTACCCACCATAAGTCTTTACTGTGATTTTATCGTCTATGGAAAACACGACCGCGTGATTCTGCCATGTTGTAAATACGGCATCACTATAGTCCTCCAGATTGTTAAGCGCCCACGCGTGCGGATGCCCAAATGTGTTATCCCCCACGCTGACAACGCTGTATTTCGGAGCCAGCACACTGAGCGGCAACCGATACGATGAATATTTTGAGCCGTGATGCGCCGCCTTATATATATCCACTCTACAGAGCGTTGTAAAAAGGACTGTTTCATTCCTTCCCGATATATCGCCCGTGAGTAATGCACGATGTCCTTTATATTCCATCATCAGCACCAGCGAAAGGTCGTTCTTGTTCTCGGCCGCAGAATCACTGTACGGGTATAATACCACGGCTCTTGTTTCATCGTCCAGCAGAACCGCGTCTCCCACCGAAAGCGTCACCACCTCGGCCTTGGGCATTGCAGCCATCACAGTCTCCATTTCCTGCGCCGAACAATACACTTTTTGCAGCATGCCCTGCTCGTAGAGCGCGACAAGACCAGCAAAATGGTCATCATCCGTGTGGGACACAAAAGCGGCATCCGGCGTGATTCCGTTTCGTATGGTAAAGTCCACAATTTCGTCCGCGCATTTTGGCGGGCCGCCGTCCACAAAATATTCTCCCCCCTGTGCCGTGCGCACAAACGCGGCATCTCCCTGCCCCACATCGAGAAACGTCATCGTCATGCCAGCTGGCTGTATGATAAGCAAAACCAGCAGAACCGCCGCCATCAGCCCTGCGCCGAGCAATGCTTTCAGCTTTGTACTCACCAGCAAATATTTCGACGCAATAAACAGTAATAAAAACAAGCCGATCGTTAAAAACCACGGCGGCGTGGCCACGTTTACCGCCGCAAACGGAAGCACGGCAAGCGCCTCGATAACTGTGAGCATAAAACGAATCACGGCATCGGCGGCAAATGCAATACAGGCTGCCGTTTGCCCGATGAACAGCGCTAAAAATGTCGTGATAAACGTGAGTACAATCGCGAATGACGCCAGCGGCAGCACAAAAATGTTGATAATGACGCTGAGTACCGACAGGCGGTTGAACGATGCGGCCAAAATCGGTATTGTACCTGCCGTGGCACCAACCGATGCGGATATCATATCGGACAGTCGCGAAGGAAGCGCTTTTTTGAGCATCCGATTTATGTGTGAACCGAGTGTCAGCAAACCGAAAACCGCGCTGAACGAAAGCTGAAAGCCAGCCATGAACAAATCCAGAGGATGGATAAACAAAGATATGATAAAAGCGAGCGCGAGACTCGACAGCGTATCCGTCTGGCGCCCAAAATACTTGCCGAGCAGCAGCACGATCGCCATCACGGAGGCGCGCAATATAGAGGGCGTGAGCCCCGTGACCAAAGCGTAAACGGCAATGAAAACAAGCGTTGCAACGAGTGTCGGTATCCTGCCAAGTCGAATCAGACGAAAAAAACCGTAAACCACCGCGATGAGTATGGCAGCGTGCAGACCCGAAACAGCAAGCACATGCGCCATGCCTGTGTCCTTGAACGCACCATAGATATCCTCGTCCAAGGATTGCTTATCCCCAAGCAGCATCCCCTTGGCCAAAGGCGCGGTATCGGCGGCAAATACCCGTTCCATGACATCACCCACGGATACGCGGATATCGTTCAGCACCGTTGTAAGCGTCTTGCGTGCACCCGTCACCATCACGTTATCGGCATAGGCTTTATAGTGTATGTTCTCCGACAGAAGATAAAGCCGTTCGTCAAAGCCGCCCGGATTACGCACGCCATCCGGAATTTCCACCTCGGCTGTGGCGCAAATCACATTCCCGCATTCGAGCGCCGTCAACGAGGATGCTGAGGAATAGAGCTTCACATTGCCGCAATCCTGACCGTCAAGCTGAGCGTTATCCAGCAAACACACCACACTGCCGTATTCATTCACAATTGGTGTGCTGTAAATATGCCCTGTCACCGTCCGCGTGCCGCCCGAAAGATACGGAACGCTGATTGTACAAGAGGATAGAAACGAACCTAATAACGCAAAGGCGGCGAGCGCGAGTACCATCACCGTCCTGCTCCATCCGCTTTTTGATAGCAAACGCAAACAAACAGCCGCTGCGGCGATGACCAAAGCGGCTGTCAGATACAGGGCTGTAAAATGAAAATAACGTCCCAGCACGATACCGGGCGCGAAGCAAATAGCGAGCCATACGAGAGGCCGCTTGTTGAAAACACGGTTTGGCTGCAATGCGCTTCCCACAGTTAGACCTCGTATACCTGTGTTTCCTCGATCAGCTTGGCTGACGGGAAGCTTTCCCTCACCTCATTTAAAATGTCGTTCTCGTTGTATTCAGGGAAAATATGCGTCACCAACATGCGCTTGACCTGCGCGTCCAACGCAATTCGTCCCGCTTCTATGGCATCCACGTGCGGCGCACCTGGCGTTTTATCACGCGAGAGATACGCAGCTTCCATGAGCAGTAAATCGGCGCCGTACGCGAACGGAGCAAGTTTGTCGTTTTCTTTGGTGTCTCCCGAATAGACAAATGTTTTTCCATCCGCGCAGAATTTCATCGCAAAACTCGGCACCGCATGCGGCATCAGTGAAAATGTCACGTCCATGCCGCAGATATTGGCTGTCATATCATCCGTAATGGTATGTGCATCAATCATGCCATGTGCACTGATCAGAGAGGATTCCGTTTCCGGTTGTGCGGGCAGATAAACGGTTAGCGGCTGCTGCCTTTGCCCCATCTTTTTTGACGCATCCAGCGCGTAACGCAGCGTAAGGACATCGCCCATGTGGTCGGCGTGCAGGTGTGAAAGCACTAGGGTGTCGATATCCGCCGCCCGCAGCAATCCAAGCAGCTTTGTCAATGAGCCGCAGCCCATATCAATGACCACGTTTTTTCCGTTATACCGAAGAAGATAGCACGAACAGCTTCCGCCTGCTCGCGGATACGGCCCGTAACGGCCAATACATGTCAATTTCATATCAATAAACCCTTCGTTCTATTTACGGGATAGTAGAGCGCAACCGCCACTGCGACGCCCGCCGCCCATTGTATTAGATTAAACACCAATGTGCCGACGGCATACGTCCAGCCGAACGCTACCCACTCAAATATGCCGTAACCCGCAACCATAATCGCGCCGCCCAAGACGCACGCCAATATAAACTTCGGCAATCCCGCTTTTTTCATCAGCAGCGCACACACAAGACCCATAAGCGCCTTGATGACCAATGTGGCAGGTATATAGATGCCGCCGCCGAGCAAAATATCGGCAAGCATGCTGCCGATGCCTGAAGCGGCCGCTGCCCACGGAGCGCCCACCAGCATCCCTGAGCAATAGATCACGCTGTCTCCAATGTTCATGTAAGCGCCTGACGTGTTACCTGGAACGGGGATATGCACAAGCGCCGTAAACACAAAGATAAGCGCCGCCATGATGCCCGATACCGCAAGCGTTTTTGTATGATTTTTCCTTGTCAAATTCGCTCTCCTCTTATTCTTTTTCAATATTCTAATGCATTTTGGAAAGCGATGCAACAGCCTGTTTGGCACTGTCAGTCACGCACAGAAGGGGTGTTCATATACTGTTAAGGGAAACATTGTTGCCGGGAGCATTCCCAAGCAGCGCAGGTCTCGGATAAAATCAGGGTATTTATGGTAACAGATTTTAACGTGGGGGCGTTCATTTATGTGTGGAATTGTAGGTATTGTGGATTTTGAAAACGATTTACTCAAGGAGAGCCGCACTCTCTCGGCCATGCTGGATACCGTGGTGCATCGCGGGCCGGATTCGGCCGGTACATTTATGACACATCAAGTGGCAATGGGCCATCGCCGCCTGACAGTTGTGGATCCGGCGGGCGGCAGCCAACCTATGACGCGCAGCATCGGCACCAACACATACACAATCGTATTCAACGGCGAGCTCTACAATACGCCCGAATTAAGACGCGAGCTGATCCACAAGGGACACAGCTTTTTCTCTCATTCGGATACCGAGGTTCTTCTTCTTTCTTATGTGGAGTGGGGTCCCTCTTGCGTGGAGCGTTTGAACGGAATTTTCGCGTTTGCTGTCTGGGACGAGAAAAAACAACGCATATGCCTCGCGCGTGACAGAATGGGCGTGAAGCCGCTGTTTATCGCACGGACACGGTATGCACTGCTTTTCGGTTCCGAAATCAAGTCGCTCCTGGCTCATCCGGATATATCCCCCGTGCTGGCCGAAAACGGATTGCTTGAGCTGTTCGCGCTGGCTCCCGCGCGTACGGCGGGAAAAACGCTGTTTAGGGGCATTGATGAGCTGCGGCCTGGCGAATGTATGACCTATTCTCCGCTTGGCACCTATGTGCATAAATACTGGGAATTCGTGAGCGCAGAGCACACTGACAGCCTGCACAAAACAACCGAAAAGCTGCACAGCCTTATTGTGGACTCGGCAAAACGTCAGATGGTCGCGGATGTTCCCGTCTGTACCTTCCTCTCGGGCGGTATCGATTCGAGCACATTATCTGCCATCGCGGCGCAGACAGCTGCGGAAAAAGGGGATACGCTGTGTACCTTCTCAATTGATTTTACGGATAACGACAAGTATTTCGCGCGCAGCGTGTTTCAGCCCAGCCCCGACAACGACTATATCGACATCATGCGACGCCACATCGGCAGCGAACACGAGTCATGCTTGTTTGATTCGAATCAATTGGTGGGCGCTTTGCGCGATGCGATGATCGCACGCGACTTGCCGGGCATGGCAGATGTGGATTCCAGCCTGCTGCTGTTTTGCCGCGAAATCAAAAAGCACGCCACCGTGGCGCTGTCAGGGGAGTGTGCCGATGAAATATTCGGTGGGTATCCGTGGTTCTACCGTGAAGAGCTGCTGAATCTGGATATTTTCCCGTGGGCCAATTCACTGGACCTCCGGCGCAGCGTCATGTCTCGCGCGCTTTCGAGGCTGGACATTGAAGGCTACGCAAAAAGCCGATATTTTGACACCATAGAAGAGACGCCGTTGCTCGGCAATGAGACGCTGCTTGAGCGCCGCCGACGCCAGATGTTCTATCTGAATATCAAATGGTTTATGGCGAATCTGCTTGAGCGCAAGGACAGGATGAGCATGGCATGCGGCCTTGAGGTGCGCGTGCCGTTCTGCGATCACCGCATTGCCGAATACGCCTGGAATATTCCTTGGAGCATAAAAAACTTAGGCGGTATGGAAAAAGGCATACTGCGGCTCGCCGTAAAAGACCTTCTTCCCGAAAGTATCTATAACCGCAAAAAAAGCCCCTATCCCAAAACGCACCACCCCGAATACACTAGGCTTGTTACAAACGCACTCAAGGTCATACTGGCAGACCCCAAAGCGCCCATACACGCACTGGTCGATAAATCATCCTTGGAGGATATGCTTGACTCTCTAAGCCTTGTCACGCCTTGGTTCGGCCAACTCATGACAGGGCCTCAGCTTTTTGCATTCCTGCTACAGCTTAACATGTGGCTGGAAGAATACAAAGTGGGAATTGAAATCTGAGTATGCTTAACTGCCGTTTTTAATAATGCCGTAGTTTCTAAGAAACGGGTCGGAAATGCACAGATGGCCTCCAAGGGTATCCGTCTGTGCGCCTTCCACCAGAAACTGAACCTTATTAATTCCATCCATCGCCGTGACGGTGTTCACAATGGAATAAACAAGCAGCATCTCGTCTTGAGCTGTATGGTTCTTACATGCCTCTTTAAAATTATCAGATAAATTGACATAAGCCGTGTCGTTATAAACGTCGACAGCAAGGATATCTTCCTCTGTCATTCCTTCGAATTGAACAGTGCTGACATTTCCGCCGTCGCCCAACTGCGGGCCCTTAAGGATGGCACGAGCGCGTTCAAGCGCACTCCAAATCTTTCCCTGCTCCATGCTTCGCGATACCTCAATAAGAAGACCCGATCCCGTATATTGCAAATACAGCGGTGCACTGCTGCCGATATATCCGCCCAAGTCACTTCTGCGTGTCGCCGCCATCGCGCCGTTTAACTGCATAACAGGCGTATCATCCACGTAAAAACGGACAGCTCTGACATACGGTAAAAAACCGGTGATGGAATAAACCATCGCGGCATATGAAGGCTGTATTTGATTGGGAACCGTGTACGAGACGCCGGCAGGCAGCATGTCAAAGTATAGCGCAATATCGAACGTACCGTCCCCGTTATCAATTTTTTCCGGGTCTCTAATCAACGAAGCGTTCGATTTTATTGGGCTTTCCATGGTCGTCGTATTCAGCGGCTGTACCTTGAGCTCATTGAGAATCGTCTTCACATAAGCTTTATAATCATCGTCCGTAGCTGCGGTGGTATAAGAAATATCCCTCACTTCGGGTAAAATGTAATCTCCACTGGCCGATACAAAATACAGCACTGTGGAGATCGTATTCTGTTTGACCGTTGCTTCAATGGGAGCTTCGCTGTCTGTTATCGGTGTCTGCGCCGGACCTGCCCCATTTTCGGTTCCAACCGGCTCAGCCGGCACATATTTTGCCCTTGCATTGTTATATGCCTCAGTCACAGTTCCCGTCTGCTTTTTAAGCGGCGCGGACGGGTATCTGTCAAAGCCTTCACGCAAACCGTTGTAAAAGATGTTCACAGCAGTCGCTCCGAGCAGATCCGAAACGGTATTAGCAATCGCAAGCTCCATGGTATATTTACTCGCCGATTCCATGGGCATTCCGTCATAACCAATGTAGATGTTTGCCACGCCGTTGGAAAACTCAATAGAATCCAGTGACATGCCTTCGGGAGCGACTGGGGTTAAAGTATTATTAGACGGTCCATCAAGCAGCGCCTTAATCGCCGCTTCAGCAGGGTTTGTATCCTGCTGAACTCTGAGCGTGCGAGGATCAGCGGTCAATGTTCCGTTTGCGCCGTTAAGGAAATAAACCGCCGCCTTTTTGGTACTGCCCAACATATCAATGCCGTTTAAATCAAGCTCACTGGCAGGCACTTGCTGGCTCGCACCTTGCGAGTCATGTATGACGCCGCATCCTGAAAACAATATGCACACAGCCAAGACGGCGAGCAGCAGTCGTTTCATCTTTTTACCCCACATTGATCAGCAAATTAACCACGGATGAATAGGAAATCTTCCATATTTCCTCTTCTCTCACAAGTATAACAGGGCTCTTATTCTTCTTGATATCCCCGTTGCGCGTTTTGATGGTATAGTCCAGCACCACCACGGCAGACTGTCCATCGTTTGCCACGTTCACGCCTATTGGATTTATTGATTCGAGTGTATTGCCTGCATTGCCGGTTTCCCCAAGCGCCGCATTAAAATCGTCGCTGTCCGGCTTGACGGTGCCGTCCGGGTTCATATAGGCCGTATAGTCATAAAGCTCCGTCCAGTTTTTCTTGTTATAGGAATCCAGCGCTTCTTTCAATGTATTCTCGGGAGTCAGAATGTACTTATCCTCCCAGCTCTGCGGGGCAAGTGGATCCGGACTGTCTTCAAAGCCAGCGCCGCTTTCCGTGATACGCTGGGTGCCGCTGTCGTAATCTATATAAAACTGCACACTGGAATACTTGCCCATTTCTACGATCGTATTGACGATAGAATATATCGCAAGCTTTTTGCGATCCGCCGCCGTTCCTTCACCCAATACTGGCGTCTCCGGCTCTGTGGTGGTAAACTCTTCACTGAGCGTCACAAACAATATGTCTTCATTGTCTTTCACATTGACAAGCTCCACGCCATCCCAGAACAACCCCACAAGCTGGCTGCGGTCTGCCGAAGGGCCACCGATAAGCGCGCGAATCACTGCATTCTCGGGCTTTTCGCTGACAGGCACATCGATTGAACGCGTTTCCCCCGCAAGCAGCAGCTGACCTTTATAAGAATAATATAGCGTCACCTTGGACGTATCCTTATTTGCCGATTCCGCTTTGGGGTTGATTTCCGGGGTATTTTTTGCAGGTGCTTCTTTATCTATAACCTCGCATCCGGAAACGGCTATGACCAATGCCAAAAGCCCCGCAATAATTTTCATCCTAGACATATATAGACTCCTATCCCTTTATAGGCAGATAAAGCGTGAACACCGTGCCCACACCTTCCTCGCTTTGCACTTCTATACTGCCGCCGTGCAGCAGCGCGATCGTGCGCGCAATATACAACCCCAGGCCACTTCCACCCGTTCCTCTTGCGCGCGCCTTATCCACACGGTAAAAACGATCGAACAGATGCGGCACATCGCTTTCGGGAATCCCGCATCCATCGTCCTTCACAATAATAGCGGCGTTTGCGCCAGATTTCTGCAGCATCACCCACACATGACCGCCCTTATCCGTATATTTGATTGCGTTATCAATAAGGTTCATGACGGCCTGCATCACCTTTACTGCGTCGCAATTCACCTCAAGATCATTATTGACAGTGTATATCAGCGCGATATTTTTTTCATGGGCAATGGGCTTAAGTGAGTTCACCGTTTTGTTGACGAGTTCACTTAACAGTATCTTCTCTATTTTCAGCACCTGCGTTTCGCTGTCCGTCTTTGCGAGCGTTAAAAGACCAGAAATCACATCTGTTAATCGGTCAATCTCGTTGTTGATATCGCCCAAGAATTCCTTGTATATCTTCTCATCGACGCCATCCTGATACAGTAGGGATTCTATCAGTATTTTCATTGAACTTAAAGGCGTTTTTAATTCATGCGAAGCGTTGCTCACAAACTCGCTGCGCTTTCTGTCCATGTTCTCAAGCTTTTCGCTCATGGTGTTAAACGTATCGGCCAGAGCGGCCATTTCGTTTCTGCCCGACACCTTGATACGCTGATGCAGATTTCCCCGAGATATCGAGAGTGCGACGGATTTAAGTTCATTGATCGGCCTGGTGATGTAGCCTGAGAAAATCACGCTAATGATAATCACAAGCAAGCTTGCACCCGCCACAATTAAAAAGACAATATTGATGAACTGATGCGTCAAATCTGCGACATCCTGGATATCGGCGGCATACAGCACCGCCCCGATTGTCTCGGATTCCGACACGATGGCCGATGTGTAATAAACCGCATAAAAAGGCTCTCCAGTCCCGTCGTCTATTTTATGAAAGCCGTACGACGTATCAAGAGGGCCTAATAGCACGTCCGAAATCTCCTTATGATCCAGCTTTTGGCCGTTGAGCAACGAAAAGCTGTCTATCTGCACAATGCCCGATTTATTGAGCACCAAAAACCGCCCACCAAATTCTTTGGAGCTTTGCTCCGCCATCTCATACATTTTCTTGGCGTTGGCGCTGCTCAAATACGGTGCCATACTCACGGCGATGTTGTTCGTGTTTTTTAGCTGGTCACGCACGCGTATACTGACCAGATAGTCTTCTGCAAGATAGGATATGACAAAAGTGACCGCCGCAAAAGCGACGGCAGTCACAATAAGATAAATAAATACAAAACGCCACCGTATGGAATACAGCGGATTATTTATCCGAGAAATAATACCCCACTCCCCACTTGGTTAGTATAAACTCGGGCTTCGCCGGGTTATGCTCGATTTTTTCGCGCAGACGGCGAATATGTACATCCACCGTTCGAAGATCACCCAGGTATTCATATTTCCATATAAGCTCAAGCAGCTTTTCTCTGTCGTACACCTTGCCCTTATTGGTGATAAACAGCTGCAATAAGTCAAACTCCTTGGCGGTAAGCGCCACATCCTGCCCGTCTATCTCCACGCTTCGGTTTTCCAGATTAACCGTCATGTTCCGTGCACGGATAACCTGCGGTTCACGGGCCTTTTCAGTACCTTCCACGCGCCTGAATATGGTCTTGATACGCGCCTTTAATTCCAGCATGTTGAAAGGCTTTGTCATATAATCGTCTGCGCCGAATTCAAGCCCCATGATTTTATCCATGTCGTCATCCTTGGCCGTCAGCATGATGATGGGAACGTTAGACATACTGCGAATACGCTGGCAAACCTCCATGCCGTCGATCTTGGGAAGCATGAGATCTAAAAGCACCAAATCATATTGACCCGCCTGAAACATTTCCAGCGCCTGCTCACCGTCAAGCGCTTCATCCACAGTGTAGCCGTCCTGCTGTTCGAGATTGAACCGGAGGCCCTTAATAAGGCTCGGCTCATCATCAACGATCAGTATACGTTTCATATACTTGTCTCCTTTATATCTATATACAAATAAATAATACCGGATTAGATTATACCACAATATAAAAAATAGTAAAATCCTATGCGAAAAAGCTCATTTGTTAGAGCAGCCAGTCAGGTTTGAATATGACCATGATATGTAATAAACACAAACGCTATTTTCTCTGTCTCGATTTTGCGTTCTTTGAGACCCGCGCATGTTGCTTCGGGCCTTCAGGCGGCACAAGGCAGTCTTTGCCGTATCCGATCAGGTCTTCGCGACCTGCTTCCATGAGCGCCTTCCGTATCAGCGGCCAGTTTCGCTTGTTTTCAAAAGCCAGCAGCGCGCGCTGCATCGCTTTTTCATTTTGCGTAACCGCCACATACACCGGCTTACCTGTCAGCGGGTTCATTCCCGTGTAATACATGCAAGTGGAAAGTGTACCCGGCGTCGGGTAAAAATCCTGCACCTGATCGGGTACAAAGCCTTGCTTTTTGAGCGTCACCGCAAGCGCAATGGCATCCAAAAGCGTGCTGCCAGGGTGGGAGGATATATAATATGGCAGCAGATACTGCGGCTTGCCTGCGCGCTTGGTCGTGCTTTCAAAGCGGCGCGCGAAGCGCTCGTAAACCCCATAATGCGGCTTGTTCATTAGTGCCAGCACATCGGGGCAAACGTGCTCAGGCGCCACTTTAAGCTGACCGCTCACGTGTTTCTTTACGAGCCGGTCAAAAAAACGCCCGTCTTTGTCTGCCATCATGTAATCAAAGCGCAGTCCGGAACGGATAAAAACGCGTTTCACTTTGGGCACACGTTCAACTGCTTCGAGCACCTCAAAGATACCCTTGTGGCTGATTTTGAGATTCGGACATATTTTGGGTGAGAGACACGTACGCGTACAGCTTTTTGAGTTTTTCGCCGTACAGATAGCATCATAGAAGTTCGCCGTGGGACCACCGACATCGGATATGTTGCCCTTGAATTCGCTCATTTGCGTAATACGGCGTGTTTCTTCCACAATGGACTTTTTAGAACGTTTTTGTATACTTTTTCCCTGATGGGCGGAAATGGAACAAAACGCGCACATGCCCGGGCATCCGCGCAGCGCTGTGATGCCAAACTGCACCTCAGCCAACGCGGGAATGGGCTCTTTGTAAAACGGATGCGCACGTTTTGTAAAAGGCAATCCGTAAATTTCATCCATATCGGGTGTGGACAGCGGCAAGGAAGGTGGGAACTGTATGAGCATACGGTCGTCGTGCGGCTGAACCAGCGTTTTTCCATCTGGAACACTGTTCCTATGAATCGTCTTGAAAGCCGTTGCAAAAGCGTTTTTGTCTGCCGCAACGCGCTCATATGAAGGCAGCTTAATATGATCGCCGATGCCGTCCAGCGAATGGCGCAATATGCATGTGCCGCGAATACCTGTTATATCAGACAGGCTTTCTCCGTCCCTGAGCCGCGTACAGATGTCGGCAAGCGGACGCTCACCCATACCATAAACAAGCATATCCGCCTTGGAATCCACAAGATACGAACGACGCACCTTGTCCTCATAATAGTCATAATGCGCAAAACGCCGCTGCGTGGCCTCTACACCGCCGATAATCACCGGCGTGTCTTTATGAGCCTGCTTCAACCGCGCTGTATAGGCGATGGTTGGGCGCGGTGGACGCAGCCCCGTTTTGCCGCCCGGCGAATACGCGTCACCACTGCGCAGCCTCTTGGCTGCCGTGTACATATTCACAATGCCGTCCATGTTGCCGCCGCTTAATAAAAATGCATAGCGCGGCGTACCAAGCTTGCGAAAGTCGGCATCACTGCACCAGTCTGGCTGGGCAATGACCCCAACCTTAAATCCCAGGCTCTGCACATAGCGCCCGATAATGGCCGCAGCGAAAGACGGATGATCCACATAAGCATCAGGCGTCACCACAATATAATCAAACATTTCCCCGCCGGATTCCTCCAGCGACATCGGTAAAAAATCATTGTTCATACGTGAAGTATACCATCAGATCATGTCTGCCAACAAGCGTCAATTTGATGAACACCATCCTTCTTATCGAGCAGAAGCGTTTTGACGGCAGGGCTGCCATCCATACGCAGCGACGCGCTGCCCTGATAGCCCGGCGTCACATCCACCGTGATGATATACTGCGCACCGTCCTTTTTGTACGTGATCGTATACCGCCCAAAGTCATCGGGGACACAAGGATATACGGAAAGCATCCCGCGTTCTATGCGCATTCCGAGCAGATAAACGACAGCCGCCTGATACATCCAGCCTGCGCTGCCTGTGTACCACGTCCAACCCGCGCGTCCGTGGTGCCCGTCCGTGTAATAAACGTCCGCCGCCATGACATACGGCTCGCCTTTATACTTGGCCACGCCCTCGGGCGTACGCGTGTGGTTGATCGGGTTAAGCATTTGGAAAAGCGCCATCGCGTCGTCCTTGCGCCGCAGCTTTGCCGCCGCGATCACGAACCAGACTGCCGCGTGTGTATACTGTCCGCCGTTTTCCCGTACACCCGGCAGATACGATTTAATGTAACCTGGGTCTTTGTCCCATTTGTCAAATGCCGGCGCGAGCAGACGGATGATGCCCTCCTCGCGCATCACAAGATGTTCCTCCGCAGACGCAAACGCA
Organism: Clostridia bacterium; assembly: GCA_003249555.1. GTDB lineage: Bacteria > Bacillota > Clostridia > Christensenellales > SZUA-584 > SZUA-584. The sequence continues at coordinate 37,474 of QKIQ01000024.1, read as the reverse complement.
CGGCGCGCACGCACAGCACCCGCCCATACGGCCCAGGCCTGCGATATAATATCGATACGGCATTCAGGCGATGTACTGCTTCCGAGAGGCGTGCCGTCGTCAAAGAACGCGCGCATATACCATTCGCCGTCCCACGCATTGCGCTCAACATTGAGCATAAGCTCTTGCCTTGTCGCATCATATCGCTCCGCAAGCGCCGTTTCACTCCGAAGTCTGCATAGATCAGAAAAGAGCCGCAGTACTTCCACAAGCAAAAACGCGAGCCAGACACTCTCTCCCCTGCCCCCGATGCCCACCTTATCCATACCGTCGTTCCAGTCGCCCGCGCCCATAAGCGGCAAACCGTGCTCCCCGAATTTCAGTGCCGAATCGATAGCGCGCGCGCAGTGCAAGAATATGCTTTCGCTCGTATCACTTGGCTCAAACGCTTCGTAAAGATCGTGGCGGCCTTCGGGTATCGGCTTGCTTACAAGATATGGCACACTTTCATCAAATAGACTCATATCGCCCGTAATACGCTCGTATTCGCAGGCGACGTATGGCAGAAACAGCTTATCGTCCGTAATATATGTACGCACACCGTTGGCGGGCTCATGCCACCAGTGCAGCACATCGCCTTCAAAGAACTGCCTCTGTGCGCATTTAATAATATGCGCGCTTGCCTCAGACGAATCGGTATACATGATGGCCAGCACATCCTGAAGCTGGTCGCGGAATCCGAAAGCGCCGCCGGATTGATAATAGCCCGTACGTCCCCAAAGCCGCGAGGCATACGTCTGGTACAGAAGCCAGCCATTGGTAATCATATCAAACGATTTATTGCGCGATGTTACCTTGATACTGCCAACGAGGCTTTCCCAATGTGCTCTTGTTGCTTCTAGCTTACCCTGCGCCTTTGGCATTGAGCCATATGTCTCCAGCACATGCGTGATAGCCTGCTCATCACCATAACCCGTAAGGATCGTCAGCATCTGGCTTTCTCCGGGCTTTAGTGTGACATGCGCCTGAAGAGCAAGCAGCGAAGCACCACAGCCGTCGCTATTGGACAAAGCCTGCGTTTTCAGCGTTTCGGGCCATATGTTATGCCCCGGTACGCCGAAAAACTCGCGTGCCGATGCCGTATAATTCACCTTCTGACCCGGCATCGCGAGGAACATCGCCCGACATGCCGAAGAAAACGGCGATAACGCTTCAAGACGGTCTCCCTTATAACGTGCGCGGATTCCGCCGGATTCCTTTGCGGCAAGCACAGGTTCGGCATAGCAGTATACGGAAAGCGTCTCTTCCCGTTCCGTGGTGTTAATAAGGCTAATAAGCCCTGCTTTCACCGGCAATTTCTCATCCACAAAATATGCAATACGCGTCTCGATGCCACCGTATCGTTCAAATATCGTATAACCGAAACCGTGGATCACGCGGTATCTGCCCTCGGCGTACATATCCGGCGCCATACTGAACGCTTTACCCGTCCTGTCGCTTCTCACAAGCACGCCTTCTCCGGGTACATCCGTCAGCGCGTCGTTTCGAAAAGGCGTCAGCCGCAGCATACGCGCGTTTTCCGCCCATGTGTAGCCACCGCCGCCCGCACTGATTAAGCTGCCCAGTGTACGCCCCGCCAACAGATTGCTCCATGGCAGCGGCGTGTTGCCATGCACATCGATGCAATATTCGGTACCGTTTCGGATAAAGCCGCCTTGCGTATTGTCAAACGCCTTGAGCATCCTAACCGGTCGGCTGCGGGACCGGTCCTCAGCGGCTTTTTCAAACACCCAGTATGGACGTGTCAGAACGGGCAGCTTTAATTGCTCTGAAAGTGACGTATCGTCATAGAGCACAAGACAGGCCGCCGTTGCAATGGCCGATTTATCCCCCGTATCTATTTCATCGGCATTGAGCGCATAGACACGGTTATGTGGTCGTCCCGCCGCGGCTTGTTCCAGTTCTTTGATCATGTCGCGTTGTGGGTCAATATACGCGCCGGTATGGCTGTAGAAAATCACGAGTTCTGCGGCAATTTGCTTAAGACTCATGTATTCCACTGCTTTAGCCACCGTTTTGACGGTATCTATATGGTCGAAGCTGCCGGCAAAGAGACAGATAATCGGAAGATCGCCCGAAATGCCGAATTTCCAGAGCGACGACAACCCTCCTGCTTGCTCGTCCATCGGGCAGACGGACGGCACACGGATCACCGTACGCGAAGCAATCTGCTGGAACAGATTAGCCTGCATGTTTTTGAGCTTTAAGAATCGCATCTCTACCTGCGCGTGCGTCCACGCCAGATGGAAAACACGTTTGATATCCTCTTCCCCCGTGATATCCGCAAGGCACTCCGAAACTCGTTTCTTGCTGTCGGCCATCGCTATGGCAAACGCGGCAAAAGCCATCTTCCCTGAGGGTATTCTCATGTGTCCGCAAATACCTACAGCACGGGAAACATCGTGCTCCGAGGGCTGCTCGGCCATGCACGAGGGGACGCCAAACACATTTCGTCGTCCGAATATGTATGTTCTATCCGTTAAGAATTCGATATTACCGTCGAAACACGCTTTCATCGCACTGCAAACAGGTTTTCCCCTGCGCCGTGCAAATACCGTACGGCTGTCCATATCTTCAATTGTGTCGATAAACAGCTCCGCAAACGCAGGATGCGCCTCAAAATCCTTATCCGGCGACATCGCAGGTGAATACACACAAAGCACCGAAAGGTTTAAAGCTGTATCGGTGTTGTTCTTTATTTCCAGATTTCTAATCTCCAAATCGCATTCGGGTGATACGCAAACCTCAAGCGTTGTTTCAATGCCGCCAACCTGACGGAAAAATGACGCTTTGTAAGGTTCAAACTGCACACGCTCCTGATCTGCCTGCATACAGGTGGGCAGAAACGCCACCGACCAAACCGCACCTGTATCCATATTTTTTATGTATGTATGGATACCCGGCGCGCGGCGCAGTACGTCGCTTTCCCACCGTGTAACCATACGTCCCCTGCACATCGAATAGCCTGTGCCGTATTGCGTGAGCATGACAGTATAACTGCCATTGGATAAAAAATGTGCTTCGGGATACTTCGAAAACGACTTATAAATACGCGTCGCTTGAATTTCCTCCGCAAACGCCTGCGTCTCGTTTGGCTTCTCACCGAGGCTCAACGTCACACTGCGCGGCGGCACCTTTTCTTTAAGCAGCAGTTCCGTCGCCTTCACGCAGGTGGCGCTGTGGAAAAGCTTCTGCATGCGTCCATCTTGCAGGCTATTGAGCATCGACGAGAGAATCATGCCCTGATGATGCGCCATATAGCTCTTTATGATGTGTTTTTTCTTACCTTTGTGCATCCGCGATGTCGTGTAGTCTATCGCTTCAAAAAAGCCGTAGCGTCCGTACGCGTCCATCTTCTCCAGCCGCAGCATATTGGCAAGCGCCGCCCTTGGGTTCACATTGAGCGCAAGCACCGTGGCGTAAGGAGCAATTACAGATTCGCGCACAAGACCGGATTTGAGCCCAAGGCCCGGTACGCCGAACGCCTTGTACTGATAATTCATGTGCATGTCAAACGCATAGTACCCCGATTCGGATACACCCCACGGCACACGCCGCTGTTCGCCGTAATTCTGCTGCATATCCACTACGGACTTGTATGTCTCCGCGAGCAGCGTGTTGTCGTAGCTTTTCATGATGATAAGCGGCATCAGATACTCAAACATCGTGCCGCTCCATGAGAGCAGCACACGGCTTTCTCCCGCAATGGTCAGTGGACGAGATAGTCGGAACCAGTGCTTTTCGGGTACGTCCCCTTTTGCGATCGCAATAAAGCTTGTCTGCCGCGCTTCGGATGCCAGCAGATCATAATGCGAATCACTGAGTATGCCGTTCCGAATATCAAACCCGATTGAGAAAAGACCTTTTTCCTCGTCATAAAGATGTGAAAAATCCGTGGTGTCAATGAGTGCCGCAATCCTTCGGCGCAGCCGGTTCACACGCTGCGTCAGCCTTCGGCATGCCACATAGCTTTCGCCAAGCGCCGTCTCCATACGCGTGATCCACTCAAGAACGTCGTTGTGTTCATTCAGCTTGGCCTTTTCGAAAATTTCGGACAGCGGTTCGAGCACACTGTGAAAAACGTCAGCGTATCCGATAACGGACACACGCCGCAGCTTTTCACGCATTGCACGTGTCGGCTCAACATATTCATGCACCCTTTTCGAGGGAAAAGCATCCATCACGCCTGCCCAAGATGCGAAACGCGAAAACAGCGATATGATCTGCCTCTTTAACGTAAATACATCGCCTTCACCTTCACCGATCAGTTCCAGCACATTCACCGCATTGAATATGTCGTTATTGATATTAAATGACAGCTCACGCCCGGATTCACGAGAGATTGTCTGCAAGCCCAGATGCATATATGACGACAGTGGCGAGGCCAGCATCTCTTTGAGCGCCTCGTCCGCCACCACGAGATAACAGATCAAATTGCCGTTGTCCACCGATGATACATACCGTGGCTCAAGTGGCTCTAAGTTTTCGATATCGTACCAATTATAAAGATGCCCCTGCCACTTGTCTGCTTTTTCAATGCCCGCCACAATTCTTTCGAGCCTTTTAACCGCTTCTGCCAACGTGATAAAGCCAAAATAATAAGCGCATATGGCGGCACCCATCCCGTATGCCACATTGGTCGGCGATGTCCTTTTAGCGATGCCCTTTGAGGGGCTTTGCTGATAATTATCCGGCGGCCAGTAATATTCATCTTCCTCAGAGACTTCCTCAAAAAAACGCCAAGTCTTAAGCGCCACACCCTCAAGATATGCCTTTTGAGCAACATCCAGCGCATAAATTTTAACGTGGCGGGGTCGGCTGATCGCAAGGGCAATTGATGGCGCGAAAAACCACACACCGGATACCAAAAACGCGATAAGCGAAAAGCTATGGGTGGTCGCGATAGACAGCGTATACAAAGCAGCAGCCAGCAAGGGCGCCGCGGCCATGTTTTTCCAATAATGTGCGACTCCCATCTTGGCTTTTCTGTCGCCTTCGGCAGCCGTTACCCACTCCAAAAGATGGCGTCTCGTCACAAGACGGACAAGGCTGCGGATTACCGCATCAAGCATGAGATAGGTTTCATATGGCAGAAACGCGAATTTGTAAAACGCCTGCTCAAACATGGTTTTGGTTTCATACCATACGTCTTTAAACGTAGAACCTTTGCCCGCGTTTCTGATAAGCGTCAGCATGCGCAACAAAAAATCGAGTATGCCGTCAATGAAAAGCGGCAAAATACCCGATATGAACCAAAATATTGCCGAGCTATAAAATGCGGTCTGTGACAGCAAAATCACCAAAAAGCTAAGCGGCACCGATAGACTGCGCCGCATGTTGTCGAACATCTGATACTTTGCGAGCTTTGAGAGCGGATTCTTGGCTTTGCCAATCTTGGTGGGTACCGTTCGCCGCAGCCACGGCAGCAGCTGCCAATCGCCCCGCACCCATCTGTGCTGCCGGCTCGCCCACGCCGTGTACCGTGCGGGGCATCCGTCCATCAGCACCACATCCGTCAGCAGCCCACAGCGAATATAACTGCCCTCCAGCAGATCATGGCTTAATATGCTATTGTCGGGAAACGCGTCTTTAAGCACGCTCACATACACATCTTTGTTGAATATACCCTTGCCTGTGAATATACCGGTGCCGAAGCCGTCTTGATAAACGTCCGAAGCAGCGCTCGCATACGTATCCAGGCCGCCCTTGCCGGAAAACACTAAAGAGAATCGCGTCTTTGCGGCGCTTACCACATCCACTCCGATACGCGGCTGCATAATGCCAAATCCCGTTTTGACGGTGTTCGTCTCCGTGTCAATCACAGGTCTGTTCAGCGGATGCTCCATGGCACCCACCAGTTTAACTGCGGCGTCACGCCCAAGCTCAGTATCCGAATCCAGCGTAATCACGTATTTTATGTGTACAGGTAAACCCTTGGTCACATGAATAAATGCCGACGGGTCTCCATCCAGCATCATGCAAAAATCCATCAGTGCGCCGCGCTTGCGCTCGTAGCCGCCGTACCGTCCGCTTTCCTTAATGAGCGTTCGTTTGCGCTGCGCATAGAAAAAAAGCGTCCTGCCGTATTGTTCGTTTAGACGGCTGATAATGCGTTCCATGCTTTCGATCATCTGCTCATCCTGCGCCGCAATTTCATTCTTATCTTCTTTGAAATCACTCAGCAGCGTGAAATACAGGTTGTTTTGCTGGTTTGCCGCCCAGTAAACCTCCATTTTTTCAAGCTGTTCTTTCCCGTCCTCTTCGCCTGTAACAAGTGCGGGAATCACCACCATCGTGGCACAGTCGTCAGGAATACCCTCGTTAAGCGCCATTTTTGGTATCAGCGTCGGTTTGTTAATCAGCGTTAACAAGCGATTGCTGATCGCAATGGCAACGGTATATATAGGAATCAGGCTGATGATGAATCCGATGATGCCGTATACAGGAGGATATTTTAAAAACAACGGCAGTGTGAGAAGCACAGCGCTCACAAGCGTCGAAACGGCCGCGCCGCCCACATATAGCAGCAGCATGTGTCTTCTGAAAAATTCATTAAAACGCACCTTGAATGGCATCCTGCCGAATCTTGCGTACATCTCACGTTTTTTTGAACCGACTATGTACTCGCCCACATGGGCGCCCGTGTGGGCGGCAAGGTCTGCCGCGGCCTTTGCCACCGCGGGTTCAGGCGCGTGAAGCGCAGCGGCAATCGCTGATATACCTTTGCGGTAGAACTCACGCGAATGAGAATCCATCCCCTTATAATCGGAGTCTGCGCTTAAGTACTTATGAACAGCCGATATGCTTTCAAATACAGGCTCAAAATTCACCTTGGCAAGCATGCGAAGCGATGCAATAGCATTGGAGATATGGTGTATGTGATGTGTTTGCGCAGCATGTGCCTTTTTTATCAAATGCTCGGCCTTTTGACCTTGAGGCCAGAGCCTGTCGTTTATACGAGCCATCACGGATGCGGCATGCGGGCTATCGCGCAACATTACCATCAAATGTTCAAGAAAATCTTGATTGGCAAGCACGCTTCTATACTGATTAAGGCTCCCCTGCTCTGCCATCATATCGTTTTCCACGAGTCCGCAAAATCTGTCCGCGCGGTTCCACATTGCGATTGTCTTGACACTTTCGTTGGCAAGCACGGCCACGGCACGCAGCAGCGCTACTTTGAGCATATCGATAAACGCCCAAAGCTCTCCCCAGTTAAGCTCAGCTTCCTTCTGATAGACCTCAATGAATTCTTGCATGCTGCCGACTGATACATGAAGCGCACTGTGCCCCAATAGAAGCGTTGCAAGAACAAGGCTTCGCGGCGTATGCGCAAAACGGCCGGATCTGAAATGAGGCAGCCGGCAGCCACTTTTTTGTGTTTCGAGCTGTTTGATCTGCTCCATAAACAAAAAACGGTTATCGTAAAACCATTCCGACAGCGGCGGCAGCTCCATGCCTTTATATTTTCTCTGACGTGCGGCCAAATAGGCGCTCTCGATCTGGCGCCGTTCTTCTGATAAATTAAAAAGCTTTTCCTCTACCTTTCTTGTATAAACCTTATCATTGAGCGATAAGTCAGCGGCAACTTTGAGAAGTTCCTGCCGTGAGAGCGTAAAGTCGTCTAGTATGTGATTGCCGTATTTGCCCAGCATAGACCCTCCGTTGCATATGATTCTTAAATCTATTATTGTCTTGCGGCAATCGATAAATACAAAAAAAGAAGCCGTTTAAAGCTTCTTTTTAAATCAAGTTGTTGAGACAAGCCTGTAAGCCGAGTTCTGTCGAGAACGGCCATCTATCTACGCCTGCAGTTGCCAGCAGGCTCCTGCGATTACATGGGGCGCGGCGGGCAACCGCTTTCATGCCCACTATCAATCTTGCACCGGACGGGGTTTACATAGCAGCCAAGTCGCCAAGGCTCTGGTGAGCTCTTACCTCACCTTTCCACCCTTGCCAGAATAATTCTGGCGGTTTATCTCTGTTGCACTTTCCTTAGAGTCGCCTCCACCGGGAGTTACCCGGCGTCCTGCCCTGCGGAGCTCGGACTTTCCTCCCATCACTCTCGTGACGGGCGACCGTTCGGCTTGCTCAAATTCTATTATATCAGATAAAGTATGCGGCCGCAATTCTCACATTCAACAATTGCACCGTCTTTCTTTAATTTTGCGAGATCTCTTGAAGGAAGTTCCATGTTACAGCCTGTACAGCGGCCTTCCTTTAAGAACGTCACAGGCATGGGTTTGTTTTGCTTGATGCGGTTGTAGCGTTCAAGCAGCGCCGGCTCCACTTTGGATGCGGCCAGTTCGGCAGCCTTTCTCAGCTTATCCAGCGTATCCGCACCCGCACGCAGTTCTTCCTCATGCTGTTTTTTCAGCGCGGCAAAATCCTTTTGTGCCTTGCTCACGTGTACAAGAATATCATTCAGGCGCGCTTGCGTCTCATCTGCTTTTTTCTGTACAGCGACCGCGCGGCTTTTTTGCTTAACGATATTTTCATAAGTGACCTCATATTCGTGAACGAGGTCGCGCACAACGTTATAATCGAGCTCTTCCGGATCCATCTTCTCATACTCACCGATGTTTTTGTGCTTTTTGTTTAAAAGCTCAATCATTCGTTCATACTGCGAATCTATTTCAGAAAGCGCGTTCTGCTCGACCAGTGCCTTGTTTTCCATATCACGAAGCACAGCTTGCTGCTTTTTCAGATAGTTCTGCAGTTTGATCAGCTGCTTCCTTGTCGGCGTACTTTTCAGTTTCTTCTCATAAGCCTCGAGCTCGGCATCTGCCTGCTGGTACTCATATAGTAATGCCAGCTTATCCAAATATACGATCCTCCCTACTTCACGCATTCATCATTCAAATACGTATGGTGCCTTTTCATTCTCAGTCTTTTTAAGACCTAACGTTAATTGTAACTCATTTAAGCGTGATTGTAAACTCATATATATCGCATCGACGAACGCGCATTCCGTATCATAATGCCCCGCTTCGATAAGCACGATACCGTAAGCCGCCGCCTCAAGAAAATGATGGTGCTTCACTTCACCTGTTACCAGCGCGTGCGCACCTTGCATTTTTGCCGCCGCCACGAAATCACCGCCGCTTCCGCCCGCGACTGCCACACGCGTTATCTTACCGCACTCTGTTTGAGATACGCGTAATGATTCCACGCCAAGCGAATCCTTAACACGAGCAAATAACACATTTTTCTCCATAGCCTCCGGCAAGTTCCCGACGCGCATCAGCATCTCGCCAGCGTCCGGCGTCACGATAACATCACGTAAACCAAGATTCTTTGCAAGCACATCGTTGATGCCGCCGTTTGCACGGTCGAACGTGGTGTGCGCGGCGTATAGCGATATGCCCGCGCGTATGAGCTTCATGAGCACAGCGTCCTGCGGTTTATGACAGTTAAGTGACTTGACAGGAGAAAAAAGCAACGGATGATGCACAAATATCATATCACAGCCTCTGCGCTTCGCCTCCTCTGCAACGAATGGCGTTGCATCCAGCGCGATAAGCACGCGGCTCACCGTATCGCCGCAACGCAGCAGCAGACCAGAATTGTCCCAGTCGTAAGCGAGCTCACGCGGCGCAATATGCTCCACAATACGGACAAATTCATCCGTCGCTACAGACATTTTAACACCTTCGCATACGCATTTAGTCTCTCGTCTATTTCATCAATCAGCTTTTCTTTCCTCTCTGCTTTCGTTTTTTGCAGTTTGGCGCGTATTGTCTTTGTCTGGTCGATGCGGTGGTTCACATAATATTTTAGCAGTTTTGTTTTCTTTTGCAGCATCACAGGACCAAATTCCAGTTCCATATCGTTAAGCGGTTTGCTATCACCGCGCCGCGCGCGGATAACAGGATAATAATGCCGGTTCTCCAGCACCAAATCTTCGTCCTCTATGGCAAACCCGTTTTCGCTGAGCCACTTTCTCATCAAACCGGAGCCCTTGTTGCAAGACAGCACAAGCGTTTCGGGCAGCTTGTTCTTTCCTTTTTCAAGAATCGACGCGATAAGCTCTCCGCCCATACCTGCAACAACTGCAGTCTGAGCCTCACCCATTTCCAGGACATCAAAGCCGCTTCCCTCCCGAAGCGACACGGCATCACAAAGCCCTTTAGACCGTGCAAGCTTCCTCGCCTTGTCCAGCGAGCGTCCGCTTAAGTCTCCGCAGATCGCATACTTTGCCCTTCCGTTTTTCAGCAGCCATACGGCAACTTTTCCGTGATCGCAGCCGATATCCGCCACTGTTTCCGATTCGGGCACCATCGATACGATGGCCTTAAGCCTGAAAGACAGCATAGTTCCCCCCCTTATGCACAACAGAGGCAGCCCCCGGCTGCCTCGTTTTTTGACATGTTATTGTGGATCAGCGTTAATCCAAGAAATCTCTCAGCTTTTTGCTGCGGCTTGGATGGCGAAGCTTTCTTAGTGCTTTGGCCTCAATCTGGCGAATGCGCTCTCTTGTCACCATGAACTCCTTGCCGACCTCCTCGAGCGTACGCGCGCGTCCGTCGTCCAGACCGAAACGCAAACGCAGCACCTTTTCCTCACGTGGCGTCAGTGTATCGAGCACATCCATGAGTTGTTCTTTTAGCAACGTAAATGCAGCCGCCTCCGCAGGCGCGGGAGCGTCATCGTCGGGGATAAAGTCGCCAAGATGGCTGTCTTCCTCTTCGCCGATCGGCGTCTCCAGAGACACAGGTTCCTGAGCAATCTTGATGATTTCTCTGACCTTGTCTTCGCTGATGTCCATTTCGCGCGCCACCTCTTCGGGCAGCGGATCGCGCCCGTATTGCTGAAGCAGCTGCCGCGATACGCGAATCAGCTTGTTGATGGTCTCCACCATATGCACCGGAATACGGATAGTACGCGCCTGGTCTGCGATGGCGCGCGTAATCGCCTGACGTATCCACCACGTGGCATAAGTCGAAAACTTATATCCCTTGGTATAATCAAACTTTTCAACGGCCTTTATCAGCCCGAGATTTCCCTCCTGAATCAGATCGAGGAACAGCATACCCCGCCCCACATAGCGTTTGGCAATACTGACCACAAGGCGCAGATTCGCTTCGGCAAGCTTACGCTTTGCCTCATCGTCTCCCTGAGCCATGCGTTTAGCAAGATCTACCTCTTCGTCTGCAGACAAAAGGTTCACCTTGCCGATTTCCTTTAAGTACATTCTGACGGGATCGTCAATGCTGATACCTTCGGGCACCGAGAGATCAATATCTGAATCCGTATCCTCGTCGTCATCCGAAACATCTTTTTCAAGCTCGGCGTCGATCACATCGATCTTCATCTCTTCGAGCGCACCCAAAAGCTTATCGAGATTCTCTGCGTCGATCTCCGCACCGTCCAAGGCATCGTTGATTTCCTTGTATGTCAGCACGCCCTTCTTTTTGCCTGATTCAATAATGTCTTTGAGCTTTTCTTCTTTGTCCGTTTGAGAAATAACACTCAGAGCCTGTAGTCTGGCCAGATTCTCTTTGGACAACGTGATGTCAGCCTTATTCTTTTTTGCAGGCCGTTCATCTTTGACGGCTGTTTTCTGTTTTGTCTCCGGTTTACACGTCTGCTGAGCAGACTTGGACGGTTCGCTCTTAACGGCGGGTTTACCCGTCACTTTCGGCTTCGCCGTCGTTTTTTTGTTCAAAATACAATCACCCTATTCACTCAAACCTTTTTTGGTTCAATTCTTTATCTATCTCACCGATTTCGGCAAGCAGTTTACGCTGTTCGTCCACCGGTGCGCCTCGCAGCGCTTCTTTGAGCGCCTCTCTCTCTCTCTCACGCCTTTCAACGCGCATTTTTTCAATGCAGTCTTTTAGAAAAACCAGTGGATTATCGACCGCGGCCTTTATACCCATAAGCCTCGCTGCTTCATTTCGATCCGCTTCGTCCTCAAGCTGCGATAATAGTTCGGCATTTGTAGGCTGAATTCCTCTTTTTACGCTGTCATATAACGCAGAAAATAAATTTTTATGCGATTTAAGCGGGAATTCTTCCGCACTGATATCATCCGCAACGTCTGCAAAACGCCTGACGTCCGCCATTGCGCAGGCTAGAAACGCGCTTTGAGATCCGTCTGCAGCGGTTTTTTCAGTCTTATTATACCTATAATTGGCATTAGTATTCTCATTTGAATTCTTCTTATGCATTTGGCTTAAAATCGAAGCAACGCTGTATCCCGTCTGATCCGCAACCGACTCGGCGTATCTCTCGCGCCGTATCGGGCTATCGATACGCGCGATAACCTTCGCCGCCTCAATGGCATATCCCTCGCGGCCGTCCTCTGTATCCAGCAGAAACTCATGCTTTTTCATTTCCAGCCGGTAGCCAATGGTCGTTGGTGCCGCTTTCACTTTTTTGGCAAAACCGGCCATGCCGAATTTGCGGATAAAGTCGTCCGGGTCGAGCCCTTCGTCAAAACGGATCACGCGCACACTCAGGCCTTCCGCTTCGAGTATGTCCATCGCTTTGCCCGTCGCGATCTCGCCCGCCTCATCTCCGTCATACGCGATAAACACATCGTTTGTATAGCGTTTCAGTAATACGGCTTGCTCCTTTGTAAGCGCGGTACCCAGCGACGCCACCACAGATTTAACGCCATGGGCGTACATGGAGACCACATCCATATACCCTTCAACGATCACAGCGCTTTTGATGCTGCGCTGCCGACGAAGCAGGTCGATTCCATATAAGTTGCGCCGTTTGTTAAAAAGCGTGGTTTCCCTCGTATTCAGATATTTGGGGGTAGAGTCGTCCAGCACACGACCACCAAAAGCGATAACCTCGCCGAACACATTGATGATAGGAAACATTACGCGGTTGCGGAACGTGTCAAACACCTTATCGTTCTTTGCCGTCACAAGGCCGCTTTCGTTAATCTGCGCGGCAGAATAACCGTTTTTTGCAAGCAATGACGCCACGCTATCCCACTTATCCGGCGAATAGCCAAGGCCAAAACGTTTGATAGCGTCCTCACCGATACCGCGCCTTTTCAAATAACCCAGTGCCGTTTTTCCCTCCGGTGCCATCAGCGTATCGTGATAAAACCTTGCGGCCAGCTTGTGCATTGCGGCAATCTGCTGCTTTTTTTCCTTGACTTGCCGATACTGCTTATCATCGATCATCTGCGGCATTGGCAGACCGCAGCGCCGTGCCAGCAATTCCACCGATTCACCAAAAGTCAGATTTTCTATTTTCATGATGAAATTGGCCACGTTCCCGCCCTGTTTGCAGCCAAAGCAGTAATAAAGCTGTTTTTCACGGTTCACGGAAAAAGACGGCGTTTTTTCATGGTGGAACGGACACAATCCCCAATAGTTACCGCCGCGTTCGTTAAGCGTCGTGTATTCGGAAATGACGTCCACGATGTCGCTTTTTGTGTACAGCTCAGACAACCAGACATCGCTGAATCTTGCCACTAATACTTATACCAGCCTTTCGGTATATAGATTTCCCTGAACAGCGCCACCGCGTATCGGTCGGTCATACCGGCAATATAGTCAGCGACCGTGGTTTGAAGACCGTAAGCCTCCACGCGCCGCGCTGCGTCTTCACCCATCATGCCGGGTTTTTTCATGAACAGTTCAAAAAGCATTTCCAGCATCTTTTCTGCCTTGATTTCTTCTGTCTTTGCGACCGAACCCAAATACACATGGTCGAACATATACTGCCGCAGCTTTTCGGTATAATCCGCAACACCGTCAGACATAAATATCTGCGGTTTCCCCACGCTGCTAAACACAATGTCCGTAATCATGGTGTTGATACGTTCTCCGTGCGTGTGCCCCAGCCCTTCCTCACACTCTTTGGGAATACTGTTTATCACGCCCGCACGCAGAGCATCGTCGATGTCATGGTTTATATATGCGATCCTGTCCGCAAAATTGACAACCATGCCTTCTAAGGTATTGGGTGTGTTGGATTTGCGGTGGTTGAGTATACCGTCTCTAACCTCGTATGTCAAGTTTAGCCCCGTTCCGTTTTCGAGAAGCTCCACCACACGAAGGCTCTGTTCGTTGTGTTTGAAGCGACCCGTGAGCTTTTGCAGCACGCGTTCTCCCGCGTGACCAAACGGCGTGTGTCCAAGATCATGCCCCAGCGCAATGGCTTCCGTTAAATCCTCATTGATTTCGAGACAACGCGAAATCGTCCTTGCAATCTGTGAGACCTCAAGCGTGTGTGTGAGGCGCGTGCGATAGTGATCGCCTTCGGGCGAGAGAAACACCTGCGTTTTGTGCTTCAATCGCCGGAAAGATTTGCAGTGGATAATCCTGTCGCGGTCGCGCTGAAAAGCCGTGCGCAGCGGGCAGGGTGTTAAGGGATGCTCACGCCCCTTAGACTTCGCCGCTTTGGCCGCATACGGCGACAGCCGCTTTATCTCGTTTTGCTCGCTGATTTCGCGAAAAGACAAACCGTTCATATCCATACATATTATTTATACAAATATTGAAAAAGTCCTGCCGAAGGCGGACAAATTTTCGACAAGAGGCATCTTAACACCTCATTGTTTGCAGTCTGTTCACAAAGAGCAAAAAAAGGGCGGAACATATGCCCCGCCCTTTCAAATGCTTTGGCGCTTGTTACACCTATTTGGCAAGAATCGCCGCGTGAGCCGCAGCAAGCCTTGCAATCGGCACACGGAACGGTGAACAGGATACGTACTGCAGGCCGATGTCGTGGCAGAACTTGACCGAGCTGGGCTCGCCGCCGTGCTCGCCGCAGATGCCGAGCTTTATGTTCGGGCGCGTCTTTCTGCCGAGCTCGGCTGCCATCTTCATGAGCTTGCCGACGCCCTTTTGATCCACCTTCGCAAACGGATCGGATTCGTATATTTTCTTGCAATAGTAGTCGTCTAAGAACTTGCCCGCGTCGTCACGCGAGAAGCCGAATGTCATCTGTGTCAGGTCGTTGGTGCCGAACGAGAAGAATTCCGCTTCCTCCGCAATTTCGTCGGCCGTAAGCGCCGCGCGCGGCACTTCGATCATGGTGCCCACCATGTAGGCAACCTTCACGCCTTTTTCGCAGATGACCTCTTCGCAAGTCTTCACAACAACATCCTTCACATATTTGAGCTCTTTGATTTCGCCGACGAGCGGAATCATGATCTCAGGCTTAATGCTGACGCCCTTTTCCTGCGACACTTCGATAGCCGCTTCCATGATGGCCCGCGCCTGCATTTCCGCAATTTCCGGATACGTAACCGCCAGACGGCAGCCTCTGTGACCCAGCATCGGGTTGAACTCGTGCAGATTGGAGATGGTGAGCATAAGCTCTTCCACCGGAATAATCATTTCCTTGGCAAGCTTTTTGATATCGTCTTCATCCGAGGGCAGGAATTCATGAAGCGGCGGGTCCAGCAGGCGGATAGTGACAGGCAGCTCGCCCATTGCCTCGTAAATGCCCTTGAAATCCTTCTTCTGCATGGGCAGCAGTTTGTTAAGCGCACGTACGCGCTGTTCCACTGTCTTGGAAACAATCATCTCACGCACAGCGGGAATTCTGTCTTCTTCAAAGAACATATGCTCCGTGCGGCAAAGGCCGATACCTTCCGCACCGAAACGGATGGCCTGAGACGCATCATTGGGTGTATCCGCGTTTGTTCTCACCTTAAGCGTTCTTACTTCGTCAGCCCATTCCATGATGGTGCCAAAATCACCCGTCAGTTCGGCTTCGAGCGTCGCGACCTGTTCGCCGTAAACCTGACCCGTAGAGCCGTCCAGTGAGATGTAGTCGCCTTCGCGGTACACCTTGCCGTCCACGCTCATCGTCTTGGCATGTTCAACAATCATGATGTCACCGCAGCCCGATACACAGCATGTTCCCATGCCCCTGGCAACAACTGCCGCATGAGATGTCATGCCGCCTCTGGCCGTGAGTATTCCCTTAGAAGCGTACATGCCCTCGATATCTTCAGGCGATGTCTCAAGACGGACAAGAATAACAGCTTCGCCCGCGTCAGCCGCTTCCTTGGCTTCCTCAGCCGTAAAGTATATTTTACCGCAGGCCGCGCCAGGAGATGCCGCAAGACCTTTTGCGATAGACTTGGCGTTCTTGATAGCCTTGGGATCAAATGTGGGATGCAGCAAAGCGTCAAGCTGTTTGGGCTCAACCTTAAGCAACGCTTCTTCCTTTGTCAGCTTGCCCTCCGCCACCAAATCCACGGCAATTTTAAGCGCAGCAGCAGCAGTACGCTTGCCGTTTCTTGTCTGGAGCATATAAAGCTTGCCCTTTTCGATGGTAAACTCCATATCCTGCATGTCACGATAGTGGTCTTCAAGCGTCTGCGCGATGGTCACAAACTGATTATATACACTGGGCATGGTGTCGCTGAGCTCCGAAATTGCCTTGGGAGTACGGATACCGGCCACCACGTCTTCGCCCTGTGCGTTCATCAGGAACTCACCGTAAAGCTTTTTCTCGCCTGTTGAAGGATTACGTGTAAATGCCACGCCTGTTCCCGAATCGTTACCCATGTTGCCGAACACCATGGCCTGTACATTAACGGCTGTGCCCCAATCGCCGGGGATGTCGTTCATGCGGCGGTATACGATAGCGCGGGGGTTGTCCCACGAGCGGAAAACAGCTTTAATGGCTTCCATGAGCTGCGTTTTGGGTTCCTGCGGGAATTCATTTCCCATCTCAACGAGGTACAACGCTTTATATCTTTGCACAACGGTCTTCAGATTTTCAGCTGTCAGATCGGTGTCGTTCTTGGCATCGTTTTCTTCCTTGACGCAGTCCAGAATTTCTTCGAACTTGGCCTTGGGAATACACATCACGACGTCTGAAAACATCTGGATGAAGCGTCTGTAACTGTCGTATGCAAAACGTTCGTTCTGCGTAAGTTTTGCAAGGCCTTCCACCGCCACGTCATTAAGACCGAGGTTCAAAATCGTGTCCATCATGCCGGGCATTGAAGCTCTGGCTCCCGAACGGACAGATACCAAAAGGGGATTGACAGGATCACCAAACTTCTTCTGGTTGATCTCCTCCATCTTAACCATGCCTTCATTGATCTGTCCGATAATATCGTCCGCGATCATTTTGCAGTCTTCGTAGTAGCGCGTACACGCTTCTGTCGAGACTGTGAAACCCTGAGGCACAGGCAGCCCAAGCCCTGTCATCTCTGCCAGGTTGGCGCCCTTGCCCCCAAGAAGGTTTTTCATCGAGGCATTTCCTTCACTAAAAAGATACACATACTTTTTTGACATTAATACAACTCCTTCAACTTTTTTTAAGGCATTTTGCCTTTGTCAAACTCCAGCCAAAAAATTATACCGCATTTGAAATTTTAGCACAACATCAATTATGCATGTTATATGCCATACGTATTCTCTTTTTGTGCAGATTGATGAAAGAATATACAAAACAGCACCATTGTGTTGACAGACGAGTTTTCCGGGCGCTAGAATCTTATCGAGCAGAAAACGGAGGAAACAGAGATGAGACAAGAACGTTCACAAAACACAAAAAGAGCAAGAAGAATAAATCGATTGGTTCTTGTTTTCAGTTTGGCCTTTGTTCTGTGTGCTGTACTTTATGTGGCTATCACAAACAGTGCGCCTGCCGAGGCGAATCATATCATGCCTGTACATACCGCAAACGGCACTCTTCATGTTACGTTTATCGATGTCGGCCAAGGAGACAGCATTCTTGTCACCTGCGGCGAAGACGACGTTATGCTGATCGATGCGGGAGAAGCGAAGAATGTACAGGCGGTAAAAGACGAGCTTGATGAGCGCGGCATCACTCAGATTGACGTGATAGTGGCCACGCACCCCCATGCCGATCATATCGGCGGCATCACTGAAATGATTGACGCATTCGAAGTGGGCCGCGTATACATGCCCGATATGCAAAGCGACTCCAAGACATATCAGAACCTAAGAGACAGCATAGAAAATCATCATGTTTTGCTCATTGAAGCCTATGCGGGCGAATCGTTTGAACTAGGCGGTGCGGCATGCACCATCGTTTCCCCCGATAAAGACGACAATAAGGACGCAAATAACGAAAGTGTCATGCTGCTGCTGGATTATCTGGACAGCGAATTTTTGTTTACCGGCGACGCGGAAGAATGGGCGGAAAACGAGGTTTTGGGTGCAGGATACCATATCGATGCCGATGTTTTAAAAGTCGCTCATCACGGCTCATCCACCGGCACGTCCGAAGCATTTCTTCAAGCCGTGACTCCCGATTATGCGATTATCAGCTGCGGCATTGATAACAAATACGGCCATCCGCATGAAGAAACGCTAGACTTGCTTAACAAATACGGCATTGATACGCTGCGCACCGATATTTTAGGCGACGTGGATTTTGTATCAGACGGTTATCATCTGCAAGTCAATATCGGCGACTAGCTGATATTTTTCTGACTTTCATGATTTGTTTACTGTTTAAACAACTGGATGACGCTGTGATGAGCCTCTTCAATGGCCTTTGTCTCCATCTCCTGTCCCATCCATATATTTACTGAAATCACAGCCTGATAAAAAAGCATGTCCAATCCGTTTTTTGTTTTTGCGCCGTAGCTTTTCGCTCTTTTTAAAAACTCCGTGGGCACATAAGACGTGTCGTAGGCGTACTTAAAGCCTTGATAAGTGTGCGGATGGATGTATATCTCGGAGTCTTTGCTCCCAATATCCACTTTGGCCGTGTTAAATACGGCGTAAAACTCATCCGGCTCCGATAGTCCTTTAAGCGTTCTGATTCTGTTTTTGTGGTATTTGGTCTGCAAACTCTCTTTGAGCGCTGCCGCGTGCTGTTCGCTGCGTGAAACCAACGTAATAAAAGCGCCTTTATCCAGCAATACGCCGGCCACCGATCTCGCGACGCCGCCCGCGCCCACGAGCAACACATCTTTATCGTGAAGGCCTCCCGAAAAACCGATCAAACTGCGTCTGAAGCTTTCTGTTTCTGTGTTGTATCCAATCAGCTTCTCATCTTTCACAACAATTGTGTTGGCTGTCCCTGCCTTTTCCGCAGTGACATCAATTTCATCCAAATGCGGCAAAATATCGCGCCGAAACGGCGCAGTGGTATTAAACCCAGCAAATTCCATGCGCAATATGGGAAGCGCGGACAAAAGCTTATCTTGAGAGACAGGGAACGGAAAATAAACTGCCTTAGATTTAAGCGTATCAAAGATTGTGTTGTATATAGACGGCGAAAAGGAGTGAGATATATCCTCCCCGACCAAACCAAAACTTAAAAATTCGCTCATTTGTCTTCTCACATTCTTGAGTGTCTTTTGTATATGTGAATGTTAATTATCATATCATAATCCTTTTCATAACAAAATGGCTGTTTTATAAATAAAAAGAGATAATTATTCTGATAAATCGGCATTATCGGCGAGATATTGCTTTTCGCTCCGGCTTAAATGATATTATGCCTGAATGCAGGGCAAAATATAGGCGGAGGTGACGGTAATGAAGAATCGAAAAGTGCGTGCCAAGCAGCCTTTCAAAAACATGAACGATACGGAATGCAAAATGGTAAAGCGCGATGAAAAAGAAAACTGTTCGATGAAAGACTCAGAGCTTTAATACGCAGCCAGATTCGTTTTTAGCACCCCACAATTCTCAAAGATATACTTTTGGGGAAAATAAGAAGCAGAACTGCGAATTCCGCCAGTCTGCTTCTTCATTTTCTGCATACCCGAAAAGCAAATCGTATTTTGGGCCGTCATCCCATATTGTTTAGGTCTCCAACGGTCACAACAGCCTTGTATTCCTGTCCGTTGCGCCATACGGAAAGCTCAATTTGATCACCGATGTTATGGCTTTGAATCACAGAAGTGAGTGTCTCCACCGAATCCACCGCTGTTTTGTCTATACTGGTTATGATATCATAAGCCTCAAGACCGGCCTGCGCAGCAGGGCCGTTTTCCGTTACGTCCATCACCGTTACGCCTGCAGGCGCACCGGCCGCGTTGTATTGGTTTGTCTCATCAACAAAACACATAATGCCGATACCAGGGCGCTGCACGCTGCCTGTGGCAATAAGCTGCTCAACGATAGGCTTGGCAGAATTAATCGGAATGGCGAACCCGATACCTTCTGTGCCAATCGGCACGCCATAGTCATCATAACCGGCCAAATAGGTTTTTAATGTATTGATGCCGATGACTTGTCCTTTCATGTTCACAAGTGCACCGCCGCTGTTGCCTGGATTAATCGCAGCGTCTGTCTGTATGTATTTTTGGCTGAATCCGTTGGGACTGATGTTGCGGTTAAGCGCACTCACGATGCCCGAAGTCACACTACCCGCAAGCGAAGCGCCCAAGGGATTGCCGATGGCCACCACCGTTTCACCCACTTCAAGCGCATCCGAATCGCCAAGAGCCGCCGGTATCAGTCCGGTTGCGTCGATCTTGAGCACTGCGAGATCGGTCGTGGCATCGGTGCCGACGATGGCGGCCGAATATTCTGCGCCGTCAAAAAGCGTGATTTTAACGGAATCACTGCCATCCACCACATGATGATTCGTCACAATATAACCGTCCTGTGTGATGATAATGCCAGTGCCGTACCCGCTTTCCTGCTCCGCGCCTTCCTGCTGACCGAGAACAGGCTGATTCACGCTGACAGCAACGCCCACAACAGACGGCCCGACTTCCTTGGCAATCTGTACAATGGGGCTCGTTTTCGCATCGATATTGGGATCAACACCGCCGATTTCAGGGACATCTGTCGTCTGAGCGCCGATCGAGGGTTTTGTTTCCATTGCATTTTCGTCAGGCAGCATCGAAAGACCGCCCGGAAGTGTTTTTTGTATGTTGCCAATACCCGGCGCAACAAGAAACGTACCGGCGGCAACACCGCCGAGCAAACACACCACAACAAGAAGCGCAATGAGCGCCCCCTTTGATTTTTTGGGTTTGTGAGGAACGGAGGAATAGGGTGGCTGCTGCCATGCCTGCCCCCAGTTTTGATTCTGCTGCCCGTAATAGCCATATCCGCCCGGAGGTGCGGTCTGCTGTTGTTCGTTGGTCCTGTGCTGTTCTTCTTCCCTGACACTTTCAGGTATTTTCTCGTCTCCGGCGGTGCCTTGGGGTCTCAGTTCATCATTCATATAAAAACCTCCTTCTTATAGGAACATTATTGCTGTATACGTGACATTATATACACCTATTTTTAACAAAGTGCAAACAAGCCGTAAACAAAACGTTACTTTCATACCCGAGGGTTTGGCGATGCACCTTCAAAGGTGCGCGTCAAGGAAAACGTAAACGTGGTTCCCTTGCCCGGCACCGATTGCAGCGTTATTTTCTCACCGTGCTGAGAAATGATACGCTTGACGATAGACAGCCCTATCCCTGTGCCCGGTGTGCTTTGGCTGTGAGATTTGTCCACCTTGAAAAAGCGTTCAAAAACGTACGGCTGGTCTTCCACCGGAATACCCTCGCCCGTATCTGCAATACTGACGTAAACTTTGTTGTCTGCGGCATGCGTCCAAACCTTAAGCTCCCCGCCCGAAGGCGTAAACTTAACCGCGTTGTCTACAAGATTGGTAATGACCTGAGAAATACGATCTTCGTCTGCCCAGACAAAGAGTTTTTCATCAGCGAGACGAATATTCACTTCCAGCTGCTTATCCTCAATGCGCTTTTCAAACGCGAGAATGCTGCGGCGAATCAATTCGTTGATATCAAATTGGCTGTATTCGATCGGGAACTTACCGGATTCAATCTTCGCAAGATTAAGTAAATCAGAAATCAGTGTGTTCATGCGTTTGGTTTCGCCCAGCACGATTTCCAGATATTTATCGCGGTCGTTCTCCTCTATGGCGCGATCGAGCATACCCTGCACAAAGCCTTGCACCGAAGCAAGAGGAGAACGCAGCTCGTGCGACACGTTGGCAATAAACGTATTGCGCAGGCCGTCCTGCATCTTCAGCTCCTCAGCCATTTTATTAAACGCTTCGGCCAGTTCCCCAATTTCGTCCTGCGTTTTGGACTTCACGCGCCAATCAAGGTTCCCGCGCGACAGTTCTCCTGCCGCATACGAAATATCCTTAATGGGACTCACAATATACCTTGAAAGTATAAAAACAAGTATAGCCGCAATGGCCACGGAAATCAAAAGCGGTATGAAAACCTGCCGGTATATCGCATTGATTCCCACACCGACATCTTTCACCGCTTTATGGACAACGATCGCGCCGTGTATGGTATCGTCTGCCTTTAGCGAAACAGCCACGGACATCACCGTGTCTTTAAACGAATTGTTGAAGTCTGATACGCGCTTAACTTCAATCCCTTTCATTGTATCGGAAAGAAAATCAAATGAATTACCGGCAGAATACACATCTTCGATATTGCTTTTGTCTTCTGGATCGGCATTAAACCTTAGCTCACCTAGCGGCGTCACTATCCAAATAACAGTGTGCTCATTGGCAGCCTTAATAAGCAGCTTCGCCAAGAATTCGTCGTCGGACATTTGACCGTAATAATTCAGTGTATACCAGTCATTTATGATCTTCGCATTTTCCTTCATTATGTTCATCTGGGAATCCAAGAACTGGCTTTTAAGCGTCTCGAAGAAAATTCCGCCCAGTAGCGCAAACGCAATAAAGATTATTAGCAGATAAACAACCAGCATACGGGCAAAAAGCGATTTTGCCATTTACCGAACCTCAAACTTATAGCCCACGCCCCAGACCGTCTTGATTTCCCAGTTTTCTCCCTGGTCGTAAAGCTTTTTGCGCAGGCGCTTGATATGGACGTCCACGGTGCGCGAATCACCGAAGAACTCAAAATCCCATACCTGCTGCAACAGCTGCTCACGCGTGTAAACCTTATTGGGATGAGACGCAAGAAAAAACAGAAGTTCAATTTCCTTGGGCGGCATTTCTACAACCTCTCCCTTATATGTCACGGTGTAGTTGGATATATCGATGGTCAGGCCCTCGTAGCTGATCTGTTTGTTCTCTTCCTCCTGCATGCCCGCGCGGCGCGTGACCGCTTTAACACGCGCAATAAACTCTTTAGGGTCAAAAGGTTTTACAATATAATCGTCCGCGCCAAGCTCCAAACCAAGTACCTTATCGAACGTTTCGCCCTTAGCGGTTAACATAATCACTGGCACAGAGCTGGATTTGCGGATTTGTTTTAATACCTCCCAGCCGTCCTTGCGCGGCATCATGATGTCGAGCACAACCAGCGCGGGCGTATTGCGTTCAAATGCCTCAATGCCCGCCTGCCCGTCGTAGGCCAGCGTCACCTTAAAATCCTCTTTTTGAAGATAGAGTTTGATGACCTCACAAATATTCTTATCATCGTCTACGACCAGTATTTCCTTCGACATAACCCTTCACCTCACCGTTATTTATGGTAACACTCACATTATTAATTTAGGCTTTTTACTATTATAGACCAATTTCACAGCGCAAACCAATACAGCTTATTCACTTTTCACTGATTATTCATAAATACGTCATACTTCGATCACTTCTAAGCCGTGCTTTTTAAGCAGCACGCTTGTCACGCCGTCGCCTTCCATCATCACACCGGAAAATGTGCCGTCGTATATATGCCCGCAACCACACGAGGGGCTTTTCGATTTCAAATACGCGCGCTTCGCGCCGCATTGCTGCGCGATTTGCCATGTCTTTTGTGCGCCTTCTATAAATTCCTGCGTGATATCAGCACCGTCCTGCGCCATCACACGCGCGCGGCCTGCCAGCACGTCTTTCCCATCTCCGCCTACGATCTCGGACGGACAGCGCGGCACAGCCAACTTCGCCAGCAGCTCCGGACACACGGGTTCAACCAAGCCTTGCTCGTACATTTTTTTAACATCTGCGTCTTCATTGGCCTTGCCATCATAACGGCATTTTTGCCCCACCAGACACGCGCTTGCGATATCCATATTGTGCTCCTTATTTGAGTGTCACCACTGTCACACCGTCCTCGCCCTCGCCATACTGACCGGCACGAAAGCTTTTGACATGCGCGTGGCTTTTCAAGTATTGGCGAAGACCGCTGCGCAGCACACCGGTTCCCTTGCCGTGAATCAGCATCACTTCGGTCTGCCCCGCCAGAAACGCCTCGTCCAAATAAATATCCGCCTCCATTATGGCTTCGTCCAGCGTCATGCCTCGCAGATCCACCGACATGCCTGGTGCTTGCCCGCTGCGCTTAAAGCCGCCGACGGACTTAACCTTCTTCTCAGCCTTCACAGGCGCCACATCGCTTAACGGCACGGTCAGCTTGAGCGCGCCCGCCTGTACGTAGACATTGCCGTCCTTGGGCGCTTTGAGCACTGTTGCGTTCACATTGTGGCTTAACAGCTGCACCGTATCGCCTGCATTGATATCCTCCGGGCGCGTGCCGCTTTTCTTTTCCGGCTTTTTGCGCAATTGTGCCGCCGCTTCTCCGATTTTATCCGACAGCGCTTTGCGCGACGCGTTGATTTCCTCCTGCCGCGCGGATTTTGCCTGTTTGAGTTCCGTAATCACATGTTCCGCTTCGTCTCGCGCGTCCCGAAGAATCTCCATCGCCTGCTCATGCGCACGATCCACAATGCTTTTCGCCTTATCCTGCGCCTTTTTGAGTTCAGTATCGCTCTTGTCTCGTATAGACTGCGCCGTACGGCGGTTCATCTCGGCTTGCTGCTCCTTGCGCTCTGCGCTCTCCTTTTGGCGCGCCGCCTCACCGATCAGTTGCTCAAATTTAATCGTCTCTTCAGACATGTGTTCTTTCGCGCGCGATATAATCGCATCGTCCAGACCCAGCTTTTTTGATATCTCAAATGCATTGGATACGCCGGGTACGCCCATGATGAGCTGATACGTGGGACTCAGCGTTTTTAGGCTGAAGGCCATGCACGCATTCTGATAATACACGCTTGCGGTCGCGAACGCTTTGATTTCGCTGTAGTGCGTCGTCGCAAGCACCGTGCTGCCCTTTCGTTCGAGCGCTTCAAGTATCGCCATCGCAAGCGCCGCGCCTTCGGCGGGGTCTGTACCCGCACCCAGCTCGTCAAGCAGCACCAGCGAACGGCATCCCGCATGGCTCACAATGCGCGTGATATTCGCCATGTGCGAGGAAAACGTGCTGAGGCTTTGTTCGATGCTCTGCTCATCGCCGATGTCCGCAAACACCGAGCTGTAAACAGGCAGTACCGTGCCTCCGTCGGATGGCACAAACAGGCCGCACTGCGCCATAAGGCACAGCAGTCCCGTCAGCTTGAGCGTCACCGTTTTCCCGCCCGTGTTGGGCCCCGTGATGATGAGTCCGCTGTAGCCGTTGTCGATCGCAAGCGACACAGGCACCACCTTTTTGGGATCGATCAGCGGATGACGACCGTTTTTAATCACAAGCGTGCCGTCCTCACTGATGTTGGGCAGTGACGCTTTCATGATATACGCAAGGTGTGCCTTGGCAAAAATCAAATCCAGTCCGGTAAGTATCTCCAAATCCAGCTTCAGCGCGTCCACGAACTCACGAAGCTGCTCGCTGAACACATGCAGGATGCGCTCAATCTCCGCCTCTTCGGCAAGCTCCATCTCGCGCAGGCGGTTATTTGCCTCCACAACCTCCATCGGTTCAATAAAAAGCGTCTGTCCGCTCCCCGACTGATCGTGCACAAGGCCGCTGATGTGCCTTTTATGTTCCTGCTTAACGGGCACCACAAAACGCCCGCCGCGTGTGGTCACAATGGCGTCCTGTAAATATTCCTTATATTTTGCAGAGCGTGTAATGGCGCTAAGCTTTTCACGAATACCCTCGTTCTCTCTGATCATACGTCGCCGTATGGAAGCAAGCTCTGCCGACGCACTGTCCGAAAGCATGGTTTCGCTTTCTATCGCGTCATCCAAAGTCTTTATCAGCTTTTCGTCGTATTCCAGCTGCTGCGCCATATCCCAAAGCTTGTCCGCACCGCTTTCCTTTAGGCCGTTTCGTGCTCGCCGCGCCGCTTTAAAAACCCCGAGAACCCTTAGCAGTTCTTTGCACCCAAGGTCTGCCCCCGCTTTGAGACGCGCCAGTTCAGACGCAATATCCGAAAAGCCGCTCATGGGCGAAGACGCGGCGCGCATCAGCACACTTTCCGCTTCCAGCGTTTCGCTGAGCTGGTTTCGTGTCGCCGCCACGGTAGTCTGCGGCTGCAAGCAAAGCGCTGCTTCCTTGCCGCTGTCCGAAAGCGCGCCCGCCGCTAACTTTTCACGTATTTTATCAAATTCAAGTTTATTGAGTACCTTTTGATCCATGCTTTTTATCCTTTGTTTGGATTCAAGCCTTATCATACCATTTCCGCACGAACAAGAAAAGAAGCAACGAAGGATACCAACAAATGCACCCGATAAAACATTTTTCTCATTTATTATGCTTCATCAAAAAACCCACCGATGAAGGCAGGTTTTTTTGGTTGAATATTTTAAGAAGATTAATATTTTCCGTAATCCTCATCACCCAGACTCAGTTTTGGCGTATTCTTTCCTTCCTCAGATGCATGATGTTTTTGGGTATCATCCAGCATTCTGATTTCACTGTCTATTAGCTTGAATTGATTAACCAGTGATTTTAGCATATCGGCTTGGCTGGACAGCTCTTCACTTGCTGCCGCGGCTTCCTGCGAGGTTGCAGAATTTGTCTGCACCACCTGAGATAGTTGTTCAATCCCGCGATCTACTTGTGAAATACCTGTGGCCTGCTCGTTTGATGACGCGGCAATCTGTGCGACGAGATCTGCTGCTTTTTC
Source organism: Clostridia bacterium (assembly GCA_003249555.1). GTDB lineage: Bacteria > Bacillota > Clostridia > Christensenellales > SZUA-584 > SZUA-584. The sequence continues at coordinate 10,703 of QKIQ01000024.1, read as the reverse complement.
CACGCTCGAAACAATGCTGGACAAAGCTTCGGCTGTTTGGTCTGCAATCTTCGTGCCCGCATCTACCTTCCTGATAGAGCCTTCAATAAGTTCCGTCGTCTCTTTGGCCGCATTCGCGCTTCTGGCAGCAAGGTTTCTCACCTCTTCCGCCACCACAGCAAAGCCCTTGCCGTGCACACCCGCTCTTGCTGCCTCCACCGCAGCATTCAGTGCAAGTATGTTTGTTTGGAAAGCGATATCGTCAATAACCTTAATGATTTTGGAGATGTTCTGAGAGGAATCATTAATCTCTTGCATTGCCTGCTGCATCTCTTTCATATGTGAATTACCCGATACAGCTTCAGATTGGGCATCCAAAGCAAGCTTATTTGCCGTATTTGCATTTAAAGCGTTTTGCTTTGTCTGAGCGGCAATTTGTGTAATGGATGCCGACAATTCTTCGATCGCGCTTGCCTGCTCTGTCGCGCCCTGCGAAATGGTTTGGCTTCCAGATGAAACCTGCATTGTGCCTGAAGCCACCTGACCTGTCGCGCTGTTGATTTCCGTTAGCGTGTTATTCAAAGACTCAACGATCATATTGATAGACTGTTTAAGCGTCACAAAGTCACCTTTGTAGTCGGAGGAAATGCCGACACACATATTGCCGTTTGCCATTTCACCAAGAACATCAGATATCTCATCAATATAGTCTTTTATCGCACTGACACCAATAGACAGGTTTGACGTGATCTCATTATACACCTGATACAAAGCCTCGGTATCCTGATCAGCCTTCTCGACAACGATATCGCATAAAAGCTCTCCGCGCGCAAGACGCTGAAGACTGCTAAGAAGTTTGCTGACTTCACATGATTGATATGCAGCCTGTTTTTCAGAGATACCGCGCGCCTGTTCAATGTCCTTGAATGCCGTACGCACCTGGTTATCGAGTATTTTTGTAAGCTGCCCCACTTCATCGTCTGCTTGCACCTTCACTGTTTTATCAAGTTCTCCCGCCGCCAAAGCTTGCGCCAAATCTGCCGCTGCCTTCAACGGCTTCACAATACCGCTTGCTAAAATAAATGTGACAACTGCTACAATCAGAATACTGGCAGCCGCAATAATGATAATCAGCATTGTCAAGCTGTTTACCGACTCAAGCATTTCTGCTTCTGTCATGGAATAAGCAATAGCCCATCCAGGGGTATTGGAAATCGGCGCATAGGTGGCGTAAAATTTTTCGCCTGTCGAATCTGTATATTGGCCGATACCCTCCTCACCTGCCAGCATCTTTTCTCCGACTTCTTTAAACCCGTTATAACCGCGTTCGACAGAATTTTGTATTGATAGATCCATTCTGCTTTTTTCGTCGGTATGAGCGATGACAAGGCCTGCGTTGTCAATAATCCAAGGGTATCCCTTATCTCCAATGTTGATGTCGCCCATTATTTCGTTAAACGTATCCAATGTGACAGTCGCTGCAAATAAACCAATTATCTCTCCATCGCTGTTTTTGACAGCATCCGCAATAACAAGAATTGTTTCACCTGTCGCTTTTGACACCACCGGGTTACTTACCGCAGATTCCTTACCCTTGTTGATGATCTCATCGAAATACGCTCTGTCGGATATGTTCACTTCCGTGTCAATAGATGTCACCGCCGCGCCCGTCTTATCCGCATAAAGCGTTATTTCAAATTCGGCTCTTAACCCTTCCTGCCTTTTTATCAGGTCCGCTCTGATCGTTTCAATATCGTTGGATGATATCACATTGCGTTCCGACCATATTTTGACTTCATTCTCAAGGTCGTGCATGTACTTGCTAATTTCAGCAGACCGCGCCAGAACAACTTGTTGTGTCAGGTTGTCGTTTAGCTGTGTAATCGTTTTTCTCAAGCCATAAACAGTAACCACGCTCAGCAATACCAGTATGATTGTAACCAAAACCATGAACGAAATTATCAGTCTCGTCTTAAGCGACTTTGTTTTGTGCTTAGCATTTCCCTTTTTCATATGATTCCTCCCCGTATTTTGATATCCTTCGTCTTTTAGCGAAAGAATTTATAATTTCCAAAAAAATATTTGCTTTTTTTGTATGTCTGTATGTATTATCGACAAATTTCGACTTTTTCTTAATATAAATTTCTCATAATGGTTTTATTTGTTTATATTTGTCACTTTTATTTTTTTATTCTTTTTTATGGCTCTCAGCAAAAAACGATGCTTTTTTTATGAAAAATAAAATGAGACTATGCGCAACGGCAAAGCCTCATCTCTCCCTATTATTTCGCCATAACACTGACTCTTTTTTAGTTCCTTTGTTCTTTAATCATCTTCCTGATAGTGTCCATATTGATATCGCCCTCCATAGGCCCCAGCTTCATCACATTAAGCGCGCCTGCCGCAGACGCCATGTTTCCGGCCGTATGGAGCGAGCAGCCTTCAATTAGTCCGCAAAGCAGCGCCGCATCGTAGCAGTCTCCAGCGCCTGTGGGATCTACCTGCCGCACACAAAATGGCGGGCAATCTGCCTTCTCGTTCCGGCTGTATATCGTGCTGCCTTTGCTGCCCTTTTTAAGCGCGACCACTTCCATCTTCTCATACTCGAAAAGCTTTTTGACGCCAGCTTCAATCGTCTCCTTGCCGGTGAGCACCTTTAGCTCCTCAATACCCGGCATGATCACGGAGCAGTTGGGAAACACATTATTAAGCACCTTGTCAACTGTCTTTCCGACCAGCAATTCGGGACGTATATTGGGGTCAAATGAGATTTTCGCACCATTCTTTGCAAACAGCTCGGCTGTGTCCATGATTTTTTCCTGAAACGCATCATCTGCCATCAAGGAGCAGCCCATGATATGAAAAAACTTCGGGCTGTCTATATCTTTCATATCAAAGTCCTTGGGATGAACAGCAGGCGTGTTGCCAATATGATAGATGAACTTTCTGGATCCATCCTGGAAATAAGTCACAAATGCCACAGCTGTCGAGCAAGTGTCATCTTCGAACACATAATCCACGTTTACGCCGTCTTTTTTGAGTCGTTCGAGCACGTTCTTGCCAAAGTCGTCTTTGCCCACACCGCCAAAGATCCCGCTCGTATGTCCAAGACGTGCCACCGTATCGATGAATATGGCAGGTGCGCCGCTGGGAAACGGGCCGACAAATTCACCCGGCTCGTTAAGCGCCATACCGGCTTTGGGCCGCATGATCTCGACCAGGATTTCACCCATCGTCCATATTTCACACATCGTATATTGCTCCTTGTCATATATTTTGGTTAATGACTCGCCAGCTCTTCTCTTGCTTTTTTGACCTCGGCGACCATTCTCTTGCCGACCTCAACGATGGAATCGTAGTCACCCTTTTTGGCACCCGCTGTCAAATCGCTGCCTGCGCCCACAGCGACAGCCCCCGCTTTAATCCATTCAAAGATGTTATCAACATTGACACCGCCAGTGGGCATCATGCGCGCCTGCGGCAGCGGCCCTTTGATTGACTTGATGATCTTGGGTCCGAAGAGATTGCCGGGGAAAATCTTGATGATGTCAGCGCCTGCTTCCATGCACTCCACAGCTTCCTTCACTGTCATAGCGCCCGGCATACAAGCAACCTGATGCTTGAGGCAGAGTTTAACCGTCTCGACGTCTAAGTAGGGCGACACCACATAGTTGGCTCCCGCGAGAATCGCCGTCTGAGCCATTGCAGGCGTAATCACCGTTCCCGCGCCAATGAGCACATCTTCGGGTTTATACTTCTTGCTCAGCGTTTTAATGATATCCGCCGCGCCAGGCACCGTGAACGTGATCTCGATGCCCACGATACCCGCCTTAATACAGGCATCCACAATCTTCATAGCCTGATCTTCGTTTTCCGCGCGAACCACGGCCACCACGCCGCACGCTTCCAAACGCCTAAGTACTTCAATTTTGTTCATTGTCTTTTCTCCTCTCATTTCAGTTGGTAAGGACACTTTTGTCCCGACAGCACCTGTATTGCATTATCCACCGCCATCATGCCCATACGCGATATGGCTTGAGCTGTATGCCCGGCTGCATGAGGTGTAAACACCACCCCCGGCAGGCCTTTGAGCGGCGAGTCCACAAGCGGCTCCTGCTCGAACGCATCCAATCCGAGTCCGCGCAAATGACCGTTCTTTACCGCTTCCGCGGCCGCTTTCTCGTCAATCAAGCCGCCTCTGGCTGTGTTGATCAATATACCGCCCTGTTTCATCTCCTTGATGCGGTCAGCATTCACCATATGGCGCGTCGCATCGGATAGCGGCACATGCAAAGACACCACATCCGCCGATTTAAACAGGTCATCCAATTCCACCCTAGCCACACCTTGCTGTTTGCCGAATTCCTCGTCAAAATACGGGTCAAACGCAACCACATCCATCTCGAACGCTTTGGCGCGCAAGGCAAGCCGTTTTCCGATCGCACCAAGCCCCACGATACCCAGTGTTTTTCCCGCAAGTTCCATACCGTTGGCTCTCGGCCACTCACCCGCTTCCACAGCCTGATGCAGCGACGGTATGTTGCGCGCCGCACACAGCATCAGCCCGAAAGCCATTTCACAAACCGCAGTCGCGTTGGCGCCCGGCGTATTGGTCACGATGATGCCTCGCTCGTTGCATGCGTCGATATCCACCCTGTCAACGCCTGCACCATAGCGTGAGATTACCTTGAGTGAACCGGGCATCCGCTTGACGACTTCGGCTGTGATATAGTCTAAACCTGCAATGTAGCCGTCCACACCATCAAGACGCTTAAGCAGTTCATCGCCCTGAAGCGGCGTGCCTAAGTCATTATACACAATGCTGTCACAAAAAGCCTCCAGCTTGGCTTTCGCCTGTTCGTTCGCAGGCTTTAAAAAGGAAGTCGGCGTTACCAATAGTTTCATATGTCTGACTCCTTTATTTCCACTTGGGATTGTCAATAATCGTTGGTTTGCCGTCTGCCTCGACCAGCAGCTTGCGATATCCCTTTGTTTCTATGGTACCGTAATCATGGCCGGCATCCGCGCGGAACACAAAGAACGTACGCAGCGGCTCGTTGCCCACGCAGATGCTGCGGTGAGCATATCGTTTGGGCACGTATACAGCCTTGCCTGCCTCAAGCTCCAGTGCAAGCCAGTCGCCTTCGGGGTTTTCCATCAGCATATAACCATGCCCAGCGAGACAGTAATAGATCTCCGCAGTCTCCAGCATGGTATGAAAATGCCCCTTGGTCATGTAATACTCGTTTCCGACCTTTCCCGGATAGACAATGCTGCAGCCAAACGCAAGGTCTCCCTCATGCTCCGGCACAGGCATGCCGTGGAACTCGTAAACCAGCGGATCCTGCCCGTCACAGGCAGCATCATATGCCGCATCGTCCGCGAACATGCCTTTCATCTGCGAAAGATAACGCTTGCCGGTGTCCAGCATCGTGGAAAAACCAGTCTTTAAATCAAAATCCATGGTAAAGCCGCGTTCAAAATCGAACGGCTTACCTGCATTAAAATCTGCCATGATTATGTATCCTTTCTGCTATCTGCCGTTGAAGCCGGCTGCAATGCGGTCCATCTCTTTGAGTGTTTCGCCTTCGATAGGTATGTGGAACACTTCTGATATCACTGATGTCCAGCCATACACAAAATACATCCACCCGTCTTCAACCAAGAGGTTCTGTTTGTCCTTCTGTTCAAGCGCCTGATGCATGAAGCGCAGATCGCCTCGATAGTTGATTTCCCACACCATCGCATTTTGGGGGAACACTGCGTCATCAGTCAGCGGTGAGCCAGGTCTGTCTTTTCCGAGTCCTGTCGCGTTGATAATCAAAGAGCCTTCCGGCATCGTGTGAAGCACTATGTCATTCTGCGCAAACTCGGGTGTTAAATGATATTCGCAGCGGACAAAGCCGGGATTGAGCGTATTGTTAATCTCTTCGATTTCCGTCAGCCTCGGCTGCGAACGGTTAGCTACGACGATATGGGACGGATAGTTGCCTTTGAATTCCTCGCGCATGAAATACGAACACATGGAAATGGCACTGCCGCCGGCCCCCATAATGAACACACCGGCTTCCGGATGCTCTTTCCAATAGTTTTCAGGGATGAACTCTTCCATAGCAAGACCGCATGTGATGGGATCTTTTGCGTGTCCGCAAAGCTTACTGCCGTCTTTGGAAATGGATGACAACTCGCCGAAGCGCTGTGCGTATGGATCAAGATACTCAAAAAGATCGCTGGCAGCATTGTATAAGTCGATCTTATGGGTGGTAACCAGTGCACCGAGCGACAGCGGATCGTTTTTGATAAAGCTGACCACTTCACGGTAAACGTCTCTTGGCGCGTGGATCTCAATGTCGATCCCCTTAATAACGGCATCCTTTAATCCAAGCGCCTTGGCCCATTCAGGAAAAACCTTCATGATCGAAGATTGACCCGTTGTCACGCCGATAAAATACATCGTGGGTTGCGTTGCTGGTTTCAAATTCATAAGTCTTTCTTTCCTCCTGTTATTTCAGCCGCAGGGCTTGTTTGGCGTTGTTGACCGTCATGTTTTCAACGGCAGACATCGGCACCCCATGCTCCCGCAGCATAGTGATAAAATCTTTTAAAATATAATCGAGCCCCATATCCGCTCCATACGCACGCAGACGCTGATTCGTGGTGTCTAAGGACAGCAACAGCTGCTCTTCATATCCTGCTACTATCATGGCTGAAATCAGCGCAATCTCTTTCTCATGACTCAGGTATTTTAGTCGGTTGACACTGTCGTAACACAGGTTGGCACCTGTTGAAAGCACTTCTCTGTGATACCCCATATCATATCGCGTTCTGTCCATATGACAAATCACCAAACGCTGCGGCGAGATACCCGCAGACCCGAAAAACTCAATCATCTCCAATATATCGGCATTCAGCTCGGTATGGATCAATACGGGAGCCCCGCTTCTGCCCGCTGCTTGTGCCACAGCTCCAAATAGCATCTCACTCGCGCTGTCCGCATATACACCATCTGTCTCTATGGCTGCTTTAATCATACCCGCTCGCGCGGTAATCCGCCGTCCGTCCTTCAATGTCATACCTTTGGTGACTTCGCATTCAAAAAGGTCGGTAAGCTGCTGCTCCGTCCATGAACAAGGAAAACTGCCTTCTTCATAGAAAAGCATTCTGTGAAAACCTGTCACCGCGATAATATGCACACCTGTCTTGGATGATGCTGTCACCAACGCTTCTTCCATGCGTCCGCATCGGACGGGCTGTGCATCCACAATCGCCGAGCCGCCCGCGTCTCGGTAGTCTGCAAGCTCTGCGCTGCTTTTTTCCGGATCTTCCATGCAGAGTGCAGGGTTTATCTCGAAGGACTTCCCCTTTTCCAGAAACAGATGTTCATGGCATTGCGTATGTCCAAAATGAGTGTGCGGAATGTCGCCCAATACCGTTCTTATCATCATTATTACCTCAATCTCCAAAAATCAAATTCAAACATGTACGCATATCACATGCACGCCTTCTTCCGTCGCGGCAGCCACGAACTCGGCATTTGCTTTATCATCCGTGATCATCACATCGACTTTTGAGATAGGCGCAAAAACCACAAAGGCATCACGATTGATTTTGCTGCTGTCTGAAAGCAGAAAGACCCTATCTGCCTTATCCAGCAAAACCGTTTTTATATTGGACATTTCCATACTGGGTGTGCTGAGTCCGTGTTTCACACTGATGCCGTTAGCCGCCGTGAAGAGCTTGTCAACCCGCAGATTGGAAATCATGTTAATCGCCGTCATGCCAACTGTGCAATGAAAATTGCGGCGAACCGGACCGCCCGCCATAATAATGGAAACATTCGTGTTCCGTTCCAGCCATAACGCAATCTCCAAATCGTAGGTGACAACTGTAAGATTATCAATACCCACAAGGTGCTTCGCAAGCTGAAATGTCGTCGTGCCGGTATCCAATGCAATGGCGTCACCCGGCTGTATGAATTCCGCCGCTGTTTTGGCGATCGCTTCCTTTTCCGGTACATACCTGTCTTCTTTTTGGTACGTGTTAAGCTCGTATAACGGTTTTTGGCAGCTCATGGCGCCGCCATGCGTTCGCTCAATCGCTCCCGCTACCTCCAAATCCCGCAGATCGTTGCGGATGGTAGCAGGCGAGACCCCAAAACGCTCACACAATTCCCCGACTGTCACGTTTCCTTTTTGAATGACGATCTCTGTTATGGCCTGTTTGCGAACCTGAGCGAACATACTGTCCGGCTGTTTTGCCATATCTTTACCCCTCATCCCTTGTTATAGTCTTAATAATGCGCTAAAAGAATATCAATTGGCATTATATCCTATATACGTTTATTGTTTTCTACTGTTTGTTATCGTTTTTTTTCGTTTATTGTCATTTATTATTGTATTGGTTGATTGGTGTGTTGTCAACGTCAAATTTACGCAAATGATGATTCGATAATGTTTTTTAACAAACAAAAAACAACCGTTCGATAAGCGGTTGTTTCGTTTTGGTTATAGTTGTTTAATACCTCGTTGAATTTAGCTCCCGCAACTCATTCCTGTAACAATCATTTTGCCTATATACGACATGGTATGTGACGGTTCAAATGTGTCAGCGAAAGCATGAATTCTCTATTTGAAGAATCTTTTTATCTCGATCTCAGCGTTTTCCAAAGAATCCGAGCCGTGGATAATATTCTCACGCGTGCTGCTCGCATAATCGCCGCGGATGGTGCCGGCCGCAGCCTCCTCGAACTTCGTTGCGCCCATAAGTATACGCATGCCCAGCACAGCATTTCGTCCTTCAACGATCAAGCCCAGCACAGGACCGGACGTCATATTATCAAGAATCTGAGGAAAAAAAGGCTTATCGGTAAGATGCGCGTAATGCTCACGAAGAATCTCTTCATTCAAATACATCATCTTCGCGTCAATAATTTTGTACCCCTTCCTTTCAATACGTGAAATGACCTCGCCAATAAGTCCTCTTTTGACGCAGGTAGGTTTCAGCATAACATACGTTCTTTCAATTTCCATTATGATTACCTCTTTTGGTTATATAAATTTCGTAGATAATATAACATATTTACTGATGCATGGCTATGTTTTCCGCTTATTATTCAAGTTCTTGCAAATATTCTTCCAAGCACTCGCCGCTTTGCTTCATCGCTTTTGCGGCCTTGACCCCAACAAACCGCCAGTGCCATGGCTCATAAATCACCTTTGTATATTCCTGCTTGTCCGCCTTATACCTCATTGTGAATCCGTAATTCTGAGCGTTCGCATTAAGCCATTTGAACGCGTCCGTTTTCGCAAATCCCTTGTCTCTCTTGGTATAGGACGGCGTCACAATATCCAGCGCAAGCCCCGTTTGATGCTCACTCGTATTGGGCCGCGCCGTAATGGTCGCGGCTTTAACCTCCGCATCCTTCACGCTGTAGCCTTTGGCGACATAGCTGTCTACCTTTTTTTGATATTGCTTATTCTGTGTTTCATAGCTGCGGTACGCATCCACAAGCACAAAATCAACGCCATCCGCCCTGGCGTCGGCAAACATCACTGCGCATATGTCGAATATACGTGCGTCCACTTGTCCGCCTTCAAAATCAGCCAGTTCCACCTCAAAATCGGGCAGCAAATGAGTGGGGTTTACCAGCACCGCTGCCCAATCGCCCTTCGGCACATCGATATCTGGTTTGCGTACGGGTATCAGGTAGTCTTTACTTACAAAACCCGCAATACCGTTATAGAACACATTGGCCCAATCATCCCCATAAGCAGTCACATCCGCAGTCTCCCCAGCGGGCAGCGTACCGATGACATTGCTGTTTTTATCCGCACGCTCTCGAATGTTCACATATTCATTGGCTGTGCAGACAGCCTGCTCCAAAAATACCACCGTTGATGTCGGTTCAGGCGTTTGTGTCGGCGATGGTGTTGACGCGGGTGTAGATGTTGGCGCAGTAAAAGGCGTTACCGTCTGTGAAACGACAACAGTAGAAACCGCTTGTGTGGGTGTTGGCGATACGCTTTTGCTGCTCGTATCGCACGCGCTCAGCAGCATGAAAAGAAGCGAGAAGGCCATAAGCCAGCCGCTTCTCGTTCTGTTGATACGTTTTTTATTATTCATTGGCTATACCCGCTTTATTATTTGTTATATCAAGGTTGAAGCAATGCAGACGATCGGACAACCGCTTTCATCTATTTGATAGGCGTGCCTATCCGTTTCCATGATAGCATAAAATCGTTTTGTTTACAGTACATTCCCCAATCAAGAATAATATGATTATATTCGTCACTTCACACAGCAGATGCTACCCCAATAATAAAAAACCCCGAAACATCAGTATTCATCGGGGTTTTGTGGCGTGCCCGGGAGGATTCGAACCTCTGACCTTTGGAGTCGGAGTCCAACGCTCTATCCAGCTGAGCTACGAGCACATATAGTAGCTATTTAAAAGGCTTTTTTGATCAGTGTATTGGATTCTCTATAAAGTAGAGAGTTGGATTCTTAGCCCTTCATCTTGTGTGATTATAGCATAATATATCATCAATGCAAAGGAGAATAAATAAAAAAAGGGCAGACAATAGGTAGCGTCGAAAATTTTGTGTATTCTCCGAATGTCAGATAATATTGAATTTGCGCTTTTGGGGCAAGGGTAATCCTTGCCCTATATCGTTACAGTAACACGGCGGTAACGGTCGGTCAAGGTCTTTAGAGCGAAGCGTGCC
>QKIQ01000021.1 GCA_003249555.1 Clostridia bacterium | reverse complement strand
ATAAGACCATAGCCACCTCTTTGTTGTCTATGCTATCCAACCCCATATCACTGCATTATACTCCATACATCGCGCGAATATCAATAAAAAAACAATTGGCTATTTAAAAAATGAGTTTTTCGCTCTATAATGAACAATGAACGAAAAAAAGGGGAGCCGCTTATGGATAAGGCCGACAGAAAAACACGACTGGCAATTGTTTCTGCGATGCTCACACGGGAACCCGGCAAAACATATTCTTTGAAAGTATTCTGTGATATGTTCGAAGCCGCCAAATCAACAATGAGCGAGGACATTGCGATACTCAAAAACATGTTCAAGTCCTACGGCCAGGGCGATATTGAAGTCACATTGGGCGCGGGCGGCGGCGTACGCTATATTCCTGTGATAACAGCCGACCAACGTGAAGAAATCCTTCGGATTGTGGCTCAAAAGCTGTCAGACCCGTCTAGAATCTTGCCCGGCGGATATATTTATACAGTTGATATCTTTTCAAACCCCAAGTACGTTGCGCCCATGGCGGAAATATTGGCCGGCATGTTTATGAAAACGAACCCTGATTTTGTGGCGACCGTGGAAACAAAGGGTGTGGCACTGGCGCTTTTTGTCGCGCGCGCGCTTGCCAAACCGCTCATTATCGCGCGGCGCGATTTGAAAATAACAGAGGGTTCCGTTGTCACTATCAACTATTTAACCGGTTCATCAAAGCGCATGATGACAATGTCTTTATCTAAGCGTGCCGTCAAACCCGGGCAAAAGGCGCTGCTTATTGACGACTTTATTGCCGGCGGCGGCACTGTACACGCGCTTTTTGAAATGATGAAAGAATTTTCAGTCACCGTCGTGGGATGCGGCGCAGGCATCGTCACGCAAATTCCGCAAAGAAAGCAAATCACCAACTACAAAGCACTGCTGATGCTGGAAAATGTGGATCCGGCGTCAGAAATAATTACCATTCGGCCTGTATAGCCTCAATCTTTCTTTGTTTTTTCTCATTTCTGCACAATTCATTTGCTTCATATTTTGTATTTAAACAAAAACTGACTTTTTTTGTCGAAAAAAACAATCATTATGACGAAAGGTGTATAATTCAACATATTGTTTCACTTTGGGAGGTGCGTCATGGATGACGATAAACACGTTGCTTTGCCTTGTTTTGATATTTCGACAAGGCAGGGTAACAAGGGGCAAAACCATATTACAACAAAGGGGGTTGAGCATACACCATTCTTATTTGAGCTTTGCAACGCTTTACATGACGGTATGTTTGTATGGCAGTTTTGTGAACCTGATGTTTTTTTACTACACTATGCCAATCCGGCTTTTTGTGCTCAAGTGAACCTGCCAAGCTCAATTTCCGGGCAAACATATAACAACGTTTTTGACAAAAAACCTTTTGTCTCGCTCAGTCATCTTGAAAAATGCGTTGAAACCGGCAAGACAATCAAATGCAATTGTGAATATGATGAAAAAACTTTTTCCGTTTCGCTTTATCCCATTATTAAATATAGCCACGACGAAAACAAACAAGTGATTCGCATTGTTGGAACGAGCGCGGATATCACGGAAAAGACAAGAAAAACGCAGCATCTTGAATGCGTAAATAAACACCTTGTGCATTGTGACCAAATCCTTAGAGACCAGATAAAATTTGAAGAGCTCATTGGCAACGTATCGCGAAAATATATGGATAGTGGCCATTCAGGGTTTGCCGTCTGTACTGAAGATTTTATCACAGGGCTTAAAGATTTGCTTATGGTTGATTGGGCTTGTGTTTGGAAACACAATAATGACTCTTGTATAACAAGCGGCAAAACAAATATTGCCTCGAATGATTTGTTTGAAACTGACCTTGTCTTTGAAGACAAAGGGTGTATGAAACAATTTCGTTCTGGCAAGATGGTTGTGATCAATGATTTGGAAACGGAAAAATCACATTTATTTTTTGAGCCAATAAATAATGCCAAAAAGATAGGCTTGCGTTCTATAGTCATTGTTCCTATACTACGAGACGATGATTACTTTGGTGTTATCGTCGCTTCCCAACTGAATATGAAAAGAACATGGACCACAATCGACATCAGCCGGCTTAAAACAGCTGCAGATACCATCATGAGCGCGTATCTTAGGATGAAGATGGAAAAGCATCTCAACGAATCAAACAGAGTATTAGCGGAATATGATGAATGTCTTCAGGATATTCTCAACATACAAGAATCACTTTCTGATGTCTCAAAACAATACACCAATGCAGATTCTCATCAATTTGCCTCTTGTACAAATCACATGCTTGAAGTTTTGGCGACGCTGACATCTGCTGACTACACGTATATATATGATTTTGATAATGAATCCTTTATCGCTTATGAGTGGTGCAAGAGAGGTCTTATATCCATCAATAATAAATCAAAAACAGTTGTGCCGGCATCTATATGGATGGATTTGCTAAAAAATAACGAACGGTTTACCGCAAGCAACGTGCCCGAAGAACAAACCTGCATACCATCCGTTCTTTCAGATAAGATGCAAAGCCTTGGCATCAAATCGTTGTTGGCTGTTCCAATTCGCAACGATAAAACATTCTTCGGCGTCATGGTTGTATGCAAGGTTTTGAGCTGTCACGATTGGAGCAATTTGCATTATCTTGCGGCAAAACAATCGGCGGAAGTTTTTTTGGGCAATTATTTAAGAATATGCAGAGAGCAGCAGCTCGTCCATGAAAATCAAACGCACATGTTATTTGCCAGCAAAGCCGCAAAACGCACAGAAATGATGCAAGTTGTCGCAAAAAGCGCACAATTATTTTTCAATGCCACGGCCGAAAATCTAATGGACGTATTCAAAGCGATATGCAAAGATATTTCAGAGCCTCTGCAAATTAAATCCTTCATTCTCACGCGCTACAGTGATGATTTCACAAAAGCCCGCATTGTCTTCGACTGGTCTTCATACGGTCGTTTGTCTAAGTGTGCCAACAGCATATATAACCATCATGTCAACACCGCTGTTATTATTCCCGTGGTGTATCAAAAAGCTGTTTGGGGAAGTCTTCATGTGTGTTTTTCTTCTAAGAAGCCTAATGATAATAACATGGATATACTGGATCTTGCGGCGCAATATTTTGCAGGCGCTTATATGAAAATATATTCAGGCAAATCAAATTGTTCCTCGGAAAAGCATTTCCTCACGAGCCTAAAGTCTCAGCCCGCGGTAATATAGCCAGCAAATTGCTTATCGCTTGTTGTCATGCTATAATCGGATCACGAAGAGGAGGCATGCGATGGGAAATCAAAGCTGGGTTTTAATTACTGGGGCTTCTTCCGGTATCGGCAAAGCGCTGGCTTTACGATACGCCAAGGCGGGTCACAGTCTTGTGCTTGTTGCCCGCACAGCCGAGATGCTTGACGCCTTATCCGAATTCATTTCAAAACAATTTCATGTTCGCGTTATTGTCATGCCAAAGGATTTAACGAAGACCGACGCACCGAAGGAAATATTTTCGGAGCTATTGCGGCAGGGCATCAGGCTTGATGTATGTATCAACAATGCAGGCGCAGGTCAAAGTGGTCTTTTTGAAAATATCGATCAGGAAAGAAATGATGATATCATCAATCTGAATATCCGCGCCCTCACCGAAATGACGAATCTCGCCATTCATCATATGCGCCAGCATGGCGGCGGAAAAATACTCAATGTGGCTTCCACCGGCTCCTATCAGCCGGGTCCGTATATCGCCGTATACTATGCTTCAAAGGCATACGTGCTCTCGCTGACCCAAGCCCTGCGCCATGAACTCAAGGGCAGCGGCCTGACGGTTAGCGCACTGTGCCCCGGCTCTACGGCAACGGAATTCTCCAAACGTGCCGGAAAAGCCGACATCAAGGGTGCGATGCAGCCAAACAAGGTGGCCGATTGTGCTTATAGAGGCGTTTTGAAAGGCAAAGCCGTTATCATACCGGGATTCATGAATAAAGCATTTATCGCGGCATCCAAGCTGCTTCCCGGTCGCTTGAGCGCATCTATCGTCGCTCGCGTTCAGCGAAAGCTCACTTCGTCGCTCTAAAACCTTCGTTTATTTGTAACTTTTTCGTAACATTCCTGTAATGTTTTCTTGCATTCTTTATCATTTGCCTATAAAATAGAAGAAAAAACGAGAGGTTCATATGTATAGACGAAAACGAGCGAGACGGTTCTCCATACGAAAAGGAACGTGGATTTTCAATGCGTTTATGCAACTTGCCAAGCGCACGCGCATCATGATTTTGGGCGGCGCCGCCTTGGTGGTGATCGCGGTTGCGCTCGTCATCGCGATACCTCAAAATATAAATACGATGGCTCAGAACAGTGACAGCTTTGCTCTGGCCGCAGCCGACAATATTGCCGCTCTGCCTAGCAAAACCGCCGAGCCCGAGCCCACGCCATCGCCCATGCCCACCCCCACACCCGACCCGACATTGCAGCGCAACGATGAAAACGAGAGGGTTCAGGAGCTTCAGCAGCGGCTCATGGCGCTTGGATACCTCGATATCGATGAAACAACGCTGCTATACGGCCCTGCCACAGAATATTCCGTGAAGCTGTTTCAGCGTCAACATGAACTCCAGCAGGACGGCATCGCGGGCCTGCAAACGCTTGATTTGATTAATTCGGATCAGGCGCAAAATTATATGCTTTTAGAAGGCACCGAAGGTGAAGACGTGGACAGTTTACAAAGACAGCTGGTTGATCTTGGCTATTTAAGCAAAGTCACAGGCTATTACGGCTCTGAGACGGTGGCCGCCGTAAAGGAATTCCAATCTCGCAACGGTCTTGATGTGGACGGCAAAACCGGCCACTACACGCTGGACAAGATCTATTCACCGGACGTCAAGCCGAGCGCAACAAAGGTTCAGGCCGAGAAACGGCGTGCAAATATCACGGAGATGATCGATATCGCTAAGGAACAGCTCGGTGACCCGTACCGGCTCGGACGCGAGGGCCCAGATTCCTTTGACTGCTCGGGGCTTGTATATTACTGTCTTAAGCAGGCCGGTTCGTCGCGCGGGCGCTACAATGCCGCCGGTTATTCCCAGGTGTCCGATTGGGAGAAGATTTCGTCGATGAACGATCTTGAAAAAGGCGACTTGATTTTCTTTTGGAACTCAGCAAAAACAAAGGTCGGCCATGTGGGCATCTATATTGGCAGCGGCATGATGGTTGATGCCTCCTCCTCAAACGGCAAGGTCGTCAAGCGCTCATGCATCACGTCTTATTGGAAAAAGATGTTCGTCTGCGCAAGGCGCCCCTGGTAATCGATAACAGCAAAAGCCGCCTCGGGCTTAACTCCCGAAAGCGGCTTTTTTATTACGATGAAATGAATTCCCTTCATATGGCTCCGCTCAAAGCCAATAGATTCGCTTTATGCTTTCAAAGGCTTTTGCAGTGGTTCACCAGCGCCAAAATCGTCGACTGATCAGTAAAATCCACAGACTGACCATATGTATCCAGCATGAGCCTTATCTCATCATCGCGGTCTTTTTCATCAATATTTCTGACTTTTTTGATAAGAAGGGACAT
Source organism: Clostridia bacterium (assembly GCA_003249555.1). Lineage (GTDB taxonomy): Bacteria > Bacillota > Clostridia > Christensenellales > SZUA-584 > SZUA-584. The sequence continues at coordinate 1,931 of QKIQ01000021.1, read as the reverse complement.
CATTGCTTTGTGTTTGATGCTAATGCGCTTATAATCGATCGCGCCCCTCAAGTGAAAAATTTTCATCGACTCGCGCATTGCCGAGGGAAAATTCTTTTCGATGATTATTGTGTAGTCCGTCAGCTGCGGATTAGCAAGCCCCACAGTAAACACAACAATACGCTTTTCCTTAATAGCGCTAAAGTTCTTAGTTATAAAATCCGAACCGATAATACCGCTGGCATACAGCCCGCCGCCATATACAATCGTTTGATATTTTCCAAGGTCCTGGGCATTAATCTGCTTAATATCAAAAAGGTCCGCTTCCAGTGCCTGCGCGATCCACTGGGCGTATTTCTTTGTGGCGCCGTATTTTGATTTGTATATAACCACTGCCCTGCTCATATATTTTGCCCTTTCTTTTCTTTTCAAAAACGGATTATGGGGGTGTAACGGTGATTCGATTCTTGCCCGAGTTCTTTGAGACATACATCGCATAATCGGCCTTCTCTTTGAGCTGATCTGCTGTCATATGGGCGCAATGCACCGCAATGCCGATACTGAGCGTGACGCCGAGCGGATGACCGTTTGGTGAAAACTGCAGTGAGGACACTGCCCCGCGCATGCGCTCGGCCACAGCCGCCGCCTGCACCGCCTCGGTATCCGGTAGCACAACGACAAACTCGTCTCCGCCATACCGACAGCATACATCAAACCGCCGTATTGAGCTTAATAGAACGTTCGAAACCGCTTTGAGCACCTCGTCGCCAACCCCGTGTCCCATCGTATCGTTGATCTTTTTAAAGTGATCAACGTCGATCATCATCAGCGACAGCGGCTTGCCGGAAATTTTTACGTTTTTCACCTGCCGTTTCAATACTTTTTCAAAATATCGTCTGTTGCAAAGATCGGTCAGAACGTCTTTTACCAGGTATTTCATGCGGCTTGATATCAGCCTGTACACCACAGCCGAGGTCAGCAAAAACATGACCACAAAGCTAATTAAAATGATGCTGGTGATGCCCGACATCAACACATATGCATGAGACAGCGCAAACTCGGTGACGACCAACCCCACCGTGTTTCCTGTCGCAGGGTCGGTGATGGGAGCATAGCCCTTCAAATATTCTCCGATGGCACTATCGTGCAGCAGATCAGACGCGCTGCGCTGTCCTTCATTGAATATGCTGATCTCCTCTTGGGTCATGCGGCTAGAGCCCGTGCCTCTATTGCGACTCCCCTGTTCAAACACAAAGCCTTTGGTTGTCTCAGACAACCGCTTTTCAATATACACCTCGGCGCCCGTCTCTTCACTGATCCTTGCAAGCAGAAGAGACAGCGTGTTCAAGTATTCCTCGGTCAATGTGCCATCAGTTGCTGTGGGCCCCGTCTCATGCTGTGACGGCGCAATACGAGTCGATGTATCAACAGGCAAACCGTCATTTTCATATTCTTCGTTATCCCATTCTTCGTTATCCCATTCTTCGTCATCCCATTCTTCGTCATCCCACGCACCAAGCTCGTGCTCACCGTATAGATCCTCGTCGATATACGCCTCGCCATAGTCGTTAATGTCGCCATAGTCTTCGTCATAAGCATCATCGTCGCTATAATCGTCGTATGCATCATCGTCGCCATAGTCTTCGTCGCCATAAAACGGCCCTTCATATAAATATAAATCCTCGTCCTCTGTATCTGAGTCTTCAGCGTCTGGCAGCACATATGCGGGCAGAGCTAAAAACTGTTCAATATCATTCTCGATAAACGCTGCGATGGTGACCGAAATGTTGATGGCTTTTTCACCGATCTCTGTTACAATCAGACTTCGTGCATTATTGTAGATGAAATAGGCTGGTGTGCCAAGCGTGAATACCGTTGACAGCAGTACCGCTAATAAGGTCACCAGTCTTCTTGCCAGTCCGGGCATGGGTTCTCCTTGCTCTTCTCTTTTC
>QKIQ01000081.1 GCA_003249555.1 Clostridia bacterium | reverse complement strand
AATAAAACAAAAGGAGAAATGGCTGATGAGTGTTCGAACAGAGAATTTCTTCTGCAAGTGATTCAAGATTCAATTTCCTGTTCTTCCCCGCAGAAAGCTCGTTGGAGTGGTGCCGCTCCTCAGCATTGCGGGTATTGTGTTCCCTGTATCATCCGTAGAGCGGCGATGAACAAGGCATTTAGGGGAGAAGGAGACAGCACCCCTTATTTAATAGACAACGTTGAAGAGATAGCGGCCAGCCACACAAAAGGCAAGGGAATACAACTTCGCTCTTTTCAAATTGCTATTAATAAAATTAAGGAGCAGCCGCAACGAGCTAAAATTCTAATACACAAGAGCGGCCCTCTTTCTGGAGATAGCGCTTATTTGCAGGAATTATCAGATGTGTACCTAAGAGGGCTATTGGAGGTTGATGATTTCATAATTAAAAATACCGGAATCGAAAAAAAGACACAATAAAGCTATATGGTGTGGTGAATGGTTATGGATATTTATGATATGCATTGCCATGTAGATTTAATGCAATCCATGGTTGAATTCAGCAAAAAAGCCTTGGAAGAACGAATCAATCTATTGGCGATGACAACAACTCCAAAGGCGTATGAGATTGAAAAGGATAAGCTCTGTGGTTTCTCCAATGTCCAAGTTGCTCTGGGATTACATCCGCAGCTTGTCTTTGAAAGGATCCATGAACTCGCCTTAATTGAAAAATATATAAGCAAAACAAGATTTGTTGGTGAGATTGGCCTGGATTTCAATAAGCAGTTTTATCACTCCAAAGAATGTCAGATTGATGCTTTCTCACAAATTATTGAATGGTGCCAAAGATCACCAATGAAGATTATATCAATCCATTCTGTCCGATCAGATAAAAACGTATTGGATATTTTGGAAAAATACAATTGTACAAAACATAGTAATTGTATTTTGCATTGGTATTCAGGAACGTTAAGGCAACTTGATAGAGCTATAGAACTTGGCTGTTTTTTTTCGGTCAATGAGTATATGCTTAATTCTACAAATGGGCGGTCGATAGTACAGAAAGTTCCTGTTGACAGATTATTAATAGAATCTGATGCTCCGTTCATTTCAGATATTAAGACGGTTGAGCAGCTTAAGCGAAGTTTGTCCTATTGTCTTACTGAGTTGAGTGTGATAAAGAAAAAGGAAATATCAAAGAGTATTTTTGAAACAAGCCGACGATTACTTGAAACAGTATTGTGATAAGAATCGGTATCTAAAAAAGCCTTCAAGAACCCAAGATAGTCAGGTAACGAACGACGTGAACGCTATTTCAATCAGCTTTTAAGTATGCTATAACAATCAATTGCTAAGAGTCTCCAATTTCTTTACGGGAAGTTGAATAAAAAGGAGTTATAAATGAGTGTTAGCGAAATGGTAAAAGCAATAAGAAGCTTAAAACCTGAAGAATCCTGCCTATTTAGGACTTTTATTAGATGATATAAAAGATAGCAATTTGGTAATTCACTTTAGAGTTCTTGAAGAATGTGATTATTCTGAACTAAAAAAGAAAGAAATTGAGACAATAAAAAAACTCAATCCAATTCTTCAAAACCAAAAAAATGACAAAATGCTTAAGAAAGAAGAAAAAATTAAAAATGTATCAGAGGCGATAAGAGAATATAAGAATATTTATGCCACGTTCTAAGTTAATTTCCTTAAGCGGCAATAGATTTTTGCATAAAGCTATGAGTCCATAGCAAAAAATTATATAACTTCCAATTGTCCAAGTAATCATTAGGTAATGACAGATCATTTATTCGGACGCACCCAACAAGGAGGCGTCCTTTTTATATACCCAAAACTACAAAAAGGAGTTGATGAAATGACCCAAACAGGAGATGCGGCAGAACAGGTCGTCAGCATGGCAACTAATCTGACAGTAAAAGGAATTGAGGTGGCGACCAATCTTGCTGGTAAAGCCGCACTGTCGCTTGCCACCTTCCTCATCGCGGCGCTTAAGGATCAGAAGCGCACAAAGGGAAAGACACGGATGCAAGCGTTCAACGGCAAGCCAACCAAGGTGTTCGTCATCAAGACAAGCGAACTCAGACGCTTTGCGGAGGAAGCGCGAAAGTACGGCGTGTTATACGCCGCTGTGCTGAACCGCAAGCAGCAGGACGGCTTGTGCGACATCGTGGTGAACGCAAACGACGCTGCAAAGGTTAACCGCATCGCGGAGCGGTTCGCCCTCTCCACCGTAGATGTGGAGAAAATCCGTGAAGACATCAAGAAAGCACGAGAAACCAAGGCTAAACAGCCGGATACCGAGAAGGAGCGCACTGCCCCCCCGTCTGAAAAGACCGGGCATACCATGGACGATAACCTTCTGGACGAGTTGCTGAACGGCCCGAAGAAGACAGAGCACAAGCAACCCACAGACATGTCAAACCCTACGAAGGCGGGGACGGAAAAATCGAATCTGTCCGCGCCTTTCTCAAAAACCAAAGACGTTATCGCTGAGCCTGACCGCCCGTCCGTGCGTCGTCAGATCAAAGAGATCAGGAATGGGCGGCAGCAAAAGAATGCACCTACCAAGGACAAAGTACGACAGACCACACATCAGCAGCCTGCACGAAGCAGGAAAAATAAGAATTCATCGAAAGGACGGTAAATTACATGGAGAACTTCGACAACTTATTTGAAAATCAAAGCTCCGGATTCAACAATGACCAGCCGTTTGACAAGGAAGCCTGGGCGCAGCGCAAGCAGACGGAACGCGCCAAGCTCTACGAGGGCATCGATGGCATGACGGATTTAACCTTTTCCAGTCCCAAAACTCTTTCCGATTATCTTGGGATGCAGTCGCGGCTCGGCAGGACTAGCGTTGCCAATACTCTGCTGGTACTAGCTCAGAAGCCTGATGCCACATACGTCATGAGCTTCGACGACTGGCACCAGCGCGGGCGTTCCGTCAAGCGCAACGAAAAAGCCTTGATGGTGCTGGAAGCCAACGGCGAATATCAGCGTGAAGACGGCACGACGGGAACCAGCTTCGATGCAAAGCGCGTGTTCGATGTCTCTCAGACGCAAGGCAAGCCGTTGCGGGAACGCGAGCAAGCGTCCCTCCGTTCAAAGCTCAAAGCACTGGTGACAGATACGCCCGTTCCCATAAATGTGTCCGATTCTGTTGCACAAGAGATCGGCGCGCTCTATTCGGATAAGGACAACACCGTGTATGTTGCCCGCAACATGAATGGTGAAGCGCTGTTTGCCCATATCGCCTGTGAGCTGGCTCACGCCGAAAACACGACCGAAGAACCGTCCCGTGATGCCTTCATTTCAAGCTGTGCGGCGGACATCGTTTGCCGTCGATATGGCATCTCATATACAGCGAAAAGTGAACAGATTCCCGACAGCGTGTTGAAATTGGATACCAGCAGCAAGCGGGCGATGTTGGGCCGCATCCGCGAAGCCGCCTGCGATATCATGGAGCGCGTGGACAGGAACCTGTATGCCGAGCGGCAGCAGCAGAAAAACCAGCCGGAGAGGTGATGCAGATGGAGGACAAACGCGTCATTGAGGTGGACGAGTACCAGCAGCGCCTCATCATCGGCTCGCTGAACGAAACGCGCAACGAGCTGGTGGCGCAGGGACGTGACACCGACTTTGTGGATGAAACGCTGCTCGATGTGATGGACGCGCCCACCCGGAAGGAGAGAAAACGATATAAGGAATTAGAGCGATGAATAAACCAAATACGAATAAAACGAGCCTGGTCCTTTGGGGACTCGGGCTTCTCCCTTTGGTGTGGGCGGCGTTAATCGTCGCTCCTTTTTTATCTCAGGGGCTTTCGGGTATCATGGCCGCATTCACAAACGGTATGAAAGACCCAATGGCTATATCGTGGTGCGCCGACTCGCCTAAAACCATTGCAATCTTCTTGCTGATCTACGGCTTGGGCATTTGTATTTATTACGCCATGAAACGCAATTATCGCAAGGGCGAGGAACACGGCAGTGCCAAATGGGGCGATCCGAAGCAGCTTTGCCGTAAATATGCGGACAAAAGCAAGGCTGACAACATACTGCTCTCGCAGAACGTTCGCATCGGACTGGACGGGCGCGAGCACCGACGCAATCTCAACGTCATGGTGGTGGGCGGCAGCGGCAGCGGTAAGACGCGTTTTTACGCCAAACCCAACGTTATGCAATGCAACACATCGTTCGTGGTGCTCGATCCCAAAGGTGAAATCCTGCGGGATACCGGACATCTGCTGAAGCAGCAGGGTTATGAGCTGCGTATCCTTGACCTCATCCATACGGAGCGTTCCCACGGTTATAATCCCTTTACCTACCTTCGGGATGACAAGGACGTGCTGAAGCTCGTTAACAACATCGTGCGCAACACCACGCCCAAGGGCGCGCAGAGTAACGATCCTTTCTGGGAGCGCGCGGAGACGGCGCTAATGGAGGCGCTCATCCTCTACCTTGTCCATGAAGCACCACCGCATGAGCAGAACTTTCCGATGGTGATGGAAATGATCGGCGCAGCGGATGTGCGTGAGGAGGACGAGGAATACGCGAGCGTGCTCGACGAGCTGTTTGAGCGGCTGGAGATGCGAGACCCGGAACATCTGGCGGTCAAGCAATATCACATCTTCAAGCTGGCCGCGGGCAAAACGGCCAAGAGCATCCTCATCAGCCTTGGCGTACGACTGGAGAAATTCAACCTGCCGCAGATCGCGAGCGTGGTCAGCCACGACGAATTGGATGTCACTACTTTGGGCGAAAGGAAGGTGGCACTGTTCGCACTGATCCCCGACAACGATTCGTCGCTGAACTTCATAATTGGGATGCTATACACACAGCTTTTTCAGGAGCTGTACTATCTCGCCGACTATGTGTACGGCGGGCGGCTGCCCGTCCATGTTCATTGTGTGATGGACGAATTCGCGAACGTGGCCCTGCCCGATGAGTTTGACAAGATACTGTCCACCATGCGCTCAAGGGAGATCAGCGTCAGTATCATTCTGCAAAACCTCGCGCAGCTTAAGGCGCTGTTCGAGAAGCAATGGGAATCCATCGTGGGCAACTGTGATGAGTTCGTCTATCTCGGCGGCAACGAGCAATCCACGCATGAGTACATCAGCAAACTGCTCGGCAAAGCGACCATCGATACCAATACATACGGTCAGAGTAAAGGCCGCAGCGGAAACTATTCAACCAACTGGCAGATCACCGGGCGCGAGCTGTATATGCCGGATGAAGTGCGTATGCTTGACAACCGCTATGCGCTACTGTTCGTACGCGGTGAACGCGCGGTGCAGGACGGCAAGTATGACATACTGCGTCACCCGAATATCAAACTGACCGCAGACGGCGGAACGCCTCCGTATGTCCACGGCCAGATTCACCTTGCCCTCGATATGGATGACATCCTTCTGGACGGTGATTACGCCGACTTTGAAGTGGTGTCCGACGAGGAGATCAATAAAATACTCAACAAAGAAACGGAGGAACAAAACAAATGAAGATGTCCAAAAGAATGAGGCTGCTTTTCAGCGCCTTCTGTGCCCTTGTGCTTGTGTTTTCTATCTCGGTAACAGCCTTTGCCGCCGATGACGACCCGATCAAGGTGGTCAGCAACCTGTCAGATTTCATATTCGGCCTAATTCGTGCCATCGGTCTTATCCTGCTGGCGTTCGGTATCGTACAGGTGGGCTTATCGCTCAAAAGCCACGATCCGTCGCAACGCGCCAACGGCTTTCTGACGCTGGCGGGCGGCGTGATCATTACCTTCGCCAAAGAGATTCTGAATCTCATCACGGGAGGCTGATGCATATGTTTAACCTTCCAATCACTGAACCCATGCACATCCATTCGCTGGACGGCGAGCTGAGGGAAGCGACGATTGTGGAAAAGACCGGTGATAACCGGTATGTGGCGGAGTTTGGCGGTGTGCGCTGCTCCGCCATTTTTAATCCCTTTGTTGGTCGTTTCTATGTGGATGACAAATATGGCGTGATTAAGGACAAAACGCCCGGCAGAGATGAACCTTGCCGGTAATGTAGAGTGGACGGGCAGACCTGTGAATCCGCAGGTCTGCCTCAAAAGACAGGAGGCAGGATATGGGCATTATCGACAATCTGAATAATGCACTTGATACATGGAATCAAAAGCTGTCTGAAATATGGCAGATCATCACACAATCCCCCGAGAACTTCAAGGGCGGCGATATCTGGAACGTCATACTGACAATCAATGATGCGCTGAAGGCCATAGGGCTGGCACTCTTGGTGCTGTTCTTTGTGGCCGGCATCATACGGACGTGTGGCAGCTTTGCGGAAATCAAGCGACCGGAGGTAGCACTAAAGATATTCATCCGGTTCGTGTTGGCCAAAGCCGCTGTCACGTACGGGCTTGATATCATGATGGCGTTCTTTCAAATCGTTCAGGGAATTATGTCTACAGCAATGAATGCCGTTGGCTCGGGCGTACAGAACGACATCGTGCTGCCAGACATCATAGTTCAAAAGATCAACGAGGTGGGGTTTTGGGACTCGATACCGCTTTGGGCTCTAACGCTTATTGGCGGCATATTCATTACTGTGCTGTCGTTCATCATGATCATGAGCGTGTACGGACGTTTCTTTCGGCTGTACTTGTACACAGCCATTGCCCCCATACCGATATCAACGTTCGCGGGCGAACCAACGTCTCAGATTGGCAAGAGCTTCTTGAAAAGCTATGCCGCCGTCTGCATGGAAGGCGCGATCATCGTACTCGCCTGCATCATATTCAGCGTGTTCGCGGCGTCGCCGCCTGAGATTGCTGAGGATGCCAGCGCCGTGAGCATCGTGTGGGCGTATGTGGGCGAGCTGATATTCAACCTATTGGTGCTCACCGGCGCTGTGAAAATGTCAGATAGAGTGGTGCGCGAAATGCTCGGGCTTTAGCCCTGTAAGCTATCCGTTTGAGCACGCTTAAAACGGATTCTCTTTCGGATTGTTACAATCCAGCTTATAATCACAAGGCCGATCAGCGCAAACCAGATCACCGTCACAAGCGTTTCATTTTTGTGCAACCAGTCCGGGAAAAAGACCGGCACGACGATGGCGTATAGCACGGGTATCGTGAGACGGAACAAAGACGCAAATCTAAAAATCAAGTTCACAACAATCATGAGCAAGAGTATGAGCAGTGAGATGTATGGCATATGGCTGACCTCCTGTTTTTTCTTGCTTTCATTATCTATGATGCAGACAAAAAAGCAAGTCTGCGGATTTATCACATTGGAGGAACAAACATGGAGATTAAGATACCAAAAGAAATACGGGAATATACAGAAGCCGTTTTTTTCGGGCTGTCTATCCGGCAGTTCGTTTTTTCAATACTGGCGGTCGGCATCGCCGTGCTGCTGTACTTCGGGCTGCAAAAGGTCTTGGGAACCGAAACTGTCAGCTGGCTGTGCATACTCGGAGCCGCACCGTTCGCAGCGATGGGGTTTATCCGATACCACGGCATGAAGGC
>QKIQ01000026.1 GCA_003249555.1 Clostridia bacterium | reverse complement strand
ATCACCATGAAGCTGCGCGGACGGCGGCATCGATCGCCTTTTTTGCATAAGCTCGTGTTCGGTACGCTCAACAGGCCGTTCAAGGGTGAAACGGGCAGCGAATTCATCTGCTCAGATGAGGAAGTCGTCAAGGCATACGCGGCAGATCCGTATTGCGGAAATCTGTCCACAGCGGCGTTCATCTATGAGCTGCTGGGCGGTACGCGCGCGGCTTCTGCCAAAGAGACGTTTGCGCGATATCCAAAAGACCTGCCGCTGTTTATCGGCGCGGGCGAGTTCGACAGCATGGGCGGCAACGGTTTGAAAGCCGTCAAGCAGGATGTCGAGGATTATAAAAAAGCGGGCGTGGCCGATTTTATGTTTACGACATACGAAGGCATGCGTCATGAGATACTCAACGAAAAAGAAAAACAGCGGGTATATGAGGATATCATCGCTTGGCTGACCGACAGAGCCCAAACAAAGCGTGCAGACTGAGATGATTTTAAACGTGTCCGTATCGCAGCGGCCGGCAAATAAAAACAATTTATACGGCATGCCCTTTTGGGTATGTCTAATATTGAAGGGGAGGGTTGACCGATGCTCTTGGACGCGAATTATGATGAGAGCCACAACAGATGGGATGTTCGTCTATACGGAGAGGTCGATATTTACAACTCGGAAAGTCTTAAATCTGAGCTACATGCGTTGATTGACGATAAAAAGGCGGATGTTGTGCTCGACTGTACCAGTCTCATATACATTGATTCGACAGGGCTTGGTGTGCTAGTGAGTGCGCTGAAAAAGGTCAAAGAAGCGAAGAAGCAGATCAGCATCATTAATTTAAAACCGTATATCGCCAAGATATTCACGCTGACGGGGCTCGACAAAATCTTTCAGATCGAGGTGGATGAAACGTGAACGGCGACGTGATACGGCTGCAAATTCCCGCCCGGCCCGATTATATACTCGCCGTCAGGCTTGCGGTGTCGGCAGTGGCTCAGCGTGTCGGGTTTGATATTGAGGATATTGAGGATATCAAGGTGGCAAGCGCCGAAGCATGCACATCATTGCTAGCCGGGCATCCGCACCAAATTGATATTTGTCTCACCGTTGAGGACGGGCTTGTGCTGGATTTTGAGACGTCGGGGTTTGAGATGGACACGGCCGATGAATCCGACGGTATGAGTCAATATTTGCTGGATGCGCTTGTTGATACATGCGAGATAAAAGAAGACGGCGGCGTGATCCATGGATTCCGGCTGAAAAAATCATTGTGACAAAATATTGGGGAAGTTTATGAGTAAGCGGTGGTCGGGCTTAGACGAACAAACGCTTTTTGAGCGGTACGAAGTTTGCCGTGATGAAACATTGAGGAATTACATACTCGAGAAATATCTGTACATCGCGGAGATCGTGGCGAAAAAATTCGTAGGCAGGGGCGTTGAATTTGACGACCTGTTTCAGGTGGCATCGCTGGCTCTGGTCAAAGCGCTAGACCGTTATGAGAGCTGCCGCGGCGTAAAATTTGCGAGCTTTGCCACACCGACGCTTGTCGGAGAAATCAAAAACTATTTTCGTGACAAAACGCGCATGATACGCATTTCGCGGCGGGAAAGCGAGATGATCAGAAAGCTTGACGACGCTAAAGGCGTTCTTTCCGCAAAATATGGACACAGCGCCACGCCGGAACAAATGGCGGAATATTTAGGGCTCAGCGTGGAACGGGTATTGGAACTGATGGAAGCTCAATCCGCGGGATATGCGGCCTCACTGGATAATTACATCGCGCTTAATGAAGACACGAAGTTTATAAAGCTTGTGGGAACCACGGACAATGCTTACGAGCGGATTGAGGACAGGGACTTTTTGGCTTATTGCTTTGAGCATTTAAGCGATATTGAAAAGCAGGTTATTCAGCAGCGGTACGAAAGCGATCTCAGTCAGCGAGAAGTGGCCGCCATGCTCGGCGTTTCACAAATGTACATATCCCGTATTGAACGCAGAATACTCGTTAAGTTTAGAAATTTCTATGAAAAATAGGTTTAGGCGGCTATTTTAAGGGGTATATAGATGTAAGAAGCATGGTGCGCGCAGGGGCGGCTCACAATTCTGTGTGCTTCTTGGTGTCTTTTTATGAGTTATGCAAGCCGGTATGTGCTTACCTCTATAGATGATATAAAAAGAGTGGTCAGCGGTGTGCTTGGCGGTATTGAGAGAACAAGGCCGCTTACGGACGAATGCAGATTTAATGTGTCGCTCGTTATCCATGAGCTTTTGGTTAATAGCTTTGAGCACGCAGTGCCTTCAAAAAAGGCGCCGGTCATATTTAAGGCAGGGGTTAAAAGTGAGCTTTTAACCATCAGTGTCACAGACAGCGGCTGCGGATTTAATTACGAAAAGGTGTGCGCCGCCATAAGCGACGATAAAGACGCACTGCTCAAGGAACGCGGACGGGGGCTGGCGCTTGTGCGTGCGTTGTGCCAGGAAATCTGTTATAGCGGAGTTGGCAATAGTGTAGAAGTTAAAATAGCGTTATGACATTTTCTTTTCGTTTTTGCGGAAGGATTCGTGTTTTTTCTATATTCATATACAAAGGAGTTTTTATGGCTGCGGAGAAATAATATAGAGGAAGCATTTTGGAAGGGGAATGGATGGCAGTCAGGCGAAGACCGAGAACAAAGTTTTATTTTGTACTGGGCGCAGCAGTCGTTCTCATCGCGGTGATTCTTGTGCTGTTGCTGGGTACGCCGCGAACGGTGGCGGTCGAGTGGTCTGGTGCAGAGTTTGACAACAGCTACGACATGCTGATTGTGCGTGACGAAGTTGTCTATGAAGCAAAGAACTACGGTAAGACCAAATATATAGCAGTGGAAGGGCAGCCGGTCAACGTGGGAGACCCTATTGTTGAGGTGTACGAATGGGGCTACAACGATGAAACGCTCTCCAAGCTGCTGGATCTGCAAAAGAAAATCATGAAGTATCAGATCGAGGTTATTCGTGCGGGAGTCATAGACGATAAGCTTAACGACATTAATAACCGCATTGATGCCAAAGCAGAAGAGATCCAGCAGGCCACGTTTGACAAAAACTTCTCTGTGCTTCTGACGCTGGAACGGGATATGGAAGCGCTGCTTGATGAGCGCATGGCATACCTGCGGGAAAACACCATGCCCGACGAACAGCTTGGGGATTACTATACGCAAGAATCCGAGCTGCTCACCCTTTTTGCGACGTGGCGCAGTAAACTCAGCGCGAATGAAAGCGGTATTGTGAGCTTTTACTTCGACGGCTGCGAGGCGCTGATGAACAAGCAGAACATTGGCGGCTTCACAAGAGAGGCGCTCGAGGAAGTGCTTGAAGGCAAAACGGTGGAGATTCCTGAGAAGGATAAGGCGTATGCGCCGCTGTACCGTGTGGCCAGCGGGAACGAATGGTACGTGGTACTGTTGTCGGATAAGAGAATTCCTGAGATGTATCAAGGCAACGGTTTTTCGATTATATTCGAGGATTATCTCGATAAACAGTATACCGGTCTTGTTTATAACGTATCGGAGCTTGATCAAAAAGCAGGATTTGTGTATACTATAATAATACAGGATAATATTGGTCCGTTGTTGGGCGAGCGGCGCGTGTCAGCGCGGCTTTACGGCGTGCAGGAGGGGTTGAGCATCCCTAAAAGCTGTGTGAAGACGGTGGACAAGTTTGACTACGTGGAAACGCCTGACGGGGAGTATGTGCCTGTGCTCGTCGTGGCAGATAAAGGCGACACGGTGCTTGTGAAGACCTATGAGGGCGAAGCCACACTTGAGATAGGGCAGCTCATCAAAAGATAACTGCTTTAAATGGAGTCATCTATGACGGATATAGCGAAAAACATCGCAATAATTGAAGAAAGGGTTGATGCGAGCGCAAAAAAAACAGGGAGAAGCAGAAGCGACGTTACGATCGTGGCTGTCAGTAAAACGGTGGACGCCTATGCTGTTGGACAGGCTGAAGAAGCCGGCATTCAGGATTTTGGCGAAAACTATGTTCAGGAGTATCTGAAGAAACGTGAGGTGCTCAAGGATACACTGAATTGGCATATCATCGGGCCGTTGCAGAGTAATAAGGTGAAGTTTATCCTTGATGGAGTATGCTTGCTTCATTCACTGGACAGGCTTACGTTGGCGCAGGAGATTGAAAAGCAGTGCGAAAAAAAAGGCACGCAGCTCAGTGCGCTTGTGCAGCTCAATATCGGAAAAGAACCGACAAAATCGGGCATATTTGAAGAGGATCTCGGGCGTTTTTTACAGGACGTGTCTGTGATGAGGAGGATCCGCTTAAAAGGACTGATGGCAATTCCGCCGGCGGCCTTTCAAGCGGATGACAACAGGCCGTATTTTGAAAAAATGCGCAGGCTCTTCGATCGTTATCAAGCGGAGTATCCCGAATTTGAATATCTCTCACTGGGAATGTCGGACGATTTTGAGGCTGCGATTGAAGAAGGCTCAAATGTGGTCAGGATTGGAACGGCCGTGTTTGGAGCGAGGTCAAATTAAAATTTTCAGGGGGTTACAATATCATGGCAAGAGGTTTTTTTAACCGTATACTTGATGCGGTTGGACTTGAAGAGGAAGAATTTGAAGGTGAAGAGATGATGGACGAAGAAGAGGGCTTCTTTGAAGAAGAAATGGAAGAGCAGGAAGAACAGCGATATTCAAAGAGAAAACAGCCCAAAGTGGTAGGACTTCCGAATCCGGCTGCTAAAATGCGGATGCTTGTATTCCAGCCGAGCAGCTATGAGGAGGCCGAGTGCATTATCGACAATTTAAAGGCCAGAAAACCGGTGATCATGAATTTGGATGATCTTGAGGTAGAGCTTGGCCAACGCATATTGGATTTTGTCGGCGGCGCGGTTTATTCGTTAAACGGCGATATTAAAAAAGTCGCGAGGAGCATTTTTGTGGTGGCACCGTCGAATGTGGATGTCGCACAGAGTGTGGACGACCGCGGCAGCCGTGAAGGTTTTAAAAGATTCGACTGATTTTGATACAAAGAAGATAATGACATGCCGCAAGAGCTCTTGTGGCATGTCGTGTATAGTTGCGGGTTCACTGGATATATTAAGCATGTAGCCTGTGAAGAAAGGGGTAATATTTCGTGCCTTTAACCGTTAAGGATATATTGGAAAAGACGTTTAAAAGGTCCTTTAAGGGGTATGACGAAGACGAGGTCGATAAGTTTCTAGATCAGATTATCGACGAGTTTAAGCTGATGCAAAATGACGTCGTTGCCTTAAAAAGTGAGCTTGCCGATGCAAAAGAGCATCTAGATAAGGTAAAGCGAACGGAAGAGACCATCATGAATACACTGGTCAGTGCGCAAAAGACATCTGAGCGTATGATCAATGAAGCCAAACAAAAAGCGGAAGTGATGATCAGCAGCGCAGAAGCCACGGCTAAACAAAAAGCACAGATGACGTTGCGTGAGGTTGATGAAGCTAAAAGCAAAATCGAGGAGCTCAAAAGCTGTGCGCAGGCGTTTGCGGCAAGCTTTGCCAACATGGTAAACTCTCAGGCGGCATATTTTGAAAAGACATATAAAAGTTATTTCGGGCAGGACTTTATGCCTCTTGGCGGCATCAATACCGATGCGCTTGAAAAGATTGATAAAGAAATTGCGCAAAGCCTTGAAGAGATGGGTGTTTCAGAGCAGACGGAAAAAGAGACAACACAAAAAGAATCGGATGACGATGAGACGATGCCCGGCGGTGATAGCGCTGAGGGAACACCTAAAACAGAAGAAAAACCGGGTTATATGGAGCTGTTCGAAATCAACAAAATGCTCAACGATATTGAAGACGGTTCTGAACCTGCAAAAGGCTCAGAAAACAGCGATGAAGTGATAGCAGACGAACAGAAATACGGCGATTATTCCTGGCTATATGAAAACGAAGAAAAAACAGACGATTATGGCGTGGCGTTTAAAGATTCAAAGGGCAAGGAAGAGCTAGAGTCGCTGATAGATGAAATTATTGAATAGCACGCAAAAACAGCTGCTTGAGTAGTTTGGCGCAGGGGCTGTTTTTTTTTCTCATTTTGTGCTGTTTGTAATGGCCTAAAGAAGATAATGTATGATTCTGCGTGATTCATCCACACTAACAATGAAAGGGATGAATATGCGCAGAAGAAAAGCAATGTGCGGTCTTGGCAAACGTTTGAATGAGCTTTCGCTGATGCTTGAGAAGCTAAAATTGGCCGATTATTTAAAGCATCTTAATAATACCAAGCGTATGGTATGGGTGAATTTCCTCGGCGGACTTGCAAGAGGGTTCGGCATTGCTGTGGGGTTCACGCTTCTTGGCGCACTGGTGATATATTTGCTTCAGCAATCCTTTCTAAACAATCTGCCTGTGATCGGTGAATTTATTGCGGATATTATTGAGATTGCCAATGAAAGACTGAAATTGCGGTGAAATCTTTTGATGAAATGCTAATATAATTTTTATCAGGCAAGAGGCTTTTTGTAGAAGCTTAACAATCTAGCAATTGAAATATTTACAGGGTTTGCTATAATGGTGAGGGCTCATCGTTGTCAAAAGCAAAATACAGGCAGCGAAAAGAGGAGGCGTATTTAATGAAATTAACAATCGGGCAGTTTAACGAATCATTTCCCCCCATCGTTGATGGTGTGGCCAATGTGGTTCTTAATTATGCCCGCTGTTTAAACAATGAGCAGAATTCTTGCTGCGTAGTGACGCCAAAACATCCGGATGCGGTGGACGATTACCATTTTGATGTTCATCGTTTTGGGTCGATCAAAGTGCCGACACGCAATGAATACCGTGTGGGTATGCCGCAAATGTCCACGTCGTTCTGGATGGCGCTGAAAAAAATTCCGTTTGATATTGTGCACGCACACTGCCCTTTTAGTTCGGGGCTTGCGGCGCGCAGCATCGCGCGCAAGCGCGACATTCCCTTTGTGGCCACATTTCATTCGAAATACAAAGATGATTTTAAAGCAGCTATAAAATCTGATAAAATCGTAGACAATATATTGCTTAAAATTGCGGGCTTTTATGAATCCGCGGATGAGGTGTGGATCGTCAATGAAGCGTCTTTAGACACGCTGCGTGAATATGGCTATCGCGGCGATGTACACGTGATGGAGAACGGATGCGATATTGTGCCGAAGTATCCCACGCAGAAGGTGATAGAAGAAGTCAACAAACGCTTTGGGCTCAAAGCCGATGTGCCGCTTTTCATGTATATCGGACAGCACGTCTGGCAAAAGAATTTAAAACTGGTGATCGAGGCGTTGGGGAAATTGAAAGCTCAAGGCGAGTGTTTCCATATGCTTTTTGTGGGAGACGGGGCCAAACGCGCCGATATGGAGCAGATGGTGGCCGATCATAATTTGTCGGATTCAGTGACTTTTACGGGAAAAATTCACGACAGAGACACTATTGCGAAAATATACCTTCGCAGCAGCGCCATGCTGTTCCCGTCGCTTTACGACACATCCTCGCTTGTGCCTAAAGAAGCGGCGGCCTGCGGGTGTCCCACTGTGTTTGTTAAAGGGGCGAGCACATCGCA
>QKIQ01000042.1 GCA_003249555.1 Clostridia bacterium | reverse complement strand
TTTCAACATAATTATTGTTTTTGTTTTCAATATTTGCATTGTTGTAATGCAATAAGCAAATAAAATGGCATACAAAAGAAAGAATTATATACAATTCACAAATAAATAGGGATTTCATATTGACAATTTAGAAAATAAACATTACAGTAAAGAAAAGAAAACCTAAACGAAACAAGAAATAAGAAATACGAAACGAAAAGAATATAAAAAGACATTATATGGTATGAAACCATACGGATTGACACAATAATCGGCAAAAAGCTATGATAAATATGAGCAAATGCGACAACATAATAAAGTTGATTTGCAAAATATGTTGAAAGGTCAATCGGTGCAATGATGTTTTCAATGAATAGAAATTTTGATCTTGTTTGTTTGGGCCGTGTCGGTGTCGATCTGAACCCTGATGAGTTTAATAAACCCATGGAGGAGGTGGGCACATATCACATTTCTGTGGGCGGCTCTCCTGCCAATATTGCAGTGGGTGCGGCAAAGCTGGGGCTTAATGTGGGTTTTATAGGTAAAGTGTCTGATGATCCGATGGGGCGATATGTGTTAAATGAGATGAGGAAATATGGAATAGACACATCTCAGATAAAACAGGAGAAAAACGCGTTAACCAGTTTGGCGATAACGGAAGTAAAATCTGCAGAGGATTGTTCAGTCCTCTTTTACAGGGAGAACGTCGCTGATTTGAAGTTGTGCTGTGATGAAATTGAGGAAGAATACATTGCAGACAGCAAGGCGTTACTGATTTCCGGTACAGCGCTGTCGCAGAGTCCGTCCAGAGAAGCTGTTTATGTGGCGGTAGACTATGCCAGAAAGCACGGAACGACAGTGATATTTGAAATAGATTACCGTGCATGCAATTGGACATACTTAGAGGAAACGTCTCATTGTTACGATCTGTTGTGTAAACAAAGCGATATTATCATTGGCACCAGAGAAGAGTTTAACGTCGTGGAGTATCTTTACGACAGAGAAAACGCAGATGATGCGGCTTCAGCGCAAAGATGGTTCAAGCATAACGCGAAATACGTTTTGGTGAAGCGCGGCGTAAAAGGCTTTAAAGTATTTCGAAATGACGGCATGGTATTTAATGGAAGAGTATACCCTGCGAAGGTCAAAAAAACATTTGGGGCTGGCGATGCTTTGGCATCGGCGTTTGTCTCGTATCTGTTAAAGGGATTGCCAATAGAAGAGGCGATAGACAACGGTGCAATTTCAGCGGCCATTACCATATCGGGAACCGATTGCACCAAATCAACGCCAACAAATGCGGATATTATTGAATACAGGCGAAATATAACAACGGCGGAATAGCATGAAAGATTTCATGTAAACGGCACGCAGCAGCTTGTACCGAGTCAATGATAAAAAACTATAATTAGTGGGGGAAAATATGGAACAGAATAATAACGAAATCAGAGAATATATTGCAGAGCTGATTGCCCGCGCAAAAAAGGCACAAAAAGCCGCGGAAAGCTTAACTCAAAAAGAAGTGGATGAGTTGGCGGCAGCGATTACATGGGAATTTGTCACGGACGATAAGCTTGTGGAGGAGCTTGCACAGTTTTCCTACAACGAATGTCGACTGGGAGATGTTCCCTCCAAAATAATCAAGGTTAAAAGCAAGTGCCGCGGAGTGTATTACGACGTGAAAAACCAAAAGACGGTGGGTGTTATAGAAGAGCTACCAGAAAAAGGGCTTGTTCGTATTGCAAAGCCCGTCGGTGTTATCGGGTCGCTCGTTCCGAGCACACAAGGTGAAATGCATCCGATACTGCAGGCGATAAACGCGGTTAAGGCAAGAGATGCTGTTATTTTTACGCCCCACCCCAGAGCAAAAAAGACCACGGCAAAAGTGACGGGTATGCTGCGCGATATTATGAAGCGCTACAATGTGCCGGAAGATTTGTTTATGTGTATTGAAGATCCTTCTGTTGAGAAGACAAATGAGCTAATGAAACAATGTGATCTTGTTATTGCAACGGGTGGTCATCCGATGGTTGTGGCAGCGTACAGCTCGGGAACACCCGCGTTCGGTGTGGGAGCCGGTAACGCGATAATTTATATCGATAAGAGTGCGGATCTTTCCGACGCAGCGAAAAAGATTAAGATCAGCAAGACGTTTGATTTGGCGGCAGGCTGTTCTTGTGATAACAGCCTGGTTATCGACGAAGCTGTTTATGATGATATGCTTACGGAGCTGAAAAATGTCGGCGCGTATTTGGCGACACCTGAGGAGAAAATAAAGATCAGAAAGGCGATATGGCCCAACTGGCCTGAAGACCTTGTGCTGAACAGGCATATCGTGGCATCGCCCGCAGAGAATATTGCAAAAATTGCAGGTATTAGCATTCCTGAGGGAACAAGCATGATACTCGTCGAAGAAGATGAAGTTGGCGCTGTGACACCCTTTGCAGGCGAAAAATTATGTCTTGTTGCGGCCGTATACAAAAGCAAGGATGTCGATGATGCAATCCGTATTATTAACGATAACCACGCATATTCAGGTGCGGGTCATTCGTGCGGTATATTTTCAAATAACAGCGGAAGCGTTGAAGAGCTTGCGCTGCGCACGTATACAACACGCGTTGTCGTTAACCAGCCTCAGGCGGTAACAAACACGGGCAGCTGGGTGTGCGGTATGCCGTTTACAAGCTCGCTTGGCTGCGGCACATGGGGAGGAAACATTGCGTCGGAGAATATTTCGCTGAAGCATTACATGAATAACACTTGGGTGATTCGCCAAATTCCCAATAGGGAGCCGACCGACCAAGAGCTTTTCGAAGGATTTGTTGCCAAAAAGTAGATAATTCCTGAAACAAGAAAGTGTGGCGAAATGAAAGATAGGATATGCGCATCCATGCAAAGCCGGATTGCATCGATTAGTCAGGCTGCCCAAATTATAACGGACGGAATGACTGTCGGGATGAGCGGATACGCAATGGCGGGGTATCCCAAAGCCATCCCCAAGGAACTGGCCAAACGCAAGGCGATGGGTGAACACCTAATCATAAATTTGATTACAGGCGCAAATGTGCCATGGCTTGATGAGATACTGGGTGATGCAGAGATAATAGGAAGAAGGGCGCCTATGTGCGCAAGCAAGGCGCTGTCTTCTCAGGCAAATGCGGGAAAAGTTCAATATATTGAGCAGCAGATGTGCAAAATGCCGCGGCTGCTTAAAAGAGGCAGCTTTGGGCATATTGATGTGGCCGTTGTAGAAGCCCTTGCCGTAACCGATGAAGGGATTGTTCCGACAACATCGGTGGGCATGACGCATTATCTTTTGGATACGGCGGACGTGATTATTGTGGAAATAAACATGGCGCAGCCGGAAGTGCTTTTTGGAATGCATGATGTATACATTCCAAAGCCGCCGCCAAACACGGCGCCGATACCGCTGACAAGCTGCCGCGATCGGATAGGCGAAGCATTTATCCCCGTCGATATGTCTAGAATCAAATACATCGTTGAGACAGAAATGCGAGAGAACGATGAGAAAACCACCGCATCGACGTCTGAGTCGGGAAAAATAGCAGAAAACCTGTTTGGGTTTTTAAGAAAAGAATATCAAACAGAACGGGGTGTCGCGCTTCCGCCAATACAGATAGGATTCGGCAATATAGCCAATGCGATAGCCGATTTGCTGCAAACATCCGAATTTGATGATCTACAGTTTTTATGCGGGGGCGTGGGTGAAAATGTGCTGAAGCTGTTGCAGAGCGGCAAAGCGTCTGCTGTGTCCACAGGCGGCATCACGATGAGCGAAAACGCTGTGAATATTTTAAATCAGATTCCTGATGTGCGCGATAAGCTTATCCTCAGAAACGGTGACATCACAAACAATGCGGAGATTATTGGCCGGCTGGGTGTATTGGCTCTCAATACGGGTATAGAGATCGATATATACGGCAATGTCAATTCGAGTCATATTGGGGGCAGCCGCGTCGTAAATGGCATCGGGGGCGGAGCAAATTTTGCTCAGAATGCCGGTTTATCTGTCGTTCTTATTCCCTCGGTGGGTAAAAGCGGGGCCATTTCGACTATCGTACCGATGGTTTCCCATCAGGACATATGTGAACATGACGTCGATGTTGTTATCACCGAGAACGGCTGCGCTGATCTTCGGGGCATGGATGAGATTGAACGGGCGGAAGCGGTAATTTCACATTGTGCCTCAGATGAATATAAGCAGCAGTTGCTGGATTATTTAGAGGCATCTAAAAAGCTGGGCGGGCATCATCCGCAAAATCCCCAAATGGCGTTTTCGTGGTATGCGAGACTGAAAGAAACAGGAACGATGCTGGAGAAGTGACATGAAAAGAATTGAAATATATGAAGTGGGACCGCGGGATGGTTTTCAAAGCGTTTGCACCTATATACCCATGCAGACGAAGCTTGATGTGATTGAACGTGTCATGAATGCGAGGATCAGTCACATACAAATAACGTCGTTCGTGAGTCCAAAAGCGATCCCGCAGATGATGGATGCAAAAGAGCTCGCAACCGTCTGTATAGAAAAATATCCGAACGCCGATTTTTCTGCGCTTGTACCCAATTTATTTGGAGCAACGACCGCAGCGGATACAGGATTGAAAAAGATATCGTATGTCGTTTCCTTAAGTGAGAGTCATAATCGCGCAAATATCAGAAGATCACACGAGGAATCCTTTGAGGAACTGCAAAGAATAATGAGAGAGCTGCCTCAGCTAGATATCTGTGTAGACTTGGCGACGGCGTTTGGTTGCCCCTTTGAGGGTAAAAAGAAGCCGGAGGAGCTGGTTGATTTTATTCGACCGTATGTGGATTGCGGTATAAAAACCGTCGATCTTTGCGATACTGTTGGCGTAGCCAATCCTGCGCAGGTGCGTGAAACCATCGCCGCCGTAAACGCTGCCTATCCTGATCTTGCATTACAGATACATATTCACGATACCCGTAACATGGGTATGGTCAATACACTTGCGGCTATCGAAAGCGGGATTACAGCCGTTCAATCAACACTGGGTGGTTTGGGAGGATGTCCTTTTGCCCCCGGCGCATCAGGGAATCTCGCAACAGAGGACTTGGTTCATATGCTGTGCGAAATGGGTTACGACACGGGTGTTGATGAACAAAGGATTGTGGAAGCGGCAAAATATGAACATGAGATGATTGACGGAGTGTACAGCGGACACCTTTATAAGATTGAAAATAACATCTGAAAGAAACGAAAACGCAAATCGAATGGAGTGTTGAACATGAACAAAAATATGCTTATCGATGAAATAGGTAAAAAGACGGAGTTGATGCGGCGGGACTGCATTGAGATGGGGTATGCAGCGGGCAGTCAGGGCGCGCATTTTGGGCCGGCGTTGTCTTGTATCGAAATTGTGGCGACAATGTTTTTCGGCGTAATGAATCATGATCCCCAAATACCGGAAATGCCTGAACGAGACCGGTTTGTTATGAGCAAAGGGCACGCAAGCCTTGCCTACTATTCAGCACTTATTGAAGCGAGCTATATCCCAAAGGATATGATTCCGCAATTCAAGGGCAATAACAGCATACTTTGCGGACACCCCAGCATGAATATTAAATATGGCATTGAGATTTCGTCAGGAAGCCTAGGTAATGGGTTCCCCGTGGCCTGCGGCATGGCAAAAGCAGCGAAATTCAAGGGAGAAAAGCATAACGTTTATTGCGTCGTCGGTGACGGAGAATGCAATGAAGGTATTATATGGGAAGCCGCAATGAACGCGGCAAAGAACGAGCTGGACAATATTGTTGCGGTCGTCGACATCAACGGTTTTCAGCTGTCCGGTAAGACTGAAGAGATTATGGCCATCAATCTGGATGCGCTCTGGAAAGCTGCGGGATGGGATGTCTCTCGCGTTGAGAACGGAAACGATGTTGAGCAAATGCTTGACGCGCTGATGAAAGCAAAAGATGCAAAAGACGGTAAACCACATGTCATTCTCGCAAAGACCATAAAAGGAAAAGGGATTTCTTATATGGAAAACAATCTTGCGTTTCACGCTGGTCCCATAAATCAAGAGCAGTACAAACAAGCGATAGCGGATTTGGAAAAGGCAAAAATGGGAGGAAACATACAATGAGCAACGTCACATTGGAAACACTAAAGGAATGGTCAAAGCTTGGGCATCGCAGCTGTTTCGGCGAATCCATGATTCTGCTTGCTGAGGAAAACAAAAAAACAGTGGTGGTAAGCGCGGATATTACCACGACGGCACGGCTGGTTAATTTCGAAAAACAGTTTCCCGAGCGCTTGTTTAATGTGGGTATTGCGGAGCAGAATATGATCGGTTTTTCGGCGGGGCTTGCAAGAGAAGGGTTAACGCCGTTTGCGGTAACCGTGGCTGCTTTTGCGCCCATGCGCTGCGCAGAGCAAATGCGGATGATGCTTGGATATATGAATCTTAATGCAAAGGTTGTGGGTATTGAGGCAGGGTGCCGTTTCGGGTCCCTTGGCAATACGCATTTTGCAATGGACGACATTGCGGTGTCTCGCGTGATCCCCAATTTTACAGTTATCAGCCCGGCAGATGCGCATCAGATATACAAAACCGTTTTTGCCGCTGCGAAACATAAAGGGCCGGTGTATATCCGCCTGACGGGATCACCCGGATTTCCGCTGCTTTATCCGGAAGACTTTGAGTTTGAGATCGGCAAAGCGATTGAATACCGACAGGGAAAAGACATTGCCATCATATCAACTGGCTCCATGTTGGCAGAGGCGGTTGGCGCAGCTGATATACTTGAGAAAAAGGGTGTATCCGTGCGTGTGATCGATATGCATACCATCAAACCCCTAGATACAAAGATGCTTGACAGCGTATTTGCGCAAAACAAGCTTATTGTGACGGTTGAAGAGCATAACGTGATCGGCGGCCTTGGTTCTGCAGTGGCGGAGTATAAATCAAGATTTGACAATGCACCAAAACAAATCATATGCGGCTTGGAGGATAGCTTCAGAAAAATCGGCTGTTATGAATTCCAGATGGAAGACAACGGCCTTGTCGCAGAAGATATTGCGCGAAGGATAGAACACAGTCTATAATAAAAGATACAAAGAGAAACAAAACGCAAGCTGCTTGCTTTTGATTCTTGTATGTTGTCGCATGGATAATATATCTATCCAAAAACAAGTAAGTTGCCTAAAAGATATAGTGTAATAGCAACGAAATATGTCGGTAAGGATGATCATATATAGATTCAATATGTAAATAAACAAATTGCATATTGAAGGGGTATACAGACGGGGCGAAACACAAACGCGCCTGACAACAACGCCAACGACGGACATTTATCCTAAATTCCTTTTTGTACGCCTCTTATTGCGGGAAACTGCAATAAGAGGCGTTACGAAAAAATGAAATCAAACCATAAAGATTCAATAATGCACAATATATATGCAAAAAAATTGCAGGTTCTAATCGATGGTTATTAAACAAAAGGGTGTCTGATGATAGTATAGGGAAATTTATGAATAATCAAAAGCCAAGGTTTTGTGGATACAATTAAAGGAGTAAATGAATAACAAGTTTTGCTTGACATAAAAAAAATATAATGCTATAGTGAAAACGCAACGAAAACAAACATAAAACAAACAAGAACAATAAAAAATAACCCAAGATTATGAATTGAAAATTGAATATTTTAAAAATGGAAAATAATAATGATTATTATATTTGGGGGATTTATTTTGTCCC
>QKIQ01000123.1 GCA_003249555.1 Clostridia bacterium | reverse complement strand
CGATTGTTTGGTCTATAGCAGGAAGACCGCTCGGCGCAAGCTGAATGAGCGCTGAATTGACCGGGCTGTTGCCGCAATTGGTGATCGCCGCGGCGATTTTCACCGTATCGCCCGAATACAACGTGATCGGACCCGGCGCACCCGTGCCTTTATCCACCAACACGATCTGTAAGCCTTCCATACGCAGCGCCTGTCCCAGCGTTCCGGCTGAAGCACCGTTGCATACCCATCCCTGCCAGCCGATGTTCTGCACATGCGTTCGGTAGTATATGTCGTAATTGGCGGCCGCCGTGCCTTTCAGCCGGATTTCGAGGGCTTCCACCCGCAACGACTGTCCCAGCGTTCCGGCCAAACCGCCTTCGTTCACCCAAGCTTGCCAGCCGATGTTTTGCACATGCGCCCGGTACTCCACGGCACTGCTTAAACCGTCGATGTCGATATACAGCGCTTCCATACGCAGCGCCTGTCCTATCGCCCCTGCCACATCGCCGTTTTGTTTCCAACCCTGCCAGCCGATGTTTTGCACATGCGCTTGGTACTTGACCGTGGGCGCGGAACCGCTGACAGGCCATACCGATGTAACGGTTAAATCCGGCAAGCTCGGCGTGTTGACCGCCATGGCGCTGTATGCCGATTGACCGTAAAACGTTCGATCTACAGCCACGAGTACTTGAGGATTCGAGCTAAGTGGCATATTTGCGTATACATTGCTGCGTGTTCTGTCGTCGTATCCCGTCGCGGAGATACCAAACGACATTCCTGCGTTGACAGATGATATTGGAATATGAAAGGTCAACAGATCGCCATGGTTGCCGGTATACCCGTATACAGCCGAACCGGGCGGGAAAGACGACGTGTTGATATCGTATCGTTGGCAGTTCTCCAACGTCACTGTTGTGCTGCCCACATAATACCCACCGCTGATATTAAGGTCTAGCGGGGACGAACTGAAATTAACAGAATGTTGAATATCATCTTGATTTCTGGCTTTAATCAAAAGCTCAATGGCGAATTGCAGCACACCGTTGTTGTACCCCGGTCTTGTTCTGACCTTGCTGCCAATTGTGCCGCTTGCGGCCATTGCCCTAAGCTGATCGTTATTGTATTCATGAAGGTCTGTATAGTTGTAAAAGTCGTCTCTGCCGCCTTCGTAGAACTCCCGTTCCGACAGCCAGAACCGTACCGCGTTGGCCGTGGCGTACCGCGCTTCATCTGCGGAAAGGCCGTTTGTGGCGAACGGATACCCTTGTTCTAGGATACACAAAAGTCCTCCTTGTGTAGTAGATGAGTATGTGTCAAACACATCCGTGTCTGCATAGCTTGTCCCGCTGCTGCTGGGCGACGTTTTTCTGTGCTGTAGACAATACGCGACCTTTTCAGGCGACGTTCCCATCACAAAGTGCTGTGGCGTGTCAAGATTATTCCAACCGCCTGAATAGTACTGCATCCACATGGTTGAGTCACGCGACCCGTAGTTTATTATGGCTGCCAAAGCCGACTGCGGCATAATGGCTGCCATAATCACAGCCAGCACCCCGATCAGTATCAAACCTTTTAACTTTCGTTTCATATATTCCTCCTCTCGGCACATAAAAAAGACGCTGATTCACCAACGTCTTTTTTTCGTTTTCGTTTTTTCGCTATCCCACTAGTTATTCGGGATATTTTGAACCCATCACGCAAAGATAGACAGTGTAGTGTGGAATGACTTCTCCGTCAATAACGAACGGCTCATATGCCTTCACCGCACCTGCGCCAACGTAAATAACTGTCGGATCGAGAAACGAGGGTGCGTGTACAGCTGCTATTACGCCTTCCCCCTCACCATTTGTTTTTGATGCGCCGCTCGTCACGGATTCCGCGTATGGCAAGCCGGAGTGAAAGATTTCACCTGCCTTTGCCATCTTCATTGCGTGTTCCTTTGCCAGAGCGCAAAGTGTCGCATTAAGCGTAACGGGAACATCGGTCGAATGGCTGCCGTTGTTTTGACGTTTCCAGTTCACACCGTCACAGACTTGCTGTACGTATTCGTCGGACATATATGTGTAACCCGCTTCACTGAACGGCGTCGCTGTCGAGCCGGGCGCTGCACCGCCTTTTTCGACCAGCTTTATCTGAATGGCTTCCAGACGGTACGCATATCCTGCTGTGCCTGCTGACTGTCCGTTCTTTGCCCAATCCATCCATCCAAAATTCTGTGCATGAACGCGGTAATACACGTCATATCGTGTGGCCATATCACCCTTTAATCGGATTTCTATGGCTTCGAGCCGGAGCGATTGACCACTTGTGCCGCTCATATCGCCTTCGTTCACCCATCCCTGCCAGCCGATGTTTTGCACATGAGTACGGTATTCGATGGCGTTGTCCGCGCCGTCGATGTCGATGTACATACCTTCGAGCCGGAGCGACTGTCCGCTTGTGCCAGCCGATTCACCGTTGTACTTCCATCCCTGCCAGCCGACATTCTGCACATGCGTTTGATATCGTATGGATACATCAGATGATGGGTTTGCCGGTGTTGTCGGCGTCGTTTCATTCGCGTCCTTGAACGGCGTTGTTGTCGCGCCGGGCGCTTCGCCGTTTTTCGCTACCAATTGTATCTGAATGGCTTCGAGCCGATACGAATATCCCGCTGTGCCTGCTGACTGTCCGTTCTTCGCCCATCCCATCCATCCGAAATTCTGTGCATGAACGCGATAGTACACGTCGTATTGATTTGCCATATCACCCTTCAAACGGATTTCTATGGCTTCGAGCCTTAATGACTGACCGCTTGTGCCGCTCATCGCGCCTTCGTTCACCCATCCCTGCCAGCCGATGTTTTGCACATGGGTACGGTATTCGATGGCGTTGTCCGCGCCGTCGATATCGATGTACATGCCTTCGAGCCGGAGCGACTGTCCGCTTGTACCAGCCGATTCACCGTTTTGTTTCCATCCCTGCCAGCCGACATTCTGCACATGCGTTTGATATTTTATTGTAGGAACTGCTGCTGCGTGTGTTGTTGTGGTACTGAGTATACACATTGATGTGAACAACAATGTGATTCCCAGCATTGTGGCGATTAATTTTTTCATATACGTTCCCTCCTATTCATAGCATTAATATATTTTTGTATACCATCCGTCTTTATGAAGATCATCGCACTGCTTGCTTTTAGCGATCAACCTTTCCACATACGCTTTTTCTATCCTTTGGTTATCGCGGTACTTGTTGATGCCCTGCACAACGAAACTGCCCAGCCCAATCGCCGCCAGCGCAATGACGATGATGTAATACCAATCACCGATGCTGTGCGCCCAGTCCCAAAAGACGAAATTGCATATCAGTATAAACAGCGCTGCCGGCAGCAACCGAAGCTTAAATAGAATTTTCATTGCAATCCCAAGCAGCCCTGTCGCTAACCCAAGCACCAACCCAATAATCGTACCCATATGCCATACCTCCATCTTCAAACATACGATTTTTACAGCTCCAGATTATCCTCTTTTGCCTTCTCTTTAACTGGCATCAGCTTTTCACAGTATAGCTGGTATCTGTCCTGCGCCGATTGACAGGTATCGATGAGATAGGCCTTATCGCGCCTGTACTCTTTCAAGCCCCGGTAATAATACGCCTTGTGCTCTGCATCGATGATGAAAGGCATCACATCATGCTTTAGGCATTCCTTAAACATCACGAGCCGCCCGACCCTGCCGTTCCCGTCCTGAAACGGATGGATGCTTTCGAATGTTTCATGGAAAGAGATAATGTCCTCCAAGCCGATACGCTGCTTTGCATGATAGCCGTCAATCACCGCCTTGATCGCCTCGCTTACTTTCTCCGGCTCTGTTGTGTCCATGCCGCCCACTTCGTTGGCCAACAGCTTGTAATCCCCTACCTTGAACCATGCAAGCCGCTCATCAGACGTGCCGCTTTTCAATATACGGTGAAATTCCTTGATGATTATTTCGGATAAAGGCCGCTCTGCCACGTCCAGCATGTAATCAAAGGCTTTAAAATGATTCGCCGTTTCAATAATATCGTCAGTATTGATCAGCTCCCCGTTTTCCTGTCCAATGGTATTTGTCTCAAAAATACTTCTTGTTTGGTCTTCGGTCAGCTTGCTTCCTTCGATACGGTTTGAGTTATATGCCAGTAGCACCTGCGTCTTATGATACAGCCCACCCCGGTATCGCATATCCTTTTCTTTTCGTATCTGTTCCAAAACCAAGCTGTTCATTCCGTTTGCTCCTTCTTTTTCTCAAGGCTTTTCTTTTGCGCTTCCCGTCTGTTCTTTGAGCCGATACACCGCTGGCGCAAATGCGCTCTCTCCTCCGGCGACATCTTGACCTCAAAAGGTATGCCGCCCTCCGCAATGCACTTTCGAAAGAAGATATTGATTGCATCGCTCATCGTCAACCCCACATCATACAACACAGCTTCAACCTCTTGTTTCACATCTGCGTCTATCCTGAAATTTACCGCGTCTTGTTTAGCCATAACAATCAATTCCTCCCTACCCTTATTCTTCAATTCTATTGTACCACTTAATAACGCCAATGTAAAGACTTATTTTGTATATTTTATGAATTATTTTGCACATATGGGCGCGCGTAAAAGGCGATATGCCACTTGTTTGTTTCCCACAATGCATTGATCGACACCCCCTTTGACACGCTCTCAATCACCTTGTCGTCCCCGACATAGATAGCGACATGGTGAATCATGTTCCATCGCGTGCACACACCGCCACCGCAGTGGCTGTTTCCGCAGTACGGTTTCCCCTTTTTCGGGTCAATGCATTGCCAGAACACAAGATCACCCGGCTGCAATTGGCTTTTGTCAATGACAACATTCATGCTTGCACACTTTTGCGCCATTGTGGATGATGTTCCCGACCACTCAAGCCCCGTATCGGTATACGCTGCTCTCACGAGCGCCGAGCAATCCATACTGGTATAGCTTTTTCCAAGATACCGTTTGGCATTTTCAACAATGGTGTACCCAATCATGCTCGTCGGCGTATCCGGGTTGATTTTAATCGGTTCACCCGCATACGTCCCATATGGCGATATGCCGATCACCTGTGAAATCATCTGATACGCTTTATCACTCATATAGTCTTCCAAAATCGATCTTTGTTCTTCTGTAAAACCATACTGATCCGCTGCTTGCTCCGCACTTAACGACTTGCGGTTCACCTTCAAATACACTTTCTTTTGTATGACCTTTCCTTCTGTTTCCGTCGCTTCCTCATCCGCTTCCTCTACAGGTTCTTCTTGCGGCTCTTCTCTTATTTCTTCTACTTTTTTAACGGATATACTCAGGCTGTTCATATCCCAAAAAATCTCCTTCAGCCGTTTCTTTCGGTCCTCGGTCAAAAAGTTTAAGCTTTCCACACCCCTCTGCCCGGACAGCACTTCCGTATAGAACACCGCCAGCACGTCATGCAGGTTTTCAGGGTAAAACAGCTCTCCCCCGTCATCCGGCACACTGACACCCTCAAAATATAGTATCGGGTCATTCTTGCCGACCGTGTACGTTTTTCTGTAACTGCTGATGCTTGATTCCGCCTGTTCATAATATGATTCGGTGAGCGATGATACCTCGGTGACAAGCGCCGTATAATCGCCGTTCTCGTCCACCGTAAAGAGCATCCCCGTTGCGCTGTTGAGGATAAAGTATATGATGGCTACCAAAAGAACGACGAGCAGAATCATCCAGCCTCCGGCCGCGATAAACGCAATCAAAGATTTTATAATGGCCGCAAGCGCCGTCACTGCCACTTTTCCCGCGGCCGACGCCGCCTTCACCGCATACGCGCTTGTTTTGGCCGCTGCCTGTGCCGCCTTGGCACTCGCTTTCACTGTCACCCGTGCCGTTTTCGCCGCTGCTTTCGCACCGACCTTTGCCGTTGTTTTGGCACTCCATGCCGTCATCTTCGCCGTGGACTTTACTGCCCAGCTTGACATTTTTGCGGATGACTTTGCCGCCCAAGACCCCGTTTTCATTCCAACGCGTCCGGCAGTCTGCACCCCTTTGCCCATCGTCCTTGTTGTGCTCTTGACCGTCTTTCCCGCTGTCCGCTCTGCGGTTCTGACCGTGTCCTTCGCCGTCCTCTGTGCCGTACGTTTCGCTTGTTTTGCTGTCTTGGAGCCAGCCCTTTGCGTATGATTCCCCTTAATCTTCAGCTCCTGTTTGTGGTGCTGCTTTAAGCCATCCTTCGCTCTTTCCTTGATATGATTGACGGCCTTATCCTTCGCCATCTGCACAGGCTTTTTTGCAGCGCTTTTCACATCCCTGCCCGCTTCTTCACCGAAGGTCTTTGCCGTTTGCGCGACCGCTTCTTCCGGCGTATCACCTTTTTGCATCGCGGATACTGTCTTACTGCCGTACTCTTTCACCCGTCCGGCAGCGCCTGCGACCTTTAACCCTGCATTTTTGACGTTGCCTATTTTACTGCTCTTTTCTTTTGATGGCGGCTCTTTCGGGGTATCGCCTTTATGCATTGCGGGAATCGCGCCATATTCCTTTACCCTCTCGGTTGTTTCCGCGACCTTCAACCCTTCTTTTTTGACGTTGCCCATCTGCTTATTTTTTTCTTTTAATGGTGATTCGTCCAAAGTATACCCCCCCTTTTCAAATAAAAGCAGGGGTAATGATTACCCCTGCTTCAGACTGTCAATCAACTGCCCTGGTTGCGCTATTTATAATTCTGGCTCGAACCCTTGTCTCTCTTTCTTCTGCATGTCATCTTTATGTTGCAACGTATTTTCCTGTTGTTTGCTTTGCTCCTTAGCCTGAAGTTGTTCATTCAAGCGGTGGTTCTCATTTTTTAAAAATTGGTTTTCTTTTTTCAGCTCAAGCACACGCTCGTCAATCGTTTTAACAAAAGAGGTTAATGCGCTGATAAGCGCCTGTCCCGAGCTTGCGTCAAATGTTTTTGTTTCAAATTTTGTGGAGAGAACGATTAGCAGTTCTTTAAGGCCTTCACTGCGCCTTTCCAAATCTTTATGATCTGCCCCTAATCGCTCATGTTCCCTGTTTAATCGCTCATGCTCTTTGTTTAATCCTTCATGCCCATGCGATAATCCGCTGTGCTCTTTTTTAACGACGTCCGTTTTTAAATTGTCGATCTTGCTTTCCAGTAGTTTAGTGGCTTTTACAGATTGAATCATATTTACGGCTAGCGCAATAATCACACCCAGACAGCTGATCATAAACCCCCATACATCCATTTTAGAACCTCCAAAAAAATGCCTTGCAGCATAGTATAACGCCATCAACGTCATGTAAATTATACCATAATACTTTGTCATATTTATAAAGCTCCTTTATTCGTTCTGTTTATCAATTGAGCACCGGGAAACGATCATACATGTCACTCGTTTTTTGCGCCGACATCCGGGCAGCTCCACCATTATTAAGCGGCATCGCCGTGTCACTCATTTGACGCTTCAGGAAAGCCGGCCGCGGCGCCGATACGGGCGACACGTTCCTGTTCTTCTTTTTCCTCTTTGAATGCTTTTAGCTCCGTTGGCTTTGTTGTCATGACACGGTATAGTGATAACGACTTATCAAATTCATTCTCAAAGGGTATGAAACTGTCTCCAAACTTCAAAAGTCCGTGTCCTGACGGCGTGTCATCAATATAGATGCACTGTGCGTCAGACAGTCCGTACGCCTCTTTGAGCAGCCTGACATCAGCCGCTTCCTGACCCAGCATAACAGAGATGGCAGCGTTTTTTACAATTGTAGCCCCTTGTTCACAACCCATTAAATCCTGTAGGTTTTGCGTAATACCCGTGACCCACGCCCCATATTTCCTGAACCTTCTCCACATTTCGGACATATACTCGGCTGATGTTTGGTGCTTCATCATTATCCAAAACTCATCATTATAAATGATCGTCTTTCTCTGTAAAGCGCGATTTTTCGCCACCTTTGCGAAAAT
>QKIQ01000095.1 GCA_003249555.1 Clostridia bacterium | reverse complement strand
TATGGCAGAAAAAAATGCTGATAATTGGCTTAACATGAGTAAAAACCTTGAAAAAGAAATTAGCCTTGAAAGTTATAAAAAATTTGCAAAGACCACTGCTCGATTAGATAAGGTAGAATTATTTGAAGCCTATAAAAATTCTTTACTGTTAGTTATGGATTTGCAAAGTCACCTTATTGAACAGTACAACTTAAAAGTTACACATGACATTTTAGAAAGATTGTTGAATTACATTAGGGATTAGGAGAGTAACGTTATTTACAGTAGTGGGTCATAAGAATAATTAAAAGATAACAGTCTACCTCAGTAGTTTTCTCAATAAACAGCGAAACCTATAGATATGTTCCCACAAACGAGAGTCAATATTGGATATGTTTCCATCTACGAGAGTGGATATGTTCTCGATAACAACAGGGGTTGAAACGGCAGTTTTGATAGCTATAAACTCATCTCAAAACATGTTGAGACGGTAGTATTGATGTCAAGGGTTGATATTTAAATTGCCAAGGAGCAATTCTTTGAATAACGATGAATTTGGGACATCTTATTATAAACTTATTTCGAATTCGAGATAATGATCGACAGACCCCAAGGAAGCAAGTCTCTGTTATGTTTGTTATCTATTTTTGGGGATAGCAAAATAACATAACTCTTGAATATATCTTTTTTGTCTTCATAAAACCAAGGACGGATAGAGTTTACTTTATCGCGGAAAAAAAGTTCTGGATTTTTTCCGGTCCGGCAAGGACTTCTTTCTTGACGTACAGCATACCATCGCGATTAGTCCTTATGCACCATTTAACCAAAGTTATGTTTCCTTCAGTCATTTCAACGGCCGTTATACAACGAGGATGAACACAGCTTCCGTCATTAAAGTATAACGGCTCGCCTATTTCCGGGAACATGGGTCTGTGGGTATGTCCGGCAATCAGCATTTGTTTTTCTTTACGTGCCCACTTTATCAGCAACAACTCAACAGACGACTTTTTTTTGTTATTCTTCGCAGCACTTGTCGGATCGTTATACCCTAAAGCATCAAGACGCCTCCAAACATGACGAACAAGAAATTTTGAAATTTTCCATAGCCTGTCATTGAAAAAATCCGCTTGATGCCCATGTAATAAAAAAATTTTATTCCCAATATTTGAATAATGAAGCACCAACGCTTCATACGGATGAACGTTTTTAAACAAAGGTAAGCTTTTTTTAAAATGTGCGTCAAAATGGCAACTAAGTTCTTTGTTAGCAAACTCCTTATCCTTCTTAACCATATCATGATTACCAAATATCATATAAAGCCGCTTCTGCAAATGAAACTTTTGCAGAAGCCTAAAAGTGTCCTTATGCGCCTCAGTAATCACAGAAAAATCTTTGTTTTCCCAAAGCTCATCACCATCTCCCAATTCTATATATAAATAATCGTTGGTATAGTAATATTTCAGCGCAGAATAGTACACATTTTCATTTCGAGCCAAATCATCAGCCCAGCTTCCATCGCCTCTGTGGCAATCGCTCATCAGCACGATCTTAGAAGAATCATCAAAATCTATGACTTTGGAAGTTTTATATATTTTAGTGAGTCGTTCTAATACTGACATACTGCGTCCTCTAATACGACATTTTTTTGAAAACACCGTGTTTATATGGAATTTTTTTCGTTCCGCCTAAGTTCAAGATGTTGTTGAATATAGCGGGATTCTGCTTACGCAGTACGACAAGTTTTGAAGACGTCCTTTGATAATCTTGGGTTAGGTCTTTAAAAATATCACAGTTTTGTTTGTTGTAGCTTTGCATGAAGTCTTCGATCTCTTTGGTACGTGATTGCGGCTGAGGTGAACGGGGCTTATCAAATAAGAAGCTGACTGTATATCCGTTTATAGCCAGCTCGTTAGAGAAATAACCCGTTTCCCTCATACCTTCTATATAAGCATGCAGCATTGCTTTGTCCTTAAATGTTATTGAAATTCTCATAGCGAGTTCTGATGGTCGGGAAAACTCACCAAGCTTGAATCCTGTGAGCCACCAGTGTTTTCCTTCTCTTTTGAATAGCTCTTTGCCATTTTTATACAACACATAGGAAATATAGAGCATATCTTCATCGCCAGCGCTGTCGTAAAAGGTTTCGTTAAAATTGCCGGGAGTGCTAAAAGCGGGACGTTTTGTATTATAGATGCCGACTTCACACCCCGTCGTCATACCATATTGACCTTTCCAAAACTCAATTAACCACTTTTTTCCATCATAATTGAAATAGACGGGTTCACTGTCCACGATCATAGCGAAATGTGATGCCGCCTCATCGTACAAGCGGCTGTATCCAAAGCTTCTTTGCCATGCGTTTAACGTTGAATAGAATATATCCTGTTCTTTTGAATAAGCAAAGCCCGCGATAGAGCCTGTTAATAGTCCTTTCAGACCCACATAAGCCTTAGATGTACACTTTTTAATTAACGACAAAGTATTTCTAAAAAACAAAGAAATTTCTTTATGCATTTTATAGATCAGCCATGCCGCAGCCGACAGAATAATAAGTCCCAACAAAGAATAGAACAATATTTTATAAGTATCGTCAGGCTGTACAGCAGTCCCGTCGATGATGCTGATTATGGCATATTGTAAAACAGATAACATATCAACCGCCTTAATACACGTTATATTATATTCATATTAAAGCCAGCAGCATTATGTGCCTTTTTGAAAAAAATGAAAGGTCCCTTGTTTCATTGTCCTTTTTTTGCGCTTTAAGACAGAGGTGATTATGTATATTATCCAAGCTTTGTGACAAACTTAAGGCAAGATTGTCTAAGGAAAGAGGATTCAATATGAAGAAAATTATATGCCTTATATTAACCTTCGTCATGGTCATTCTATCGTGTGTTGGTTGTTCCGGCGAAGAATCGGAAGGGGCTTCCGCCACCGTTCAACCTGGAAACACACAGTCACCTCTGACAAACAGTTCAGATAGCAAACAGGCATCAAGCCAAAACAACTCTCAAAGCCAGCAGATCAAGCCTGAGCAGTTAATATCCAAAGAGGATGCCGCAATGCTTATCGGCGATTCGCTCAAAGCTGGAGTCAGTGAAGAATACCCTTTGCTTGGCTTAAGCACCAGCTTTTATGCACCGGAAAAATCTGATTCCATAAGCTATCTGCAGATCTGCCTAATACAGCAGAGCGCATTAAAACAGAGTGGCGGTAATTCAGGACAGTCTGGCGAGTCAAGTCAGTCTAGCCAGCCAAGTCAGTCCGGCGAATCAAGCGAATCCGGAGGAGAATCAGATGGCAGCACTGACGGCGGTGAAATGACTCCAAAATCATTATATGAAGGACTTAAGAAACTATTTTCGGACCCAAATACCGCGGTAACTGGCCGAATCGGTGATGATATTTTTGTTTCTGCTCAGGGTATAAGCATACTATCCGGTGAATACTGCATTGTTATCTTGATTGGTTGTCCTGATTCGTCTAAAACGGAAGAGACCCTAAAAACGGCAGGTGAATTGGCGGTCAAAAACTTAAAGCGTATTCAAGGTGAATGATCTAGACAAATGTCCTCATGCTTTTTCTTTACTGTAGGTTTTTTGTATTTGCATTTTTTTACTGTATATGCTATGTTACGTATACTGTTGCATACTGCTAGTAAGAAAGTTATACTGTAAAGCAAACGCAAATATTCCATAATGTCTATTCAACGAGCGTAAGGACATACGCAAAAGGGGAAAAAATGCATGATGTGATTATAATCGGAACAGGACCAGCGGGTATTTCGGCGGGTATATATACATCGCGCGCAAGGCTTCACACATTGATTATCGGGGAGAAGACCGGAGCTTTGTCTA
This sequence comes from Clostridia bacterium, assembly GCA_003249555.1. Classification (GTDB taxonomy): domain Bacteria; phylum Bacillota; class Clostridia; order Christensenellales; family SZUA-584; genus SZUA-584. Next base: position 96,033 of record QKIQ01000095.1, on the reverse strand, counting down.
AAGCCGATAAAATAGAAAACTATTATGGTTTTGTGAATCCAATTTCGGGAGGAAAATTGATTGCCGACGGAATTTCACAAGCCAAGAGAGTTGGCGCTGAGATCATGAGTGATCAGGTTGTCAGTATTGGTTATGACGATGGGTTTACTGTCAATACCAAGAACGAAGAATATAAAGGGCAGGCTGTGATTATTGCCACAGGCTCAAATCGAACTGCACCGAGAATTGAGGGGTTCTCCCGATTTGAAGGGCAGGGAATTAGTTACTGCGCGGTTTGTGATGCTTTCTTTTACAAGGACAAAGATGTCGCTGTACTCGGGTGCTGTGAATACGCGCTCCACGAAGCGATTCAGCTGCTGCCGATTGTAAAATCCGTCACATTGCTGACAAACGGCGTACCGCCAATACCGCAGATTCCAAAAGAAATAACGATTATTGACTCTGAGATATCTTCCTTTGAAGGCAATGAGACTTTGGAACGTGTAAGATTTTCGGATGGAAACACTCTCTCGTTAGCCGGTATCTTTGTGGCAATCGGCGTTGCGGGCAGCAGTGACCTTGCAAAAAAACTTGGCGCTGAAACAGAAGGGCTCAAAATCGTTGTGGATGAAAACATGGCGACAAATATTCCGGGGCTCTATGCAGCGGGTGACTGTACGGGCGGGATGATGCAAATTGCTAAAGCCGTATATCAAGGAGCCCAGGCAGCCATGGAAGTCATCAAGTATATAAGGAAAGACAAGAAGTGATAGTTCTGTATGTTACTAATCGGTAAATTGGAGGCTGTCTCATATTGGATACATTATTGTATAAACTTCTGTCTAAAGATAAGCAAGCGCGCATATTTCTGATTGACAACACAGCAGTGCTTAACGCTCTGGAAGAAAAATATTTTATGAGTTTTGCCGCGTCCGACGTCTTTTTTTCCGCCATCACGTTTTGTTGCCAACTGCACGGTATTATGACAAATGCCAAACGGATTTCTGTTAAGTTGGAAACGTCAAATCCCTCTGCATTTTTGATCTGCGGTGCTGACGCGAACGGCAGCATTCAGGCTTATGCATCAGATGATTTTCGTCAGGAAAGTTACGCTGATTTGTCTTCGATGATTGGCTCAGACGGATGTTTGAAAATCATCCAGGATAATGGTTTTGGTACTTTATTTACTGGTATCGTGGAGATAAAAGAAAACAGCATTGTGAATAATCTTGCTCATTATTTTCTGCAAAGTGAACAGACTAATACGATTTTTCGATATTTTCGCGAAATACAGGATGCGAAGGTTTTGTTAAGCCGTGGCGTACTGATACAAGCCCTTCCTTTTGCAGACAATAGCATGATGTCCCAATGGGAAAACCGTATCGATTCGTATGCTTCATTGTTTGCCGACCCAAGTACTTTGATAGAAGATATTTTGAAGACAGTATTTTCTGATTCGGACGTTTTGGATCGTTATGCAGTCCGCTTCATGTGCACCTGCAGCAAAGACACTATTCTGGAAATGCTGCTGGGGCTTGGCATTAATGACCTAGAATGGACGCTAAACGACAACAGGAATATTGAAGTAAGGTGCAATAAATGTGGAAAAAGGTACAGCTTTGACGCAGACGAGATTCGATGTCTGCTGTTATAAAAACAGTGAAAAGGTGTGGGTTGCGCGGGCAAAGCCCGTCTTGCCCACGGATTACATTTTTTTGCTTTTTCGACAGTCTATAGCCATGCTTACAATAAGCGAGGCTTTTTTCGATTACCTGAGCTTCTTATTTTTTAATGTGTGGTTGTGTCGTCTTTTTTCGCATTGAAACGCTTTGCTGAGGCATAGAATAGATATCAGCGTAATTTTCAGCCTCATTTTCTGTCAATGGAGGCGTAGGAACCATTCCTGTACAATCTGTTGTGGATGCAATATCTAGCGTTGCATAATCGTCCTCAAAGCTAAGGTCCTGTTTTTTATATACTTCCGGATATCTTTTCATTCGTTTCCTCCGCATTTTTTGTTTACAGTTATTATTCCCCCAAAATTTTAATCTCATCCATATGTTTGTTCAAATGATAAACTGGACGAATTCTATAGTTATATGATATAAAGAGTTATTCGTATAATATTTTAGGTGGTGGGGTAATTTATATACAAAGGATGTATGAGGAATGAGTAAAACAAAAAACATTAAGCCAAACGGAAAAAGAAAAACGTTAAAAATACTGTTAATCATTTTCTGTATATTGCTGGCTCTATTGTTAGGGTGCGGTATCTATGTTTGGGCAAATTATGAAAAAATAACGGGCGACTTAGGATTCGATCCAAACAATATCACTGAAGCAGATGACGAAGACTTGGGGGACTATCCTGAAGTCACTTATAGAGGCGGCGAAGTCAGTGAGCTCTTAAAATCTCAAGGAACCATCGATATTCTCTTAATTGGTGTGGATAACCGAAATGTAACAAAGTTTACTGGTCTTTCAGATGTTATTATGTATCTTCGTATTGATACAAATAGCGGGCGTTTAAAGCTTGCGTCTATTATGAGGGATACACTTGTTCCTATTGAAGGGCACGACTACAATAAAGTTAATACAGCATTCAACTACGGCGGCATAGATCTGACGAAGAAGACGCTAAAAACAAACTTTGGGCTGATACCTGACTACTATATTGTTGTTAATTTCTATGGTATGGAGGATATCATCGATGCGCTAGACGGCGTGGATATTGAGCTCAGCGATGCAGAAGTGACTCACATGAATGGCTCTATACTGGAAATTAACGAGCACGACCCAGGTCACAGCGTGTCACTTGTGGAAGATTCAGGCATGCAGCATTTAAATGGACGACAAGCTGTTGCCTATATGAGAATCAGGAAAGTGGGCTCTGACGTGGCAAGGATTGAGCGTCAGCAAAAGGTTCTATCTCAGCTTTTTTCAAAGTCAAAGGACATTGGTATTGGTCAGCTTCCGGGGCTCATAAATACAGTGACAAGCTATGTCCGCACAGACATTAAACCCGCGACTAAAATGCTTGATATTGCCTCAACTATTTTAGAATTAAATACGTCCGAGATAGAAAAATTCCGATATCCGGATGAATATGAGTACGGCTCATACAAATCAAAGGATATTGTACAGCCAAAAGATTTTGAAACAGAAATAAAAAAATTGCATGAATTTTTAGAACAATAACATTTTGCAGCCTGCAATTTAAGCGGGCTGCTTTTCTATTTTCTCACATGCCAAAACGAGGAGTATTAATCACATAAATTGTGAAATTTTTATGTCGTTATGGAATTGGGTTGATACCAATGCTTATTATATGATATAACGAAACGGGAAATTCAATTAATGTGTTATATGAGAATGGAGCATCATGAATATACTTTTTTTTCTAAAGCCAAAAGGCGACATAGTGTATATATATGACCATTTTACTTTACGTCAAGCGCTAGAAAAGATGAAACGACACGGCTATTCGGCTATTCCCGTCATTGACAAAGATGGCGGTTATGCAGGAACGTTGAGTGAAGGTGATTTGCTTTGGGCAATATTAAATCATAGCGCATACGACAGCCATAAAAGGGAACAGTTACTCGTCAGAGATATCTTAAATGGTCGGCAAAATGAACCCGTTAATGTGAATGAGGCCATTGAGGATTTATTGTTGATGGCTATGAATCAAAATTTCATTCCGGTTACTGACGACAGAGGCTTATTTATTGGCATTGTCACGCGCAGAGACATCCTTCAATTTTTTTACGATAAATCGCATTATGTATCATCAGCGATGTCTCAATAGCAGTACTACGCTTTTTCGCACATAAAGCAATGCTTGTTGCTGCATAATAGTAACATAAGAAAGTGCAAAGGAGGAGCAGTCAAATGAGCAAACGCCGTAATCGTCCGAATCCTGATAACCGAGAAGATAATGTGGAGAGAATACAAAGAAACATAAACTACACCATTCAAAACATGGAAGCAGCGGAAGAAATGATTGCGCAAACAACTGATGAAAAAATGAAGAAAACGCTTGATGAAAAAAATGAACGCAGAAGACAGTCTCTTGATGGCATGCGTTCGGAAATACGTGATGAAGCAATAAATAATAAACAATAATAAACATGTGGCATACCGGTTCCTTTCCGAACCGGTATTTTTTATTTCTTCTCAGAATCACTTCATACATATATTCAAATGTAAATGAAAGATAAAGTGGGAATACTATTTATAGCGGTGTTTGCCGTAAAAATGGATAGGAGGTGTTGACATGTCTAGACACAAGGTGATGTCAGAATCCCTGAAACAAGAAATTGCAAAGCGGCTGGATGTTAATGAAATTGTCGCTAGAGAAGGATGGGGTGGCGTTTCATCGAGAAATTGCGGTAATATTGTTCGAGAGGCGATCGAGATGGCCGAAAGGTCACGGACATAACCTCCATTTCATCAGAGGGTCTCCTTTATGGAGATCCTTTGTTTTATCTTTTTCTTAAAAAAGCCTTGTAAATCTTCACAGATATATCGTAGAATTAATTTGTATCAAATGGTAATAATGTTATCAATAAGTTCGTTAAGGAGAAAAGCACTATGTTTACAATTGTTGATGTGTTCGCAAGAGAAATTTTAGACAGCCGTGGAAACCCTACGGTTGAAGCACAAGTCGAGCTATCGGGCGGAGCAATTGCCCATGCCTCCGTTCCCTCTGGCGCATCTACGGGTCAATTTGAGGCTGTAGAACTGCGGGATGGCATACGAGAACGTTATTTAGGCCGTGGCGTTAAAAGAGCAGTAGAAAATGTTAACAACATTATCGCTGATTTAATCATCGGATTAGAAGCAAACAATCAGGTTGATATTGATTATGCAATGATTTCCCGTGACGACACAGCCAACAAATCCAGCCTTGGTGCCAATGCCATGCTCGCAGTTTCGCTTGCTGTTGCCAAGGCTGCCGCGATTCAATGCGAGATGCCTCTGTACCGATACATCGGCGGATGCAACGCAAGGAAACTGCCGGTGCCCATGATGAATATCTTAAACGGCGGCAAGCACGCCGACAACAGCGTAGATATTCAGGAGTTCATGATTATGCCTGTAGGTGCTAATCAATTCAATTCTGCGATACAGATGAGCGCAGAAGTCTTTCATCATCTCAAAAAGGTTCTCAAGAGCAAAGGCTACAACACGTCCGTGGGCGATGAGGGAGGCTATGCACCAAACCTTAAATCTAACGAAGAGGCCATCGAATTGATTCTTGAAGCTGTCACCGTGGCGGGATATAAACCTGGCAATGATTTTTACATCGCCATTGATGCCGCAGCCACGGAAATGTATGAAGCCGCAAAAGAAAACGGTGAAGAAGGCTACCTTTTCTGGAAATCCGGCTTAAAGAAATCAGCTGAAGATATGGTGGAATTCTGGGGAAATCTTTGCAGTCAGTATCCGATTATTTCTCTTGAAGACGGTCTTTCAGAAGAGGATTGGCAGGGATGGAAGATTCTCACCAAAGAGCTTGGCAACAAGGTTCAACTGGTCGGCGACGATCTTTTTGTAACAAATACCGAGCGTCTATCTAAAGGTATAAGTAATCAAACCTCCAACAGTATATTGATTAAGGTCAATCAAATCGGTACTTTGACGGAAACGCTGGAAGCCATTGAAATGGCCAACCGTGCAGGCTATACAGCGATTGTCAGCCATCGTTCGGGTGAGACCGAGGATGTCACGATTGCCGATCTGTCAGTAGCCGTGAATGCGGGGCAGATTAAAACCGGTGCGCCGTCACGCACAGACCGCGTCGCAAAATATAATCAGCTTCTTCGCATTGAAGAGGAGCTTGGGCTCACTGCCATATATCCTGGTAAAGATGCTTTCTTTAATCTGAACAAATAAACGAAGCCCAAAAAAAGAAGAGTGTTTCACCCTTCTTTTTTTATTAAGCTTTAATGATCTTAGGCTTTAAGACATGTTGCTTTCAGCGTACTGGATCATCTTTTTAACCATATTACCGCCGACTCTGCCAGCATCACGCGCAGCAATGTCACCATTGTAACCCTGTTTCAGACTGACGCCAACTTCATTCGCCACTTCATACTTCATGTTGTTAAGCAGCTGTTTAGACTGAGGAACTAATGTCTGATTGTAAGCCATGTTTTTCACCTCCTTTTATATCATTATTTTTTCCGCGTGCTTAGGAAAATACACATGTAATTAAATGCTATACAGTCATAATTGAACCAAATATCCATTTATTTATTACATAATATTTGATTTGCATTTATCAAACCAATCGTATCGGCATGTATTTATTTTTGCCAGTTCTCCATACTAATCTTGAGATGACGAAATTAACAAAAAGCAGTATAAACGCTTCCATTTTCGAGGTAGTAAAGCAAAAATATAGTGTTGCTGCGCTGGACAAAAAAATCAATACTCGGCCAAACAGTAAAGTTTCAAATACAAAAAGTTAAATGGAGGAACTATGGGAAAAAGCAATAAGATGAAAAGCACACGGAATGGCAAGAAAAATGATGGCACATTCAGATCAAAAAAGATAAAGCATGATCCGCAAGCCGAAAGTGCACGGGATGTTTTCGGTATAAACGAAAAAAAATGAGCATGAGCGCATCTGACGCCCTGCACAGCAGCGTAATCAATCGAACCCCGATGTCCTAAACAGCATCGGGGTTCTTTGACAGTATGAAGGCCGATCGGTATTATCAAGTCATGGAATATTTTATCTTTTAGGTTTTCTTGCGTAATCACTCATCACATCTTTTAAGATTTCAACTGTCTCCTGAGAGTCATTCAACTCCTGCTTGAGACGAGTAATTTCAGCTTCCAAGGCCATCATTTTTACCGAGTCTAAATCATCATGAACCCGCCTGGATGCGCGTTCCTGAGCCGTTTTTTTTTGTACCTGTTTTGAATACGTTTTTTTTGTTTCTGTCATAGGGATCACCTCTTCATTTACATATTCGTCTTCCAAATACTCATTGAAACGTCCGCGCTTAATATAATGCGTGTGCAGCAGTTTGTGTGAAACATGGCTGTTGGGGAATTCCAGGTATTCCTCGTAAAGCTTTTTAATTGACGGATTCTCATGAGACTTGCGTATCGGTTTGGCTTCATCCTCATCGTAAACCCCCCGCAAACGTTTTTCACGCACATCGGGATCTTTTGTTCTTGGCTGGCCGCCGCCCATAATACATCCTCCCGGGCAGCCCATAACCTCGATAAAATGGTATGACGATTCGCCATTTTTAAGCTGATCCATGAGTACCTTTGCACCAGAAAGACCGCTCGTAACAGCCACCTTCACAACAACACCTTCAAGAAACATATATTCAGGCAGCACATCTTCAAATTTTAGTTCCGCCGTTTTTATCTGTTCAAGACCCACAATAGGTGTCACGTGCAGTTTGTCAAACGGCAGCTCGCGTCCCGTAACAAGCTCGTATACGGTGCGCAGCGCGGCTTCCATCACGCCGCCTGTTACACCAAAGATGTCTGCAGCACCCGATGACAGCCCTAGCGGATGATCGAACTCACGATCATCAAGCATTGAAAAATCGATACCCGATTCGCGTACCATTTGTCCAAGCTCTCTTGTGGTAAGCACAGCATCCACATTTGGCACATCGTTGTTGCACATCTCGTGTCGAGCAACTTCAAATTTTTTGGCTGTACACGGCATCACAGACACCACGTACATATCCTTTGGGTCGCAGCCGACTTTTTCAGCATAGAACGATTTAACAAGCGCACCCAACATGGTGTGCGGCGATTTGCACGTTGATAGATGGGGGAGAAGGTCAGGATACATATGCTCAATGTATTTGATCCATCCGGGGCTGCACGACGTGATCATCGGCAGCGTCGTTTCACCGCCTGTGAGGGCCTTCTTCACACGTGTCAAAAACTCCGTGCCTTCCTCCATAATTGTCAGATCGGCGGCAAAATTCGTATCGAATATGTCGTCAAAACCGAGTGTAGACAGCGCCTGTGCCAGTTTGCCCGTCACACGTGCGCCGGGGTCATATCCAAACTCTTCACCAATCGCCACACGGATTGCGGGGGCCACCTGTACCACGCATCTTATCTTTTTGTCGCTGAGCGCCTTCCACACTGGCTTTATGGCATCGGTTTCCTTAAGCGCGCCCACCGGGCACACCACAGTACACTGGCCGCAAAACACGCAGTTGACGGTACCGAGCTTTAAATCCATTGCCGGGCCGATCACTGTCTGGAAACCGCGATTTTGTGCGTTGAGTATGCCCGTTCCCTGAATATCGTTGCAGACCGTCACACAGCGTCTGCACAGCACGCATTTTGACATGTTGCGCGTGATGGATACGGAAGAATCGAGGTTAAACTCTGAATGCTCACCGTTAAAGCGCGATTCGGAAACACCGAGAATTTTCCCAAGCTCCTGTAGCTCGCAGCTCTGGTTCCTCGTGCAGCTTAAGCAGTCTTTATCATGATCGGAAAGCAGCAGCTCATAGAGCACACGTCGTGCGTTTCTCACCTTTTCCGTATTTGTTTCCACCACCATGCCTTCGGCGACTTTGGCAAGGCAAGAAGCTTGCAATGTTTTTGCGCCCTTCACTTCCACAACGCATATGCGGCAGGAACCAAACTGGTGAACACCATCCATCTGGCAAAGCCCCGGTATTATAATTCCTACCGTTTTGGCTGCTTCCATGATGGTATAATCTTTGGGGACAGTGACCGGACGGCCGTTAATCTGTAAATTGACCATCAATGACTACCTCCTTTCACAATGCAGACAGCGCATCGCTTCTGCCATGGCGTTGAGCTTATGATAACCCTTAATTACTTCTTCAAACGAATCTTTTCGCGTTTCGGGATCAAGTATCTCAATATCGAACCGGCCATGAGCCACAATCTCATCCTCATCCGAGATTTCCGGTATATCTATCGGTTCGCCTTTATTGAGATGCCCTTTTCCGCCAAGATATTTATCAATCGATACGGCGGCCTTTTTGCCGTCTGCAATAGCTCTTATCACTTCGTCCGGACCACGCGTCACGTCACCGCCAGCAAATACGCCTTCCATCGTCGTCATTTGCGTATCGCCTTGCGTGATAAACGTACCCCACGGTGTGAGGCCAATTTCGTCTTTTCCGATAAACGGGAAGTCCGCAAACTGGCAGTATCGATGAAGAAGTTTGATTCTTCCACAAAAACGCTGCGTCTGCGGCATGAGGAATCGAACTCACCCAAACACATCTTTATGCATTCGATTTTTGACACTCTACCATCCGGCCCCGGGATAAAACGCAAAGGTGCTGCCAGTGGTAAAATTTCGATGCCTTCTTCAATGGCTTCTTGTATCTCCTGTTCGTACGCCGGCATCGAATCGCAAGTGCGTCGGTACAATATGCTGACTTTTTCAGCCCCCAGTCTGAGTGCCGTCCTCGCAGAATCGATTGCCGTGTTACCTCCGCCGATTACAACCACGTTCTTGCCCATGTCGATCGGCGCATGCGTATTGGCTTTTTTCAAAAACTTAATTCCGTGAATCACACCGGGCAGGCTTTCTCCTGGCACGTTTATCTTTTGCGGAAGCTGTGTGCCTGTAGCGATATAGATCGCGTCATACGTCGCTTTGAGCTCTTTAAACATGATGTCGCGGCCCACTTCGGTGTTCAGGCGAATCCTCACGCCTTCCTGCTCAATGAGCTTAATTTCATGATCCAGCACGTCTTTTGGCAGCCGGTATTCCGGAATGCCATATACCAGCACGCCGCCGGCAGTATCGTGTGATTCGAATACATCCACGTCGTAACCGATACGAGCCAGATAATACGCGCAAGTCAGGCCGGAAGCGCCCGCGCCAATGACAGCCACGCTCTTTCCGTTTTTAGGAAACACCACATCCGTTTGATAGGCATTTTTACCGCTGTTTATCGCATAATCCGCCACAAACCGTTTGAGATCGCAGATGGCCAGTGCTTCGTCTACGGTACGCCTGCGGCACTTGCTTTCACAGGGGCGTGTGCAGATTCGCCCGCATACAGCGGGGAAGGGGTTTTCCTGACGAATTAGCTTATACGCATCGATAAAACGACCTGCCGCGATAAGCGACATATATCCAGGAACGTTGACATTGGCGGGGCAGGTGTTCTCGCACGGCGAAATAAACAGCTCGCTGCAAACGCCCGCGCGGCAATACTTATTTCTGATATGCTCATCATACTCTTCCCTAAAATATTTGATAGTGGACAGCACAGGGTTCGGAGCTGTTTGCCCAAGGCCGCACATCGCCGTTTCCTGTATTGTTTCGCCCAGCTCTATCAGCAGCTCCACATCGCCTTCTTCACCTTCACCCTGCGTGATGCGCTCCAAGATCTCTAGCATTCGCTTGGTGCCGATACGGCATGCAGTGCATTTGCCGCAGGATTCATCCTTAATGAAATCCATAAAGAACCGTGCGGTGTCAACCATACAGGCATCCTCGTTCATCACGATGAGCCCGCCCGAGCCCATAATCGCACCAAGCTCCTTTAAAGGCTCATAATCAGTGGGTACATTCAGGTTATCCGTTGTAATACAGCCTCCCGAAGGGCCGCCGATCTGCGCAGATTTGAACTTCTTTTTGTTGGCAGTGCCGCCGCCGATTTCAAATATAATATCGCCTAGCGGTATGCCGATAGGCACCTCAACGATACCCGTGTTCATCACGTCGCCCGCTAGCGCGAAGACTTTTGTTCCCTTGCTCTTTTCTGTGCCGAACTGCGTGTACCACTTGCCGCCGCTCAATATGATCATCGGAATGCTTGCCAGTGTCTCCACATTGTTAATTATTGTGGGCTTGCCGAACAGCCCTCTCTGAAACGGGAAGGGCGGTTTTTGCTTGGGTTCGCCGCGATGCCCCTCGATAGACGCCATAAGCGATGTCTCCTCGCCGCAAACAAATGCGCCAGCGCCGATTCTCAGCTCGATATCAAAAGAAAAACCGCTGCCGAAAATATTTTCCCCGAGCAATCCTCTGTTTCTGGCATCCTCAATCGCAGCCGTCATTCTTTCCACCGCGATGGGATATTCAGCACGTACGTAGATATATCCCATTGAGGCGCCAATGGCATATCCGCCGATCATCACACCTTCAATAACCGTGTGCGGATCGCCTTCGATAATGCTCCTATCCATGAAAGCGCCCGGATCACCTTCATCCGCGTTGCAGACAATATATTTACTCTCGCTTTGCTGCTTCTGCGCCGCGTCCCATTTGATACCGGTGGGAAAGCCTGCGCCGCCGCGCCCCTTGATGCCAGACGTTTTAACCTCCTGCACCACTGTTTCCGGTGTCATATCCTTAAACGCTTTATACGCGGCAAAATAGCCATCGCGCGATATATATGCCTCAATGTCCGCGTATTCCATGGAACCGCAGTTTCGCAGCGCAATTTTCACTTGCTTTTTAAAGAAATTGATGTCCTCGATATTCGGAACATGTTCTCCAAGTGAATGGTCAAAACAACCGTTTGGCCTTTTTTGATATGTGTCCTAACAATTCTTCTGGCTTTTTCTTCGTCGAGTTCGGTATAAAAAACCTTATCCGGCATCACAAGCATAACGGGACCCACCGCACATGTTCCCATACAGCCGGTTTCAAACACCTTGACTTGATTCTGCATTCCAAAATTCATCAGTTCACTTAAGACGGCGTCCCGCACAAGCCCGCAGTTAGACGATACACAGCCTGCGCCGCTGCAGACAAATATCCGGTATTTGAACTTTTCCAATTCAGAATGATATCTTTCTTTTATCTCTTTCAACTGGTCTATTGTTTTAATCTTGCCTGTTTTCATCCGGTTCACCTCCTTATTCGTTATCATATTGGGCGAGAATCGCATTCAGCTTGTTGACATTGACCTGTTTATAGACAACATCGTCTATCATCATGGCCGGAGCAAGCCCGCAAGCGCCAATACATCTTGCAACCTCAAAAGTGAATTTCCCGTCCTTGGTAGTGCCGCCTATATCCACATCCAGCTTTTCCTTTAGGCTTTCCACGATTTTTTTACCGCCCCTCACGTAACAGGCCGTTCCTAAGCACACACGGATGGTATGCCGGCCTCTTGGCTCAGTAGAGAAAAACGAATAAAATGTCACCACACCGGAAACCTCTGAAAGAGGTATTTTTAGAGAATCGGCAATGAAGACCTGAACGTCCAATGGAAGATAGCCGTAAATCTGCTGGGCAAGATGGAGAATCTGTATCAGACTCCCTTCCTTATCCTTGTACAAATCGATCACATTGGCAATGGCAGCAAATTTGTCGTCGTTGCATTCCTTGCAGCAGCCATCCTTGGCTTTGACAGGTTTTGTACTCATTTTATTACCTCCAAGCGCGTTTTTTTGACAGTATGATGAAAGTGTATTCATGGTATGCTGATATTTTATCAAAGCATTGTTATAAAAAAATGATGAGATTTCATATTTTGACTGCTTCGAATCTGGTTTTAGGCATAATATTTAACACAATGTCATCCTTTTGCTCACAAAATCATCACATTTTTCACAATAATCTTTTCACCACTTGCTTCTATTTTACGATTGGTATACAATAATTATTATCATATTTATACATCCAGAGAAATTTTCATACGCTACGTGAGTGATTCAAACTGAAAGAAAAGGATCCGAAAAATGAGTGAAATCCGCTTATTAATCGTCGATCCGGCAACAGATTTGAGATCAACGATAAAAACGCACGCAGCAATAGAAAACTTTATCGTTGACGAAGCCGCCGACGGTATCGCCGCATTAAAACTGTTCAGACGTCATGACTATAATACTGTTGTGATGAATGCGGATCTTGAGGAGCTGAACGCATGGCACGTCTGTCGGCAGATCCGAAAAAGCTCGCAGACGCCAATCATCATTTTGTCTAGAGATGCAAGCGAAGAACTGAAACTTTTTTTCTTCGATCTCGGTATAGACGATTTTTTAAGCATCCCTTATTCGTGCAAGGTGCTTATGGCACGAATACATGTGCTGCTGCGTCACAGCGCGCACCATCAAAATTATACACCCCGCCGCCTTGTTTTTGATGGCTTATGTATCGATGTCATCTCACGTATGGTCTATATTGATGGGGAAGGCATACTGCTTACGCCCAAAGAATATAATCTGCTTGTTTTTCTTGCCAAAAACCACAACCGCGCTTTTTCGCGGGATATGATATTAAGAGATGTATGGGGAGAAGATTTCTTTGGTACAGACCGTACTGTCGACACCCATATCAAAACGCTTCGTGAAAATATAAAACCATATCATAAGTACATCGAGACTGTATGGGGATACGGTTACATATTTAAGACATGATATATTATTCGCAATAAATGTCCTTATTCGTTATTTTGATTTTTCTTTTTTCGTGTAGTAAATAATGTTATAATTCATTGAAAATACGGTAAAAAGGGAAGCTATGAAAAAGACATTCTTCGCATTAACATTATTTTGTATTATTGTTTTGTCTGCGTGCGCTGCACCAAAGCCAGATATGGTTATTTTTGATTCGGAAGATATCCCTCAAAAAGCAACAGAAAAGAGCATGCATGCAGACATTGTAAATCCTTGTCAAACCTATAGCTACGAACAAATGCTTATTGACTCCAAAAGACTGACAGAAACATATCCCGATTTGATCGCAGCAGAGAACATAGGGGAGTCTGTTGAAGGGAGGGAGCTTTTGTTAATAAAACTCGGGAAGGGCGAAAAAAATGTGCTGCTCGCAGGCGCACATCACGCACGCGAATATATATCCTCAACTTTTCTAATGGAGGTAATTGATGAATATGCGCGTTGCTATGAGACAGATAATGATTTCGGTGATTATGATATCAAATCTTTATTAGATGATGTCACTGTTTATATCGTACCAATGGTTAATCCAGACGGCGTGAATCTCGTGCAAAATGGATTAGAAGCTGTGAAAGATCCAGAGAAAATAATGTCTATGAACATGCTTAAAGATAGCTTTTCTGAATGGAAAGCAAATATTAATGGAGTTGATCTAAACCGCCAATATCCATGTCATTGGGATGAAAAGAGAAGCAATACAGACGTGCCGAGCTCAGAAATGTATAAAGGGACAGCGCCCGCCACAGAACCCGAGGTGCAAGCAATGATGGCGCTATGCCAAGAAAACGACTTTTTGCTTGCCGCATCTTTCCACACCAAGGGCGAGGTGATTTACTGGGCGGACAGTGGAACCCAAAACAGTATTGAGGCCAGCTCGTCTATCGCGCAGACGATGTCTGATGTGACAGGTTACGATCTGATGCCCGTATCAGAAGATGCTGCAGTATATGGCGCCGGATTCGAGAACTGGTTCCGGCAGGAATTTTCGCGCCCGGGATTTTGTGTAGAACTTACGCCGACAGGCAACGGCGCTGTGCCGCACGATGATGCGGAGTTTGAATCTCTGATATGGGATAAAACCAGGTATTTGGTAGCTGAGCTCATCAATCAAGCACTAGGAATAAGAAAATGATTTCTTTGTCCACAGACAAATTGAATTATTACCTATAGTAACTCAATAGCTCACATTTAGCAAAAAGAACCGAACATTGTCACCACTCCAGCCGATATCCCAAGGTACGCGGTAACGGTCGAGGTTATGGCAGCTCACGAGCGGATATCCCTTGGAGTCAGCGCCCGTAACCACAGACACATGTGTGACCTTTCCTTTTTTGACGTACGCCACGATATCGCCAGGACGAAGGCTGTATGCATACTGGTAGATGTCCTTATAGCTGCCTGACGCAAGCAATGAAGCCCGTCCGCTGTATAAAAGATAGTTCTTGAGAGCTTGCGCGTTGACCCAGGCGCGGCTTCCTTTTCCACCTGTATAATTCCATGTGCCGTTCTTTTTGAAACCACCCGTGAGCAAAACCTGAGATGCGAAATTTGCACAATCTCCGCCCAATGGATTGTAATTCGTATATTCGCTGTTATACTCATAGCCGTATTGTTCATCCGAAGCAGCGCCGCAGTACATTTCCGCATATTCAACCGCCTTAACGCGCTGCTCACTGATACCCGAAATATCAATTGCGGGATGAGTTGTGATATACGCAGTCATCTCGTCGGTCGCATTATCCAAATTGATCGAATCCAGTAACGGGTCATCATACCACTCTCGGCTGATAATCCATCGGCCATCTTCCTCATTCGGTATCAAGTCAATCGAATGATACGCGCCCAAACGAAATAGATTTTGAGTCATAGTATCATCCTTATAAACATATTTATATTCATTTGATGAGATGAGATAAAAAGAGTAGCCTCGGCCAACCTGCTTAACACTTTTTATTTTTATCCGGCTTGCAATTTCCGTTATTTCGATGCCTTGCTTCACTGACCAATCGGCTAAGTAGTTGCTTCTTTGCGCCTCAAATTCATATGCCCATCGCCCATTTTTCTCATCCGTCAAAAAAATAGTTTTAAGCGTCTCCATATCCTGATTTAAGACACATTCATTGCGCAGGACAAATAACTCATTTATAATTCCTTGCCAGTCCTCACTTTCCGTATTCATGGTCGGACTCGAATCATTTTCGCAAAGAATCAAAAGCATCAAGCCGGTAATTATAAAAAAGACCAGCGATACATAAAGCACGATCTTATGCTTCTGTGAGGTTTTCATTAAGTACATAAAGGAGCTCCTTTTTGTTCTAATCATAAGTATGAACAAATGGCTCCTTGTAGACGTATTCTTTTCTCTTTCTAAAGTCAATCAATACCAATGATTGCCTTGACACAGTTTGATTATCATTTCAATAGAATAAGTCATATAATTATCTTTTAATAGGGGGATAAGATGTTACCCAGAAAAGAACTTCAGGATCTTGCAAACGCTCTGAAAGCCACAAAGGAATTCAATGATATGATGACGCAGCGAAGTCTCATTATGCGAAGCCCAAAGCTAAGCAGAGCTATGATGAATTTTGAAAGAGAAAATGCGAGAATGATGCGCCATGATTTTCCTGAGGATCAAGTCGCCTTGCATTTGAAAAACTTAATAAGTGAAAATAAAGCTTTTCTTGAAACTATTGAAGTGAAGACGTATATGAAAGCCATGCAGGAATATCACCAAATGGTAACGCGTTGCGTCGACTATTTAAATGAATTGCTGGATTTAAACCAGACGATAAAGCATTATTGAATCACACCCAAAGTCTGCATTGTTCAAGGACTTTAATTTTACTCGAAAAATGGTCACTGTATAAGAAGAAGCCAGCGACCATTTTTACTCATTGCCAGGAAGATTCTAAACGGATAAATATTTAGCAGCGTCTGGTATTTTTAATATTCGCCGTCCATTTCTCCCATATCGTCATAATCCGGCATCATATCCCAACCACCCGGAACGCCGTACCAGCCACCTGTGGGGCTGGGACCATAAGCCATGCGGTCCTCAAATCGATCATCATAGTAACATCTGCCATACCGGTCGCAGCAGCGGCCGTACCTATCGCAGCAACGGCCATACCTATCTATATAGTAGCACCGTCCGGTTGGAAAACCAATCGGGAAATAGAAGAATCTAGGAATACGCTGTCTAACCGGTACTCGCATTGGAAACCGTCTTCGGGGATAGCTGCCTTGGGGAAACCGTCTTCGGGGAAAACCGCGCTGCACCATCTGTTGTTCCGGACCTGTTGATGTATTTATTCCATCTGGCATCAAAAAAACTCCTTTCATCGAAAAACAAACATGATTTGTTTGATGATGTATACTATGAGTTTCTTTGATTATTTGTTCTTTAACAAAGTCTACGATACTTCAGATTCTTCACTCTTTTCATCATCGGTTTGATGAGACGTGTCCATTCTTTGGCCCCATTTTCCACATCTGTCTCCCCAGTGAGCGATGCAAGTGCCATCAGCCTTAATTCTGACCACCTCACACATATTGGCACAGTCTGTGCAGGCGAGGCTCTCCGTGACAAATTTGCGGTTCAAATTATCGCATCCTTTAAAACAGGTTTTTTTGCAACATGAATCCATTTTTTCTTTGGCAATTAACGCAGCACCGTACGCACCCATCACATCATAATGCTGCGGAATAATGACCTTCTTTTTCAATGCTTTTTCAAACGCTGAAAGAATGCCGACATTGGCAGCCACACCTCCCTGAAACAACACAGGGCCGCTTAACTGCTTGCCTTTTGCCAAATTATTTAAGTAATTGCGAACGAGCGCATCACACAATCCTGCAATGATATCCTCAGCGCTATGTCCAGCCTGCTGCTTGCTGATCATATCTGACTCGGCAAATACAGCGCATCGTCCCGCAATACGCACTGGAGATTTGGCGCGCAGTGCGTAACCCCCGAAGTCTTCGATGGGTATTTCCAGACGCGAGGCCTGCCTGTCCAAAAAAGAGCCTGTCCCGGCCGCACAGACTGAATTCATAGCAAAATCGCATACCATTCCGTCTTTGATAAAGATGATTTTTGAGTCCTGACCGCCGATCTCAAGAATCGTGCGCACATCCGGAACAACATAACAAGCGGCGACAGCATGCGCGGTAATTTCATTTTTCATGGCATCAGCGCCGATCAATGCACCAGCCAACTGCCTGCCGCTGCCTGTTGTACCGGCACCAGCGATGACAGCATCTTTATCCAGCTTGTCTTTAATGATTGACAATCCTTTGCATATCGCCTCGATAGGGCGTCCATTTGTTCTTAGATACAGCTTTTCAACTGCCTTGCCGTCCATATCGATTAACACAATGTTTGTGCTAACTGAACCGACATCGATCCCAAGGAATAACTCTTTTTTCACGCAGATATCACTCCTCTTCTTCTTCTTCTTGCTTCAAGCATATCGAGAAAAGCTTCAATTCTCGTTATATATCCAGCTTCGCCTGCCATCTCGTCCACAACCATTGTTAAAATCGGAAAATCCTTATCTTGCTGAATGACAGGCAAAATTGCCTTGACGACGATTTCAGGCATACAACCCAAAGGAAAAATCTGTATTGCACCGTCAAAATTCTTTCTTTGGCATAACACGGCATGTCCAATTGACTCCTTTGCGTGTCCTCCTGCGTTATAAGGCAGGTAGCTATGAGCGGCGCGTTTTATTGCCATGGAATTAAGTTTGAACGGTTTGAATATCAGGTCCTTCACCCACCAGCTAGGTGTGATTAGTCGGCTCGAGCTCACGCCGTAATTCATTAGCTTTTCTTCAATAAACAAATTCGCAAAAGGCTCTACCATCGAATATATTTCTCCGATTAAAGCAATGCGCAGCGGTTTTTTACTCGTATCCGTCTTGATGTTGTTCATTTTCTGATGGCAATTCGTCAAAATCGTTTGGATTTCATCCGGTTTTTGGGATTTCTCCGTCTCCTCATAGCAATCCGTTATCATTTTTTTACAATCGCCTTTGTTGACTTCGTAACCAGCCAGCATATGGGCTTTTTCATCGAGACTGTCGGCAAGCGACAATATGCGAAATGCTTGACGTAAAGCAAGAAGTTTCTGCTTTGAACTTAATGGGCTGGCTTTTGATATTAAACCGATTCGTCTTAAAAGCTCCTGTTTCCCGATTTCTCTTGGAGCGTCAAGCACAATCGTTTTTACGTTTGCCCCTATCTTTCTTAGCATTTTCATCTGCAACTCGCAATATTCACCAAAACGGCAAGGGCCGCAGCTTCCTGTAATCAGAATGGTATCCGCGCCTTTTTTTATGCAGTCCATATAGCTACCCATTAAAATTTTAAAAGGCAGACAGATTTCATCCGGTGACAGCGCAATTCCGCTTAGCAACGTTTGTTTGTTTATCTTCTCAGGCATCACATAGTGAATGTGTAAAGCTTCAAAAAACGCCTTGGCGGCAAGGCATATGTTTCCCATCCGCGGAACAGTGATTATCATTTTGAACCCTCCTCTTTAACATATCGCCAAAGGCCTCAATGCGCGTATCAATAGCGGCTTCACCAGTATGTTCATCAACTTTTAATACCATGAAAGGAAATGAATCCGTCTCCTGCATAATCAGCTCGATAACGACTGAATCAACACCACACGAGAAAGCGGAAACGAAGATGAAACCATCGACAAGCCGATTCTTACAGAGACTGACGGCGGCTCCGAAATATTCTCGCGCAAAATACCAGAAGGGTGGCTTATAGAGCCTGCGTGTTTGTATATCAATATCAATACGGCTTACGCTTTCAGTAGTCACCACACCGATACCCATCGCATGCAATTTTTTAACCAGATTCATGTTGACAAAAGCATCGTGAATATTATAAGCATGTCCAATCAAACCAATACGTTGTGTATAGCCTTCATCGTTAAGCACTGTTGGATGCCTTCTTTGCATATCTAGTGCATATTCAAAGGCATGCGCAATGGCTTTCTTATCTCTTGAAAAAATGCTGCCGGATAGCAAAGCCCATTCCAGCAAACGTTTTTTATCAAGTGAATATATCGGTGAATCGATAAGAGGTGGAAGTCCGTCCACGCTGCTTTTTACCATTTCCACGAGGCCGCAGAACATAGGGCAGAGGGACTTCCTTTTCTCAAGACTCATAAAGCGCGGCATCAGCAAATAATCACACTTATCCTTTAACCATTGCACATGTCCGTGGTGTATTTTTATCGGCAGACACGCATCGTCAACACAGTGTTGAACTCCTTCATTGAGTATGACTTTATTTGTGTCCGGAGATGTCACAACATTTGTCCCCAGCGCACGAAAAAAAGATTCTGCAAAAACATGATATTTGGAATATAGCAGACCTTTAGGTATTCCAACAGTCATCTTTGTTCTCCCATCATACTCTCTATTCTTTTGCCATTATGATAAAAAATATACGCATGATAAGCATTATGCATTTGGCGCATTTTATTGCATTTGACAGCCGTACAGAGTAATATAATCTATATAAATAAAATCGAGTAAACGGCGGTGTAAGCATGATTGATGAATGGCATGGAGTGTCTTATCATGGAAATCTTGAGGTTTCAGACGTAAATCTAATTGATCAGGTTGGACGCAGCGTTGTTCTTCGCGGCATGAGCAGCCACGGAATGCAGTGGTATCCTCAGTTTGCGCGGTGCGAATCCATTCTCACCACAAAGCAGGCAGGTGCCAATGTGTTTCGGATTGCGATGTATACCGAGGAAGGAGGTTATCTGACAAACCGCGCAGTCATAAAAGATGTGATTCGCGCTGTTGACGACACGTTGATGCACGATATGTATGCCATCGTAGATTGGCATATTCTTTACGATAACGATCCGCTTTCTCACATGAAAGAAGCAAGAATCTTCTTTGATAATATCAGCAAGCATTATAAGGATTCTCCCGGTGTCATATACGAAATATGCAATGAGCCAAACGGGACGGAAGTCACATGGTCCAAAAATGTTAAGCCGTATGCACAGAAAATCATTCCATATATCCGTAATAATTCGCCCGATTCAATTGTTTTGGTGGGATGCCCAAATTGGAGCCAAGACGTTGATATTTGCGCTGCCGATCCTCTTGAATTTGATAACATCATGTACACACTTCACTTTTACGCAGGAACACATGGGGATGAACTTCGCAGCAAATGCAAAAAAGCAATTGAAATGGGAGCGCCCATATTTGCCAGTGAGTGGGGCACAAGCGCTGCCGACGGCAACGGCGGTGTATTCTTAAACGAGAGCGATGTTTGGCTTAATTTCCTTGATAAGCATCACATCAGTTGGTGTAACTGGAGCCTTGCCGACAGAGACGAAACGAGCGCCGCGCTGTTGCCTAGTGCGCCGCCAGACAGCTGGACTGAAACGAACCTTTCTCAAAGCGGTCAATATGTATTATCAAAACTAAGCGGTATTATTTAACAGGTACAATTTGAATATGAATTTAGAGGCTTCTTTTTAAGGATTATTTTGAAGCCTGACAGCATATGGTTTGTCTATGCTTCCGGTTTTACGCATCTTGACACATTTTTGATATCAATATACAATTATCGGTATAAATATACCGAATTGGAGGTTCCATGATGGCCGACTCAGCCAGTCAACTCTCCGTCATTTCGAAACAAACGCTTAAGCGGCTTCCCGATTATCTCAACTATTTGAATTCTATCAACAAAGACGATTCTGACTATATCTCAGCACCTACTATCGCAAAAGCCATGCGGCTAAATGATGTGCAGGTGCGAAAAGATCTTGCGTCTGTCTGCACAAGCGCCGGAAAGCCCAAGAAAGGTTTTCTCATTTCAGAGCTCATAAAGAGTATATCGTCATTTCTGGGCTACGGCAATGCCAATGAAGCCGTACTGGTGGGAACCGGACAGCTTGGCAGAGCGCTGTTGTCATACAATGGTTTCGAAGATTACGGCATGAAAATTGTGGCTGCGTTTGACAAACTTCCTGTTTCTTCAACGATCAACAACAAACCGGTTTTAACCATGGATAAGCTCGAAGATCTCTGCCACCGCATGCATATACATATCGGCATTATCACAGTACCTGGGCCTGCGGCTCAAGAGGTATGCGACAGGCTTGTTCAAAGCGGTATATTAGCGGTCTGGAACTTTGCGCCTGTTCATCTTAAGGTGCCCGAGCATATACTCGTCCAAAATGAAAACATGGCTGTATCTTTGGCTTTTCTTTCTAAACATTTAAAGAAATCTATAGACAAACAGCCATAAGCTGTTTAGACTTTGGATATAATGATATAAACAGTTTTAAATACAAAAGTGAAGGAGATAAACCTATGACATGTCATATTATGGTCGTTAAAATTGGTGATCGCAGAGAACACTCCCCGAAGGTTCAGGAGGTATTGTCTCAATTCGGCTGTTCCATCAAGGTTCGGCTTGGGCTTCATGAAACAGATAACGTTTGTTCTGAAGAAGGAATACTCATTCTACAGCTAACGGGAGATAAGGATGAATTGCTGGGGCTGGAAAAAGCGCTGAATGAACTTAAAAGTGTCAAAGCAAAAATGGTGATATTAGATTAAAAAACCAATTAAGGCTCCTCGTCTTAAGGGCAGGAGCCTTTTTTCCTTGTTTGCTAAAAGCAATATTGATGAAAACATAAAAACACATCTGGGAGAGCAAAAAGCAGCTCTTATATAAGAATACATTCTCGCTTAAAATGTTGTAATTGCTGCCAAATTCGCAGCCTCATAAGCCGTAATGATTTTTTACAGCCATTTTTAAAGTGGCCCGGAAATATTGGATTAGGAAGGACGTTCTATGCAATATACTTGGATTGAACAATACTGCATGTCGAAAAAAGGCGTAGAAAAAGAATACAAGTTGGAATGGGAAGCGCTTCTTTTTAAGATTGGTGGAAAGATGTTTGTGTTGCAGGGGCAAGATAACAAAGGACGGTCGATCATTTCCGTTAAGCTTGAACCTCCTTTCGGTGAATTTTTGCGCAGCGAATACAAGGATATTCGACCCGGTTATCATATGAATAAACTCCATTGGAACTCTTTGGATTTAAACGGCACTGTTCCTGATAACATATTAAAAACCATGCTGGATCAGTCTTACGAGCTTGTTTTGCATTCTTTGACGAAGAAAGTGCAAAATGAGATTCTTTCAGATTGAACAGAGGAAAACCTTTTATTTTATTTGACAGCACCCTGTCATTTTTTATTGACGTACATTATTCCCATATGCTACAGTCTTACAACAGTCAGTAGAATTTAGCGATGATAGGAAATATATGAATACGGATTGGAAGAAGAAAGCCGCTGTTTTTATATCGAGCCAAACGGTGTCTCTGCTTGGTTCGTCACTTGTGCAATATGCGATTCTTTGGCATATCACACTCTCCACTCAGTCTGGACTGATGATGACGCTGTCAATTATCTGCGGATTTGTGCCTAGCTTCTTCCTGTCTCCGTTCGCGGGCGTCTGGGCAGACCGCTACAACAGAAAAATGCTCATTGTTTTCTCAGACGCAGGGATTGCAGCAGTCACGCTAGTGATGGCTGTCGTTTATATGCTCGGTTATGAATCAATTTGGCTGCTGTTTCTTGTATCGGCTGTTCGCGCGCTCGGCACGGGCATACAACAGCCGGCTGTGGGTGCGTTTATTCCGCAAATCGTTCCGGAAGAGAAGCTGACACGCGTTAACGGCATTAACAGCACCATTCAAAGCATGGTAACGTTGGTATCTCCAATGGCAAGCGGAGCGCTGATGGCTCTTTCGACCATTGATGTGATATTCTTTATTGACGTGGTAACTGCTGCGATTGCCATCGCCATACTGATGTTTTTCCTTCATGTTCCGCCGCACGAAAAGGCCATGCAAAAACATCAGGCAGGGTATTTATCCGATTTTCGCAGTGGGCTGTCATACATTAGAACACATGGCTTTATCATTAAGTTTTTAACTTTCAGCGCAGTTTTCTTTTTCCTTGCCGCTCCTGCCGCTTTTTTAACGCCTTTGCAGGTCGCACGAAGCTTCGACGGGGGAGTTTGGCATCTGAGTGCCATCGAGATCGCATTTTCATTAGGCATGGTTTTGGGTGGTTTGGTCATGGCCGCTTGGGGCGGTTTTAAGAACAGGATTTTCACTATGGCTTTTTCAGGTTTCGCTCTTGGTCTTTGCACATTTGCGATGGGTGTGATTCAGATTTTCTGGCTCTATCTGATCGTGATGGGCATTACTGGCGTGGTCATTCCTTTGTATCACACGCCTGCAACTGTATTACTTCAGGAAAAGGTAGAGGAATCATATCTGGGCAGAGTGTTCGGTTTTTTCGGGATGATCGCAAGCGCCGTGATGCCGCTGGGCATGCTCGTTTTCGGCCCGCTTTCCGATACATTGACAATCGAGTGGCTGCTAGTGGGAACAGGTTTATTGATGCTGGTGTCAAGTGCACTGCTTCTTGGCAGCAAATCGCTCGTTAAAGCCGGACTTAAAATCAGTTAAGACCGTAAGCCTGCAAAACATCCTGCACAAATATGATACCTCTGCCCGGTTCGTCGATGTGAGCCTGTTCTCTTATGGCTTTTACAATATTGTCAGTATCTTTTTTCTGTACTATGATGAGTACCACTTCTTTTTCGGGCTCAATCTCCATAGCAAATAAAGTGCTCGTCTCGTGAATACCCGAACCTCGAGCGTTAATAACCGTGCCTCCTCGTGAACCTGCCTGCGTTGCCGCGTCTATCACAGATTCCGCACAACCTCTTTCCACAATTGCGATAATTGATTGGTACATTTTCTCACCCGCTTGTATTTCATTTTCATTTTTCAAACATTGACTTGCGCCATAAACTGCGCCCACCGGCATCACAAATGCGATTCCGTGCCGCTTTTTCTTAAAACGAAACTTTTCGTTTAATTGTTTTGCTGCTTGTAGAACCTGGCTCAGATCCGAAACCATCAGCACGATTTCTTTCCGCATATCCGCAAGCTCAAAGAATTCCAAGATTCTATTTTTAATCGTTCCTGTGCCCAACATCATTGTGCCGCCAGGCATGCCATAACGTCTCGAAATGGTTAAGACCTTGCTGCCTTGCCCGCAGTTAACAATGACGGCCAGCAAAGCAAACCGGCATGAATCAGCTTGCATTACGTTTCTTACCTTTCTTTAGTTTCCTGTTGTATATCAAGCCCAAAATCTGTATGGTGATTAAAGGCGTAAGCGCAACCATAGCGATGATGCCAAACCCGTCCGCAAGCATATCAGCGCCGCCTACACTGGCAGCGCCCTGCGCGAAAGCGAGTATAAATGTGGCTGTCATCGGCCCGGAAGCCACACCACCCGAATCAAAAGCGATACCCACAAACAGCTTTGGGCCAAGCAAAGCAAGCACCAAAGCTATAATATACCCGGGCAATAGATAATGCCAGAGCTGTATTGCCGGTATGAAGATTCGCAGCATGGACAGCGCAACGGCAGCACCCACTCCGACAGAAAGCGCAATCAACACCAGCCGCCGCTTCACCGACCCGCTTGTCACTTCTTCTATTTGCCGGGTGAGCACATGCACAGCGGGCTCTGCAAGTATAGTCGCCGCCCCGAGCACAAAACCCATGATAACGGCGAGCAGACTCATATCCATTGAGGCCATTTGATATC
Source organism: Clostridia bacterium (assembly GCA_003249555.1). GTDB lineage: Bacteria > Bacillota > Clostridia > Christensenellales > SZUA-584 > SZUA-584. The sequence goes on along the minus strand of QKIQ01000095.1, from coordinate 70,945 downwards.
CCATGATTAAGCCGACATCCATAAATCCGGCATTGACACCAACGATGAATAATACAAGGCCAAGAAACGCATAAAATAAGCCAAAAACGATTCGACGCATAATCCGGTCTTTTTGTTTAACCAGCCATTGACGACTGGCAAAGAATATTATGGCAAGCGGAGCAAGCGCCGCAGCTGTTTCTAAAGACACTTGAGGTATTTTCTTGAAGAAAGGGCCCATCAGCGTTTGATAAGCAGCTGTATCTAATTGCATCGTTCCGGATAATTTTTCGGTTCCCGTTGAAACGCTCATTATTAAGACGGCAATAATCGCCCCTGTCGACGCAATGGCAACCAAACCGAAGCTGTCTTTCTCAGCGCCTTTGCTGTCCTTTTTTAGCGTTGATACGCCTAATGCCAAAGCAAGTATGAAAGGTACTGTCAGCGCACCTGTTGTGGCCCCAGACGCATCAAACGAAATGGCCAATAGCTCCGGAGGCGTAAATAAAGACAACACAAACACAATCAAATACAGTAAAAAAAGCAGCAGATATAGCGGTATGCTGTAAACGATTCGAATGAGTCCAAAAGCGAGCATAACGGCTATACCGGCTGATACGATCAGTAAAATTTCAAGACTCGAAATCATCCCGGACGTCACCGTATCGATTTGGCCCGCAAGTATATGCAAATCGGGCTCTGCGAATGATATGATAAATCCAAGCAACAATGCGCCAGCAGTCACCACCATAAGCTTGTTCGATTTCGCTAAAGCTTTACCCACAAGACTGCCTATTGGACTGACGCCGATGTCCACACCATAAAGGAAGACAGATAAACCAAGTATGATAAACGCTGCACCAATAAAAAACCTAAATATGTAATCTGTCTCAAGTTGATAAACGGATAAATGAAGAAGTACCACGATACCCATAATCGGCAAAACGGCAAATGTCACTTCTTTCATTTTTTGATACAGTCCGTTCAAAGGTCAGTTCTCCTATTACCTGTCTGATTTATTGTTAATTTATACGTGGTTGGAACTGCTTTTATCATAGCAAAGTATGTATGATTATATCAACAGTCTTTATTGACATTTTTAGAAATACAACGTATTATATTAACGTTAGTTATTTAGTAAATTAGTAATGGAGGTTTGATGAATGAAAATTCCCACAACGCTAAAGCACAAACCGGTGATCGTGTCTGAAAACTACGAAAATATAGACGGACGCAGGGCATACAATTCCGATACAAAAGGTCTGTCGCTTGGCCTTGCACAATGGAATGACCGCGGCAAAGTTGAGATCTCCGCAAAAGTTTGGCGTTATACAGGAGAAAAGTGGTCGCGCCAATCCGAAGAATTGCCATTGCACCGCGTCATAGACTTGGCGATTCTCGTTTGCCGCGCTAAACAGCACTTTAAAGAGTCCTATCGCTTTGAAAAGCTTTATGACCCGGAAAATATTCAGCTCGACCGTATCGGTTTGCAGGGAGATGCGATGACCGTTTCGGTCTGCGCCGACAACCCGCTCATAAATGAGGATATCAAACTGTTTGCCGACGTATTAAGCTCTGACGATGAACTGATTGGCGAACGTCTTGCCACACTGTCTGGGTTGCTAAAGGGGCTGGGCTATTGAAGAATAACGAAAAAAGAAAGAAGCTTAAAGAGCAGTATGCCTCGCGTCGCGTGATGGGCGGCGTTTATGCCATACGGCATGTCAAAAACGGTAAGTTAATGCTTTTTTGCACAACAGATATGCCAGGCAGCATTAACCGCTTCAATTTTGCACAACAGATTGGCGGCTGTCTTCATCCTAAGCTTCGCAGCGAGTGGGGTAAAAACGGCTCATGCTTTGTTTTTGAATTGGTTGAAGAACTGGAGAAAAAGGAAATACAATCAGACAGTGAGTTTAAGCAGGATGTGGAAGCTTTGTTGGAAATCACACGCGAAAGATATACTCTTGATCAGCTTTACTAATACTGCTATCATACTATTGATTTAATAAACCAGACCGGACACACACCGATCCGGTTTATCATTTAGCAACAAAAGCTGACTTAAATATTATTTTCGATATATTACCTTTCTCTTTGTCTGTCTTTGCAGAGCATATCGATACTTCGGTCGTATGTCTTTTCGCCTTCTTTTGAAAAAAGGCAGCCGGGAGCTTCACCGAGCCGCCGGTGATAAGCGATGCATTCGCAGCATTTGCCATGGCGAGAGCAGGATGTATAGGTGCATGTACATTGAATATTGTTGTTACAGGCCATTATTTACCTCCAAAAAATTATGTATCAATATTATAAGCAATCCACCAGCCTGCCGCAACCTAACAACCGAATACAAATAAAGGCTTTTGTAAGCAAGACCTGCAATCCATTATAATATTTGTAAATTTTTTTTCAATTTAATTCTTTAAAAAAGGTTTACAGGACATAATATCGAATTATATTATGCCAAAGTAATGGATATAATCACGATATTGATTTGTTGAATTTTCTTGTCTTGGTGTTGTTTGCGTCATCGAATAAAAAAACTTGCTTTAGTCTAATTTGTAGCATGCTATTATGAATGATTTCGTATACCCTTAATAAGGAGAATTGTTATGAGCCAGTTCGTTCCTGAAATTCAAGGAAATTTAAGAAAGCATATGATTCGCGTACCCGAAATTATCAACGAGGTCAGCGGAATTCGCATTTTCGGCAAAACCATAAAATCGCTTATTTTCACAACGGATGTGGCGCTGATAAAGAACTGTAACGCCAACGCGGTGATTGCTGTCTACCCGTTTACACCCCAACCTCTTATTACGCATGCAATCATCGCTGTGTCAGATATTCCTGTTTTCTGCGGCGTCGGGGGAGGGACGACCACAGGAAAGCGCGTGGTCAATCTTGCTATGGACGCGGAGTTTCAAGGTGCGATTGGTGTGGTGGTTAATGCGCCAACTTCCAACGAGGTTCTTTTCAGACTAAAAGAGCATGTTGATATTCCTATTGTCGTCACGGTGGTGTCCGAAGCCGAAGATGTGGGTGAAAGGCTCAAATCCGGCGCATCTATCATCAATGTGTCTGGAGCATCTCAATCGCCGCATATTGTTAGAAGCATACGAAATAAATATCCTGAGGTTCCAATCATTGCTACGGGAGGTCCGACAAAAGATTCAATTGAACGGACAATAGAAGCCGGTGCAAACGCCATTACCTACACACCTCCAACATCGGCTGAGATATTTAAACAGCTAATGGAAAAATATCGCGACCAAATATAACCCCAACAATACAAAAGAGGTTGCATATTTTTTATATCTGCGTATAATATTATTGAAAAGTTACAGGAATATTACGTTATCATTACATATAATGTATGCGTATGAGGTTTATATGAGGAATAGTCTTGCAAATATAATAAAATATTGCGCCCAATTCATAGGCAACCTAAAGATGACTTTCGGCCAGATTTTCCGGAGAACTCGCACTTTGTTATTTAAAAATGCTGGAAAGCCCCGAAACAGTTCTGCCACTTTTTCGTCCATGAAAAGCAAATATAGAAAGAGCCCCAAAAAATGGTGGCAGAATAAGCAGCTTATCATCGCAAGCTGCTGCGGCATCCTCGTTGCCGCAATCGTATTTGCATTTGTGCTGCCCTTGTCTTATAACGAAGCTTTGGCTTCTGTAAACAAAGGAATTACGTTTGACGGCAATGCGCTGTCATCGCAAAATGATGTGCCCGTTTCATCAGATACACAGGATATTGAGATGACGTCCGTTAATCAGGCAAACGGGCAAGCAGACCTGTCCCAAGTTAATAATCAAAGCATGGGGGAATCATATGCGGCAGTTGCCCCGGAGTTGACGCCCATACCCACAACCGCGCCCGATGAGGTTGAACTGGTCCCCGGCGTGCACGACCCTCGTATTATTGAAGTGCAGGAACGCCTGATGGATCTTAATTATATGGACGCGGACGAACCGACAGATTTATATGGCAACGAGACAAAATTTTCGCTTCAGCTCTTTCAGAGAAAAAATAATCTTCAAGTGGACGGGCTGCTTGGCGAAAATACACTTGCCGCTTTGTTTTCTGAAGAAGCGCTTTCATATACCGTTAAACTTGGCGACAGGGGCAATGATGTTGTCGCTATGCAGGAACGATTGCAGGAGCTCAATTATCTAAAGGCTGGACATACCGGCTATTTTGGTACAGACACGGAAGCGGCTGTCAAGAGCTTTCAACAACGCAACGGTCTGTCTGCTGACGGTAATGTTGGGGAATACACGAAAGAGATCCTTTATTCAGAAGATGCGCGGCCAGCTAAAACAACCAGCGGCAGTACCGGAAGTTCAGGCGGCTCCGGCGGCGGCAGTGTTATTGCGGTTGGCAATCCCGATGAAGCGTCTGTTGATAAACTGATTGAAATTGCCAAAAGCAAACTTGGCTGTGAATATACCAGAGCGGGGAAGGGGCCAAACGAGTTTGACTGTTCCGGTTTCGTATACTATTGTCTCAATACTGCGGGCTACAGAATCGGTTATATGACGTCCAAAGGATGGGCAAATTGCGGTCTGCCAAAAGTGACAAGTATGTCTGATATGGTTAAGGGAGACATCATCTGTTTTAAAGGCCATGTAGGCATCTATATGGGCGGCGGCCAGATGATTGATGCAGGTTCCAGTGACGACCAGGTGCGTATTTGCTCGAACATTATGAACTCGTCCTATTGGACACGAAACTTTATCTGTGCAAGGCGCGTATTCTAAAAATTTGCTTTACAAGTACGACGCAATAATAAAGATATAAAAGACACATAGAATGTGAAGCTATGTGCCTTTTTTACGCCCTGAATATAAATTATAAATTAGCTTATTCTTTCGGCTTGATATCATCCTCAGTCATTTTCAGGCAATTGTCTCCATCCACCCAAAGACGCTCAAGACCGTAAAACTCACGCTCATGTTTATGAAAAACGTGGATCAATATGTCGCCGTAATCAAGAACAATCCATCGTCCTTCACGATAACCTTCTATTCGAAGCCGCTGCTTGCCTTTCTCCGTCATTAATTTTTCAACGTCGTCACAGAGGGATCTGACATGAACATCCGACCGTCCGCTGGCAAGTATAAAATAGTCTGCCACGATTGTTAGATGTGATACGTGAAGCGCCATCACATCCTCCGCTTTCTTTAGAAACAATTGTCTGGAGATATCCAGAACGTCGTCATTGAATTGATGCATCAAATTAATTTACTTCCTCCTTTTTAAAATAATTATAAGCCTCAAGGCTATTTGGGTGCAAAGCAAATCCCTTACTCCGCACAAAACACATGACCTGTTCAAGCGCCAAAAGCATTGCTTTGTCAATATCCTGATAAGCGACCACTCTTATGCCCTCAATACCCTCAAAATGTCGTCCGGGTTCAATAAGATCAGCTATATAGATGATCTTTTCCAGCAAAGACATACCAGCGCGACCTGTTGTATGCCAACGAATCGCACAAAGAATGTCTTCATCGTCAATATTAAGCTGTTCTTTTACCATGGCCGCTCCAAGCTTTCCATGAATCAATTCAGTATTTTTAGCCTCGATATCGTCGATGTCAATACCGTATTGATCCGCATATTTCTTGAATCCGCATTGGCTTTTGCCCTTGGCTACATCATGGAGCAGACCGGCGATATGAGCTTTTTTTGCATCAGCTCTATATTTGTTCGCAAGCTTCACGGCTTCTTTCGCAGTTCCCAGAGAATGGGCGAGCCGCTTTTCATCAATATTCTCTTTAAGATAGCTGATTATTATTGAATCGTCCAGCATTTAAACCTCTTGATTATATACCCTTTGTTGTACAATGTATTGCGCTACTTTTCGTGGGACAAGACCGTCCGCAAGTTTATTGGCAGCCACCTGACTGCGTATCTGTGAAGATGAAATATTGGGTCCCCATTCATTAGCGATATGAATTTTATGTCCAAATCGTTCATTGAGTCTGTCCGCATGCTGTTGTACTTTGGCAATATCCTGACCTGGACGCAGAATACAAATAAAATCCGTTAGTAAAAGAACCCGTTCGTAATTCCTCCAATTTTCCAGTTCAAAGATCGTATCAGCGCCGATAATATAATAATATGCCGTTGACTTTTTGCTGCTAGCCAGCAGTTCCAATGTATCAACGGTATATGTATACCCTTTTCTTTGTGTCTCTAGTTTACTCAAGGTAAACCTTTTCTCGTCAGAAATCGCGATTTTTATCATTTCAAGACGGTGGTGAACATTAGCGATAAAATCATCTCGCTTATGAGGAGGCGTGCCAAGCGGTAAAAAAACGATTTCACCAAGTCCAAACTCATACAACGCAATATAAGCCATTTTCAGATGGCCGTTATGGATAGGATTAAATGTGCCGCCCAGAAGACCAATTCTGTTTGGCTTTATTCCCAGATGTTCTGTTTGGAGATGAGAAAACTCCGTTAAATCGCGCATACCGGTACCTTTCACCTTTAGTATTATACACTAGTCAAAAATTTATAACAAGTTGTGCAAGTATACATTAAATATCATTTGGCAACAATTTTTAAGAAGGAGGAGTTGTACATGGATGCAAAAATGCTGCGGTATTATCAAAAACAAATGCATGGCGGTCGCTCTATTGTGGCTCGCACAATTGATTTTGTTGTATTCAGGCTTTTCATCACGGTTATGATGTTTTGGGTGCTGCTTTACTATAGCAGGTCATTTACAGTCTCCATTATAATTTCAATATTTCTTACAATGGCTGTTAGCCTTGCAGTGCTTAAAATAAACAAAATAAGAACGGAACGGTTTATTAAGCAAGACTTGAAGCGAATAAAAGAAAAATGTCTGCTTGAAACGTTGACTTTTATGACAAAAGACAAGTTTTCTGAATATATGGAAAAACTATTTGATGGCTTAGAAAATATTAAGCCTTGGGATAAAGGTTTTACTGCCCGCAAAAATGAAGCAAAGGTATACGCATTTCATAACCATCCCCGTTCAATGATAGATGTGTCTGATATTCTGGATGTATTACGCGCAAATAACGAAGCACTCCTATTTTTATCGCTAAGTGAATTCAGTGATAACGCTCAAAAGCTATGCGATGGCATAGATAGAGAGATCACATTGATATCCGGCGCAGATGTCCTAAAACTGGCCGCCAAGCATAATATGCTGCCGGATGAAGAAGAAGCTGAACAGCGGTCACAAAGAGAGATGAATACTTCTATATTAACTCTAGAAAGAATAAGACAGACTACTTTGAGTAAAAAGAAGATAAAGCGTTATGTCTTCTGCGGTGTTATCGTGATATTATGGCCCATTGTAACAGGATTCAAATTCTATTACCCGATTATCGCAGCAGTCTGTTTTTCCCTTGCTGTTTTGGCCTTTCGAAAGAGCCGGCATAGCGAAGAAAGTGGCCGCATGGGTATATCCTGACTTGACAAAATTCTATGCAGATAATAGAATTGGTTATGGTTCTAATATGAGATATTACTATTATTTTCTTTTTATAGATAATTCCTTATTAGCAATCTCGTGCGCACTGCGAGTATAATTTTATAGAACAAATTGTAAGATTATAATTGAGGTGCATTATCAATTGGCAGATATACAAAGGGAACTCTATATGGGGGTATATTTGCTTTAAAACTTAATAGAGGAGGTGCGACATACTAAAGTGGATATTTGGCATGTCATTCTGCCTCTTGTAACTGTTGTTATCGGTGCGTTTGCTGGTTATATTTACAGAAGAAACGTAGCTGAAGCAAAAGTAGGCAGGGCAGAAGAATCCGTTAAAAAGCTTGTGACTGAAGCTCAGAGAAAAGCCGAAGCCGTCAAGAAGGAAACGATACTGGAAGCCAAAGAAGAGATCCACACCTTAAGAACTGAATTCGATAGAGAAACCAAAGAAAGACGAAGCGAGATCCAAAGAATCGAGAGAAGGTTAGCTCAAAGAGAAGAAACGCTTGATAAGAAAATGGCGAGCGTGGAATCAAAAGACGAACAGATTAACAAAAAGCTGAAGGAAGTCAGCAAACGCAAGGAAGACATCGACCAAGTGTTTGCCGATCAGGTCGCCCAGTTGGAGAAAATATCCGGCATGACGATCGACGAAGCAAAATCGCTGCTGCTTGAAAAGGTCGAGCAGGAAACCAGACGCGATATGGCGGTTTATGTTCGGGATATCGAGTATAAGGCCAAAGAAGAGGCCGACAAGAAATCCCGTGATATCATAGCCAATGCCATTCAGAAATATGCGGCTGACCATGTGGCGGAAAATACCGTTTCGGTTGTATCGCTGCCCAACGATGAAATGAAGGGCAGAATCATTGGCCGTGAAGGACGTAACATCCGTGCGCTGGAAACAGCTACTGGTATTGATTTAATTATCGATGATACGCCGGAAGCCGTCATATTGTCCGGATTTGACCCTATCAGAAGGGAAGTTGCGCGGATCGCGCTTGAAAAGCTTATCATCGATGGCAGAATCCATCCGGCTCGCATTGAAGAAATGGTCAAGAAAGCACGTAAAGAGGTGGATAAGGAGATTCGTGACGCGGGAGAGCAGGCCGCTTTTGATACCGGCATACACAATCTGCATCCCGAAATCATCAAGCTTCTTGGAAGGCTCAAATACCGCACAAGCTACGGGCAGAATGTGCTTAAACACTCGTTAGAGGTAGCACACCTGTCAGCAGTCATGGCGGCAGAGCTTGGCGCCAATGTGAAGCTTGCCAAACGCGGCGGACTTCTGCACGACATCGGAAAAGCAGTTGACCATGAGGTCGAAGGGCCTCACATACAGATCGGTGCCGATCTGGCAAAAAAATACCGGGAAGCTAACGATGTGATACACTGTATACAGGCGCATCATGGCGATGTCGAAGCGCAGACCGTTGAAGCGGTTCTCGTTCAGTCGGCTGACGCTATTTCTGCGGCACGTCCCGGTGCAAGACGTGAAACTCTCGAAAACTACATAAAACGCTTAGAAGCTTTGGAAGAAATCGCGAATTCGTTCTCGGGCGTCGACAAGTGCTACGCCATACAGGCGGGACGTGAAGTCCGCATATTGGTCAAGCCTGAGGATGTGGACGATGCTGGCATGCATTTAATGGCCAAGGACATCGTGAAAAAGATCGAAAAGGATCTGGACTATCCGGGCCAAATCAAGGTCAACGTGATCAGAGAAACCAGATCAGTCGATTACGCAAAGTAAACAAACAGAGGAGCCGAAAATCTCGGTTCCTCTTTCAGTTTTATGGGCTTTTATATATATTATCTAGTGATTGGAGGCTTAGATATGTTTAAGATTGCGGATGCCCATTCGGATTTCCTTGCTTATCATGTCGTAGAAGACTGTGCATGCAGGCTTTTTAACCACGCTGATATAAAACGCATGAAAAGCGGAGGCATCGCTTTGCAGACGTTTGCGGTTTGGGTACCTCCTGAAACCAAAGACAAACTGACTTTATGCGATAAGCAAATTGAGTACTTTCACACGTTTGTAAAACAGAACACGAAAGATATCATTCACTGCATAAACGGCTCAAATCTTCAATCAAACCAAACAATTAAAGCTGTTCTTGCGATTGAAAGCGGTGAAAGCATCGATTGCCGAAATGATTATATTTCACAGGTTTACGATAAAGGCGTTCGGATATTCAGCCTCACATGGAACGGCGAAAACACATACGCCAGCGGTTGTCTCGCTGAGGGCGGACTCAAACGGCAAGGTGAAGAAGCCATTCAGGAGCTCAACAGACTCAATATCGCGCTCGATTTATCCCATATCAATGAACAAGGTTTTTGGGAAGCTCTGCAACACTATAATCTCTCGCCGTGCGCAACTCATTCATGCGTTTACGATTTGCATGCATCAGCGCGCAACCTGAAAAAAGAACAGATAAAAGCAATTATCAAGCGTGGCGGATATATCGGTATCAACTTCTATACGGAATTTTTACGCGGGGGATTTGCCGATATTGAAGATGTTATAGATCATATGGAATTTGTTTTGGATTGTGGGGGAGAAGATACCGTGGGCTTTGGTTCGGATTTTTGCGGCATACAATATACGCCAAAAGGCCTTGATTCTACCGCTGATTTTCAAATGATTCCCGAGGCAATGCTGCGCCGGGGATATCCAAAAAGTCTCGTCTCAAAAATTTGCTATGGCAATTTTGCCCGATTTATATTAAAATTTTTAAAACAATAACAAGGTGAATGCAAATGAAAAATATTTACGAAAATCCATTAATCACACGATATGCCTCAAAAGAAATGGCCGAAGCCTTCTCTGATGACTTAAAATTCAAAACATGGCGCAGACTTTGGGTGGCACTTGCTGAGAGCGAGAAAACCATGGGGCTTGATATCACCGACGAACAGATTGCCGAGCTTAAACAACATATGAACAACATCAACTATGATGTGGCTGAGGCGCAGGAAAAAATTGTGCGACACGATGTAATGGCACATGTGCACGCCTATGGCGAGCAGTGTCCCAAAGCACGTTCCATCATCCATCTCGGTGCGACAAGCTGCTTTGTGGGTGACAACACCGATTTAATCGTAATGCACAGTGCTCTAAAGCTCGTCGAAGACAAGCTTGTAAGCGTTATTGAGAACCTGTCGCGTTTTGCGCTCACATACAAAGATATGCCGACGCTTGGCTTTACGCATTTTCAGCCTGCGCAGCTCACCACAGTGGGCAAACGCGCCACACTGTGGATACAGGATTTGCTCATGGATTTGCAGCAGATAAATGATATCATCAGCAATTTCAAGCTACGCGGGGTGAAAGGCACAACGGGTACGGGCGCCAGCTTTTTATCACTTTTCAATGGCGATACGGGCAAAGTGAAATTGCTGGATAAAATCGTCTGTGAGAAAATGGGCTTTTCTTCATCGTACGCCGTGACTGGCCAAACATATCCCCGAAAATTTGATTCAATCGTGCTGAACACACTGTCTCTCATTGCGCAGAGCGCGTATAAATTTAGCAACGACCTTAGACTTCTGCAAAATCTCAAAGAGATGGAAGAACCTTTCGAAAAAAAACAGATAGGGTCTTCAGCGATGGCTTACAAGCGCAACCCTATGCGCAGTGAACGCATGGGGGCCCTTTGCCGTTTTGTGCTCACAATGCCGTTAAACGCCGCTGTCACGGCCTCAACGCAGTGGTTTGAGCGTACACTCGATGATTCGGCAAACAAGCGTCTCGTGATTCCTCAAAGCTTCCTTGCAGTCGATGCTATACTCAATCTTTATCTCAACATCAGTGACGGCCTTGTGGTTTATGAGAATGTAATAAAAAATCACATCAACCAGGAGCTTCCTTTTATGGCTACCGAAACGATACTGATGGAAGCCGTAAAGCGCGGGGGAGACAGGCAGGATCTGCACGAACATATCCGTACACATTCCATGGCTGCCGCGGAACGCGTCAAATTGCACGGGCAAAGCAATAATCTGCTTGACCTCATCAAAGAGGATGCGGCATTTCATCTTACAACTCAGGAAATTGACAACCTGCTGGACCCAGAGAAATTCACAGGATGTGCCGCAAAACAGACGCAGGACTTTGTAGACGAGCAGGTAAAACCGGTATTGGCAAAATATTCGGGACGAATTGGCATCAAAGGTGACGTACGCGTCTAAAGATAATAAACGCATTTTTCCACAAGAAAAACGGAGCAAAGCGCACTTTGCTTTAATACCGGGGTCCCCGCAAAGACACAAGGCTTTGTGGGGATAAGGAGGAGCAAGGAAGCGTGCAGATGTTTTTCTGCAAGAAAAACGGAGCAAAGCGCACTTTGCTTTAATACCGGGGCCCCCGCAAAGACACAAGGCTTTGTGGGGATAAGGAGGAGCAAGGAAGCGTGCGGATGTTTTTCTGCAAGAAAAACGGAGCAAAGCGCACTTTGCTCCGACGTGGCAGGGGAGACGCGACTCGAACACGCAACCGTCGGTTTTGGAGACCGATGCTCTACCAATTGAGCCACTCCCCTTCAGCAGACAATCGATATTATAAACAATTTGGCATGTCACGTCAATAGGAGGAATACAGAAAAGCAATCATTTATAATATATGCTTTATAACAAAGTTTGCAATTAACAGGAGGATGAAAATGAAAACATATACGCTCGGGTTTGTGGGAGCAGGTAATATGGCAAGCGCCATTATAAAAGGCGCTGTGGAAAAAGCTGTGGTATCTGCTGATAAAGTCTATATTTATGACGTAGATACGCAAAAAACGAAATCAATGTCATTAGAAATTGGTGTTATCCCAGTCTCAAATATTGAACAATTATGTGCCAATGCAGAGATGATTGTGACAGCAGTGAAGCCCCACGTGCTGGCTGCTGTACTGCGTGCATTAAAGCCATTTATTGGAGATAAGCCCGTTGTATCCATCGCGGCAGGATGGAGCGCCGACATGATTAAGTCACAAATCGGTGAAGACAAAAAAGTTTTGCGACTTATGCCCAACACACCGTTGCTGGCGGGGGAGGGGATGAGCGTTTTTGAATCACCCTGCAATCTATCTGATGATGAAACGGCTTTTATCGAAAGCTTGTTTTCGGCTCTTGGCAAAATCGATCATGCACCCTGCAAAAACATGGATGCTGTCACAGCCGTATCCGGAAGCGGGCCTGCGTATGTGTTTATGTTTATCGAAGCGCTTGCCGATGCGGGCGTACTTTGCGGTCTGACGCGTTCACAGGCACAAAAGCTTGCCGCGCAAACAGTGCTGGGCAGCGCGAAAATGGTATTGGATACCGGCAACCATCCGGGCGCGCTTAAGGATGCGGTATGCTCACCGGGCGGAACCACAATTGAAGCAGTCAAGTCACTTGAGAACGACGGCTTCCGAGGCGCAGTGATGAATGCAGTGGTGAAATGCGAGGAGAAATCCAGGAAAATGTCTAAACGATGATGAAAGAGGTTATCATATACACTGACGGCGCATGTTCGCATAATCCGGGTCCAGGCGGTTGGGCGGCTGTCCTAATATATAAAGGCAACGAGAAAAAAATCAGCGGATTTGAGCCAGACACCACAAACAACCGCATGGAATTGACCGCCGTGCTGGAAGCGCTAAAAGCGCTGAAAGAACCATGCCGTTTAATTGTACACACAGACAGTGCTTACATCCATAACGCTTTCGAGCGTGGTTGGATTGATAAGTGGCTTTCAAACGGATGGAAAAACGCCTCCAAACAACCTGTGGAAAACCAGGATTTGTGGAAAGCGATTCTTAAAGCCGCAAGAGATCACCAGGTGTCATATAAAAAAGTAAAAGGTCATTCTGACGATAAGTACAACAACATCTGTGACGAACTCGCAAGAAAAGCGATTAAGGATAATAAAGCCTAAAAGGATATGCGTTAAACTATGCGTAAAAGGCTAGTTTTGCGCATAGTTATTGCTTTTTAAACTCATATACGCTATAATGGTAAAAATAGAAGCTTTTTAGGTGTTGTAATGTCTAAACTCAGCAAAACAGAAATCAACGTTCAAAAAACGGAAAAACTGCGACGCGTTATGGATACGCTGCCAAAGTTTTGCCTTGAGTTTTTCCGAGGTATCGAGCCGAACACGCTGCTGCTTACACGTATCAATTATGCGTATGATTTGCGCTTGTTTTTTTCTTTTCTTGAAAACGAACTTGGCAAAAATGTCGGCATCATGCAGCCATCTGATTTAAACGCAATCACATTAACGGACATTGAACGTTTCCTCGAATATGTGACTTTATATTATAAAGACGACACAACTGTGGAAAACGGTGAAAATGGCATCGCACGCAAGCTGTCAACTTTGCGTGCATTTTTTAAGTATTTTTATAATAAAGAAATTCTTGAAAATAATGTGACCACTCGCCTTAAGACACCAAAAATACACGAAAAGCCGATATTGCGTCTTGATCAGAACGAGGCCATAAAATTGCTGCATGTCATTAATACCGGCGACGGACTGACCGACAATCAGTTAAAATATCATCAGCGCACACGCTTGCGAGACCTTGCTATATTTACATTATTTCTCACAACAGGCATTCGCATCAGCGAGCTCTGTGCGTTAGATGTCAGCGATATCGATCTTGAAAGTCGTTCATTTAAGGTTTTGCGCAAAGGCGGCAATGAAACACTTCTCTATTTTTGCGAACAGACATCGCATGCTCTGGAGGATTATCTGGAGCAAAGAAAAAACGCAGCAAACTATCTCCTCAGCTCTCCCCTGTTTCTCTCCCTCCAAAACAATCGAATGAGCGTTCGTGCTTTGCAGATGCTCGTACAAAAATACGCTCAGCTCGCTGTTCCGCTCAAAAATATCTCTCCGCACAAACTGCGCAGCACATATGGTACACTGCTTTATCAACAAACAGGCGATATCTATCTTGTGGCGGATGTTCTTGGACATAAAGACGTGAACACCACTCGGAAGCACTATGCGGCAATCGACGAATCACGCAGAAAGCAGGCATCTGAAGCTGTTGTTTTTAATTCAAATGAAAAATAAGAACATTTGTTTGCGTTAATCATTGACATTCGGCCACAGTTTTGTTATATTTTTTTTATAAACATAAGTGAGGTTTTTTATGGAAGATTTGACACGGCGGCAGAACGAAGTGCTCGAATACTTAAAGGATTACATCAATGAGAACGGCTACGCGCCGTGTGTGCGCGATATTTGTCTGGCACTTGATTTAAAATCAACATCAACAGCACATGCGCATCTCACTAAGCTCGAAAGAAAGGGCTATATTTCAAGAGACCCTGCTAAACCGCGCACTATTATGATACTTGACGGCAGCGCTCAAAAGCAGCGAATGGTGTCTGTACCTGTTTTGGGTCGCGTTGCGGCAGGCAGCCCAATTACTGCCGTGGAAAATATAGAAGAATACCTTTCTCTCCCCTATTCTTTGCTCGGCAGCGACGACGTTTTTATACTCAACGTCTGCGGTGACAGTATGGTGAATGCCGGCATATTTGACAGAGACAAGATTATTGCTCAAAAGCAGGATTACGCACAAAACGGTGACATCGTCGTCGCATTGCTCGAAGACGAAGCCACCGTGAAACGTTTTTTCGTGGAAAACGGACATGTCCGTCTTCAGCCCGAAAATGACAACTATGAACCCATCTATACGCGCAATATCGATATACTCGGCAAAGTCATCGGCGTGCTGCGAATGTTCAGATAATATTCATCTCCTCAAGCGCCATCATAAGACCCAGCTTCATATGCGTATAAGTGAGTCCACCCTGCGCATAAACGATATACGGCGGCTTCACTGGCGCATCCGCGCTCAGCTCGATGGAAGCGCCCTGCACAAACGTACCGGCCGCCATCACGATTGGGTCGTCATAACCCGGCATATCCCAAGGAACGGGCACAGCCCGGCTGTCAACAGCCGCGGCTTTTTGTATGCCAAGTGTATAAGCAAGCAGCAGCTTTTCGTCTTCCAGCATAATCGATTGCGTGATATCACTTCTCGTATCGTCATGATTTGGAAACACCTTGTATCCCAGCGTTTCGAAAACCTTGGCAAAAAGAACGCTGCCTTTGAGCGCTTGTCCCACCACATGGGGTGCCATAAAAAGACCCTGGAAAAAGCTGCGGTAAGGCGCTTCGTAAGACCCGACCTCCATACCAAGCCCAGGACACGTGAGCCTGTTCTCCACAAGCTCAACAAGGTCCGCACGTCCGGCGATGTATCCGCCCGTAGGCGCAAACCCGCCGCCCGGATTTTTTATCATCGAACCGGCGATCAGATCCACACCGCATTCGATGGGCTCCTCAAGCTCACAGAACTCACCGTAACAGTTATCGACAATGATGATGATTTCGGGAAATTGGCGTTTAATGGCAAGCACAAACTCGCGCATTTCCAACATTGATATCGCTTTTCGCCATTCGTATCCTCTGGAACGCTGAATAAACAGCGCCTTAGGACGCTCGCACGACTTCATCACACGCTCAACTCGCGCCAAATCTATGCTGCCGCTTGGGAGCATATTGACCTGTTGATAATTCACTGCCCAGTCTATGAGCGAGCCGGAGTCTCCCGCGCGCTTCTTACCAATGACGTTTTGCAGCGTGTCGTACGGAGGGCCGGTTACGCTGATCAGCGTATCCAATGGACGCAGCACCGCATAAAGAGCAAGCGATATTGCGTGTGTACCGGACGCGATGTGCGGGCTCAGTACAGCCTTTTGCGCCTTAACAATGCGCGCAAACACATCGCAAAGGGCTTGCCTGCCTTCATCCCCATAACCGTAACCCGTAGTAGGTGCAAAGTGCCGCTGACTGATGTTTTCCTGACGAAAAGCATCTATAACCTTATACTGATTGTTTTCAGCTGTTGTTTCAATGGGTTTGAAGACATGAGAAAGCGCTCTCTCCGCCTCATTAACCAGCGATTGAGTTTTACTGCTGATCTTTAAATTGTCGAGTATCTGCATACTATTCTTCCGGCGATTCTTTCTGTTTGTCAGAGAACGTGAAAAATACGGCTCTTGCTGGCGATATTGTGGACACAGCGTGCTTATAGATCATGAGTTGTTTACCGTCACTATCAAGGATAATCGTAAAATTATCAAACCCCTTTACTGTGCCTTTAATTTGGTAACCATTTGTCAAATGGATCGTCACCATCACGTGTTCTTTACGAACTTGATTTAAAAAAACATCCTGGAGAACGATGACTGACTTTTGCATATTAAAACCCCTTTCTTTTTATATAAAGCATTATATCATTAATTGTGTATTCTATACATGGATGAACGCAAACATCAAACCATGCAATGCGTTCATCCCGACGAAACCATGTCATCTGCCGCTTGGCAAACCGCCGAGTATTGCGCTTTATCAGCAAAACAGCTTCATCAAGACCTGTTTCACCCTTAAAATAGGCGATTAGCTCTTTGTATCCTATGGCCTTAAGCGCATGAATATCACCATACACGTCATAAACTCGGCGTGCTTCATCCACAAGTCCCATTTGTATCATGTCATCCACACGCGTATCAATGCGCTTGTAGAGAATATCTCTTGGCATGGATAGACCAATTATCAAAAACTCGTCATCCGTATTTGGCTGTCTGAATTCATACGCACTTTCGCCCTTTGCTTCTAATATCTCAAGTCGGCGTATGATACGCCTTTTGTCGGTTCTTGCAATAATTTTGGCATATTCAGGGTTCTTTTTTTCCAGTATATTATACAAGTATTCCGTACTTTTGTCATCCGCAAGTTGTGTATACTTTTGACGAATATTGTCATTGTTGTATGTTGAGGCGAAATCCAGATTGTATACCAAAGAATTGATATACAGCCCCGTCCCCCCCGCTACGACAGGAACTTCTCCTCTATTGTTGGCATTTTCAATCAATGAAAACGCCAACTTTTGAAATTCAGCCACTGAAAACACTTCGTCGGGAGCCACAATATCAATCATTTCGTGCGTAACGCCCTGCATTTCTTCTTTGGTCGCTTTCGCCGTACCTATATCCATCCCCTTGTATATCTGCATACTGTCGGCCGAAATAATACATGTGCCAAGCTTTTTTGCCACCTCTACGGAAACCTTCGTTTTTCCGGAAGCCGTGGGGCCTGTTACAATAATAAACCGTCTCATAATACTCTCTTAAAGCTCTTCTCAATCTGTTTTTTTGTGATAACGGTGATGACCGGCCGCCCGTGGGGACAAGTCGGCATCACACCCGTATTCAAAAAGCTTTCTGCGATGCTTAGCAGTTCGGTTTGTGACAGCTTGTCTCCCGCTTTCACGGCGCTGCGACATGAAGCACGTATAATTAATTCTCTTTTAAGCACTTCTTTGCCTCTGTTTTCAGATATTTCACTCAGCGCGTCGTTAATGAGCTCGTCTACTGACACTCCGGCCACAACCATTGGCACTGCGCCCACCTTGTATTCAAGCATACCGAACAGCTCAATGTCAAAACCGAGCGATTGGAATACGTTTATGTTCTCATCGATAATCAGCTTTTGTGCATGAGATACCGTGAGCACGGCAGGAGTCAGCAGGGTCTGAGACGCACTGCTCTGACCGCCCGTAAGCTTTTCATACAACAAACGCTCATGAGCAGCGTGCTGGTCAATAATTAAAAGATCCTCCCCCTGTTCCACGAGCACATACGTATTCGCAAAACAGCCAATCACACGATAGCTCTGAGGGGCGTCAACCGTGACTTCAGGTTCATAGTCAAAGTGCGGTGTATCGGTTGTATCACCCGCAATCGCGCTGCTGTCATCCATACTGTTTTGCGTTTCATAGACATAGGTTTCAGCAGGTTTGTCAGAAAGCGCCGTCTCCTTAAGCGTTGCGCCGCCAAAACCGGAAAACAGTGCCGTTTGAAGCACTTCCTTCGGCGCCTGCATTTCCACGCTGCCGCGGGGTCTTTCAGGTTGTGCCGGCATATCGATCATCACGCTGCCGCGAATTTCCTTGCATGCTTGCGCAACCGCTTCTTTAATCACGTATTCCACTGCCGCGTTATCATGAAAACGCACCTGCAGCTTATTGGGATGCACATTAACATCCACTAACCCCGGCGGAATAGAAATGTTTAGCGCAAAAAAAGGCGACTCGCCCTTCACAAGCGTGGGGCCGTATGCGCTTTTGACCATGTCATTAAGCGCTGTGCTTCTCACAAATCGCCTGTTGACAAATAACGAACCCTTCTGCCGGTTTTTCATCACCGCACCCGGCCGCGATACATAGCCTTCCACCTTAATATCGTTTGCTTCATCAGATACGTAAATAATATTATCCATCAGTGCGGCACCGTATACGCAATAAATCGCATCCTTCAAGTCCCCATTGCCCGGGCTGTGATAGATCGTTTTGCCCTGAGACGTATAGTGGAACGAGATCTCCGGGAAAGCAAGGATATACCGCGATACGAGATCCGAGACGTACGCGGCTTCCTGCTGCTCTGATTTTAAAAATTTGAGCCGCGCTGGAACGTTATAAAACAGATTGCTGACTGTCAAGGAAGTGCCGTCCGGCAGCCCTGCTGGGCTGATGCCGTCCATCCTGCCTCCGGATACGCGTATCTGGGTGCCCATCTCAGCCTCACGCTGTTTTGTCTTCATATCCACAACAGACACCGCCGCGATGCTTGAGAGTGCTTCACCGCGAAACCCCTGTGTATTAATATAATACAGATCTTTCTCGGTCGCAATTTTGCTGGTCGCATGCTTCTCAAACGCAAGCTCAACATCCTCTGCGCCGATACCTTTTCCGTTATCGGTCACGCAGAGTTGCTTGATACCGCCGCCCGTGATGCTGATGCTCACAGCGCTCGCGCCCGCATCAATCGCATTTTCAATCAGCTCTTTGACAACGCTAAGCGGCCTTTCCACCACTTCACCCGCCGCAATTTTATCGGATACGTTTTTCGGAAGTCTTCTGATCTCCCCCATTGTGCCTCCCCGTTACAGCCTGTGTTTAATTTCGCTTAACAGCTTCAATGAATCAAGTGGCGTAATGTTATCAAGATTCACATCCCTAAGCATATCAATAAGCTCATCTCTGTCAAACGGCATTTCCGCTTGTTTTTTCTGCCCAAAAATGCCATCATCCTTTTCAATGAGCGCCTGCATGATCACTTTTGCCCGCTCAGTCACATCAGAAGGAACGCCCGCCAGCTTGGCGACCTCAATGCCAAAGCTTCTGTCAGCGCCGCCGCGTACGATCTTATGCAGGAAAATGACAGTATCACCCATCTCCTTGACGGTAATTGAATAATTGCTGACGCCTTCCACAACCCCTTCCAGCTCAGAAAGCTCATGAAAATGTGTGGCGAAAAGTGTTTTGGCTTTGATACGGCTGCTGATAAACTCCACAACCGACCATGCGATAGACAAGCCGTCGAGCGTGCTCGTACCACGTCCGATCTCATCGAGTATCAGCAGGCTTTTGGGTGTCGCGTTGTTTAGAATGTTTGCGACCTCGTTCATTTCCACCATAAACGTGCTCTGCCCAGAAGCAAGATTGTCCGAAGCGCCCACGCGCGTGAAAATTTTGTCGACAATACAAATTTGGGCGCTATCCGCGGGTACAAAGCTGCCCATGTGTGACATGAGCACGATGAGCGCCACCTGACGCATAAACGTGCTCTTGCCCGCCATGTTGGGGCCTGTGAGTATCATGATGTTGTGTTCGTCAGTCAGCAGACAGTCGTTCTTCACAAACGATTGCTTCACGAACGATTCCACAACGGGATGCCTTCCGCCGGATATTTGAATATCGCCTGTCTGTATCATTTTGGGCCGCGTATAGTTGTTTTCAAATGCCACCGCTGCATAGCTTCTTATCATATCGATGTCCGCAATCGCCTGCGCCGCATTTTGAAAGCGCTTGATGTTATCCGATAGCGTCTTCCTGATTTCCACGAAGCATTCATATTCCAGCGTTACGCATTTGCTTTCCGCGCCGCTGAGCTTTTCTTCCATATCCTTAAGCTCTGGCGTGATAAAACGCTCGCAGTTGGCCAGCGTCTGCTTTCTGATATAGCGGTAAGGCACAAGCTCCAGATACGATTTCGTGACTTCAAGATAATAACCGAACACCTTATTAAATCCGATTTTTAAATTCTTAATGCCCGTTTCCGCACGCTCGGTCGCTTCCAGAGACGCGATCCACTCTTTGCCCTTCAGAGCAGCGTCTTTGAGCTCATCAATCTCAAAATTGTAGCCTTTTTTAATAATGCCGCCGTCCATAATGCCCACAGGCGGTTCTTCATCTATCGCCGATTCCATGAGTTCATAAATGTCTTCCATGCAGTCCAAATTATTATATAAACGCGTCAGCAGCGAGGCTCGGCGGCCAGATAGAGCCGTTTTCAGCACCGGAAGCTGTGCCAGTGTCTTTTTTATAGCCAGACAGTTTCGTGCATCGAGCGTCGCATAAGCAATGCGCGATATCAATCTTTCAAGGTCAAACACGCCGTCCAGCGCATGCGAAATGCTATCGCTTAACGACAGGCTTTCTTTGATTTCCTGCACCGCGTCCAGACGTTCGTTGATCTCGCTGATGCTTTGCAGCGGTTCATTAATGCATCGCTTAAGCAGCCGTGCACCCATCGCGGTTCTTGTTTTGTCGATCACGCCAAAGAGCGATCCCTTCACCTTGCCGTCACGAAGTGTCTTTGTAAGCTCAAGGTTGGAGCGCGTGAACATGTCAAGAGACATATATGCGTTCTTTTTGTTGATACGGATTGTACTGATATGCGAGAGCGCGTTTTTCTGCGTTTCCCGCAGATAGTCAATAAGCGCACCTGCCGCACCTACCGCTATACTGTCTTCCTGAATGCCAAATCCCGTGAGACCTGCCACCTCAAAATGTGATACCAGCGATTCCATCGCCGCATCGTGCTCAAAAGTAAACGACGGATAAACACTCACATATATGTTTTGCTCTTTGATGATGCTATCAAGGCTTTTTATGATACTCTTATCTTCCTCTATATATATAATCTCACTCGGCACAATGCGCGCAATTTCGCTTTTCACAGACGCATAGTCGTCACCAGTGCTGCATTCGCCCATATAAAAAGCGCCCGTGGATACATCTGCGTATGCAAGCCCCACCACATTTTCGCATCGAACCAGTGACAGGATGTAATTGTTGTCCGATTCATTAAGGCTTGTGTTTTCCGTGACAGTACCCGGCGTCACAACGCGTATCACATCACGCTCCACTATTCCTTTGCTCAGCGCCGGGTCGGAAAGCTGCTCGCAGATCGCGACTTTGTGTCCCTTTTTTATGAGCTTATCAATATAACCCTGTACGCTGTGGTGCGGCACACCGCACATCGGCGCTCTTTCCGGCAGACCGCAATCGCGCCCGGTGAGCACAATCTCCAGCTCGCGCGATGCCGTCATCGCGTCTTCAAAAAACATTTCATAAAAGTCGCCCAAGCGATACATGAGCAGACAGTCTTTATATTTCTCCTTGAGCTCCACATATTGGCGCATCATCGGCGTCAGTTCCGGCATAGCATCCCTCCACAATTCGTTATCACATTATAACATAAAAGCGCATTTTTGTTGAAAAAAGACCCCAATTGGATTATAATTTTCTAAACCGTATCGGGAGTCTGCAATGAAAAAGACATGCCTTATTCTCATATTCACGCTTTTATTTTTTATCCTTTCGGCCTGCGCTTTTGCAGACCTTTCATATACGCTTTCAGAAGATAATACAATGGCAATAAATTACCGGCTTGCTTTTGAAAATCCCAATCAAGACGTATCGTCTTACTTAAGTCATATCGGCGCTTTCTGGGCTCAGCAAGGTATGGCGATATACGCCGACAACGAAACAGCCACGCTGACAGGCGAGAAAACACAAAGCTTTGAGTCCGCAAAAGAAGCTGCTGTCGCCTTTGCCGATGTGTTCACTTCGCAGAGCACCATATTCAGCGATGTATCTTTTTTATATACACCTACCTTTTCAATGGATACTTACAATCTTTCGGCAAATGTATCACTGATCGATGTTATCCGCCAAGACGAATCACAGATTATGCCCGCTGATCAGGTGGCTGCGCTGGAAAACAGCGCAGGGCAAGGCACTTATACCGTCTCGATTACTCTTCCCGGAGAGGTGACTGCGACCAATGCGGACAGCCGTGACGGCCGAACATGCACATGGCAATTAAATTATGGTGAGAATAAAACGCTGACGCTGGAAACGCAAAAAGAAAACACAGCAAACATCCAAAAATTTAACGATCTTGAAAGCACGGCAAATCGCAACGCCACACTGCTTGTCATTTGCGGCATAATCGCTCTTGGTTGTATCGTCATCATTGCATCGTCAGTCATCATCCGTAGAATCAAACGCACCCGTGCGTCAAAAGTCCGCATAAAACATTTCAGATGACTGCATGCGTCCGTCCGGCCAGGTCACATACAGCTTGAAATATCTGTCCTCATCCGTCACACCGTTTTTTAGCGTTGTCAGCGTAATACCGGACAACTTTACCGCTGTACCCACTCGGGCAATGGGCGTCTCATTGCCTTGAACCGTTCTCACCGGTAAATAGATATCGCCGTTTTCACTGAAACACACCAGCGTATACAGTGAATCGGCATCGGTTGTGGTTTTATCCCATGTGATTTCATAATATTTATAACCGTACTGCTCATTCGCCGACATCGACAGGTTAAAGTCTGCATGTTCTAAATTTGCAGTATCATTTTGTTCACCGATAAAAGAAAGATAATAATCGCGAAGGCCATCCACCTCGTCTGCAAGAGGTAAATAGATGTTCTCCTGAGGATAAACATTGGATACAGACGCATCCGCATAGGCTTTATAGTCCTTGTTTTTGCTGTAGTTATTAAGCACATCAAAGATGTCAAGGTATTCTCTTGGCTGCTTTGCATCGGGACTTCCCATTAGCTGTACGTAATCCTCCGCAGCAAGCTCATACAGGCTCCACATATGGTTCTCGTAATATTCACTTTCAATATCATACAAAACCTCGTGGTCGAAACCGTCCACGCCTCGCAAGCGGTAGTAATCGGAGCTCTTCGCTGCCTCATCGTTTTGCATAAAATAATACATCGTATAATGATGCCCGTATTCATGCGATATCGTTCTTGCGACCTGAGATACGTCAGCGTATTCATCCATGTTATACAGCTCTATCGTGCTTTGAGTGGAATGGATGCCGTATTGCAGCGACTCAGGCACAATACCCGGCAAATGAAAGAATACTGAAAAATCCTTTTCCTGTGTCACATGTGTTCCTGCAACGCTGCTGCCCGAGTCTAAAGCTGACTCCCCCGGATAGATCATCACTTCGGATATGGCGTACATTTCTTCCCCATGCTTGTTCGCGGCCAGTTCATTATAGATGTCTTCCAGCTTTTCACCCGTCCAGTTCTGTGAATAGCTCACAACAGAAAATCCCATGGGCGTTTTAAAGTAATCAACAGCCGACGGATATTCATTTTCTTTGGAGACCGGCAACCCGGGTGCATCCACCTGTTCTTTATTGACAGCCTGAGAAGGGGAAAAATCAGCATTAATAAGCGACGCCATTTCAAACTCTGCCCACATTTTGCTTAAAAATAAATAAGCACCCACAGCGAGAACAATAACGAATACAATGGCGAAAAATAACGCGGTACGATTCTTCTTATGTTCAAAAGCCATTCGGTTCAACTTTTCCGCTCTCCTTATACGCGTACACCGCGAAGCGTGTGCGCCATCACTTTATCTATCTTGACCGTCACGTATTGACCCACGTCTTCAAGGGTTCCTTCAAAACTCACTGTTTTTGCGGTGCGCGTGCGGCCGCTGATTTCGCTTCTGCCTCTTTTCCCGGGACTATCCGCAAGCACCTCAACAGTGTGCCCAAGATACGCTCTGTTTCTATCGCGCATGGATTCTTTCACAAGCACATTGAGGCGCGTCAGTCTTTCGCTCATTGTCTGTTTATCATTCTGATTTTCCATATCGGCCGCTTTTGTACCGGTGCGTTTGGAATACGCAAACGTATACGCCGCATCGTAACCCACTTCCTTGACGAGCGAAATTGTATCCTCAAAGTCCTGCTCTGTCTCCCCCGGGAACCCAACGATAATGTCTGTGGTCACCGCCAAATCGGGCACACGTGCCTTTAAATGCTTGATTAGGCTTAAATAATGCTCGCGCGTGTATCGTCTGTTCATAAGCTGCAGCACCCGATTGCTGCCCGACTGCACAGGCAAATGGATATGCTCGCACAAGCTCTTTAAGCTGCCGTAGCATTCGATGAGCCCGTCTGACATGTCTTTAGGATGCGACGTCATAAAACGCAGACGTTTGATATCCGTCTGCGAATCGATACGCTTGAGAAGGTTCACAAAGGTGATATCCGCCGACAGATCGTTGCCGTATGAATTCACGTTCTGCCCGAGCAGCGTAATCTCCGAAATGCCTTTTTTACAAAGCTCTTCAATTTCTCTGATGATATCGTCCGGATGACGGCTGCGTTCGCGCCCGCGTACATACGGCACGATGCAATAGGTGCAAAAATTGTTGCACCCGTATATAATATTGACGAACGCACTTCGTGCGCCTTCGCGCCTGATCGGCACATCTTCAACAATCGTTTCATCTTCGTCCACGCATATCACGCGCTTCTTTTCAATCAGCGCATCATAGAGCATGCTTTCCAGCCTGTGTATGCCATTAGTACCAAACGCGATATCCACAAAGGGAAACCGCTTCATCAGCTTTTTAGCCGCATCCTTCTGCTGCATCACACAGCCGGATACCGCTATAAGCGCGCCATTCACATGGTCTTTATGATCTTTTAGCGCGCCGACGTTACCGTAAAGCCGCGCTTCGGCATGCTGACGCACACAGCAGGTATTGAATATGATGAAATCTGCCTCCGCCTTTTGCGCGACCGGGCAATATCCCAAGGCTTCAAGAACACCTGCAATCTTTTCGCTCTCGTGGGTGTTCATCTGGCATCCGTACGTCTCAATACAATAAGTCAGCTCGTTTTTCGCTATATACGCTTTTAGTTGCTCTGTCACGAATATCGGTAACCTTTCATGTTTATATAAATGCAAGTAAAAGTATTATAATCATTCAACGGAAATTTATCAACTTATGGCTTATGATTTGATAGTGAAAAGCCGTTTTTTGCCTTATTCGTCACGAATTTGCCTGCTCCTAAACTAAGCAAAAATAATGCCGAAAAGCAGTTGACATTAGTTTGAGAATACTGTATATTATACTTCGTCGCGAAAAACACACGGGGTGTAGCGCAGTTTGGTAGCGCACGTGCTTTGGGAGCATGGGGCCGGGGGTTCAAGTCCCTCCACCCCGACCAGGTATCTCTCGTGATCTTAGACAATATGGCCCCTTGGTCAAGCGGTTAAGACACCGCCCTTTCACGGCGGTAACAGGAGTTCGAGTCTCCTAGGGGTCACCATTCTAAGCTTTAAGGTTTTGGGGCCTTAGCTCAGTTGGTTAGAGCAGTCGGCTCATAACCGATCGGTCCGGGGTTCGAGTCCCTGAGGCCCCACCAAAAAAATATGGCCCGGTAGTTCAGTTGGTTAGAACGCTAGCCTGTCACGCTAGAGGTCGAGGGTTCGAGTCCCTTCCGGGTCGCCATCCATACTTGCCTCGGTAGCTCAGTCGGTAGAGCAAGGGACTGAAAATCCCTGTGTCGACAGTTCGATTCTGTCCTGAGGCACCACTTTCGCTGATGTAGCTCAATCGGTAGAGCAGCTGATTTGTAATCAGCAGGTTGCGGGTTCGAGTCCCATCATCAGCTCCACCTGGAGGGATTCCCGAGTGGCCAAAGGGAGCAGACTGTAAATCTGTTGTCAACGACTTCGGTGGTTCGAATCCACCTCCCTCCACCATTAAATTGTCAGTTTGCGAGAATGGCGGAACTGGCAGACGCGCTAGATTCAGGTTCTAGTGGGGTCACACCCGTGCAGGTTCAAGTCCTGTTTCTCGCACCAGATCAAAAGCCCGCAATCGCGGGCTTTTTTGATACGTTTTTATGGCCTTAAATGAAATGAGCGGTTAAATTGTTACTAGTTCTCTAGTTCAGTTTCGATTACCAGCTTAAATGCACAATCATAACCATGAGATTCGTATTTATCCTCGGATTTGATATATATTCCTCGCTCCACAACAGTTATGTCTATATTGGCATACCATCAGCAGAAAGCCAACCACTTTTCGTCCATGTCTCATCCCATATAGAGAGAATATAGGGTGCGGTTGTTTCATCGCTCGATGTAACCATATCGGCAGGTTGCGGAAATACATCTTTTTCATATTCGCTATTTTATTCACACGAATTTGATACGATAGTCTTTGAAACATCATCACGGCCAAGATCAGAAATAGTTTTGTTACAGCCCGCCATTATCAGGTAATAAAAGAATATACATACAATGCATATAGTTGTTTTTCTCATTTGTCTTTTCCTTTCTAAACTCAATATATTATAAGACTAAAGTGATATTTAAAAAGTTCCAGCATTCATACCATACCTGCATTGAATAAAAATATCAAACTAGCTCCGTTGTTTAACAAAAGAAAAACATCAAAACCCATATATATCACTGTATTTATTGTTCAAATAATCGATAAAGTATTTAACGGTCAGCTCCTCCCCCGTCACTTTCTTGACAAGCTCCTCCGGCAGGTAAACAGCGCCGTGCTGATGGATGTGTGATTTGAGCCAATCGTTAAGCGACGAAAAATCGCCTTTGACAATTCGCTGAGCGATATCCGGCATATCCTTTTTCAGCGTGTGGAAAAATTGCGCGCCATACAGATTACCGAGCGCATAGCTTGGAAAATAACCGAAGTTGCCACTCGACCAGTGCATGTCCTGCAGTATCCCCTCAGCGTCGTTTTGCGGCTCTATGCCAAGATACTCCCTGTACTTCTCATTCCACAGCGCAGGCAGCTCCTCAGCGCTCACACCGCCGTCAAAAATCGCTTTCTCAAGCTCGTATCGAATGATGATATGCAGACTATACGTCAATTCATCCGCCTCAATGCGAATCAGCGACGGCTGCACAGCGTTTATGCCCCTGTAGAAGTCGTCCAGCGAGACGTCTTTGAATTGCGGGAATACCTCTTGCGTCTCCGGATAAAAGGACGTCCAAAACGCGCGGCTGCGGCCTAAAATATTCTCATACAGACGTGACTGTGATTCGTGTATGCCCATTGAAGCGCCTGTTTTAAGCATCGTGCCTGTCAGCTTTTCAGATATGTTCTGCTCGTAGATCGCATGGCCGCCTTCGTGTATGCAACTGAACAGCGCGCTTTGAAATTCCTTGCTATAGTAATGAGTTGTGATTCGTACGTCGTTGTTACCAAGTGTCACTGTAAACGGATGAACACTCACATCAACACGTCCTGCATCAAGGTCATAACCCATCCTTTTCAGTACGCAGTCACATAGTCTGCGCTGCACATCGATCGGATAATCATTGCGCAAAAAAGTATTGTCGATCTTTTTAGGGCTGGATTTAATTCTATCAAGCAGCGTGATAACAGCCTTTTTTAGCTCAGTAAAAAGGGTATCCAGCTTTTCAACCGTCATACCCGGCTCGTAATAATCCAGCAGCTTATCATATTTGCTGTCTTCATAACCCCAATACTCGATGAACTCGCGGTTGAAAGCCAACAGTTTTGCAAGGTGCGGCCTAAACAAAGAATAATTGGCTTCGTCCTTGGCCAGCTCCCATGCCGCTTCCGAATCCGAGACAGCGACAACATACGCCCTGTATCGCTCTTTTGGTATCAGCATGGAGCGTTCATACTCTCTTCTTGCTCGGTCGGTCATCGCTTTGGTGATTTCATCCGCCTCTTTTAAGCTTTGAAAATAGTCGATAAAGCTTTCCATTTTCGAAGAGGTTTGTCGCTTATACATTTCCGATGACAGAAATCCCAGAACTTCTCCCCGAAAGTGCAACCCATTTTTTGGGCTGCAGACTCGTGCATCCCAGTACAACGCGCTTAGGGCGCTGCTTAGATACTCGATATCCTGCATGTATGCTTTAAAAGCCTTTAGCTTATCCTCAAATTCTTTTTGCATCGGATCCTTCCTTTTACCGCTTTCCTTTATTTATCAAGTATATCATATAAATCAGCTGAGAATACTCACGGTCGTTGGAAAAATAGTATAAAAAAAGACCGGATATTCGCTAAGGACATCCGGCCTCTGTGAGAACTGCTTATTTGTTATCTACTTTTGCCATGTGCTCAATCAGCATAAGCACTTTGTTGGAATAACCCCACTCATTGTCGTACCAGGATACCAACTTGACAAAGTTAGGCGACAGCATAATGCCGGCATCAGCATCGAATATGCTTGTTCTTGCATCGCCGATGAAATCGGAAGAGACAACCTTTTCCTCAGTATAGCCGAGAATGCCGGCGAGTTCGCCTTCGGAAGCAGCCTTCATAGCCGCTTTGATGTCATCATAGGTGGCAGCCTTTTCAAGGCGCACTGTCAGATCGACAACAGATACGTCAGCCGTGGGAACACGGAACGCCATACCTGTCAGCTTGCCATTGAGCTTCGGAATAACCTTGCCGACAGCTTTCGCAGCGCCTGTGGACGACGGAATGATGTTGAAAGCAGCGCCTCTGCCGCCTCTCCAGTCCTTCTTAGAAGGGCCGTCAACCGTCTTCTGTGTGGCTGTTGTGGCATGAACTGTGGTCATTAAACCTTCGATGATACCGAAGTTATCATCGACAACTTTCGCCAAAGGCGCAAGACAGTTAGTTGTGCACGATGCGTTGGACACAACCTTCATGTCTGAATTGTAAGCATCCTGATTCACGCCCATAACAAACATGGGTGCATCAGCGGAAGGTGCCGAGATAACAACCTTCTTCGCACCGCCAGCGAAATGAGCGCTTGCTTTTTCAGTTGTTGTAAACACACCAGTCGACTCAACGACGTAATCCGCACCGCATGCGCTCCACGGAATCTCCGCGGGATTCATCGCAGCATAAACAGCGATCTTTTTGCCGTTGACAATGATTGCGTTTTCTTCGTACTCAACTGTTCCGTTGAAGCGGCCATGAACCGTATCGTATTTGAGCATGTAGACCATGTACTCAGGATCGATAAAAGGATCGTTAATGCCAACCACCTCAATACTGGGGTTGCTGACGGACGCACGGAAAACTAATCTTCCGATACGGCCAAAACCATTGATACCAACTTTAATTGCCATATTAATTGTCCTCCTTATTTTAAATAGATAAATTATTCTCGATTTATCATAATCCATCACTTCAAAAATTTCAATGTTTTTTGAAGGCGCAAGATGAATCTACACAAAAAACAATGGATCTGCGTTTCTCATTATGCAGGATGAATCATGTTATCTTTATCCAGCACAGATGAATCCACACCGTATTTTTGAGCCTGACGGAACTCAAAGAACTTCTGAGCCACCTGCGGGAACAGTGCGTAAGATAATACATCTTCTTCCTGTTCCATCCACGGCTTCACTTCTTCTCTGAGTTTATCAAGTTCGGGCGCGAGATCATCAGCGGGTCTGTGTGAAATCACTTCATCATCGCCGATACACTTCTTGCGCACATCCGGATCCACTTCGGCCGGCAATTGGCCATACTCACCGCGGAGCAACGCCTTGCTCTCTTTCGTGACCATCTTGTAGCGTTCACCTGCAATCACGTTGAACACTGCTTGTGTGCCGACAATCTGACTTGTGGGCGTGACAAGCGGCGGATAACCGAACTCTTCTCTGACGCGCGGCACTTCTTTTAGCACCTCATCCAGCTTATCTAGCTTTCCTGCTTTTTCCAGCTGATCTAAAAGGTTGCTGAACATACCGCCCGGAACTTGATAAAGCAGTGTATTCACATCAACACCCAGTACGCCCGGTTTCAATATACCATCTGCCTTTAGCCTTGCCGCAACACCTTTAAAATGCTCAGCAATTTTGCTTAAGAGCTTAATATCAATTCCTGTGTCATACTGCGTTCCCTGAAGCGTCGCAACAAGAGCCTCCGTACAGGGCTGAGCCGTACCGTTTGCCAAGGGCGAAAGAGCGCAATCAACGATATCCGCACCCGCTTCGATGGCTTTCAAATAAACCATATCGCCGGTACCGGTTGAGTTATGCGTATGCACATGAATCGGCGCCTTGACGGCTTTTTTGAGCTCTTTAACAAGTTCATAAGCTTCGTATGGAAGCAGTAGGTTCGCCATATCTTTGATGCAGATTGTATCCGCTCCCATCGTTTCAAGCTCTTTTGCCAGCTTGACAAAGTATTCGCGCGTATGAACCGGACTTGTGGTGTATGAAATGGCAGCTTCACAGTGACCGCCAAATTTCTTTGTGGCTTCCATGGCACGCTTCATATTTCTTGTGTCGTTCAGCGCGTCAAATATTCTAATAACATCGATACCGTTTTCAATGGCTTTTTGAACGAACATATCCACCACGTCATCCGAGTAATGACGATAGCCAAGTATATTCTGACCACGAAGCAGCATTTGCATTTTTGTATCCGGCATCGCCTTTTTTAATGTGCGCAGTCTCTCCCACGGATCCTCATTAAGAAACCGCAGACAGGAGTCAAACGTTGCCCCACCCCACATTTCTAAAGACCAGTAACCGGCTTCGTTGAGCATCTTTGTCGCCGGCAGCATTTCGGCCGTTTTCATACGTGTGGCCGCTTGTGACTGATGCGCATCTCTTAGTATTGTATCTGTAATATGAACTTTACCCATCTATATAAGCCTCCTATTCTCGTTTTTATCAACCGAACAGCGAGAGCAGTACGCCCGCCGCCACGGCACTGCCAATCACACCGGCCACATTCGGGCCCATAGCATGCATCAGCAAGAAATTCTTTGGGTTTGCTTCCTGACCGACTTTCTGAGACACTCTCGCCGCCATCGGCACAGCAGACACACCAGCGCTGCCAATCAGCGGATTGATCTTTCCGCCCGAAAGCTTGCACATGAGTTTGCCGAGCAGCACACCACCGGTTGTCCCGAAAGCAAATGCGAACAGCCCCATCACGATAATTCCCAGCGTTTGAAGTGACAGGAACGTTTCACCATTCGCTGTGGCGCCCACAGTCACACCTAAGAATATAGTCACAATGTTGATTAGTTCGTTCTGAGCTGTTTTATTCAATCTGTCTGTCACCAGACTCTCTCTGAACAAGTTGCCCAGCATGAGCATACCGATAAGCGGCGCAGCAGCGGGCAGCAACAGCGAAATAAATATCGTGACGACGATCGGAAAAATGATCTTTTCCGTCTTACTGACTGCACGAAGCTGTTTCATCTCAATGCGGCGTTCTTCCTTTGTTGTAAACGCCTTCATAATAGGCGGCTGAATCACAGGGACAAGCGCCATATACGAATACGCTGCCACGGCAATCGGCCCAAGAAGCCACGGTGCCAGCTTTGATGTCAAGAAGATAGCTGTCGGGCCATCAGCGCCGCCGATGATACCAATGGATGCCGCCTCATCTGTCGAAAAGCCCAAAAGCAAAGCGCCGATAAACGCCACAAAAATACCAAGCTGTGCCGCCGCGCCCAAGAGCAAGCTCTTCGGGTTCGCAATCAGCGGTGCAAAGTCTGTCATTGCGCCGACGCCCAAGAAAATAAGCGGGGGATAAATGCCGAGCTTCACGCCCTGATATAAGTAGTAAAGCAAACCGCCGTTCGTGTAGGCATCCGCATGAGTGACCACATAATTCGTTCCCTGCTCTGCCGCATCGGCAGCGGGAACGAGATTGAGCACTTCATATGGATGATCCATCATACCTGCGCCCGGCAGATTCGCGAGTATCATACCGAATGCAATGGGTACAAGCAGCAAAGGCTCGTATTTCTTTACGATGGCCAGATACAGCAGTATGCACCCGATCAGCAGCATGACGATCTGCTGCCACGTTATTGTGGCAAATCCCATTGAATTGACAAAGTCAAGTAGGGATTGACCAAGATTAAAATCCTGCATGTGTTGACCTCCTTATCATTAGATATGCTACGCTAAAACAACCAGCACATCACCGGAGTTCACACTTGCGCCCTTGGCAACCTGCACCGAGGCCACCTTGCCAGCGGCAGGCGCCAGAATTTCATTCTCCATCTTCATGGCTTCAAGGATCATGAGCACATCACCTTCGGCAACCGTGTCGCCCACGCTGACCTTGACATCAAGGATATTACCCGGCATCGGTGCGTTCACCTGCGTGCCGTCCGCAACAGGCGCTGCTGCCACAGGGGCTGCAGGAGCTGCTGCCGGCGCAGGCGAAGGAGCCGCTGCCACAGGCACCGCTGCCACAGGCGCCGAGAAACCGCCCAGTTCTTCCACTTCCACGTTGTAGCTTGTACCATTGACGTTGATCTTAAATTTACGCATAATTCATTAGCCTCCCAATCAAATTGTTAGAATCTGTTATAAACTTGTTCGATACGGCCTCTTGCACCCCATGCAGGCACATTCTGGCCGGTACGCTCTATTGATTTTATTACGAGTCCGTTTGCAGACGTTCCAAGGCTTGCCGCAATAGCCGCTGTGATAACCGCAATCAGCACATCGTCTTCAGCGGGTGCGACTGCCGCGACAGACGCCGTTTTCTTTTCTGCAACAACAGGTTTTTCCGGCTTAGCGCTGTCAGCTCTTTTTGTCTTTGCCTTACCCGACTTGGCAAGCAGTGCTTTTGTGATTTTCGGGTAAACCACAGTAATCACAATAAGCGAGATAAGCCCTAAGAACACAATCGCCAGACCCATGACGGCCACACTTCCGCCTAGGCTGAGT
Organism: Clostridia bacterium; assembly: GCA_003249555.1. Classification (GTDB taxonomy): domain Bacteria; phylum Bacillota; class Clostridia; order Christensenellales; family SZUA-584; genus SZUA-584. The sequence goes on along the minus strand of QKIQ01000095.1, from coordinate 37,594 downwards.
TTATCCAAAGCTGTTCCTGTATTTTCTGCAGCTGCCGCAGCCACAGAAGCAGCATCAGACAGCCTGATTATATGTTCCAACATAATCAATATCCCCCTTCTTTACAGCCTAGTGCCGTGCTTCTTGGGCAGCTTGCTCTCGCGCTTGCCCACAGCAAGCTCCAAAGCTCCCACCAGACGCTGGCGTGTTTCGGAAGGATAGATCACTTCATCAACATAACCCATTTTTGCGGCTTCCCAAGGAGAACCAAAAGTTTTTGCATATGTGTCTGCAGCCGCTTTTCTCGCTTCAATCGGCTTATCAGAATTTAGATAAGAATCCTGCATCATGATGACTGCCGCCGCATCGGCGGACAAACAAGAAATTTCAGCATTCGGCCAAGCAAAAACCATATCCGCGCCCATTGCTTTTGGACCCATTGCCACATAACCCGAACCAATCGCTTTTCCTGTGATGACAGTCAGCATAGGCACAGTGGCTTCCGCATAAGCGCGCATCAGCTTAGCACCGGACGGAATCAGGCAGCATTGTTCCTGAGCCTTATCCTTTACAAATCCCGGAGTATCTACAAACGTCACAATCGGAAGCCCAAAAGCATCACAGAAGCTCGCAAAGCCCGCTGCTTTTTCAGCGCTTCTAGCGTCAATCTCCGTTCCTGGCGCATTGGCAACCACGCCAACGCTGCGTCCGTTGATACGTGCAAAACCAGTCAGCATCGCCGGCGCAAAAGCAGCCTGGCATTCAAAAAAGATGCTGTTATCCATCACAGAGCCGATCATCTCTCTTACATCGTATGCATCTTCGTAATTTTGAATAAGACGATTTAAATCATCCGCGCAATCTTCCATCGGAGCATCCACAATATTATTATCGGGAAGATAAGAGAACAGCTGCTTTACATAAAAGAAAGTGTCGTCTTCGCTTGCGCACTTGAAGTGAGCAAGTCCTGTTTTCTCGGTGTGTACTGCCGCACCACCCAGCGCATCCGCGTCTGACGCTTTGCCCATCTCATTGAAAGCACCCGGCGCAGTGGTAAAAATGCCACTGATACCTTCTGTCACAAATACAAAGTCGCTTAATGGAGCAAAAAACGCAGCGGTACCGGCGCACTGTCCGCAAACCATCGTGATAATCGGTACAACGCCGGAAAGCTCAGCCATTTTGCAAAAAATACCGCCGAAGCCTTCTAATGCACCCGCTCCTTCGCCGATTCTTGCCCCCATTGAATCGAGAAGCGCCACAACGGGAAGTCCCGTTTTGCCTGCCAGCTCCAAAAGCTTGCAGATCTTGCGAGCTTGCATGGTTCCCATCGCTCCGCCCAGAATCGTATAATCCTGCGAGAAGACATAGACACCACGACCATTGATCGTACCGTAACCTGTCACAACACCCTCGCCCGGTGCGCTGACCTCTTTAAGGCCGTCCATGGCGTTCGAGTGCTGAGCAAATGCGTACGTCTCAACAAAGCTTTGAGCATCCAGCAGCTTTTCGATGCGCTCTCGAGCAGTCATCTTAGTCTTCGCGTGTTGGGCGTCCGTCTGCTCCTTACCGCCACCCATGGCAGCAGCTTGTCTCTTTTGAGCCAGTAAGTCAAACCCATTTAGTTCGCTCATGTAGTAAAACCTCCATTTGAATTCTATAAAAAACTGTCTATATAAAAAAACAGCTATTAAACACTAACTTCGCCCACTTTCGATATTCTACAACAATCCCCTATAATCCTTTAATTTATCCTCTGTTTTTTTAAATTGTTCATATTTTCACAAAAATTATATCATTTTTTATCGGTTTTGGGAAATAAAATAATGCCGAGAAGTGAAAAATCCTTCTCAGTCAAATATCTCCATTGCCCCAGCGCCAAATCCCCAACAGTTAAGTTCCCAATAGCGGTTCTTTTTAGATAACACACATGGGAGCCAACAGCCTTAAACATTTTTCTTACCTGTCTGTTTCTTCCTTCATGAATTTCAATTGTCAGTTTGGTTTGGTTGCCAAGTTTGTTTATGACCTTAATCTTCGCTTTTGAAGTTTTTCGCCCGTCTATCACAATGCCTAGTTCAAGCCGGCTCAGCGCTGCGCTTGTCAAGTCTCCGTTCACTTCAGCATAATAGGTTTTGCTTTGTTCATGTTTTGGATGTGTGCATTGATATGCAAAATCTCCATCGTTCGTCAAAAGCAGCAGCCCTTCCGTGTCGAAATCCAATCGGCCGACAGGAAATAATCTTTCATCCACATTTTTTACGATATCAAGCACGGTTTTCCGTCCTCTGTCATCGCGGCAGGTAGAAAGCACGCCGGCGGGTTTATTAAGCATAATATAAACCATCCTTTGTTCCGGCCTTAACGCCGCACCGTTAACGCAGACTGTATCTTTACTAACATCAACTTCAATGCCGTGATTTTTAACCACACAGCCGTTAACCTTTACCTTACCGGCCTCAACAAGTGCATCAGCTCCCCTTCTTGAGGCCGTTCCACATGACGCAATATATTTATTTAACCTCACTTAACCCTCCTGTATTACATATCGAGCATCCGTGAATTCGTCCAGTACTTCAGCAATTTGTTCAGGTTGAAATTGTATGAGTTTTCCCCGATTTTGCAGGCCGATTTTAACTCAATGGAATTAAGTCTGTTTTCCCCCAGCCACAGGTCTATTGTTCCAACGCACTGCCCCTTGTTCACCGGCGCCTTTACCTTTTCTTCTAAATGCACGCTTCTTTTAATCTGTTCATATTCCGCATCTGTCAGCGGATATACAATATCTTTATCTGTGTATACGGAAAAGCTGTCTTCAATACCGTCTTCAACAGCCACTTCACCTATAAATTCGCCCTTTTCCATGATGACCCGGTTTTTATAATTCTCGAATCCATGATCCATGAGCGTCATGCAATCATTAAACATATTGGGAGCACACAGCACCACCGAGACCAACTGCATCCCGTCACGCTGTGCAGCGGCGGTCAGGCACCGTCCGGCTTCCTTGGTATATCCCGTTTTTATTCCGTTGCCCCCCTCATAGTTCCAAAGAATCTTATTCTTGTTTTTAACGACTCTGTCCCACTCGTGCCCTTCCCAAGGAAGTGTCTTGTACTGTGTCTTAACAATCTCAGAGAAATACTCGTTCTGCATCGCATAGGCGCAAACCAGCGCAAGATCGTATGCCGTAGTATAATGGTCTTCCGCAGGCAAGCCGTTCGGATTTGCAAAGTGCGTATCGTACGCACCAATCTCCTGAGCTTTTTTGTTCATGAGCGCCACAAACCCATCCAAACTGCCGCCGACATGCTCCGCGATTGCCACGGCAGCATCGTTTCCTGATGCGAGCATTAAACCGTAAAGCATATCCGAGAGCGTCATTTTTTCACCAACGGACAGCCATATTGAAGAACCTTCCACACCGCTTGCATTCTTGCTGACGGTAACAACATCGCCTGGATTTCCGTATTCCAGCGCCACTAAAGCAGTCATTACCTTTGTCGTTGATGCCATAGGCATCTTCTCGTGAGCGTCTTTCTCATACAGGACGCGACCGGTCGAAGCCTCTAAAACAATCGCGGACGCAGCGGATACGTCAACACCCTCCGCTTTTGCATTATGTGTATTATAAGCAAATATGGCCGTAAAAGCCAGCAAAACCGCAGCTACTCTTGCAATTGTTCGCTTCAATTTATTATTCCACCTCTTCATCACGACAGCGCCGGAATGCATCTTTGATCTCTGTAATCACTTGAGGTACAGTCTCGACAATCTGATCCATCAAGGTTCTCCCGCTGACAGGCATCAGCTGAACTTCTCCGTCGCTGACAACCAAAAAGCCAACAGGCGTAATGCAGACACCCGAACCTGCGCCGCCTGTAAAAGGATACTTTGACTCATCTTCCAAATCATTCTTTGCTTCTCCGTATTCACCGCCACCCGCGACAAAACCAAATGAGACCTTTGAGATTGGTATAATTGTTGACCCGTCTGTGGATATAACCGGATCTCCAACCACCGTGTTAACATCAACCATTTCTTTGATTTCACTCATGGCTGTCTGCATAATATTCTCTATTGGATGCATTTAAAACTCACCGCCTTATTATTTTTTTGTAGATCATATACCCAATCATAATATTAACCGGGGAAACTTCGATTATGCAGTCTGATTCAAAGCAAAGCTGCTGTTTTGAAAATATCGGCTTCACGTTTGCTTTCACCTTCATCTCCGAATTGCTGCGCATTGCGTACAGTGTACCGATGACACTCTGCAACAACCCGCATGACATCGCAGTTAAAAAAGCGTCCCCCGTGCCGATTTCAAACAAAATTTTTATGTCATATTCCGCCTTCCCGTGAATGTATACAAGCGCGTGCTTTATGTTTGTTTTTTTTACCTTTTTTTTCTGTACAGAGCGTCTTAACACGTCATCTAAAGATACGACTATCCTTTCACCTTTTCTCCGCATGCTATAGAGTGTCAGGATTTTTTCTTTGTCGCGTCTGATAACAAATTCACCGCGAAACAAATGTATACCAAACCAAGTCACAACAGTTTGGACACGGTTATAACGAAAACTCAACCTGGCTTTTGTTTTTACCGCAATAAACAGAAAAATGATTATCGCAGCAATAATAACGGCAATAATAAAAAACAACGCCTCCCCAATAGAATTGACGTTGTTATTATTATCTAATTAATGAAATAAATTCATTGCTCCGCTTCATTTATGGGCGGCAGGTCGTCCAGAGAATGAAGCTGAAAGTGTCTTAAAAAATCGTCACTGGTGGTATAAAGCATCGGATTCCCTAGTGCTTTTTTGCGGCCTGCCCGTACAATCAGACCTTTTTCAATCAACGTCGCAACAGAATAATTGCTCTTTACACCACGAATCTGCTCGATTTCAAAGCGCGTAATCGGCTGTTTATAGGCAATGATGGCCAGTGTTTCCAGCATAGACTGTGAAAGCCGTGATTTTTTAATAGGCTGAAGCACCTTTTCAATATAAGAGGCATAAGCCATGTTAGAGCATAGCTGAAGCTTACTATCCACGCGTGCAAAAAGTATTCCCGCATTTTCTTCCTGTTTTTGTTTAACGAGCCTGTCGACAATCTCATTAAAAGCCGAAACATCCATTTCCAGTGCTTCGGCCAATTCGCATGTATCAACGGCATCTCCCGAAACAAAAAGTATGCTCTCCAATATGTTTAAGATTTCCTTTTCGCTCAAACCGCGGCAACCTCGCTTTTCTTAGTGATAAAAATATCTTGATAACATTCATCCTGTCGTATTGATACAAGATTCTTATGGATGAGATCAAGCAACGCTAAAAAAGTGACCGCAACTTCAAGGCGGGTGCGGCTTTGAGTAAACAGCGAAAAGAACGAAGCACTACCCATGCCGCTCAACGTCCGCATAATAAAGCGCGTGCGCTCTTTAACCGTAAACACATCTTTATGTATTTGAACCTCTTCAACGCGCTCATATTGGGCGTCAGGCAGTCTGTTAAGCACTTCACAGTAAGCTTCGCAAAGGCTCTCCAGCGTTATCTTCTCTATCTCCCACTTTTCGTCCCCAAAGGAAATTTCTTCGGGCAGCTTATAATACACATCGAGCCCCGCAGTTTCACGCTCTTTTAATTCAAGCGATGCATCCTTGAAAACTTTGTAGGCTTTGAGGCGTTCAATCAATTCCTGTTCTGGGTTTTCCTCATTTTCCTCCTCAACAGGCTCAGACGGAAGTATCATACGCGACTTGATATACACAAGCGTGGCAGCCATTTCAATAAATTCACTCGCGCGGTCCATAGAAAGCGCAGGCATATCTGCGATATAATCAAGATATTGACCCGTCACTTGGGATACAAAAATCTGCTCGATATCGATGCGTGCACGGCCAATCAGGTGCAGCAGCAGATCTAGCGGTCCTTCAAACTGTCCTATTTGTACTTTGTATTCGACATCCATCATACTAATTTAATAAATTACCGCAAATGGTACCCCAAACAAAGCGGCAATCCCTCTTATAATAAGAATCACTAGCTGTCCCAGATAATCCCCCAGCGGTGTGACAAAAAGTAAAAGAAGCAAGAAAATGAAACCATATCTTTGATAATTCATATAAAAACCGGGGCTTTTTCTTGCTATATAACCTTTCACCAAATGATGTCCATCCAGTGGCGGTATCGGTATCAGATTGAAAAAACAAAGCGTCAAATTCAAGCTGACAACATAAAATAAAATGGTATGAACTATATCCACCAAAGTAACCTGGAAACCTGAGTATAATAAATACCTTGGTATAACGCTCAGAAAAACGCCCGACATTGTTAATACGCAAATGGAAATTGAGCCTACTAAAGCAATAAGCAAATTCATCGTGACGCCGGAAAGAGCCACAAGCACATTGGCCTTTTTATAGTTATAATAATTTCTTGCATTTGTCGGAACGGGCTTGCCCCATCCAAAACCAATCAAAATAAAAGAGATGAAACCAAAAAGATCAAAATGCTTTGTTGGGTCAAGACTTATACGACCTAAATTTTTAGCTGTCGGATCGCCCATTTTGTTTGCCATCCAGGCATGTGCCGCTTCATGAAAAGAAAGAGCAATCACGATGGCGGGCAATATAAATAGCAGGCTAAGCAAAAAGCCTTGAATATCGCCGTTATATAAATAACTTAAAGGGTTCATTACTACACTCCAATTCTTCGTTATTTACAGTATAAGGACAACATGATAAGTTTTCAACCGATCATTATGTCGAAACTGTAAACTTACTGTTTGTGGCAAAAAATAAGCGCACCAAACAGGCACGCTTATTTATCAAAAACCGAATATTATTTGTACCCGTCAAACAGCTGGCTTTTTTCTTTTTTTATCGTCGACACATTTGACCGGTGCTCTTTGTCTATGGTCGCGCCGATTTTAAGCTTCTTTAATTCTTCGCTCATTTGTGCATAATCCTTGCTAAGTGCGTCAAATTGCTCCTGAAGCTTTAATAGATCGTCTACGACGTTTATCGCAGTCAGCACGGAAAGCGTGTTGGGATTCAAATTAACGTATTGGTTCTTAAGCTCCGACATTTTACGATCGACATAAATGGCGACGCGGTGAATATACTCCTCACTCTCAAAGCCGGCCATCACATACTCTTTTCCGCAGATTTTAACCATAGTCCGTGTCTTTTCCATAAAAGTCCAACACCCCGATACTATATTATAGCAATATTATATACCAAGATAAAGAATATTTCAATAACCTATGACACAAAATATAGTATATCCGATGAAAAATCGCAATTACTCACGTAATTTTGCACCATACTCGCGTCCGGCAGCCTCAACAATGGCATCTCGCGCCGCGTTAACCTCTTCATCCATTAGCGTGCGATCTTTAGCACGGAACACGATGTTGTACGCAAGGCTCTTTTTGCCTTGGCCAAGCTTTTCGCCCGTATACACATCGAAAAGGGACGCAGTTTCAAAGAATTCACCGCCGTTATCGCGTATACATTCAAGCAGGCTGCCTGAGGTCACGTCTGCGTTTACAATAAGCGCAATATCTCTCTCAACCGCAGGATACTTGGGCAAAGGCTCATACTTTACCACATCATCCGCGGCTTCGCAAAGCGATTTAAGACCAATTTCCGCCACATACACGCGGCGGCTGATCCCAAACGCTTCGGTCACATCGGGATAAATTTCGCCGAACTCGCAAATCTTGCTGCCGCCCGCATAAACAGACGCTTTTCTTCCCGGATGATAATAGTCTGCCGCTTCGCTCATATATCGCAGACTCTTTACGCCAAATGTATCAAATAAATTCTCAAGCACACCTTTGAGCGAGAAAAAGTCTTCATCGCCGCAAAGCGCGACACATATATATTTGCGTTCCTCCGGCAGATCCTGTTCATGTTCCGAAGGCAAATACACGCGTCCCGATTCAAACAGCCGAATATCCTGCACTTTCTTGTTAATGTTGTTCGCCACGACTTTGAGAATATCCGGCACGGGCGACGTGCGCATATAGGCCTGATCATCGCCCAGCGGATTGATGATCTTCACAGCGTTGCGCAACTTTTCAACACCTAACTTCTCAATGTCGGAATAAGAACCAAATGAATACGTCACGCACTCATAGCAGCCAAGGCCGCGCAGCAAAACACGTGCTTTGTCAATCGCCTTTTCTTCTTCTGAGATAACGCCTCGCGTAACTTCACCCAACATTTCCATAGCCGAAATGTTGTCGTATCCGTACATGCGTGCCACCTCTTCCGCAATATCCTCTCCAAGAGAGATATCGCCTCGAAAGCTCGGAATATCACATACAAGCGTTTTACCGTCAAGCTTGGTCGGAATAAAAACGCGGTTTAAAAGATCGACCATCAACTGGGGCTCAATATCGGTACCGAGCTTGGCATTGATTTTATCCGCGCCCACTGTCACTTTACGCAAAGATAAATCGACTGAAAGAATGTCGATCTCACCCGAAACAATTTCACCGCAGCCGAGCTGCTCCACGAGATGCAGCGCTCTGTCCATCGCTGTTTTGCATCCGGCTGTATCGATGCCTTTGGAAAAACGCATCGCCGATTCCGTCTGCAAACCCAGCGATCTTGCGGTGCGCCTGACATTACCATGCATAAACTTGGCCGCTTCGAAAATCACAGTTTTGGTGTCTTCTTTTATTTCCGAGTTCTCTCCGCCCATCACACCTGCAATACCGATTGCTCCTTGAGCGTCGCAGATCATCAGCATATCACTAGATAAATTCCGCTCTTTTGAATCCAACGTCGTAATCGTTTCGTTGTCTTCTGCGCGTCTGACGATAATTTGGCCGCCTCGAATATCTTTATGGTCGAACGCATGCATCGGCTGTCCTAACTCCAGCATAACCAAGTTCGTTATGTCCACAATGTTATTGATGGAACGCACGCCCGCAGTGATCAAACGGTCTTTCAGCCACTTGGGCGACGGACCGATTTTTACGTTTTTAACGGCTCTCGCAATATATCTTTGGCAAAGGTCTGTGGCTTCAACCTCAACCTTGACGTAATCGGAGATGACTCCGCCGTTTTCATTAAAGCTCGTGTCCGGGAGTGTCAACTCTTTTCCGAGAGATGCCGCACATTCACGCGCCACACCAACGATGGACAGACAGTCAGGCCGGTTCGCGACCACCTCTATATCCAGCACAGTATCGTTAAGACCCAAAAGATCGCGCAGCGGCGTTCCAAGCGGTGTTTCCTCGCGGATAATCATGATACCGTCTACATCCGCACCCGGGTAATCGGATATTCCCAGTTCCAGACCCGAGCAAAGCATACCAAACGAAAACACACCGCGCAGCTTGCTCTTGCTGATTTTAATACCATTGGGCAGGCTTGCGCCGATCATTGCAACAGGCACTAGCGCGCCTTCAAATATATTATTTGCCCCGCAGACAATCTGCAGTGTTTCAGAGCCGATGTTGACCTCGCACACCGAAAGTTTATCCGCATCCGGGTGCTTTTTAATGGAATCGAGCCGTCCGACAATCACATTGTCAAGTCCCCTTCCCAACTCCTTAAGGCCGTCCACAGCGCTGCCAGTCATAATCAGTTTCTGTGCCAGCTGTTCGGGCGGTATATCCATATTCACATAATCACAAAGCCATTTATATGGTGCTATCATCGATTCTTTCCTCCTATTTGAACTGTGACAGAAAACGGATGTCGTTCTCAAAAAGCAGCCGAATGTCTGTAATACCGTATTTTATGGTTGCCAATCTGTCCAGCCCCATACCGAAAGCAAATCCCGAATAGACTTCCGGGTCTATACCGCAGTTGCGAAGCACGCTTGGATGCACCATGCCGCAGCCTAGAACCTCGATCATACCTGTCCCTTTACAAACACCGCAGCCTTTGCCTTGGCATTTGGCGCATGTGGCGTCTACTTCGGCGCTGGGTTCTGTAAACGGAAAGTGTCCCGGCCTGAATTTTGTTTTGGTATCTTCGCCGTAAAACTCCTTCAAAAAGGTATTCAGTGTATGTTTTAAATGCGCGAGGCTGATACCGTGCCCCACCACAAGACCCTCAACCTGATTAAACACCGGTGAATGTGTGGCGTCCACATCATCACTTCGGTACACACGCCCCGGGCATATCATACGGATAGGTGGTTTCTGGTTAAGCATCGTGCGTATTTGAACCGGAGACGTATGCGTACGCAGCACAATATCATCCGACACATAAAATGTATCCTGTGTGTCGCGTGCGGGATGCTCTTTCGGTATGTTGAGCATCTCAAAATTATATTTGTCATATTCGATTTCCGGACCGTCCATCACCGAAAAACCCATGCTCACAAAAATATCGCGTAATTCATAGTAGATGCGTGTCAGCGGATGCAGACCGCCGGTCGTCTGTTTTTTCCCCGGCAATGTGATATCTATGGCTTCCTCAAGCAACCTTTCTTCTTTCTCATAGCGCTTCAAATCAGCCGTCTTTTCCTCTAGCGCCTCTGTCAGTACATCTCTGACCTCATTCACACGCTTCCCGAACAACGGGCGTTCTTCCGCAGGCAGATCCTTCATGCTGCGAAGCGATGCAGTGAGTTCACCTTTTTTGCCAAGCAGCTTGACGCGCAACCCTTCGATTTCTGACGCTGATGCGCAGCTTTTGATCTGCTCAAGCGCGTTTTTTTGCAGTTGTTCCAGATTTAATCCGTTTTTCATAGCTTCTCCTCCACTGCGGCTCTTTCGCTACAAGAGCAGCGTTTTAAGCAAACATCCCACCAAAGTAAGCGAGAAAATAAAAAAGACAATCGCCTTGGGGCGAAAGTCCGCGGTACCACCCAAATTCGCTTTGCGCCTGCAAAGCCTTAAAAGCGTCATAACGGAACGACCCGGCCCAATTGTTGGGCTGCTCAGCCTGTGAATATCCTCCATACTTGCAAGCGGACGCTTTCAGCCATGGCATCCGTCTCTTTTTGTTTATACTTGCATTCTGCATGTGTCTTTTCAAGCATCACCGCATTTATAGTCCGCATTATAGCACAGCAAAGCCAATGTTTTCAAGAGCGTATTTTGTATATCAGTATACCCGCCGCCACTGCGGCATTAAGGCTTTCAGCCTGACCGTACATGGGAATACGTATACGATCTGTACAAAGTGCCAGCATATCTTCAGACAAACCGCGTGCTTCATTGCCGATGACAAGACAAGTCCGTGCCGCTTCCAGCTCATATTTTTCCGAGCCTTCGATATCCGCACAGGCGACACGATACCCGCGCGTTAAAAGCTTCGACACATAAATCACGAGGTTTTCATACAGCACAGGAATATGGAATATGCTGCCCATCGATGCGCGTACAGCCTTGGGAGAAAAAAAATCTGCGCTCTCTTCGGAAAGAACCACGCATGCGCAACCTGCCGCATCCGCTGTCCGGATGATCGTGCCCACGTTCTGCGGGTCCTGTACGCCGTTCAGGGCCACAATAAAGCCCGCGTTCACATCCGCATGCAGCGGCTTTAATGCAACTGCCGCAATGCCCTGAGGTGTCTTGCAGTCGCTTAGAGCAGCCATGACGTGTTCTTCCACAGTATACACACGCCGCCCCATGTTTTGCGCCCGCTGAATCAAATCTTCGTATTGTGAGCTGCTGACTATCAGGCTGCTTAATATATCCGGCATATGTGTCATCAGCTCGCGAACGCATTTTTCGCCTTCCACCAAAAAAGCCCCGTGCTTACCTCTTCCTTTTTTGGTTTTCAGCGATTTTACCATCTTTACAAAATCATTTTGTGTACTTGAGATACGCGTATCCACATTACGCCTCCGGTTCCTCAACATAAATATACCATTGCGGTATCGACAAAAACAGATTCCTGTCACGGAAGTTATCCGCGATATTGAGCGTTGCGTTATAAAGCAGCGCATTTGTCCTGTAGTAAAGCCCGACATGCGGCATTTGCGCAAGAAACTGATCTTCCATTGCTGAATAAGCCTCTTTAAGCGTATCTTCACTGATTGCCGTCACACAATTGGTCAGCAACCCGTCCAGCAAGGGGTCTGAAAAATTACCGTAGTTATGCTCTCCGCCTGTTCCCACAATATTGGTAATGTCAGGGTTGATATCCATATAAAACGTACATAGCGCCAAATCATAGTTTCCGCTTTCCAAACTCGTTTTGTATTCAGCCGGCTCCTTCTCGATAATATCAACATTTATTCCGCATTCCAAAAGTTGTGAGTCAATATTTTGAGCCACATCCATCCGATATGTGTCTTCACCGTTTGCGGGAATCAGAAGATTAATTGTCATCTCACTAATATTATCCCCTTGTACATTCTCCGCCAAACCATCACTATCCAAGTCTTTCCATCCCGACAGTTCAAGCAGTTCTTTGGCTTTTTGCTGGTTGAATTCATATATCTTTGACGACCCTCCCGATAGATAAGAATCCGGAGAAACAGGATAATCCGTTGCAACGGCATGCCCGAGCAGTGCTTTTGATACAACTTCACGCTTGTCCAACCCATAAGCCACAGCCTGCCGCAAATTAACATCACCGAATATGCCGTTTATGTTGGGCACAAGACAGTCATAGTATTGCGTCAAATAATCTTTATATTCTATTTCCTGATACTTTTGATACGTGTCCACAGTCAGAGACGACGTCGTCACAATGTCCAATAGATTCTGCTCAAACTGATACATCTCGGCGTCGTGATTGGGAATACATATAGCCGTGAGCTTTTGGATGTAAGGCGCCTGCTTCCACCAAGAAGGGTTAACCTCAAAAGAAACCTGCTCATCCATATCAAACTCCGCGATCTGATATGGTCCCGTGCCTACTGGCTTCGCCGTATCTATGTTTTCAGACTCGCAGTACGCCTTGCAAAGCACCGGGAAGGTCATGAAATAAACAGCATCGTATCCGGGAGAGTATTGGCTAATCTGAAACGTATATTCATCCGGCGCGTTCCATGATGCAATGGCTTCCTTATTGTACACATAGTTGGATTCTTCATTGGACAGTTTTATGAGTTCCTCAACCGTATATTGGATATCGTCAGACGTCATTTCGCCTTGCCCGTCTTGCCATTGCACACCTTTTCTCAAATGGAACGTCCACGTCATCCCCGTTTCGTCAACTTCCCATGTTTCCACAAGTTCAGGCTGTGCTTTGCCGTCCGTACCCATTCGAATCGGCTGTTCGTAAATCAACGAAAGCATATTATAAAGCTCGACGTTCTTTGTCTTGAGCGGATTGAGCGCTGTCGGATTCTGCTGAGGCGCGGGAAAAACAATCTCTCCGCCCGTTGTGGGTACGGCTTCTTTAATAACTGGCGGGAGCGTAAGTTGAGGAATCGTTTCCGGTGCGGTATCCGTCTGTGTGTCCGGTCCACATGCACCGAGAACAAGCATAAAAATTACCGGCAGTATAATCAATATCTTTTTAAAATTCATCGTACAATCCCTTGTAGATCTGATAATTTCTCGTGACTCTTATGAGATAGTTCTCCGTTTCGGCAAACGGGATATCACCAAGCTCGTCGTCTCCTGCCCATTCCTTGACATTGCTTGGCCCTGCGTTATAGGCGGCCATCACCTTGTTTTGATCTCCTTTAAACATATCGCTAAGATGACGCAGGTACCAGCACCCTATGCGTATGTTGACATCTGGCTGAAACAGCATGTCTTGAGAAAACTCAGCAATGCCGATTTTTTCAGCTGCCCATGCACCTGTATCGGGCATAATCTGCATAAGACCCACAGCGCCACGGTAAGACACGGCTGTTTCATCAAAACTGCTTTCTGCGCGTATCACTGAACTGACGAAATATGGATCCAGAGCATACTCTTCGCTGTACATTTTTATCTCGTCTTTAAAATCAAGCGGATAAATTTGATAAACAACAATGCCGCGCAGTAAAAAAGCGACCGAGCAGACCAAAACAATACAGACAACCGTCCATATCCTTATATTTTTAGGCGAATCTGCAATTTTTCTATTTCTCCGACTTGCCATTCACTACCTCACACAATTGATTTGTTTGATCAGTTCATCAATACGCCTGTGCAGCGCATCAATGCTGCCACTGTTCTCAATAATTTCGTCAGCATAAGGCATCATATCCTCATCGCGAAGCTGACTTTTTATCCGCCGCTCAACTTCTTTTACCGCGAAACCATCTCGCTTATTCACGCGCATAACGCGCGTTTGCATATCTGCCATCACCATCCAAATACAATCCACCATTTTGTTCATGCCTGTCTGTATAAGCAGTGCCGCGTCAATAAAAACACGGCCATTTTGAAGTTTTGCAAGACTTTCTATGCGTTTGAGTATCAAAGGATGCAGTGTATCATTTAGCAGCTTTAAACGCTCTTCATTATTAAACACCTCGGCCGCAAGTTTTTTTCTGTCCAGCTCCCCGTTTTGCAAAAAGAAGCCATCACCAAAATTTAGTCTCAGCACTATCGCCCCTTCTGCTCCCGGCTCAACGATTTGCTTTGAGACCTCATCCGCACAGATGACATATTCTCCAAGACGTCGTAAATACCGCGTGACCTCGGATTTGCCCGAACCAATGCCGCCTGTAATACCAATTCTCATTTTGCGTCCAACCAGTTGCTGCCCACGCCAACCTGCACTTCGAGCGGCACATCCATCGGATACGCATTTTCCATGCACTCTTTGAGCAGCGCACTCACAGCACCAACTTCTTCGGCTACCGTATCAACGACCAGTTCGTCGTGAACCTGCAGAATCAGTTGGGATCGGTATCCGCCCTCATGGAGCTTTCGGGACACATCAATCATCGCAATCTTGATGATGTCGGCGGCTGTGCCCTGTATGGGCGTATTGAGTGCGGCACGCTCACCGAACGAACGCACGTTGTAGTTGCTCGACCGCAATTCAGGCAGATAACGGCGTCGCCCCAGCAAAGTTGTCACGAAACCGTCGGCCTTGGCCTTCTCAATAATTTCATCCATGTATGCGCGCACACCTGCAAAACGCGCAAAATACCTCTCGATATACCCTGCGGCTTTTTTTACCGGAATATTTAGATTTCTCGCAAGTCCGAAATCGCTGATGCCGTATACAATACCGAAATTCACTGCCTTGGCACTTCGTCTCATTTCATCCGTTACAGCGTTTATGGGTAAGCCAAACACCTCTGATGCGGTGCGTGTGTGAATGTCGATACCCGAGGCAAACGCATCCTTCATGACATCGTCGCCCGATATCGCGGCAAGAATACGCAGTTCAATTTGCGAATAGTCCGCAGCCACAAGGCTGCGATCGTCCGAGGACGGCAGAAACAGCCTGCGGATCTCACGCCCTTCCTGCGTTCGAATCGGAATATTTTGCAGATTGGGCTCCTTGCTCGAAATCCGTCCAGTAACTGTGGATATCTGCACAAATGTCGTATGCACAAAACCATCGTTGTCGGCTATCTTTTTAAGCCCGTCAAGATATGTGCTTTTCAGCTTTGTGAGACGTCTGTATTCGATGATCTTATCAATCACAGGATGTTTGCCCGAGAGCTTTTCAAGCACTTCTATATCGGTCGAATAACCTGTTTTACGCTTCTTGCCCACAGGCAGACCCAGCCGTTCGAACAGCACTTGCCCAAGCTGTTTTGTTGAATTGATGTTAAAATCGGAAAAGCCACAAAGATCATAGATCGCCGTGGTGAGCGCGTCGATCTCAGAAGTGAGTTTGTCATTGTAAGCTTTAAGCTCCTGCAAGTCGATGCGAAAACCCGTCTGCTCCATATCCAGCAGCACACGCATCAGCGGCATCTCGATGTCGTGATAAACGGGCCATACACCGTCTTCCTTAAGTTTATCCATTTGTGTACGGTACATGCCAAAAATCGCTGCAGC
The DNA here is from genome assembly GCA_003249555.1 of Clostridia bacterium. Lineage (GTDB taxonomy): Bacteria > Bacillota > Clostridia > Christensenellales > SZUA-584 > SZUA-584. The sequence continues at coordinate 21,727 of QKIQ01000095.1, read as the reverse complement.
AGAACCGCTCAGCTTGTATTTTTCTGCAAGGCCTTTTTGAGACAGACCCGCTGAAGCCGGGTCAATCGCGTATTCAGCAAGCTTTGTATCAAATATCTCGCCTTTTATATCCACACCGTAGTCGCTCAGCATTGGGATAACTGATTTTGCGTCGTACAGCAGCTTAGTGATCCCGTTGTCTTTAAGCAACGGCCGCAATAAATGAAGAACCGTTTCATAAGTAAAATCCATATTGAGCAACGAATGTTCAGACACGATGTCGTATTGCTTGTCGCCCGAAAACGCCAGTGAAATATCGTCTCCAAAATGAAAAGACAGCACCTTCTGTCTTAAATCCTGCTCGACCGTTCTTTTTAGCAGCTCTGCGTTATCAATTTTCGCGCTTTCAACTTCTTTAATTCTTGGTTCCACATCGGCGCCAATGCGTTTAAGCAGGGATGAAAATGCCAGCCTTTCAAAAACAGGCCCTGCGTTTTCTGTTGTTAATCCAGAGAACAACAGATCTGGCAAAGAAACCTCGACAGGCGCGTACACATCGATTTTCGCGAGTGAACGGCTGAGCATAGCGATCTCTTTGTTGTCCAACAGCTTTTCCTTGAGCTTTCCCTTCACCTCGTTGATATTCGCATATACATCGTCCATATCCTTATACAAATGCAGAAGATTAAGAGCCGTTTTCTCGCCCACGCCGGGCACACCGGGTATGTTGTCCGATTTGTCACCCATAAAGCCTTTTAAGTCTACAATCTGTCCCGGTCTGAGCTGATAAACCTCATGAAGCTTTTCAATGTCGTAAATCTCCAGTTCGCTCACACCTTTTCGCGTAAGCATTACGCGGCATGAATCCGAGACAAGCTGCAGAGCATCCTTATCGCCTGTCAGCAAAACGGAATTCATATCATTTTCCGCAGCTATTCTTGACAACACACCCAATATATCATCGGCCTCGTAGCCTTCCTTTTCAAGAACAACGATTCCGATATCTTTTAATGCTTTTTTAAGCGTAGCAAACTGAGGTATCAGCTCTTCAGGCGTTTCCTTCCGCGTGCCTTTATACTCGGTATACACTTCGTGCCGAAACGTCTTTCCTTTCATGTCAAACGCGATGGCAACGTAATCGGGTGTCAGCGCCAACAACGCATTAATCATCATGGAAAAAAAACCAAAAACAGCATTTGTGTATTCGCCGCTGGCATTTGTCAATATCGGAAGCGCATAGAAGGCCCGGTGCAATAAGCTGTTACCGTCCACGGCCATTAATGTCTTTTTCATTTGATCTCCAAATCGTTCCTGCAATTTGAGTATAGTATACCATCATTTCTAACAGAACAACAGTGACTATTTAAGCTCACAAGGCAAAAAAAGAGTCGCGATTTGCATCACGACCAATGTAAAGGGGGTCTTAATATATTTTGTGAGGTCATTAATCATTATTACCAGATTAGTCACAAATATTCAAGTCTTATTCATCTTTTTTTGGAAAAAAGTCCGCAAGAGATACCGTAGACTCCTGTACCGGCGGTATTTCATAATGGAAACTCTCTTCCCTCTCAGACTCTTCTTTCTTCTCCATAGGCTTTTCAACCACAGGAAGCAACGCTTTTTTGGAAAGGCTGATTTTATGCTTGTCCGCATTGACTTCGAGAATTTTCACTTCGATCTCATCGCCGATTCGCAGCTCATCTTCCACCTTTTCAAGGCGATGAGCGGATATCTGAGAAATATGCACAAGCCCATCTATTGTGGGTTCAAGCTGGACAAATGCGCCGAATGGCACAATGCGAACAACCCTGCCTTTAACCACGTCGCCGACATGGTACTTATCGGACACGAGATCCCACGGCTTAGGCTGAAGCTGCTTATAACCAAGAGCAATCTTTTTCTTCGCCGAATCCACATTTAACACCACAAGCTCAAGCTCCTGACCCTCAGACACAACGTCTGACGGGTGCTTGACGCGGTTCCAAGCCAGATCGGATATATGGAGCAACCCATCCACGCCGCCGACATCCACAAACGCACCGAAGTCCGTGAGCCTTTTGACGACGCCTGTCAAGTGCTGTCCTTTTGAGTAGCTTTCCCAAATCTTCTTTTCCTGCTCTTTCTTTTCCTTGAGCAATACACTTTTATACGAAGCCACAAGACGCTCCTGCTTCTTATCCGCATCAATCAGCGTGACTTCAAGCTCTTTTCCTTCAAACTGTTTCAAATCTTCCACATATTTAAGGGAAATATGTGAAGCGGGGATAAACGCGCTGTAGCCATCAATTTTGGTCGTCACGCCGCCCTTTACAGCCTTCTTAACGGTACACTTGTAAAGCTTGTCCGTACCGACGTTTTCCTGCATCTTCTGCCAATTCAGTTTTCTTTCTACACGTTTTCTTGAAAGAAGTACGTTGCCTTCACCGTCGTTTAAGCTGATAACTTCAGCCTCAATCTCATCGCCGATATGATAAACCTCTTTGGGATCGATATCGTACATTGATAACTCGTTGCGATGAATAATACCGTCTGATTTATATCCAATATTGACACATACATCATCATCCGTTACTTGAACGATGTTGCCTGTAATGAGCTGACCCTTCTTCAGACGAACAACCTTCTCCAAACCTTCCAGGAACTCATCCTTTTCAGTAGCCGGGGCTTCGGGTGTCTTCTCATTTTCTTTTTCTGAAACTTCTGGGGATGGGGCTGACTCGTCTGCGGTAGACGCTGAATCTTCAGCAATTTCTACCATGTCGTTGGCTGCAGTCTCTTCGGTGGCCATTTGCTCACCCTCAGCGACCGGCAGCACTTTCTCATTTTCAATCATGTAGTTAAAAACCTCCCTAATCATCGTATCCGGTGTTGATGCACCGGCGACAATGCCTATTATATCACCAAACCGCATTTTTTCAAGTGATAGTTCACTTTTATGCTCAATATGATAAACATTTTTACAATATCTTTTGCATAATTCGAATAATTTTCTCGTGTTTGAGCTTTGCCGACCGCCCACAACGATAATTGTGCCCGCCTTTTGCGCGATTTCTTTTGCCTCATTTTGGCGCTGATGAGTGGCTGAACAAATGCTCATAAAAGGAGTAATCCGGCCAATCTTTGTCTCAATGGCCTTGAGTATCGTATGCCATTTTTCCTGTGTGATTGTAGTCTGCGCCACCACCACCGCTTCGGGTATTTGCGGCAAAGCCGCAACATCGTCTTCGCTGTATACAGCGCGAGCGTTTTCACCTGCCCATCCCAAAATGCCGTCTACCTCGGGATGCCCAACCTCTCCCACGATAATCACATAATGGCCTGAATCCCTCGCTTCACAAACACGTTCATGAATACGTTTCACAAACGGACATGTCGCATCGATATAATCTATACCTTTGCTTTTAAGTTCTGCATATACATCCGGGCTGGCTCCATGTGAACGTATCACAACCTTTTCGCCCACATTGACATCATCAATGCTCTCTACACACCTCACACCACGTTTTTCAAGAGACTGAACAACGTCTTTGTTATGAATGAGCGGCCCCAAAGTGACAATGCTTTTGTCTATATTCTTTTCCACAGCTTCTACGGCTCGTTTGACACCAAAGCAGAAACCTGCATTTTCCGCAAGTATAACCACTGATTCCACCTAAAACATCGTATTCTTTAAATCATTCATCTTGTTTTCCAAAAACCGCGATGCGTCTTCCACTGTTGCGGTATCCGTTTTTTTACCCACATAATCAGCCAAACGAATAGGTTCACCAATGATGACCTTTATCCTTCTGAAAGGCTTGTAATTTCCTTTGATATATACAGGCAGTACAGGCGCATCGTTTTTAAGAGCAATCATCGCCGTCCCTGGTTCAAAGCGGGATAGTTCCTTGGATTTGTTGCGTGTGCCTTCCGGGAAAATGCCGAAAAGCTTGCCGTCGCGAAGCACGCGAAACGCGTGGCGGATTGCCGCAAGATCTCCCTCGCCGCGCCGAACCGGAAATGCTTTCACGATTTTAAAGAAAAACCTGGCGATTCCATTCTTGAAAAGCTCCGCCTTGCCCATCCAAAATATTTGCCGAGGAAAAATAATGGCAATAAGGAGAGGATCCCACATGCTTGTATGGTTAGAGATAACCAAAGCCTTTCCCTTTATCTTGCTGTTTTTTTTGCCAATAATCCTCGGGAAAAACAACAGATAGATAATAGGCTTTCCGATACATCTTAATACCTGATAAAGCATAACCTACTCCTGACTGAATTTTGACAAAACAAGCGCTACCACCGCATCTACGTCTAATGAAGTGGTATCAATAAGAATCGCATCATCCGCCTTTTTTAACGGAGCCAGGCTTCTTGACGAATCATTTTTGTCACGAAGACGCATATCATCGAGAACCTTTTGATAATCGCTCGCAATACCGCCTTTAATGAGCTCGGCCTGTCTGCGGCGGGCGCGCTCCTGCACATCGGCTGTAACGAAAAATTTATACTTAGCATCCGGCAAAACGAAAGTACCGATATCCCGGCCATCCAGCACAACGTCATATTGTTTTGCCACTTCTCGCTGCATGGCAACCAGCTTTAACCTGACACATGGATGAGCCGAAATATCGGAAGCCGCTTTTGACACCTGAGGCGTGCGAATATACGGCATCACGTTGTCACCGTTCACCAGCACCCGCTGCTCATCATGCTTATATATCGTTTCAATATCGATTGTATTTAAAAATGTCTCAACCTCTCCGGGATTGCAAACATCCACACCGGCCTGCAGTGCAGCATATCCCACTCCCCTGTACATGGCTCCCGTATCGAGGTAATAAATATGGAGCGATTTCGCAATGGCTTTGGCTAATGTACTTTTTCCTGCGCCCGAAGGACCGTCTATCGCAATATTTATCATATAACTCTATGCCCCAGCCCAATGGCAACTTCGTTTAAATGAAGCAGTCCGATACCAAAGAAAATCCCAACTGCGAGATGCTCGTCACAGCGGGCAATACCAATTTTACCGCCCACATTGAGCCCGATGGCCTTGGAGGTGATCTGAGATATGGCTTCTCTTGCCGCGCCCGCCACTGCGCCTTCCTCGTGGTGTGTCTCACCGATTATCTTCTCTCTTTTGGCCGCCACCACACAGCATTCAACAATCCTCATGACTGACGCCAGATATTCGCCGCCAAAATCGACAGCCGCCACACGAATTGCTTTTGCGCCGTAACGTTCTTTAAGTACGTTTTCATCCTCTCTTGAAGATGTCAGTGCCAAACGTATAGCTGCCTTGGCGATTTCTTTACTTCCGGGCGTCATGCTTAAACCTCCGCTTTATAACTTTGGCTTATTATATAAAACTTTTCGCCGTTTCACAATAATTATTATCCGATAAGCCTGGCGTGTTCTTGAAAAAAGTGTTTGACTTTCTTACTGTGGTGTAAAACTATATATATACTTCTTTTTTATCGGAATTGATAGGTTTGTTATCCCGGAAGACCATTTTTCCGGTTTATAGGGGTAAGAGGGAGGATAAAAAAGTGAGCGAAAGAAATTATGAAGACTTTCAATGTCCGACTTGCGGTTCCAGTTTGAAACATGATACGCCGGCAGGAAGCATGATCTGCCCAACTTGCGGCTATGTGGAAAATGCCTGTCAAGAAAATACCGATAATGTGATGTTTGATTTTGCCGGTACAGAAAACAATCCTTCATTTCAGGATTGGGGCGTTCCCGTGCAAACCGTCATTTGTTCTGGCTGTGGTGGCAAGGCTGTCGTAACAGCGCCGGAGGGCAGCTTAAACTGCACCTTCTGCGGTTCACAGCAAATAACAGCATTGGATGAAGCACCGGGTATCCATCCGGATTCCATCATTCCCTTTAAGCTCGACAGAGACAAGGCACAAGCGAGTATATCCGATTGGATAAACAAACGATATCTCGCGCCGTTTTCTTTTAAATCAGAATATCTTCCGGGCCAGTTTGCTGGCATCTATATTCCTTACTGGTCATTTGATGCGCAAATCAATGCCGCTTATACCGGCCAAGCCGCAAACAACTACACGGATATGGAAATAGATACCGTTACCAGCGACGATCGCACCGATACGAAGAAGCGCAAGGTCAAAAAGCTGCGTTGGCGCTTCGTGGCGGGTACAATTGAAAAGAAATTTAAAAATGTAATGTTTAGCGACACCGTTCAGCTTGACGCAAAAACACTGGAAAACCTCGAGCCGTTTAAGCTTAATGAATTGGTTAAGTATTCTCCCAAGCATCTGGCTGGATATGCTGCCGGGCACTGCAAAAGCGGCCTTGCCCAGATTTGGAAACGTGCGCAAAGCTATATGGGCGGATTGGTTCGGGAAGAAGCCCGCAGCACTGTAAAACGCGGCTCAGACGTCGTCGGCGCGGTCAATACCTGCGCCACATTTTCTGAAATTGCGTTTAAAAAGCTGCTTTTACCCGTATGGATAACTTCCTACAAATATAAAAACAAAATCTATCATATTTATATAAACGGTCAAACCGGCATGATGGTCGGCGAGTCTCCTAAAAGCGTGCTTAAAATCGGTATCATTGCATTGACTGTCGCCGCAGTCGTCGGAGCGCTGATATTATTTTTATAAAGTTGACTTTCGATGATAAATTGAGCCTTGATGCTTTCATATTGCTCCAAGGCTCTTCATTTTCCTTTTCTCTTCTGATTTTCTGCGACGCGAAACTTTACAATGCGTGTGATAAGTGCATACGGAAGCGGCTGATTATGCGGAAACTGAACAGCGCCTTTTGACGTTTTATACTGCGACAGCTCGTCTGCAAATTCTTCTATAGCGCTTGGTGTCGGGTAAAAACCAATATGATTTTTGTATGCCGCAAAATGCACCAGATTTTTATCCATAAAGAATGTGGGCATACCGTAGCTGATCTTTTCATTTACTTCTGGTGCCGCTTGTATGATGGTATGCCTCATGCTCTTCAATTTATGCTGAACGTCTTTCGGGAACTGTGCGATGTAATCATCAACAGACAAAATTTCAGTCTCTTTTCCTTCCAATTGCTTTCTCCTTTTTTCAGATACCGACGTTCCCTTTTGAATCAGCTCTAGCTTTTCGCTCCGTTTAAGCTTTTTAATGGCGCTCTCACGGCGCATCGCTTCACTTTTCGTATCAAATGCTTCGCTGTACACCAGCACAGCAGGCAAGCGGCTGCGCGTATATTTACTGCCGCTGCCCGCGTTATGTGCACGTATCCGTTTATCAAGATCGTCAGTCCAGCCGGTGTATAGACTTGCGTCCGAACATTTGAGAATATACGTAAAATACATTTACTTGTAAAGGAATAGGATACCAAGCGTCCCCGGCCCGCAGTGCGTAGAAATTGTCGGCGACGCTTCCGTAATGAATATGTTTTTGAACCCATGCTCCGTTTCAAGAAGCCGCTTAACCTCTTCTGCCTCCTCCGTCATGCAATGTGTGACGAAAACTCGTCTGGGATCAATATTATCGGCGCTTTCCATTATCTGCTGATAATACTTTTTTATATAATCCTTGCCTCGAAACTTAGATGTAGGTACAATTTCTCCTCCAATCAACTCAAGCTTTGGTTTGATTTTGAGACGGCTTCCCACAATGGACACCAGCCGCGAACAGCGTCCGCCCATATAAAGGTATCTGAGTGTATCCACCACAAAGCTTGCCTGTACTTTTGGACGAATCTCAATTGCGTGGCGAGTTATCTCTTCGAGTCCGGCTCCATTAAGCGCCAAATCAGATGCTTCAAGGAGCTGCAGCCCCACACCGGTGGAAAGGCTCAGAGAATCCACAATGGAAAAATGCTCTTTGCCCAGCTTTTCAGCCGCTGTTTGCGCGTTCTGCATCGTACTGGAAAGCTTGCTGCTGATGCCCATAAAGAAGATATCATAGTTATCATCAAGCAGCTTTTTAAAAACCGTTTCAAATTCAAATTCATTAACGGCTGCTGATTTGGGCAATGTTCCAGTTTCATCCGCAAACTTAAAAAGATCCGCACTGGACAGCCTCTTGTCATCCGGATAAGAATCGTCTCCCAAAATGATATGAAGCGGAACCCTTTCAATTCCGCGTTCTTCCAGCAAGCTGAATGGAAGATCGGATGTTGAATCCGTGACAATTTTTACTCTTCTCATTGCTTAATACTCCTAAAGTTATGATTCCGTTTGATATATATTTTGGCAGTTATTATATCATGTTCATGCTTTGTTTGTCCAAAGAATAAAGTGCGAATGAAATGCGAGATACTATCGATATATGATTGCGTAAGGGAACAGAAGATAAAGGTATAGAGAACAAAGATGAAGGATTCTTGCAGACGCAACGGTTTTCATGTATAATACACCAGCAAATAACACTTGGAGGACAAAATGAGCAACATTATGCCAATGGTTGCTTTGAGAGACGTGATCGTCTTTCCTTATATGGCACTGCACTTTGAAGTCGGGCGGGAAAAATCTATCGCTGCTTTGGAAAAGGCGATGGAAAACGACCAGATCATTTTTCTTGCCGCGCAAAAGGATAAAGAGATTTTAGATCCCAACCCTGACGATATCTATGAAGTAGGCACAATATCGCGTATTAAGCAGATATTAAAACTGCCGGGTGATGTCATTCGCGTTTTGGTCAAGGGTGAATACCGCGCTCGTATTAATAGCTTTACAAAAGCGGAACCGTTTCTGGAAGTGGATACTTCTGAACTCGTCACACAGGTCAACGAGGAAAATAAGCATAAAGAGATTGCCTTAAGACGTATGGTGCTCGGCCTTTTTGAAAAGCTCACAACGATCAGCCCCAAGGTGTCTTCTGAGATACTCTCTTCCGTAAACAGCGTAGATGATATCGGTCAGATGGCAGATATCATTGCGTCCGGAGTGCTTTTCAAGTTGGAGGACAAGCAAAAAGCGCTTGAATGTGTTGACGTGGTTGAACGACTTGAAATGCTGGTGGCGCTGCTCACAAACGAACTCGAAATCACAGAAATTGAAAACGACATCAGAAACAAGGTTAGAAAGCAAATCGATAAGTCGCAGAAGGAATACGTGCTTCGTGAGCAGATGCGTGCGATCCAAAGCGAGCTTGGTGAAGCTGGCAGCGTTCAGTCGGACGCGGACGAACTGCGTCAAAGACTTGCAGAACTGGATATTAGCGACGACATCCGTGAAAAGACGGAAAAAGAAATTTCGCGCATGGAAAAGCTCTCCCTCGGATCTCCCGAACTGGGTGTGATCCGCACATATGTGGAATGGATACTCGACCTTCCATGGAATGAGTTTACAGATGACAACTTGGACCTTGAGCACGCGCGGAAAATCCTTGATGAGGATCACTACGGCCTCGAGAAGGTCAAAGACAGGATTATCGAATATCTTGCCGTGCTCGGGCGCAAAAAAGACCTTCGCGGACCTGTACTTTGTTTTGTCGGTCCTCCTGGCACCGGAAAAACGTCTATCGCACGCTCTATTGCGCGCGCGCTGGGGCGTAACTTCGTACGCACTTCGCTCGGCGGCGTGCGTGACGAAGCAGAAATACGAGGGCACAGACGCACATACATCGGCGCAATTCCCGGCCGCATTATCGCGTCTGTTAAGCAAGCCAATAGCATGAACCCCGTGTTTCTGTTTGACGAAATCGATAAAATGGCAAGCGACTTTCGAGGCGACCCCGCCTCGGCGATGCTCGAGGTGCTCGATCCGGAAATCAACAATTCCTTCCGCGACCATTATCTTGACCTGCCGTTCAGCTTGGAGCATGTCATGTTCTTAACCACGGCCAACAGCTACGACACGATTCCAGCACCTCTGCTAGACCGTATGGAGATTATTGACCTGTCGAGCTATACCGAGCTGGAAAAGATGGGTATTGCGAAGAACCATCTGATACCCAAGCAGCAAAAGGCACACGGTTTGGAAAGCTTTGAAGTCACGATTCGCGATACCGCGATGACGGAACTGATTCGACGCTATACGCGTGAAGCGGGTGTTCGTGAGCTGGAACGCAAAATCGCCACGGTATTTCGTAAATGCATTGTTGATATTACCGGCGGACGCGAGCGTATTATGGTCACAAAAAATACGCTGCACCGATATCTTGGTCCGCCAAGATACTCACTGACAGCATCGGAAACCGAGGACAGAGTCGGCGTGGTCACCGGCCTTGCTTGGACATCCGCAGGCGGTCAGACGCTCATTGTTGAGGCGATTAAGATGCATGGCAAGGGCAAGCTGCAGCTCACAGGCAAGCTGGGCGAAGTGATGCAGGAATCCGCGAAAGCGGCCTTAAGCTATGTGCGCGCCAACAGCAAAACGCTCAATATCAGCGAAGATTTATTTGATAATACCGATATTCATATTCATCTGCCTGAGGGAGCAATCCCCAAAGACGGCCCGTCCGCAGGCATCACGATTGCGACTGCGCTCGTCTCGGCGCTGTCGGGCCGCACGGTGAGAAGCGATATCGCGATGACCGGCGAACTCACGCTTACAGGACGAGTGCTGCCCATCGGCGGACTGAAAGAAAAATCCCTTGCCGCTTTGAAAATGGGCATCCGTACCATTATCATTCCGGCTGATAACGAAAAAGATATTCAGATGATGCCCGCCACGGTACGCAAATCCATTAAGTTTATCCGCGTATCCAAACTCGACGAGGTGCTGGGTATCGCAATCAATAAAGAACCGGAGAACGCATGCAAATAAAGAACGCACGTTTTTTGAAGAGCATGAAAAAGGAAGCGGATTATCCGTCTCTTGACATGCACGAAATTGCGATATGCGGCAAGTCAAATGTCGGGAAATCGTCGCTCGTCAACTATCTGACGAACAATTCCAAGCTTGCGAAAATCAGCTCAAGCCCCGGCAAAACGCGGCTTGTCAATTTCTTCGTGGTTAATGAAGAGTTTCTGCTTGTTGACCTTCCTGGTTATGGCTTTGCGCGCGTCTCCAAGGACGAGAAAAAAAGCTGGGCTGCCATGATAGAAGGCTATTTGAGCCATTCAAAGCAGTTGCGCGCGCTGATGGTACTTCTGGATATCCGCCACAATCCGACAGCTGATGACAAGCTTATGTTTGAATGGGCCGCTCACTTTGGCATATCGGTCATAATCGTGGCCACGAAGGCCGACAAAATCGCGAAAACCAAGCGGCATGCCCAGCTGGATATGATTAAAAAAAGCATTAGCGGCGGCGTGGATTATCCCATCGTGGCCGTCTCTTCTCAAAACCGCTTCGGAGCAGAATCGCTCTTGGATGAAATCGAAAAGGCGCTGACAATATGAATATATTTGCCATCGGAGATCTTCACCTTTCCGGCTTTACTCACAAGCCCATGGATGTGTTTGGCGAACATTGGAACGGTCATTGGGATAAAATTAAAGAAAGCTGGCTTTCTCTTGTCAGTGACGATGATATGGTATTGCTCCCGGGCGATTTGTCTTGGGCAATGCGCCTGAGTGAAGCGTGTACGGATATTTCGTCCATATGCGAGCTGCCGGGGAATAAGGTTTTGCTCAAAGGCAACCATGATTACTGGTGGGGCTCTCTCGCCCAGGTGAATTCTCTGCTTTTTAATAAAACTTTTGCTTTGCAAAACAACAGTCTCGTATTTGGCGATTATGTGATAGCGGGAACACGCGGCTGGCTCTGCCCTGCCAACCGCCAGTACAACGCTGAAACGGACGAAAAGCTGTATAAACGCGAATCCGGACGTCTGGAGCTGTCGCTCTCCCATGCAAAAAAAGCCGCGCCCGACAAGCAGCTAATCGGCATGATTCATTACCCGCCCTCAGATCAGGATGGCTCCCCCACCATGTTTACTGAGTTGTTTGAAAAGTACAGGGTTTCACATGTGGTGTACGGCCATTTGCACGCGGCCAGCATCAAAGGCGCGCTTTCCGGCACGGTACGCGGAGTGAACTACGCGCTGGTCTCCTGCGATGCCACCAATTTTTCTCTATATAAGCTTATCTAATCCAGTCCTTGCGCGCTCAATATGCCGACATCCTCTGTGTTTGGTGCTAATTTTTGAGCAAAGGCCAGGCGTATCACTTCGCTTATGTGCTTAACACCCACCACATGAACGCCATTTGCGTCTCGAATTTCATCGACATTTTCAGACGGTACAATCACCAACGCCGCTCCCGCACGCTTGGCAGCCCATACCTTTTCCTTGACACCGCCCACAGCCCGAATACATCCATTTATGGATATTTCCCCCGTCATGGCGATATCCGGCGCTACACAGCGTCCTGTAATTGCGGATAACACAGATACGGCGATGGCCACACCTGCCGACGGACCATCCACGGGCGCGCCTCCGGGGGTATTGATGTGAATATAATAATCCGACGGATTGATTCCGAAATTCTTTTGCAGCGCAGTCAGCACGTTTTCCACAGAGCTCTTCGCCGTGCTCTTTCGGCGAAACCTCTTAACTTCGTTGCCCATCTCTTCTTCATCCACAACACCAGTTATTGTCAGCGAACCGTTTTGCGTTTTCACAGCAACCGTTTCAATTTCAATAATTGTGCCGATTTGCGAACCGTATACTGCGAGACCGTTGACACACCCGATGGTATTGGCGCCCAAACGAAGTCTCGGTCTCTTTACATATTTGCCCGTTTCAATAACCCAGCTGACATGATCGACTTTCACCGTCTGTGTACCCTTTTCCCGGGCAACACCGGCAGCCATCTGAATAATATTGACGGCGTCACGCCCGTTTGACGCATATTCACCTACAATCGTCGCCGCGTCGTCGCTGATACCGATACCTGCCCGCTCAGCCGCATTTTTGGATATTGTCTCCACTTCCTCGGGAAACAACTGACGAAAAAAAATCTCCATGCATCGTGACCGAATTGCGGAAGGTATATCACGCGGGGATTTTGTTGTTGCCCCGACGAGACGAAAATCCGCAGGCATGCCGTGTGCGAATATGTCATGGATATATGTGGGTATGCTCTTGTTTTCCTTGCTGTAATAAGCGCTGTCAAAATACACACGCCTATCTTCCAGCACTTTTAACAACTTGTTGATATGAAAAGGATGCAGCTCGCCGATTTCATCCAAAAACAAAATGCCGCCGTGAGCGCGCGTCACTGCGCCTTCTTTAGGCTGCGGCACGCCGGCCACCCCGAATGCGCCTGCGCCTTGATAGATAGGGTCGTGCACCGAGCCAATCAACGGATCGGCAATGTTGCGTTCATCGTAACGCAGGCATGTCGCGTCAATTTCAATAAACTTCGCATCCGGTCGAAAAGGAGAGCCGTTTGCGCGCTTCGCCTTATCCATCACGAGTCGTGCCGCACACGTCTTCCCCACTCCCGGCGGGCCGTAAATGAGCACGTGCTGTGGGTTTTCACCGCAGAGCGCCGCGGATAAAGCCATAATACCTTCCCTTTGCCCCACGATTTCATCAAAGCTTTGCGGACGTGTTTTTTCGGACAACGGTACGTTGAGCGAAATACTGCGCAGCTTTTTTAGCCGTTCCATCTGCACCTTAGATTCGCCATCCAAACTCGTTTTTGCGTTTCGCTTGTTTTTCATTTGACTGTAAAAGTATGCGCCGATTATAACGCTGACTGTCAGCTGTATAACAATCATTAATTCTGTCATAAAAAATAGCCTCCCGACCCCGTAAGATTATTATACGAAGAGAACGGCTATTTATGCGGTTATTCAATCATCGAAACAAATCAACAAGCCGTGATAAAAAATCTTCTTCTTTTTTTATCGCATCAGTTTTTGGCGCTTTTTTGATCTCGATTCCCGGCGTGGTCAATACATACTGAACGCTGTCGGGATTGTTTTTTTGCGGTGACGCAAACGATACCTGTGGCTCTTCGTTGTCGGTGAATCGATCTGTCTTTTCCATTATTTCATTTTTCGCGCTCTCAATACCATCCTTAAACTCAATTTGTCCGTTTATCAGTTCCTGAACATCTGCGGGCAGCCCTTTTAGTGCTTTATAAAGCTTATAGGCGCCGTCGGCGCTTTGCGACACACCTTGCCGATAGGATGCAAAGCCACTGTGTGCGTCAACGAATCCCGTAACAATCTGAGCGCCTCCTTCATCCAGTTGTGCAATGCCATCATCAAGTGCCGTATACCCTTGCGACACATCGTTCACACCCGCCACATAGGAGCTCAGGCCCCCGCTTGCAGACGCAAGCCCATCCGAGAGTCCCTGAATGCCGCCCAGAAGCTCCAGCACACCTCCTGCCAGCGCTTTGACCGTTTCATCCGAGCTGCCTGTCAATGATTGGGCCAGCGTCTTTAATTGCTCGCTGTTGTCTGCCAGCGCCGTGAGATGGCTGCTCACATCTCCAATGCCGGACGATACCGCAGATCCGTTTAGCGCCAACTCTTCAAGTCCTGCACGTATATCGGCAGACGCGGATTTTAAGCCCTGTACGCCGGAAATATATGTGTCCAGTGCTTGCTCATACTGCGTGATGCCGTCATCGATGAGCACGCCCGATGCACCAAGCTCTGACAACCCATCGCTCAGCTTGCCCACCTTACCTGCCAGCGTCTGCATGCCGTCTTTAAGTTGCGTGGTACCGTCCACCATCTCATCTGTGCCGGTGATCATCTCATCGAAGCCGTCTTCAAAGTCGCTAATACTGTCCGACACGCCCGATATTGAAAACACCCCTTTAAGCAGCGTCACCGTAATCGGATCCATTTCAAAATTGCTGATATCCGCTTCCATCACAAGCGTACCGCTTTCGTTCGGCATAATAATATAGCTTAAATTTACAGAGCTGCCCACGGTCACTGTTGTGGCATTTTCTGCAGACACATTCGAAGCCGTTTCTTTGCTAAACTCGGCGGTCACCTGTGCCATAAGCCCCTCTCTCACCGCTGAGCTGCACCCCTCATTCACCGCATAATTGATCATGATTTTGAGATGACCGCTCGCGCCCGCGAGTTTGTCCGCGTCTACAGGCTTGCCATTCAGGTCATAATTTATGTGGGTGCTTATTGGCAGTTCTGCGTTCATCGTACCCTGATAATAAAGGCCTTCTTCGGAGAGTTCATCGGAAAATGTGATCTTGTCTCCCTCAACAGTCGGTTCAGTCATCGTAGACAGATTTTTTATTTCGATATATGAGCCGTAGTCCGTATAATTCCCCGTCAGATGATTCACCACGTATATGCTTTTGACGCTGCCGTCATGGTTCAAAGTCGCATACACTGTTTCTGTCTTGCTGCTTCCTTGCGCCATAGCAGGCGTTAAAAGAAGCAAAAAGCTCATGAGCAGCACACCCGCTACCGATAAATATCTTTTTCGTCTCATATTCATTTTGCCTCCCATATTCCTTTCTTTGCATCGTTTTAAAAACGCGCAGATCTTCAAAGCTAATCAAATCCACAATGAATCACATTTCATTTTGCCGCCTCTTTTTAAGCAATTTTCCCTCTAAGGTTGTTCTTTTTATCACACCGTCCAGCGATATCAGCAGTTGAGGCAATACGAATATCGTGAGGAATCCGGAAAGAAGCGCCCCTCTGCCGATCAGCGTGCCGAGCTGCGCCATTGCTTCTTGTGTAAATGTTCCTGCGATCACGAAACCGCCCACCGCAAGCACAAACGCCGACACCATGATAGATGCCCCCGCTTTCTCCACGGCGTATTCCGCGGCATCGCGCCTCTCCAGCGTTTTTCGTCCTTCTGTATAATAATTCGTCATGAGTATCGCGTAATCGATTGTCGCGCCAAGCTGGATAGCGCTGACAATCATATATCCCAAAAAAATCATAGGTGTCCCTTGAAAATACGGTATCGCCATGTTGATCCAAATGGACGTTTTGATGATAAAAAGCAGTATCACCGGAACCGTGAGCGATCGAAAAGTGACCAATATGATGAGCCCCACAAACACGATGGAAAGAATGGTCACGCGCGAAAAATCTTCTGACGTGGTCTGCGCAATGTCGTAAATAACAGGCGAAGAACCGGTCACATAAGCTTTGTCAAAGAATTCGGATGCCACGCTTCGAATCAGTCTCACAGTGTCCATTGCCGCATCGCTTTCGATCGACGTATCCACTTCCACGATATAGCGTGAATAGTTATCACTCAAAAATTCATCGCTCATATATTGGGGCACAATCTCCTGCGGTGTGGCCGGGTCGATGAACGCGTATATTCCCTGCACGCTTTTCACAATATCCAGCGATTCCAGCTTGTTTACCATATCGTATTCACCCATTTCATTGCCGCGAGGGACGAGCACCACAAAAATATTGCTCTCTCCAAATGTATTTTCAATTTTGGATGTTGTCTGATTTTCATCCGCCACGTTACTGGACGAATAAATGAACACATTTTTGTTTTGAGCCATGAACGATATGACACTGACCACAATAAGCAAACTGATCACCACGTATTTGACTCTGCCGCCCAATAAATGCTGCACTTTTTTGAGTGAGGGCAGCAGCGGCTTGTGTGTGGTCTTATCAATAAACTTTACAAAAACCACCGCAAGCACAGGCAGCAGCAGCATGACGCACAGAAGACTGAAAAAAATACCCTTTGCCAGCACCAGCCCCATATCGCGCCCCATTGTGTAGCTCATAGAAACAAGCGCAAAAAAACCGACAACCGTGGTCGCGCCGCTGGACATGATTGCGGCAAACGACGCTTTTTGTGCCCGTGCCATGGCGACAGAAGGATTGCTTATAGTACGTCGCTCGTAGCTGAAACGGTGGAGCAGAAATATCGAGTAATCCATGGATACCGCAAGCTGCAATATAGCTGCGCACGCAAAAGTCATGTAGGAAATTTCCCCGAACATCACATTTGTTCCTAAGTTGAGCACGATGGCCACGCCCGTGGTCAGCAGGAACAGTAAAACCTCAGCGAAGGAGTTTGTTGTAAGAAAGAGCAGCACAAGCACAATACTCAGGGCAATCGTTATACTGTTCATGACGTTGCCGTTGACCGTATTGATGTTCAAATATGCGTCCATTGCGCTTCCTGATAATATGGCATCATTGCCGAATACGTCTTTAATGCTATCAATGGCACTGCGTGTGAGTTCCGCATAATCGTCTTCCGTAAAAATAATATGGAGCAACGCATTTGCGTCATTGTAATAATTGTTACGTACTTCCTCATTTATCAGCTCAACAGGCTGCTTTAAATCCGCCACGTCGTCCAGCCAGACAACCGCATCAATGCCATTTATACATTTTATTTTTTCCTTGGCATCAAGCACCTCTACGATGCTCTTATTTTCCAGCATCATCAGCGCACTGCCGTTGTAGCTGTATTCAGTTTTCAAAATATCGATTCCCGTTTTAGAATCTGAATGACCCGGCAGATAATCTGACATATCATAGTTCTGTCCAACGCCCAGCATTAAAAACGCACAGGCAAAAGCTGCACATAAAGACACTATAATGATGGTTTTCTTTTTTCGGATAACCCTGCCAAACAGCGTTTGCAATGATGCTCCTCCTTTTTGCTCTCTTTGATAACATCATATGGCTGCTTTTTGGCAAGCACAATGACCCAAACGCATGCAAATGCATACTTTTCGGGGTGATTTTTGATTAACCCTTTCGGGTGAATGGCGCGTTATTTTTCTATATTTGGTGTTTTTCCGTTACCTAGAAGATTTATGAGCTGCAAACGGTTAACGATTTCCAGCTTTTTGTAGATGCGCTTGATATGAGACTTCACAGTGTTGACGCTGATATGCAATTTTTCACATATGGTCTGGTAGGTCATGCCTTTGGCAAGCAGCTCAATCACTTCATACTCACGGTCGCTCAGGGCGTATTTTGCTTTAAGGTCTTCTTTTTTGGACGATATATCCAGCTCGTGACTGTAGTGTTTAAAAAAGTATGAACACAGGTCGACAAACACAAAAACCGAAAAAACCGCGTATGAAATATGTGTAAGCTGGAACGAGATGTTTTGAAGCAATAAAAAGTCGATAATCGAATAGGCAGCTTGTGGAATAAACGCAATCAAGAAATATTTTGCAAGGCGCAGGTTATGCGAATCAGTAATTTTTCGGTACATGCCGGCCACGGCCATCGCTTCAACAAACAAGGCAATCGAGCAAAGTGGATAAAACGCCCAAAGCGCCGTTGTAACCGATTGTGTCAAATCTGCCCGAGACATGTACATGACAAGAACTGCTGTTGTAATCAGCAGCACCCCTGTTATTCCCGTTGCCGACAGCAAGGCTATACGTTTCTTATGTTTCGGAATGGGAAACAGCTGTATGACATAGAAGCAGGCCGCTAATATAGACAGCATAATTAAAACGATGACAAAAAGCGCGAAGAGAGGGGTCAGCCATGCAACGGCTTTCGTTTCAGAAACGTTCACTTTCAGACTATACATATACGAAGTGAAAAGCAAAGCAGATACGGGCAGCAGCAACAACAGCGTTCGGCGAACAAAACGGTCCTTTGTTCTCACAAACATGATAATAGAGAAAAGAAGAGATGAAGATAAAAGAGAGGTCTCTATAAACTGTATAGCGCCAAATATGATGCCCACACACTCGCCTCCGATTGTTATTGTAAAAATTATACCATCCTAAATTTGGTGTGCATAGCGTTTCGATAATTGTTTACAACATATTTTTGGGCAACACAAAACCTGTAGCGTTAAATGTATTATTACACGTTGGTATTTTGGCAAGATGTACATTTGTGTAGAATTTTTAACTCAAATACAGAAAAAAAGAGAGCACGGTTGGGGGCGCACTCTCTTGAATTATTTTCTGCCCAAGGGCAGGGTTAAGGCATAGTCAAGGTGACAGTATTGCCTGTTTTCTTGACGTTATGTCCATCGTAAAGCACTGTGATTGCAAAGTGACATGTAGCGCCCGGCGCATATCCGTCAACTCCCGTCATATCCACTGAGCAGCTCGTCTGCCCTGCGTCCGTGATCCATTTCAGATAGCCGTCATTGGGGTAGCTCGGGCTGGAGTTGGTGAATGAACACACCACTTTGTATCCGTCAAACCGCGCATCGTTGATCTGTCCCCAGCTTAATCGGGCTGTATTACCGTCCATTGAACCACTGACATTTGTCGATTCATAAGGCTGGGATTCAGGAACCGCCGGAGGCGCCGCAGGCATTGTCAGCGATATCGTATTACCCGTCTTTTTCACGTTATGGCCGTCATAAAGCGCGGTGATAGCAAAGTAGCAAACGGCTTCCGGCGCATAACCGGAAATTTTGGTCATATCCACCGAGCAGCTTGTCTGCCCCGCATCCGTAATCCATTTTACATAACCGTCATTGGGATAGCTCGGGCTGGAGTTGGTGAATGAACACACCACTTTATACCCGTCAAACCGCGCATCGTTGATCTGTCCCCAGCTTAATCGAGCAGTGTTGCCGTCCATCGAACCACTAATACTTGTCGAGGCATAGTCTCCCGAAGGCGGAGGTGCCTGCGTTGGCGCGGTCGTTTGCTCTGCCGGCGGTGCGGCCGTTTCAGCCGGCGTCTTCTCTTTTGCGGGTACTGTCAGCTGCACGGCGTTAGCTGCGACCGTGCTTCCATCTTTATAGAGATACGTTACGCTGAAATAGTAGCTTTGATTGGCTTTTAGGCCGCCTGTGCCTTCATAGAGCTTAATGCTCGTGGTATCCTTATCCGTGATGAATTTTAAGTATCCATCATCGGGATACCTGGGGTTCGGATTTGTCTTGGACGCCACAATCTTATATCCCGAAAGTGTCTCAGATGTGTCTTTACGCCATTGAATCACGACGGCGCCCCCGGAAATATGTCCCGTAACGTCCGGGTTTTGCTGCGGCTTCGGCGTTTGTGTCGAAGTAGGCGCAGCTGTCGGTGTGGTACTGGTTTTTGGCGAAGGCGCGGCAGCTTTTGGCATATTGGCGCCCACAACATTGCTAACCAGCTTTGCGATGTTTCCATACTTCACATATACACCGTAAAACTTCATAGTCCCCGCATGAATACCGCTGTTTTCAGGAGTCACCTTAAAGCTTGATTTTTGCGTATCTCCTGTTTGATACGTAAACGATTTCAATATCTTCGCGTTGTAATCTTTCACTTCTGTTGCTGTATCAGCCGCCACAATAGCGCAGGTGACTTCGCCGCTGTAGCCCATCGCTTCAAAATCAAGGCTTGTCCATTTGAGCATAAGCCCGCCGGTCGTTTCGCTGACTGACAACGCAGGTGCACTGTAAGTGTCCTTGAGCTCGTCCACCACATCTTTGACTTTATCTTCGTTATCGATCGACACGCCTTGTGCCATACGGCTAAGCTTTAGCAGCCCCGCAGAAACATCCAGCGAATCCGCTTGCGTTTTTTCCTCAAGCGTGCCGGAAACAACCAATAAGTCAATCATATCACCAAAGCTGTTCTCCAGCTTCTCCTGCAAGCTGCCAAGTGTCCCGTCTTCATCACTGACACCAAAGCATCCAATCAGCACATATTTATTTTGTTCGTCAATGTAGCCTAAATCTTTTGCTTCCTCTACGATCTGATATATGGCATCTGCGGCGGGGTCACCTACGCAGTCCAGCTTGTCAACCAGTATCTGTGCATCATTGTTTTGTCCCACAAGGCTGGTAACGATGCTTTGTTCATCCACATTCACGCATACACTCGGATTGATATCCACTGTAAAACAAGCGGAAGCAGCATTCATCGCAGTTCCCTGAAACATATTCATTTGCGAACCGATAAATATGCCAATCAGCAGCAGCGCCGCTGCCGGCACCGCAATCATCACTGCTTTTTTTATCTGTTGCGTGGCTTTTTTGTCTTTTTCTTTTCTTTTCAGCAACTCACCGCACTGTTCCACCGTCCTGCTAATCAAGGCGTCGGGCGGTGATACTTCTTTAATGGCAATTGTATCTAAATAAGCGTCTATATCAAACATACAATTCACTCTCCAATACACTCTTTAGCTTTTTCTTGGCCGTATTGATCCGTGATTTGACCGTCCCTTCAGGCACACCAAGAACATTGGCAATTTCCGAATATTTCAACTGTTGATAATAGTAAAGAACCATTGGTACTTTTTGCGGATGCGGAAGTTTATCAATATTGGCGATAAGCAGCGCTTGAATATGCTTTCTTTCAAACTGCTCCTCCACGGAATCCGTTTCGCCTGCTGTCATCAGCACATAATCCTTCGCGCTGGTCGACTCAAAGTCTTCCTTCATAAGCTTCTTTCTCTTGATATGTTGTCTGTAATTGTCCCTGTACTGATTAACGCATATTTTAAACAGCCAAGGTTTGAATGATTGGTGCTCGTATTTGGATGCGTTTTTTGTTGCTTTAATCCAAGTCTGCTGAAAAAGATCCTCCGCATCCTGTTTGTTAAACGTCAGCCTAAAGCATAAGTTGAACAACTCACGCTTATATGTTTCTACAAGTATACTCATAGCTTGCCTGTCTCCTTTTATAAAGAGCATATAGATTTCATCATGCGCGCACACAAATTCATCCTCCTTTCCCATACATAACGAATAATTTCTAAAAAAGTTCATTTTTTGATATATAAATATAAAATATATTATCATTTATTGTATTGAGATGTCGATTTATTAACATGAACGTATGTTTAAGCAATCGAGTAGGGGCTAACCGTATCAGGTTTCGCCCCTCTCACACCACCGTACGTACGGTTTTCCGTATACGGCGGTTCAATTCGTAACTAAGTGTACTTTGTTGAAGTGG
The DNA here is from genome assembly GCA_003249555.1 of Clostridia bacterium. Lineage (GTDB taxonomy): Bacteria > Bacillota > Clostridia > Christensenellales > SZUA-584 > SZUA-584. The sequence continues at coordinate 34 of QKIQ01000095.1, read as the reverse complement.
TCTAATAGTGATATTAGGCCTCTTTGTTTTAACC
>QKIQ01000002.1 GCA_003249555.1 Clostridia bacterium | reverse complement strand
GTTAGTGACTGTGCCCATCGCGCTCTCCAACTTTTCATTCAGGCCCCGTATATAGTCGCCTGTGCGGATACGGATCACGATCAACGGTGAACAGCCAAGCCCAACCGCCAGCACCAGTCCAGCAAGGACGTTATCTAATGCCAACCCAATCAGCAATCCGAGTAGCGCCAGTATTGCAGCCATCCACCGGTATGAGGTGATCTTTCCGCTCATACCTGCAGCTGTAAGCATTTCTGTTGCGTTGTGTGCTATCGCTTCCAGCTTTCCTTTTGGTTTGCCAGTGATACGGCGTATACGCTTTTTCTTTTCTCGTTGCCTTTGAAGCGGCCTTGTAAGCCAGCTTGACATGTATGAAGGGTGAATTTTGAATATTACGAATAGGCCAGCTGAAATCAGCAAGGCGCATATAATTTGAATGGTCATTCCCGCACCTCCATGAACCTTACAACCGTCGCCATATCCGCACCGTTACCGTGCATGATTTCAGCCAGCTCATCCGAGATGCCATGCTCACGGACATATTTGCCCGTTTCGGTTTCAAACCGGTAAAGCGTGTTGGCCTGAACCATGCCGTTCTGAATGCCTGTCGCCTCGACAATCTCCATGATGCGGCGCGTTCCGTCCGGCATCTGCTTCTTGAAAACCATAATGGGGAACGCTTCAACGACAAAACTCATGAGAATGTGGGTAGATATATTGGTTCCTGACATCTGGCACATGGAGAGTATACGTCCATAGGCCTTTCGTGCGGAGTTTGCATGCAAGCTGGTTACAACGACGTGGCCTGTTCGGGCGGCTTCCTGTGCCACCATCGCTTCCGCGCCGCGCATTTCAGCCACTGCGATAATGTCCGGTGAAAATCTCAATGCCTTTCTCAACAAATCGTTCATGTCGATATCGGCGTTTTGTAAATCACTTGGCCGTGTACAGGTGTGAATAACACGGTTCTGTGCGTTCCCATCCTCATCTTCGCTGAACAAATCCAGTTCGCGTGTTTCCTCAATGGTGTATATACGTTTGCTGGTATCCACTGCATTCAGCAAATAAGCAATGTCAGTCGTCTTGCCGCTTCCAGTCTTGCCCGCAATGCCGACTGAAACACCATGGTTGACACAGAGCATCAGAAACTCCAGCATCTCCGGCGTTGCAGTATGCCAGCCGACGAGCTGCTCTTTAGACACTTTCGCCATACGTTGGCGTCGGATGGAGAAGACTATACCGCTACGCCTGTCCGCGACGGGCGGAATCATGGCGGACACGCGAATACCCTCGGTGATGTAACTGTCCACGATGGGGTTTGTACCATCCAGCACCAAACCTCCCAGACGAACCATTTTGCGCATCGTATCAGCGGCATGCTGGGGAGATAAAAAATGCTCCGGGATCTTGCGCCAGCCGGAGCACGTTACGATTTCAATATCCCTCCACGAGTTCCCGTTGATTTCCTCGACTTCCGGATCGGTGATGTACTTGTCCAGAAATCCGAAACCGGCCATATCGCCGTACAACTTATCGGCCAGTTGCTGAATCGATAGACCGCTGATGTGAATTTGATTGTTACTTACGTATTCTCCAATGAGCCGCTTCACTGTTTCAACAGCATCCTTTTCCGTGATGCTATGCGCAAGCGTCTCTGCATGGTCTTTTAAAATGGCGGTACGAACTTGCTCCAGCAGCGTTTCGTATTCATCCCTGGCTTGCGGCGTACTGTGCTGTCGTTCGTAGGCAAGTTCCCTGAATGTTTTGCTCATATTGCATCAGCCCCTTTCAGCAGCGCTTGAAGTTTTTTCACCTCACGATGATATCGTATGGCAGAGCGCGTCGTACCATCGCTTATGCCACCCCGCTGCACTTCCCGCACATAGGGCATCGCCACTACAAGTTTCGTATCCGTTGCCTTTTCAACGGCTGAAAGGTCGTGATGTCTGTCTATCATCGCCGCAACCGGCAGGATTCTTTCTTGTGCGTTCATGGTGCCGATCAACGGCTTTACGCTGTTGAACCAGCAAATACCCTGCACATCTGGCGTGAACAGAGCAATCACTTTGTATGAATGGATAAGAGCGCCGGGCAGAAACGGATCGTTGCGCTGCCCCGACAGGTCGAGAATGACTGTGTCAGCCAGTTCCTCACACAGTTCTACGAAGTCTTGCGCTGCATTGTCCGCTTCGAGTCCCAGCTCATATGACAGATACTCGTCATGATCACTGAGCCCTGCATAGAACAGGGTTTTCATCTTCGGATGCTGGTGCAGATACGGCGCAGCATCCATCGCGCCGATTCCAATAGCCTTGCCAAGCGAAGCGGCTGCACCGACCTTCACTCCGTTCAATCGCATTGGTAACGTAGGCTGCGTCAGGTCAGTATTGATAATGACCGTTACGCCTTTCTTGGCAAACAGTTTACCCAGCGTATCGCATAGGGTACTCTTGCCGATTCCATCCCGTCCCCAAACGGTGATAACCATGTCAGTTCACCTCCGTTTCAGTGAGTACGGCGTTGGGTATGTACTGAGTAACAGCTTGGCCACGTGCGACAAATGCCAGATGGATGATGCATTCGTTCTCCAATTCCGCCAATAACAATGACTGCTCCTGCGTAGCGTAGAACGAAACAGTAACCGGAAGGTTGTTTTTCACGTCTTCAGCAGGTTGCGCTTCAACACTGGCATCTGAGCCATCGCTGGCCGTTACCATGCACACTTCGATATACTGCAATTCAGGGTAAATAATCGCACCGGACAGATCCGTTTCTCCTGTTTCCGGTTCCACGCCCAGCGATTGAGTAACAGAGCTTTTGGGCAGCGCCATAATGGTTACAACATCACCGGGCAGCAGACGACCGGAAACCCCAGATGCTAGTGTGGGTAGGGTGATCGACACCACGATCTTGCCCTTTGCTGTACCAGCCGGGAAAGAAGACTGATTCTCGATAGAGCCCGAGAGCTTCTGTGTAGTTAAATAATCTCCAGCGAATAAATCAACGGTAGCATATTTACCAACCACCGATGAAAGATCACTGATACTGCCGTCGATGAGCTTTTCCGGTACTTTTACCGTTTCAAGCATTTCTGCGGTAATCTGAGTACCTGCCTCTTTGGATTGCTTCATCCGAACAGCGCTAATATACTCGCCCTGATTGCTGTTCTGTAATGCTGGTACAGCGAAAAAGACAATGAGTACCGCTACGATGATACAGAGTATGCCTATAACATATCGATTCTTAAAAAACTTCATATAGTTTTACCTCCTAGTAGATATTGTTTATTTTCTTTTTCCCGGCTGGTATTTCGGCTGGTAACTTGGGGGAGAGGTGCAGGAGAGGGGGAAGACCGAATAAGGTCGTATCCCCGAAAATAGTCAGACTGCCCCCTTGGTCTAGACTGGCCTGCTATTGAGGCTAGGTATCAAACACGACGCATCTTTCCTGTTTGCATTGTTTACGCCTCGAGTCATAAAACAGACAATCAGGACAGCAGCGTTCTTGTACCGTGGGCCCGCGAAATTGATTGGATACGAATGTCCTTCGTATGCAGGGTGGTCGCGGTACTTCCTGCATCATGCGTTCAAACGATCTGAGTTCGCCTTCGGTAAACAGCATTTTAGCCTCCTCCCTGAAAAAAGGTATGAAAAACGCCCTTGCTTTTTGAGCTTGGGCGTCTCAGCGTTCATATTCTTTTTCCTGCTTCGTTCGTTCGAGCTTTTTATAGTACAGATCAAGCGCCTTGATAATAATGTCCTCCTTTTGTTTGGGCGTGTAGTCGTTTGGGAAGTATTTTTCGAGCCGATTTCCTTTAATCGTCACGTTGTTTTGTTGCGGCTTTTCCTCGCTCATGACCAGCGCTATACCGTTACGGTCAAGTTTTCCTTCTTGTGCCGCCTGTTTAAGCCGTTGAGCCTGCGATAATGATGGCGTGCAATCGTCCTGTTCCATAATGTCCAGTAATTCAGACTGTAGCTCCATCGGCAAGTATGAAAGCTCAACAGCGGGGTTGAAAGCAATTTTCTTATCGTCCACCATCTGGAGCAATGTTGGGGCAAGTTCGGTAAGGCGAATGTAACGAGAAATCTGCTTTGCACTTTCACCCGTTTGGTTTGCTAATATATCGCGAGACTTACCTTTTTGAAAATGGGGGTCAAGTTGACCACCATTTTCTTTGGATGGTCTACCAGCTTGCCGCCGCATAGCATCCATCTTCATTTTAAAAGCCTTTGCCTTCTCACTGAAGCTTATAGTTTCGCGCTGAATGTTGCCGTCCACAACCAATATGGTCGCGGAATCGTCGTCGATCTCCCTGACAATAAGGGGAAGTGTATTACGGCCTGCCAGTGAGCTAGCCAGTTTGCGCCGGTGTCCCGAGAGCAGTTCATATCCGCCATCTGCCCGTGGCCGTGCGAGGCAGGGCGTATGAACACCGATTCGTTGGATGCTCTCCACCATGTCCATGAGTTCTGCATCTTTGCGTACATGATATGGATTGTTTGCGAAATCATACACCTCTGAAGTAGGCACATTTAATACTTGTTCGCCCTGTTGCTGCTGTTCCGCCCGTCGGCTTTCCTCACTGCTGAACAGGTCATCGACTGACATCAGCTTCTTGTTTCTCACGTTGCTTGCCACCGCTTAACACCTCCTTCGTCAAAGCTTCATATGCCATAGCCGCCTTGCCATTCCGGTCATATGCGTAAATGCTTTTACCTTCCGCACTCGTTTCGGCCGCTTTGATGGCAAGTGGGATTTCCGTCTTGAACACGCGCAGTTTGTCTCCATAGTCCCGACGCAGCACAAAAGAAATATCTTTCGCGAAATTTGTGCGTGTGTCCACCATGGTCAGTAATGCGCCTTCAATTTTCAGATCGGGATTAATGTTCTTTTTAATTCGGTTGATCGTTTGCAAAAGTTGCGACATTCCCTTTGCAGGCAAATAGTGTGCCTGTACAGGGATGATAACGCTGTCTGCAGCAACGAGCGCATTCACCGTAATCATTCCGAGCGAGGGCATACAGTCGATAAGGATGAAATCGTATTCCTTTTTGACTTCGTTAAGATAGTTTCGCAGCACGATTCTCGCGGCTCATGGTATTGACCAGTGACACTTCCATTGCGGAAAGCTCAATGTTGGCCGGCATGAGGTCTACGCCCTCAGCGTGATGCAGGATGCCTTCTCCAGGCTCAACAGGCTCGTCCATTATGATTTTGGTCATAATGGTAGCGAGAGTAACAGGCAACTTGTCAGGCTCGTTCCAACCGAGGCTGTCGGTGAGATTCCCTTGTGCGTCTGCATCCACCAGCAGCACCTTCTTACCTTGCCGCGCTAACCCGATGCCGAGGTTAACGGCAGTTGTCGTTTTGCCCACGCCGCCTTTTTGGTTGGCGAGAGCGATGATTTTTGACATGTATATATCCTCCTTAATAAAAATGCCTACCATTTTTGGGCAAGCAATAATTTGACTTTAGTTATTCAGTCTCAGCCCGAAGGTCATACATAATATCCTGAAAGTCCTCCAAAAACTCATATAGATATGTTTCCTTCAGCTCTTTCTCCTGGCAACCGAAGATTATCTGCAAGATGACGGGAATGCTCAGCCAGCAACAGTTATACAGGATTTTCAGTATGCCTATCAGAGTATCATACTGCCCCTGCTCATAAACCATTTTTAACAAGGCTTGTAATTCTTCCATTGGAGTTACGTCCTTCTGATATAAATCCCACACCTCGCTTAAAAACGGCCAAGTATGTGCGCCGGATATGCAGTTAACTTTATAAACGTTGACTGTTCCGGCATCGTCGATCAACTTCTTTTCAATCAAAACTTTGCGTAGTTCGCTCCCGTTCATTTGTTCCATACCATTGTTTCCTCCTAATTATTCTTGTTTATTGGATGCATAATTGATGAATATATATGTATTTAAAGCACTCAAATGAAGCTTCATTTGGTCAGATTTGTACTATAAAGTCTATAGAATGATAAGGCGTTATATAAAAAGTGTAGTAAAATGTAGTATAAAGTGTCATGACAGCGGTTTTTTATTTCGTAACGAGACGCTAAAAAACCGCCTTGAAGGGTAGGCAGTTTTTACTTTTGTGTAGTATAAAACACGAAGATTTTTTGGGTATGAAAAAACCCCGAAAGTGGCTTTAAATCGGGGTTTATGGCGTCCCCGGCGCGACTCGAACGCGCTACATCTCGCTTAGGAGGCGAGCCCTCTATCCTGATGAGGTACGGGGACATAATGTTCAATTTTTAGTCTGCAGCTCACCGGGTTAGGAGGCGACCGCTCTATCCGCCTGAGCTACGGGAACATAATATTTGATTTTTGCCTCATATCCCAGCGGGTTAGGAGGCGGGCCCTCTATCCTGGTGAGGTACGGAGACTTTTTAAAGTACATTTTTTATGGCACGCGCCAAAGCGCACGCTGTTATTTTACAAACAAACGAATAAAAAGTCAATGTCAGTTCCGAATACCCTGAAGTGGCGCAGGTATACGTCCGCCTCGCTCAATCAGCCGGCTTGATCCTCCGTTGGCGACATCCATGACGACCACACTACCAAGCAGACCGCCATACTCCACACACTCTCCCACCTTGCCGTCCGGCACCGGGATGATACGCACACCTGTCGTTTTAGAATTTATGACACCGATGGCTGCCTCGTCCGCGATAATTGCGGAAATGACCGTGTCTGGGGTATCACCCGGCACTGCCACCATGTCTAAGCCAACCGAACAGACAGCCGTCATGGCCTCAAGCTTTGGCAGCGACAGTTCACCCTTGCGAACCGCTGCGATCATGCCTTCATCTTCACTGACAGGAATAAATGCGCCTGAAAGTCCGCCTACATGCGACGACGCCATGACCCCACCTTTTTTGACTGCATCGTTAAGCAGCGCGAGCGCCGCCGTAGTGCCGTGCATACCGCATACATCCACACCAATCTCCTCTAAGATGCGCGCCACACTGTCTCCTATTGCCGGTGTGGGCGCGAGAGATAAATCCACTATGCCGAACGGTACACCAAGCCGCTGAGAAGCCTCCTTGGCCACAAGCTGACCCACACGCGTGACGCGGAAAGCCGTCTTTTTAATTACCTCGGCCACCACATCAAAGCTCTCACCCCTGACCTTTTCCAGCGCGGCTTTGACTACTCCTGGACCGCTAACCCCAACGTTGATGGCACATTCGGGCTCGCCTGCACCGCAGAACGCGCCCGCCATAAACGGATTGTCCTCAATTGCGTTGGCAAACACGACAAACTTGGCACAGCCAATACCGCCGCCCAATGCCGTGAGCGCCGCGGTTTTTTTTATAACGCGCCCCATTTTTGCCACCGCATCCATGTTGATGCCCGACCGTGTGCTCGCTACATTTACAAACGCACAAACGCGCTCTGTCGAAGAAAGCGCCGAGGGAAGCGAATCAATGAGCACCATATCGCTGTTTGTTTCGCCCTTATGTACCAAGGCGCCAAATCCACCGATGAAATTCACACCTATATCCGCAGCCACTTCGTCCATCGCTTTTGCGAATACCGTGTAATCCTTAAGGTCACTCGCCGCTGCAATCTCAGAAATAGGCGTAACAGAAATACGTTTATTGACGATCGGCACGCCAAACTCGCGGGCAATGTCGTCCCCAACACGCACAAGGTTATTGGCTTTTTTATAAATCTTCTTTTTAATATTATCGCAGCAAACGCTTGCATCCGAACTGATGCAGTCGCGAAGTGATATGCCCATTGTGATGGTTCTCACATCAAGATTCTCGGTATCAATCATTTTGATGGTGTCGAGCACCTCATACTTTGAAATCAATTTTGTCTTCCTCCGATTGTATTCATTTAACCATTATAGTAGGAATAGTCCGTGTAGCACACCCAGTACCCATATCTGTCCTCTGTTTTTTCAACAAACAACTCAATCTGTGTACCAAAATCGTCCACAAATGCCTCGTAATAATAAGCGTTTTTGCTGTCAACAGCTTGCAGCGCCTCTTCGCTTGTATCAAACGCGACCCCGGCATTCTCGTAATCAAAGTATCCAGCCACATATGGCTCTGAATAATCTTTTTTCAGCGCAGCCGTCAGGCTTTCCACCGTGTCAAAGTACTGGCCGTTGGTCATGCTGTATGCCGCTCTGTAAAGCTGATTATCTAGGTTAAACCAGTATGTGATCAGCATATCATATCCGTATATTGCGCCGCCCGTATAATCAAGCGCATCGCTGAACTGCTCGCTTAAAGGCAAGGTCTCAATCGCGCTGACCATTTCCATAGACAAGCCAAATTTTATGCCGCGGAATGTGGCATCGCTCGTGTTGTAAGCTTTTTGTATTTCCTTCGTATCCGGTACGCTCTGTTTATAATCATCAATTTGCTGTAACCTGGCACGCACCGTATCAATATCCACCTGGCTGTCAGGTATGTCGGAGCAAGCGCTTAACAACAAAACTGCCAACATAACCATAACAACAAATAATTTTACTTTTCCCGACACTTGAAGCCTCCTATGCGATATGAGCATTATAAACCAAGCTTTGCTGTTACGCAATTCTAAAAGAAATGCCAGTGTAAATGTTTCATAAATATTACCATTAATACATTTATGTGAAACTCCTGTTAAATAACGCTTTTCGGTGTTTACACATCAGAAAAACAACCGATATTATGAGTGATAAATAAATGAAAGGATGGAAGCAAATGAAAAAGTTGATCGCAGCTGGAGCAATGCTGCTGTTTGTGGGTTTATACTTCGTCGTTGGCATTAGCGGTTAATCAAAACACATGAAAGGAGCACATATGCTCTATTTGTAAAAAGAGCCTTAAGGCAAATACCCTTAGGCTCTTTTATTATATACGATATACGAAAAAAGCGGCCAATCAGCCGCTTTCCATATCTATTCTTATTTCTCTTTGTGTCTGACCCTGGGTACCAACATGATTGCCCATAATCCAGCAAGGCCCACCAGTGCATAAATAATTCTGGAGACAATTGCAGACTGACCGCCAAAAATTGCGGCAACGAGATCAAACTGGAAAAACCCGATAAAACCCCAATTGATGGCCCCGATTATAACCAGTATCATTGCAACGATATTCAAGCAAATCAACTCCTTTCGTGATTATTATTCGCCAATCACTTTGGAGTTATCAAATTTTTTTCTTTTTGCTCTTACCAATAATCTCTATTTCTAATGTGTCAAAATCAACAGTCTCCACAAAATCATCCGCATAAAAAACCGTTCGTCTGAATGATTTTATTTCCGCATGATGCTTGGCACAAATAATCGGCTTAGAAAGATCCAGCCGATCACAAATGGCGGATAAAGCGTTTAAAAAATCCTTATCCTCAAGCGTCACATCCGTTGTAATCCTGTCTTCAATTTTAATTTTTCCCCAAAATCTCAAAAGCAATCACTCACAAAGCTTGATAATCGCGTTGGCAATAATCTCCGCGTTCTTTATCAAGCTGTCAATTTCGATATATTCATCTGGTCCGTGTTCCACATTGGGCTGACCGGGAAACAGTGAGCCGAACGTCACGGCGTTCTCGAAAGCCCGTGCGTATGTGGCCCCACCGATAGCAATACAATACGCTTCCTCACCTGTAATCTCCGAATAAGCCTCTTTTAACGTGGTCACCAAAGGGCTGTCCTCGGGCACAAAATGCGAACCAAGCGCATGCTTATATTCTATATGAAAAGCACCAAAATGTTTTTGAAGCTTTTCTTCAATAAGTTTACGTTCCACCGATATCGGATAGCGGATATCAATACCAGCTGAGAGCACACCATCTTTTATACTTAATGTACCGAGGTTAAACGTTAATTTTCCGGATATGTCGTCTGATAAATCAAGCCCCACAGGCTCACCGTGATAGTATGTGCCGATTTTGTTTGCCAACGAATAAATCGCTTGTGAAGCCTCCCCTGACGACAACGGCAACGTTCCCAAATATTGCAACAACGCAGCCGCCGCGTTGATGCCCTGCTCAGGCCGAGACCCATGTGCGCTCTTGCCAATCGCCACAATACTCACCAGACCATCCCCCGCGTCCTGTGCGCTGAGCGACGCACCGATGGGGCATTGATAGCTGCCAATGCTCTTTTGTATGGTCGATATGGGTGCGGCAATCACGCATTCCGCTTTGTTTGGTACAACGTTGATACGTGTTCCTGCGCAAAAGCTTTTCACGCTGATGCCGGCATCAGCGTCTGACGCTTGAGCAGTCAAAATCACATGCAGCAGACCTTTTTCTGCATTAATCACGGGATATTCTCCGTCCGGAGAAAAAGCGATATCGGGTAACGGTTCATGCTGCTTGTAAAAATCGATATCCGCCCATCCGGATTCCTCATCGGCTCCGAAAATGAGCCGAACCTTTTTGTTCAGCTGTACACAGTTGTCGCTAAGCGCTTTTATCGCATAAAGCGCCGCAATGCAGGGTCCTTTGTCGTCTATCGCGCCGCGGCCGTAAATCCTGTCGTCCTTTTCAATTCCTTCAAAGGCAGGCATCGTCCACCCGTCACCCTTGGGAACCACATCGATATGTGTGAGAATGCCCAGCATTTCATCACCGTATCCGTAGTCCACATATGCCATGTGTCCGAATAAGTTGACACATTCTAAGTCCATTCTTTCCGCTGTGCTCTGAACAAACATCAGCGCGTCAAATATACCCTTTCCATACGGCATATTCGGTTGGCTTTCGCTTTTGACGCTTTCTATTTTCAGGAAATTCTTAAGATCTTCAATCATTTCCTGCCTGTACGGCTCAAAAGAAAAATCAAGCATGTATATGAGCCTCCTTTGTTTATATTATGCCCAGTTAATCGTTTTTAGCAGATACTGATCCAGCAAAACAAGTATACCAAGCACCGCCACATAGATGGCAAAACCATAAAGCCTTTTTTTGGAAATCAACGCGAGCATAAATTTAACGGCAAAATAGCCGGATACCCCCGCACACACAGCACCGACAATCGCCGGGATCAGTTCAACGCTGATTGCGGTTTCAGAAATAACTTTCGCACCCTGAAGTACAACAGACCCGAGAATCGCGGGTATGGACATGAGGAACGAAAAGCTCGCTGCCTGCCGTCTGTTTATGCCCAAAATCAAACCGCCCGCAATTGTTGAACCCGCACGCGATACGCCCGGGAATATGGCCACAGCCTGCATCACGCCCATTGTGATAGTGCTGCTCATATTTATCTCACGTTTGCGATTAACGCGTATCGAAATCTTTTCTGATAGTGCAAGCACGCATGCGGTCAGCAAAAAGCCGTATCCGAGATATTTACCGGAAAACGCACCTTCAAAAATATCTCCAAATAAAAGAGTGGCAATAACAGCCGGAATGGTAGCAACGATAAGAAAAAGCGTCATCTTTGAAAAAAAGTTTTTGAATATATCCACGATACTCTTCCACATCACAATCACAACCGCAACAAGCGTACCCAAGTGCAATATTGTATCAAAAAAAAGCTGAGGCTCCGAAATACCAAACACATTTTGCAGCAGCACCAAATGGCCGCTGCTTGATACGGGCAAAAATTCCGTTAATCCCTGAACAATGCCAAGGACAATTGCTTCTAAAATCCCCATAACAATTTCCTTTCATAATTTCGCGATGTTATTATATCAGTAAAGATATGATTTGCAAAGAGACGATATGTAAAACCGTGTTTCAACTTACGTAAAACAATTGTTTTATCTTGCTTTGGCTTGGTTAAAATTCTGCCCAACCGCTTGGTGTTGACTATCATGCGTATCGGGGGTAAAATATTTGAAAAATGGGATATAAATATTTTGAGGAGAATGGCATCATGAAACTTGAGGTGTTGAGGACACAAAGCTTAAAACAAAAGCCGGAAGATGAATCAAAGCTTGGATTCGGCAAAATTTTTACCGACCACATGCTCACCGTTGAATATAAAGCGGGCAAGGGTTGGCATGATGCCAAAATTCGTCCTTTTGAAAATTTCTCGCTCTCTCCGGCCTGTAATGTGCTTCACTACAGCCAAACGATATTTGAAGGCTTAAAGGCATACCGTACCGACAACGGCATTAATCTTTTCCGTCCGTGGGACAACTTCAAGCGCATGAACATGTCGGCAAACCGCATGTGCATCCCCGAAATTAACGAAGCCTTTGCGCTTGAAGCGCTGGAAGAGCTCATTCGCGTCGAGCAGGATTGGGTGCCGCATACTGAGGGCACATCGCTCTACATTCGCCCCACCATCATCGCAACAGATCCGTTCCTTGGTGTACGCGCGGGTGAGCAATATATCTTCTATATTATTTTAAGCCCTGTCGGCGCTTATTATGCTTCAGGCTTAGAACCGGTCGACATTTATGTGGAAGACGAATATGTACGTTCTGTAAAAGGCGGCACAGGTTTTGTCAAAACGGGCGGCAATTACGCAGCAAGCCTTTTGGCGGGTGATCATGCGCATCGAAAAGGCTATTCTCAGGTGCTCTGGCTGGACGGCGTGGAAAAAAAATACGTCGAAGAAGTAGGGTCTATGAATATTTTCTTTAAGATTCGCGGTGAGCTTTATACCTCACCCTTAGGCGGCAGCATACTGCCGGGCATCACGCGCGATTCCATTATTCGACTTGCCAAAGACGTCTACGGCGTGAATGTGCGAGAAGAACGCCTCGCAATTGCCGATATATTTGCGGAGAACGAATCTGGCGGGCTCGAAGAAGTATTTGGCACAGGCACCGCCGCCGTAGTCAGTCCCGTGGGCGGCATGACATGGGAAGATAAAACCATCAAGATATCCGGCGGCAAGATGGGCGAATTGACATCCAAGCTGTACGACAAGCTGACAGGCATACAATATGGACGCGAGAAAGACGAGTTCGGCTGGATTAGAACCATATAAGACTTAATGATGAAGACCTTTGCGGCAGGCTGAGGTCTTTTTTGTTTTTTCGCTTCATATAAAATTCCACATCTTCATCCACTGTGGAACTTACTTTGGGAATTAATTTTGCTTTTTTTAACGAATGATCAATAAAATTGGATATAGTCAAACCGAATAGACTGTGCTATAATATTTTGCGTTCGCGGGTGTAGCTCAATGGCAGAGCTCTAGCTTCCCAAGCTAGCTACGTGGGTTCGATTCCCATCACCCGCTCCAAAAAAATAGAGTTGGGCTTGTCCCCAATGTCATTAAGTTAACAAAACGATGATTCAAGAAAGAACGAGGACGAGAAGCAAAAAGTCCTCGTTCTTTTCATTGTATCAAACAGGATGTAAAAAAGGGCAAGACAAATAAACGTTAGGGCTTAGTAACAGACTATGAT
>QKIQ01000057.1 GCA_003249555.1 Clostridia bacterium | reverse complement strand
TATTGTTTGCCCGGGCTCCTCTTCACAAACTTGCGTTACTTGATATAGTGCTGATTATTTTTTCAAGGTTCTGCTTCCGTTCCTCTCGGCTTATTCCCGCCAGGCCGGACTTGTATATTAACAAACTTTCTATCTGTTTGTCAACACCGTTTTTTTTGGTACTTTTCGGCACTTCTTTCGCCTTCGTACCCCTCCGTTTTGCGCTTCCCTGTTTAGCGAGCGCTCAAATATACTATCAAACCTGCTTCCTGTTGTCAACGCTTTTATTATCCGTTTTGAAAAAAATATGTTCCCCTTTTGAGCGATAACAAAACCACGCAAATATAAAGACTACACCTTAAACTTTGTAATATGATATGATGATCTGGAAAACCGCAAACTGCTTATTACAATACGAATGTTATATTGGGGGAGGTATTATGAAACGTATACGCTTTAACCACATCATCATCATTATATTGGTCATCCTGTCCGCCGTGTTCTTTATCCTTCAGCAGCTGTTATTCCATGATGTTGAAGAATCGGGTTTCTTGTTCTTCCAAGACATGATGTTCCTGCCGCTTCATATTCTGCTGGTTACTTTTTTGCTAGACAGGGTACTCAGTGCTCGCGAAAAGCACGAACGGCTTGAACAGGTCAACATCGTCATCGGCGCGTTCTTCAGCGAAACCGGTTCGAATACTCTCAGCACGCTCAATTCAGTAATTGCTAATCTTAGTAATATTAAGGAAATTGTGGGCATGAACCCGTCCTGGAACGAAAAGACGTTTAACAGCGCGGCTCTTGCCGCAAAAAACTGTCATGTGCAAATTGATATTGACGCACAGAAGCTTGATGCCTTTATAAACGCATTGCCCGCAAAAAAAGAAATCGTAAAGATGTTTGCAAATCCGAATCTTTTGGAGCATGATACGTTTACGGACATGCTTTGGGCACTCTACCATCTTATCGATGAGCTGTCCAGCAGACAAGACACACATGCGCTGCCCCAAACAGATATCGATCATCTAAAAGGCGATATCGTCCGCGCCTATAGCTTACTTACGTATGAGTGGGTAATATATATGAAGCATTTGAAATCACGCTATCCATATCTCTGGTCGCTCGCTATACGTAAAAATCCATTCAGCGAGCAGGCATCCGTCATTATTCAGTCATCCTGATTAATAGGATACGCCTGTCAGGTCTTTAATGACTTCACCGGCGAGAATCAGACCCGCCACGGAAGGAACAAAAGCGATGCTGCCAGGCACCTGCCGTCTTGCTGGGCGCTGTCTTTGAACGCCGGGCAGACAAGCCCCATCCGTTACATGGTTCAACGTCGCGTCTTCATTCGGCTTAACGGGCTCCTCTTTTGAAAACACGACCTTGAGCGATTCAATGCCGCGCACACGAAGCTCACGGCGCATCACCTTGGCAAGAGGGCACACCGACGTGTGGAATATATCCGCCACCTCAAAAAGCGTGGGGTCCAGCTTGTTGCCCGCGCCCATGCAGCTGATTATGGGAACTCCCGCAGTCTTGGCGCGCTCAATAAGCGTCAGCTTGGACGAGACCGTATCGATGGCATCCACAATATAAGAATACTGCGACAGATCGTATTCGTCGGCATTATGCACAGTATAAAAACAAGCATGCGTCTCAACCACGCATTGCGGATTGATAGAGAGTATGCGCTCTTTGGCTGCTGCTACCTTGCTGCGCCCCACCGTGTCGTGCGTGGCGATAAGCTGGCGATTGATGTTTGTCAGGCAGACCTTGTCGTCATCGAACAAAGCAAGGCCGCCCACACCACTGCGCGCAAGCGCCTCCACAGTAAACGAACCGACGCCGCCCACACCGAACACCGCCACCGTCGCGTTCTTGAGTTTGTCCATCGCCGCAGCCCCAAGCAGCAGCTCCGTTCTTGAAAAAGCGTCGGGCGTTGTCATGGGCAGACCGCCACTGCTTCGATCTCCACGAGCACATCCTTGGGCAAGCGCGCCGCCTCAACACACGAACGCGCAGGATAAGGCACTGCAAAATATTGCGCGTACACCGTATTGATTATCGGAAAATCATTCATATCCTTGATAAACACCGTGGTTTTGACGACGTCTTTTAAGCCTGCGCCGGCGGCATTCAGCACCTCACTGAGATTTTCCAGTACGCGCCTGGTCTGCGCCTCGATGCCGCGCGCAATCTCACCCGTTTCAGGCTCCATCGCAATCTGTCCCGATGTATAAATGAAGCGGCCTGTTTTTATTGCCTGCGAATACGGCCCGATGGCTGCGGGCGCTTTATCGGTCTTTATCTGTTCATTGTTCATCTTTCCACCCCGCTAAATGTTCGCATTTAATAAATGCATAAAAAACCTTTAAGCTTCCTTTATCAGCGATACGACTTGATTCAAAAATACTGATAAAACGTACATCTTATACTACCGTTGTAAAGCTTACGCTTTTTTGTGGCGCGCTTACCGAAATAACGCTCAAATTGATCGTCTGCCGATATGATATATTTTTGGGGTACGTCTGCAAATGCGTGGCCCATATCGCTATAAAGCCTGTGGACTTCGTCCCTTTCTCCCAGTCGCACCGCATAAGGCGGATTGGTCAGCACGGTGCATTGGCGCGAAAAGCTTTTCACATCCGCGTGATAAACTTTCAGCTTCACACCCGCCGCTTCAGCGTTTTGGGACGCGGCGCTGAGCGCGCGCTTATCGATGTCCGACGCGAAGATGACCGGCGGCTCCGTCTGCATTTCCTCTGTTTCACTGCGAGTCGTGTTCCACTTCTTTTTAAAACGCGGCCAGCTTTGCGCATCGAAAGCACGGTTTAGCCCCGGTGCGATATTCGCGCCCAGCATCGCCGCTTCAATCGCGATAGTGCCCGAGCCGCACATCGGGTCACTGAGCTCGCCGCCGCCCCAACCAGACAGCATCACAAGCCCCGCCGCAAGCGTCTCGCGTATGGGGGCGGCCACATTCGCCTTACGGTAGCCACGGCGGTTCAGCCCCATGCCGCTGGTGTTTAGGCAGACCGACACCTGATTGCGAAGTATCTTAACGTGAATGTCGTAGCGGTCGCCGGTTTCAGGCAGCACTGATACCCGATGCCTGTCCATGAGCCGCGTGACAGCCGCCTTCTTGCTGATAGACTGAATGTCCGATACGCTAAAAAGAGCGCTGCCCACCGAGTCGGCGTTGACGGGAAACGCGGCATCCTTGGGGATGTGATCTTCCAGCGCAATCGCGCGGACGCCTTCAAACAACGCGTCGAACGTTGTGGCTTCAAACGTGCCCAGCTCTATATATACCCTGTCCGCTGTACGCAGGCAAAGGTTCGCGAGCGCGATGCCGCGTTCGTCGGCATTAAAATAGACCCGGGCGTCTCTGGCGCTCACGCCGTCGAGTCTTAATTTTCTGAGTTCTGCAGCGGTTAACGATTCAAGACCAAATGCACAAGAAGCAAAGCAGTTATACACCATCGGTCTCATCCCATCTGTTGAGCTTCACACCGTTTATATGCAGCGCAAAATTGCACCCGAGAAAACGCGCGCTCTTTTCGCACATCTGCATGCGCGTCAGATAAATGCTTAAAAAATCCATGGGCGATGCGCCGCTGTTCATCGTATAATCCATCGCGATGGTGCCTTCCTTGACAGTCAGCTTGGTGGATTGAATCGAATAATTGACGCGGTCATGAATGTCCGTGGGCAAAAACTCCTTCGAGCGCACACGCGCCCGGTGCGCATCCACTTTATCAGCGATAATCAAAGCCGCTGAAATGTCGCTAATGGGCAAACCCGTCTCTTCTTCATGAGAACCCACCGCCGAGCAAACCTCGCAAACCTCAGCGATATCCATGCCCATTTCATCCAAGATAGGAAAAAGCAACGCCGCACCGTTTAAACCGTGATGCTTTCTGTTAATCATGTTGCCCACGTCGTGCACCCAGCCTGTGATCTTGGCAAGCTCAACGCGCCGCTGATCCTTGCAAAGATTCTCCAGAACCTCCCCCGCTTTGCGGCTGACGTAGCCCACATGACGCGGCCCGTGGTCGGTATACCCCATCACTTCGAGCACCTTGTTAGCGTGCTCCACGAGCACCTTTATCTTCTCATTCTTTTGAACATCCTCTAATGTGATTGCCAAGTCTAATCCTCCATGTCTATCAAAGATTCGTAATCCTTATCTCCCGAGAAATCGCGGTCGATCATCACTTCACCGCCCAGCTCTTCCACCGCGTTTTTGATACTGACATAATCATAGTATTTGATGCCGTCCTGACGCAGCGCCTCCTCAAGATAAGGCAGCGCTTTATCGCTGCCCAGCTTGCCAAGGCAACTTGCGTAAAACGCTTTGTTGGTCTCACTGTAAATGAACTTTTCCATTGCAAACTCATACGAACGCTCGTCAAACGGCATATCGGCAAGTATATCAAGCAGGCAGTCCGCGGCATAAGGCGACTGCGCTGTTTCATATGCGCTGATCACACTCTGCGTATACTCTGCCCCTGCGTTTTTTAGCTCCTCCACGCATACTTCACAAAACTCACAGGGTGCCGTGGCCTTTAACACCACATCAATATAATACGCATACGGACGCGGCATATCCATCTCTTCGATAAGCTTTACAACAATTGTGCGAACCTCGTCTCCTTTTTCGCCTTCGTAATTCTGCATCAAAGACACCAACAACGGATATGTGTCTTTGTTCACGTCGGCAATTCGATTCAGAAGCGGGCCTGGCGCGGTTATGTCGGAAAGCATATACTGCCCCAGAACGGTCACCAGTTTGCCTGCGTCCATTGCCTCAAAATAGGCGTTGGGCGACTTTCCCGACAGCCACTCCTTGGGCGTATCCAGCCATTTCAGATACAGCTGGGGTACCTGCTCTTCAACCTCGTCCTCATTCAGGCCGCTGCCGTGCATATATTCATGCAGATATGCGCCGAACTTTTCTTCAAAATTAATCAGCATACGACCTCCTCATTCCTTTTTCTCGATAAGCTTGGCATAGTATTTATTAATCGTTGGCACGGAAATGCCATAAACCTCGGCAAGCTCCCTTTTGGACGGCAACTGAATATTCTCAGCGGTCTCGCAAACGCGAAGCTCCAGCGCCGCGGCAAACGCTTCCGGGGTTTTAACCCAATTGGCGTCATCCTTGCCTGCCGTCACAATTGAAAGCATCGTCTCGACACCCAACGTTACAAATTCATCGTTGTAGCGCGGGCGCGCGTGGCTGATAAAGCTTGACAATGCGTCCGCATATCGCTGAGGGAGTTTCTTTAAGTCTTCCGACACCGTCCCGACGCGCACCTCAGCAATCGCGCCTTTTATGTATGCCACATATGGTTCTTTCGCACCCATCTTCTTCAAATACATAAAAATGTCGTTCTTAATATCGTCGGTTTCAGAGCTTTTGAGCAGAAAATCGCGAAACGCGTCCTCCACCTTTGCGTCAGAAAACATGCTCATAATCTCAAGCACAATCTTTTTTATGTATTCGTCGCCGTAATGCAAACCCCAGAATATGATGGATTTAAAAAACTCGTCTTTTTTCCACTTATCCTTCAGGCTGCCGTCCTTTTGCTTTAAGCATTCGTTCAAGTAGCTGATACGGCGTTTGATCTCTTCAAATTGCACCTGATAGACATATTCGAACTCTTTATGAGAGCCGCCTGATTTGGCATCCTCTGCGCGCAATTTATAATACTGAGCGAGGCTGTTGCTCGGGTCGATCTTTAAAATCTTTACAAAATATGAAAGCGACTCCGCATACTGAGCGCAGTTGTAAGCCGCGAGCCCGCAAAAGTGCAGAATCCGTATATCATACGGCTGAAACGCGACAATCTTTAGAAACATCTGATACGCCTTTTGGTGGTAGCCCAGCTCACAGTATGTCAAAGCGACCTTATGCATATCCTCGGGCTCAATATCGGTCATGCCGTTGAGCTTTTCCAGATTCACCGCAGCATTCGCATGATCGTTCATATCCGAATAGAACAGCGCAAGATTGCAGCACGCGTGCAGATTGAGCCGCTGCGAAGAAAGCACCCGCTTAGATAATTCGACCGCCTCTTCTTTTCGTCCTTCAAAGAAATATGACAGCGCCAGGTTGTTCATCGCGCTGTACATGGTGTCGCTGCGCCGAACCACCTTTTCCAGATGTTTGATGGCGTTTTTATAATCGCCGCTGTCAAGACACTGCTTTCCCTCATAGGCCTCTTCATACATCATGCGACGGCTGATATCGTGCAAAGAGCCTTCTTCTTCAAAGTCCTCCTCATCCATGATGTCGAATAGTTCATCGATATCCTCAGCGTATTCGCCTTCCGGGTCGACCGCAAGATACTGCTCGAACGCCTCGTCCGCAAGCTCGTAGTTTTTAAGGCCCATATAGTTGCACCCGAGCGCAAACAGGCACTCGGTTGGCGTGCTGCCATATTTCGCAATTTTCAACAGCACATCGTTGGATTCGGCATATAGCCCCATTTCGGAATAAATCTGTGCGACGCTTAAAAGATAATCCACATTTTCCGGTTCCATCCCCAGCACACAGCGATAAAGCGCCAATGCTTCAAGGAAATTCCCCGCGTCAATGTGCTTTTCCGCTTTCTTTATAAAAAACTCGGCCGGTTGATTGAAGCTGAGTATTTTGTTGTTCCTGTTGTTTTCCATTTGACCTCCATGTCTTGATTATACCATATAGACGACAAAAACAATACGCTCATTTGCGGCAGACAAACTGCGCGCGCGTAAAGTCTTTCGTGCAGTTTTCCTTAGTCAGGAATCCGTAAACGCGGGCATCTGCAAACCCTTCCGCCAAAAAGATTTGCCGTACGGCTTCATTATCATGCGCGTGCTGCACATGCGTTTCGTCGAACCGCTCGAACAGGCTGCCCTTGCGCACAAACAGCGTCACATCCATTGTCAACGTGCCGCGCACTTTATTATACGTATTACGCCAGATGCAGGATACATCATCCGAATCGTCAAAATAAACCTCGGCATCCATACAGTGCAGCTTTGCCCTTGTGCTTAAATCAAACAACAGCAAGCCGCCGCTTTTGAGCGCACGGAACGCACAACCCGCAAATTGCTTCAGCCCTTCTTCATCAATATAATTCACACCGTCGCAAGCACAGACCACTGCATCCACCTTGCTGCCCGTCTCAAAGCAGCGCATATCCTGCTTGACAAACTTTATATCGCGGCCGGTGCCGCGCGCATACTCCGCCGCCTCTCGCAGCATCTCGTCCGATATGTCCGAAGCAATAATTTCGTGCCCGAAATCGTAAAGACGGCACGATATACTTCCCGTGCCACAGGCGGCTTCGAATATACGTCCGTTGTTTAACCCCAAGAGTTCGTTTATATACGCTGCCCAGCCGTCATAATCAACGTCAGCCATCAGTTCGTTATAGGCCTTTGCAAGATAACTGTAAGCCTTCACATATCCCCTCCGCAAAATCAAACGCTCCGATTGATTTGGTTTCGTCGTGATAAGCCGCACGCGGCAAGAACAATATACTATACAGTTTATGTTTGCACAACCGCACGGAGAAGGCATTTTTATTGTATCGTACACTTAATTGTTATTGCGTCACCAGTACTTACGTTCTATAATGTCTTAGATAAAAGACTGAAAAGCAAACACTCACAATGGTGACTGTAACACAACAACATCTTATGATAATGGGGATATTATGAAATTAGGTTTGGGCATTGATACCGGAGGAACATATACCGACGCGGTCATTTTCGATTTCGTTCATAAGCAAGTGCTGCATACGACAAAAACATTGACCACCAAAGAAGATCTGTCTCTTGGCATTATCGCTGCCATTGACGCTCTGCCCGCAAAGCTGCTGCCAGATATCGATATGGTGTCGCTCTCTACAACATTGGCGACCAACGCGTGCGTGGAAGACAAAGGCGGACATGCCAAACTCGTTTTTATCGGCATAAGCGAGCATATTGTAAATAAATACGGGCATGAATACGGGCTGCCGCCTGCGGACGACATTTTGTTCGTGGACGCAGAAGGAGATTTGTCCGGCAGCGTGAAGCGGGAACCAGACTGGCAGAGGCTGGAGTCATGCATAAAAGATTGGGTTCGCGATGCAGACGGTATCGCCGTGGTGGATCTGTACGGTAACCGCAATCCTATATTGGAAAACAAGGTGAAAGATCTGCTTGCCAAGTCCGCTGATAAGCCTGTGATATGCGGACATGAACTGTTCGACGATATGAATTCGCTTAAAAGAAGCTCCAGCACGCTGCTCAATGCGCAGCTGATTCCCATCATTCAGGAGTTTTTGGACGCTGTACGCTCATCGCTCAAGCAGCGCAGCATTAAAGCACCCGTGATTATTGTGCGAAGTGACGGTTCCGTGATGTCTGAGGCATTTACGACTTTTCGTCCCGTGGAAACGTTGCTCTGCGGTCCTGCGGCCAGTGTGCTCGGCGGTATGGAATTAACAGGTGAGAGCGACTGCATCGTGGTAGACATGGGCGGCACGACCACCGACATCTCGCTCGTAAAAAACGGCGCGCCCGTGCTGTCTCAAAACGGTGCGAGTGTGGGAAAATGGAAAACTTTTGTGAGAGCTGTTAATGTGAACACTTTTGGTCTGGGCGGAGACAGCGCCATACGGCTGGATCGCTTCGGGCGGCTAAATATCGGTCCCTCGCGAGTGATGCCTCTTGCGGTGGCGGCTGAGAGGTGGCCTCGGATTAAAAACGATTTGGAGCGGCAGGTAACAGATAATCTGGGCAGCACACTGCCGTTGCACGAATTTTTCTATCTTCAGCATTCCGTGACGAACGCGGCACGTTATTCAAAGCAGGAGATTGCGCTATGCCAAGCGCTGGAAAATGGTCCGCTCAGCCTTCAAGCCGCGGCGCAGGTCTGCGGAACAGATAAATACAGCCTCAACCTGCAACGCCTTGAGAAAGAAGGCATTGTAAATCGCTGCGGCTTGACGCCTACAGATATCATGCACATCAAAGGCGATTTTACACGTTTTAATACGCAGGCTTCGATTCTGGGCGCCAAATACGTCGCGGCGGCGCTTAAGGTGGAAACGGATTCACTTTGCCGTGAAGTGTATGAACGCATCGAAAAAACGGTCTATACCCAAGTGGTTCAAATGCTGTTGGAAGACAGGTACCCAGTGTACAGGCAAAACGGCATGGCTCAAGATTTGACAACTCTGATAGAAAACAGCTGGAAGAACAGCAACGGCTTCTTTGAGTTTGGGTTCTGCACCAAAGCCAAGCTAATCGGCATCGGTGCGCCGACGCATATATTTATCGACTCTGTTGCTAAGGCGCTCGGAACAAGCGCGGTATCGCCAAAGTACGCGAATGTGGCCAACGCTCTTGGCGCAATCGTCGGCCATGTGACAGTGGTCAAGGAAGTCAACATCAAGCCGAATTACACGGTAGAGGGCATTGCGGGATACGCAGTTTTGGGGGAAAACCGCGCGTTTTTTAAAAGCCGCGAGGAAGCTGTCAGCAACGCGCTGCAAAAAGCACAGCTGGCGGCGCGGCAGGAAGCCACGCGACGCGGCGCTGTCGGCGATATCAATGTGACAACAGACGTGAAAGAAAGCGTTTCCGAAGGAGTTTGCCTGGGCATCAGCGTGACGGCTACCGCTATTGATAATTCATTCTAATACTCGCATGTCATGTGCTCTAACCGATATGATACAGCAGGCATTTTAGTGGACAATGAACTTGCATTCTACTCATAGGACTTTTTTAAAAAGTAAATTTGACATGCATAATTTCGAGTACTATAATAAGCACCGTATGTTTTTCATAATAGGCGGCTAACAGAGCTAAACTGAAATTGCAGCGGAAGACGAAATTTGACAGACAGGTTAACTGGTATCAAAGAAACTTTTCGGCGAAAAAGTATATGCAAGGGTTTAGGCCGCATGGTTTAAACCCTTTTATGTTTAGAAAATTTAAGAGGAGCATTCAAATGTTATCTTACGACTTCTTTTTAGATCTTGCCATCATTTTGCTGGCAACGAAGCTATTTGGTGTGCTTGCAAAAAAGCTGCACCTCCCGCAGGTTGTGGGTGCCCTTATCGCCGGATTAATCCTTGGGCCCACCCTTTTGAATCTCGTTCATGAATCCGAATTCATCGACAAAATGTCAGAGCTCGGCGTTATCGTGATTATGTTTACAGCGGGCATGGAAACAGATATTAAGCAGCTCAAAAGCACAGGCAAAGCGTCTATCGTCATCGCACTTTTGGGTATTCTTCTGCCACTCGGAGGCGGTTTTCTGGTTGCCGGCATATATTATCAGAACATGGCGCAGATGTCCCAGGTCGAATTGTTCAAGAACATTTTTATCGGCGTAATTCTGACGGCCACATCGGTGAGTATCACGGTTGAAGCGCTTCGCGAAATGGGCAAGCTGAAAACCAAGACCGGCACAGCGATACTTGGCGCAGCCATCATCGACGACATCATCGGCATCATTATACTGACAATGCTCATCAGCTTTGGCGATGCATCCGTTAGTGTGATTCAGGTAATGCTTAAAATATTGCTGTTCTTTGTTGCCGCTGTTGTGGTGGGCTTGGGCGCGAATTATATGTTCAAAAAGATCTGCCAAAGACACGAAAAAAAGAGAAGGCGCATGCCGATATACAGCTTCGTATTTTGCTTGCTGATGGCTTACGGCGCTGAAAAAATCTTCGGTGTGGCAGACATCACAGGTGCATATATGGCAGGCATTATTATTTCAAACATTTCTCTTTGCAACACCACACTTTCGGAATACGTCACAGAAAAAGTCGAAGTCACGTCATATATGCTTCTCTCTCCGATGTTTTTTGCAAGCATCGGCATAAAAGCTACAGTGGGGCAGATTGATCTGCATATGATATTGTTCGCTTCAGCGCTGCTTGCCGTAGCGGTCATTACAAAAATGGGCGGCTGCGGGTTCGGCGCGAAAATGTGCGGCTTTTCCAACAAAGACGCACTGCGTATCGGCACCGGCATGGTCGCGCGCGGCGAGGTGGCACTGATCGTGGCAGACAGAGGCGTATCCGCGGGACTCATGAGTGCGGATCTGTTAACACCCATTATCATTCTTGTTATCGCGACAAGTCTGCTGACACCCATACTTTTGAAATTCCAATACAAGGATGAAACCGCACTTAATGAAGTCAGGCATATCGAAAAGCCGGCTCCAAGCAGGCAATGCGGATTGGCAGACACAACGAAAGCTTCTTAAACCACAAATTATATTTCAAGTCTTTTTTGACAGCTTGAGGCGGTATCATCTTAATGCCGCCTAGGCTTGTCGACAAGCCTACTGTTTTTCGACAGTTTTCCGGTTTTGCTTGTTCCTCGAAACTGCACAAAACCGCAAGGTGTGGGCTGCGTGGGCAAAAGCCCGTCTTGCCCACAAATTATATTTCAAGTCTTTTTTGACGAGCGACAGCGGTATTATCTTAATACCGCGATCAGCGGCGTTCAGTCTCAGAACAAATAATCTGCCGTGATGGCATTATATCCTTATTTTAAAGACCGTCGCCTTGAAGGAATTCCACCGTTTGTGTCGAATGGTTAATATGTTAATCATTTCAAATAAAAGGTTCATTATCGACATATGTATATGGTGCGATTGTCTTTAGAATGTTACATATACAAGGGGAAATGCAACTATGTCTTTTAAGCTTTTGGAAGGAATGCAGATTGGGGTGGCATCCGCGGCCACACAGATTGAGGGCGGCAACAAGCATAACAGCTGGTACGACTGGTACAGAAAAGGCCACATTAAAGAAAATGCCGACCCATCCGTTGCCACCATGCATTACGAGCGCTATGAAGAAGATACACAACTCATGAGCGATATGGGCATCCGCCACTACCGGCTCGGCATCGAGTGGGCGCGGTTGGAGCCTAAAAACGGCGTTTTCGACGAAACCGAGTTCATGCATTATCGCAAGGAACTGCTGTTGTTAAAAAAGCTTGGCATCACACCTTTGCTCACCATTCATCATTTTACGAATCCGCTCTGGTTTGAGAAAATGGGCGCGTTCAAAAACAAAAAATGCGTCAATATCTATCTGCGCTTTGTGAAAAAAGTCGTGCGCGCTTTTGGTGACCTCGTCAGCGAATATATCACGATCAACGAACCCAACGTTTACGCGACGAGCGGCTATTTTTTCGGCATATGGCCGCCCGGTAAAAAGTCTCTGATGCTGACACTGCGCGTACACAATCACATGGGCGAATGCCATGTGAAAGCGTACACGCTGATACACAGGCTGCGTAAAGAAATGGGCTTTGACGATACCAAGGTGAGCTACGCGCACCATATGCGCGTGTTTGCACCCAAGAATCCCAAAAAGATCTGGCACCGCATCTGCACACCCGTGATGGAGCGGATGTTCCAGTCTTCCCTGTCCAAAACGTACTTAACCGGCAAGGGCTGTTTCCCGTTAAGACGCATCAAAGGCGCTGACAGCGGTCTTTTCTGCGATTTCCATGCCATCAACTACTACAGCCGCACAGCCGTGTCCGGCTTTGCCAGCGGCTTTATGGATGGCGTGCCCATCAACGATCTCGGTTGGGAGATCTACCCCGAGGGCATCGTGCAAAATGCGCGCGATTTGTATGCGCTTGCGCCGCTGCCCATATACATCACGGAAAACGGCACCTGCGACAAAAAAGATACGTTTCGGAGCCGCTATATTTACGAACATCTCAAAGCGCTCTGCGAAAGCGGCCTGCCCGTGCAGCGGTATTATCATTGGTGTTTCGCGGACAACTTTGAGTGGGTGGAAGGCTTTACGGCACGGTTTGGCATTGTGCACGTGGATTTTGCGACACAGCAGCGAACCGTTAAACGCAGCGGCGAATTTTTTGCCAAGATGATCGAAGCCCGTGGCGTTTCGCAGGAGATGTATGACGTGTACTGCGACATGGCATACAATACAAACGACTGATAAACGTTTTGTTTTCTATAAAACAAACGGAGGAAAAGATATGACCAACAGGCGAAACAAATATTTCTTCGGTCTCGGCACAATCGGACGCGACATGTTTTATTCGATGATCAGCATGTACCTGATCTGGTTCTTAACCGAGATACTCGATTTGTCTGACCAAATGCTCGCTTGGACGGGCGGTATCCTCACGTTCATGAGAATCTTTGACGCACTTAACGACCCTATTATGGGCCTGATCGTGGATAATACCAAATCCCGCTGGGGCAAGTACAAGCCGTGGATTTTGGTGGGCGCGCTCACCAGCGCCGTATTCATGGTGCTGCTGTTTACAGACCTCGGGCTATCATCAGTCGGGTATATCGTTTTCTTCACGATATTCTACCTGAGCTGGGATATTACCTATGGTCTTAACGACATCGCCTACTGGTCGATGATGCCCGCGCTGTCGCTGGATCAGAAAGAGCGCGAGAAAATCGGCGCTTTCGCGAGAATCTGCGCCAACATCGGCTTGTTTGTTGTGGTGGTGGGCATACTGCCGATTACCAATGCCATGGGAGCCGCGCTTGACAATATGGAGCAGGCTTGGTTCCTGTTCGCGCTGGTTATCGCGCTGCTGATGGTGGGTTTTCAGCTCTTCACGCTTTTCGGCGTTAAGGAGCACCGTTCAAAATTTAAAGAGGAAGAAAAGACAACGCTCAAGGGCATGGCAAAGGCCATATTCAAAAACGACCAGCTGCTGTTCACCACCATTTCCATGGCGCTGTTCTTGATCGGATACATGACGACCACGAGCTTTGGCACATATTATTTTAAATACGCATTCGGCGACGAAGGAATGTATTCGATATTTGCCGCTGTGCTGGGCGTATCTCAGCTAAGCGCGCTCGTTGTATTCCCGCTTTTCAGCAAGCGTTTCTCGCGCAAGCAGCTCTATTTCTTCGCGACTATACTGGTGCTTACGGGCTATGCGCTGTTCTTCTTCTCTCCGATGAACATGCTGCCCATCGGCATCGCCGGTGTGCTGATATTTATCGGCGATGCCTTTATCCAGCTGCTGATGCTCATGTTCCTTGCGGATACCATTGAATACGGGCAGTGGAAATCCGGCAAGCGCAATCAGGCCGTCACTCTTTCCATTCAGCCGCTTATCAACAAGATCGGCGGCGCGATCGCCACAGGCATCGTGACTGTCACGCTGATTATCTCGGGCATCAACCGCGCAAACTCCGCGGCGGATGTCACCAGCGAGGGGCTGCTCATGATGAAGCTCGCAATGTTCGTACTGCCGCTCATCTGCATCATCGCGGGATACATCGTATACCGCTTCAAGTTCAAGCTTGACAAGGCGTTTTATGACAAAATTGTGAGTGAACTGGCCGAGAGAGGCGACATCAAGAGTGTTGAATAACGAATAAGAATTTATAAGGAGCCTTATGATGCGGCTCCTTTTTGATGAGCCCTCGGGTCTCTCTGCTGCGCTCAAAGTGACAAAAGCAGCTGCCTGCTATCATACTGAGCGTAGCGAAGTATCCCATGTATCAGCGCTCATAGTTACTATGACAAATAGCCATGGGATCCCTCGGCAAGCTCGGGATGACATTAACCCGACTCTTCTGTCATACTGAGCCGAAGGCGACTACGAAGTGGATGAGCATCCCATGGTTTAGCGCTCTTGGTATTTTATTACTTCATTATTCCTTCCAGTCTTCGGACAAGTCTCTCCATTCCGGATTCATACCGTTTATCAGCACATCTTTCTTTTCTCTTTTCCAGCCCTTCAGTTGCTTTTCTCTGGCGATTGCCGCTTTAACATCCGACGATGTTTCATAATAAACCAGCTTGTGTGTATTATATTTAGCAGAAAAGCCCTCGTTTCTTTTGTCCTTGTGCTCGAATAATCGTCTATGCAAGTCGTTCGTCATGCCGGTATAAAGAACTTTGTTATACTTGTTCGTCAGCATATATACATAGTACATGATCAGACCTCTTACAAATTACATAATATATCCACGCATTTCGCTCTCGTCACGGGACTCTTAATCCACTTCGTAGTCGCTGCGCTCAAAGTGACAAAAGCAGCTGCCTGCTGTCATACTGAGCGTAGCGAAGTATCCCATGTATCAGCGCTCATAGTTACTATGACAAATAGCCATGGGATCCCTCGGCAAGCTCGGGATGACATTAACCCGACTCTTCTGTCAAACACTTATTAGAGCATTATTGAATTTCACATCCATTAATTTTCAAGTCGCCTGCTTTTATTTTTATTTCATACTCCGAACAAAAATTTTTCGGCACCATAATTCTAAGCTTAACACTGCGGGTTATATTCTCTATTAAAGTCACTTTGATCGGTTCTTGAGTATACGAATAATGAGCCACACGGTCATGACGAACGACGCGCCGTAGCCGAGCACGCCGAGCAGTGGAATACCAAGCAGCTTGGGCGTCATGTTCGTTGTGCAAAGTATGCTGGAGCCCATCACCACCGCCGCGTTGAGTATGCACACGATGATACGGTTGACAATTCTGTCGAAGCGGTACAGCACTTTTTCGGAGCCCACGATTTCGAGATTGAGCTTGGTCTGCCCCTTGGCTGCCATTTTAAGCATGTCGGACATCTGCCCCGGGATATCCGCCGCACGTTTGCTGAACGTAAAAAGCGCGCGGCCCGCGTGCCGCAGCTCGCGTTTTATATCCACTTCTTCAAACATGCTGCCGGACAAATGCCCGCTGACGATTTGCAGGAAATTTGTTTCCGGGTCGATTTTGCTGAGCACTCCTTCCAGCGTCATGATGCCGCGCGCCAGCATCGCCACGCCGGACGGCAGCGCGATATTGTGCGTTTGCGCGAGACGCAAAAATTCCGTGATGAACTGCCCCGCATCCAAGCTGCCAAGATCAAGCGACGCATATTTGCCGAGCATATCACCAACATCCGAATAAAGCCGGTTGTGATCGACCTCTCCCCGGCAGTGGCCGAGCATCAGCAGCGTATCTTTGAGCTTAAAAACATCGTTTTCCACGGCAGAGACCACGGCATCCTTAAACAGACGCCTGTGCCTTGGCGATAAACGCCCCACCATACCAAGATCGATCCAGACGATTTTTCCGTCACGAATGCGGATATTTCCCGGGTGCGGATCGGCATGAAAAAAGCCGTCGTCCACCACCTGCTTAACGAAGTTCGCCGCCAGCTTTTCGCTGATCTCTCGCGCGTCGTACCCGCTTTCTTTAAGCGTCTGCGCGTTGTCGATCTGTATGCCCTCTATTAGCTCCATCACGAGCACCTTGTGCGTGGTCAGCTCGGCTTCCACTTGCGGAAACGCGATGTAGGCAACGTCTTCATTGTATTCCGCAAATTCACGGATATGCGCCGCCTCCAGCATGAAATCCATCTCCTGCTGCGCCACCATCCACAGCTCCCCCAGCACCGCATGAAAGTCCACCACGTTGCCGGTATGAGAGACAATGCGAAATATTCCCGCCGCCTTGCGCAACAGCTTCACATCCTGCGCCATCTTTTCGTATATGCCCGGACGCTGCACCTTGATGACCACGTCTTTTCCGCCCTTGAGCCTCGCTTTATGCACCTGCGCGATCGAAGCCGAGCCATAAGGCTTTTCATCGACAGACGCAAAATAGCTTTGGGGCGGCTCTCCGTACTCGCTTTCCAGCACACGCCACACATCTTCAAACGTCATCGGTCTGACTTCTGTGCGCAGCTTTGTGAGTTCATCGCAATATTCCGATGGTATCATATCCGGACGCATGGACATAATTTGCCCAAGCTTAACAAACGTCGGCCCTAAATCCTCGAGTATATGCCGCAGCTTTTGGGGGTTCAGCCCGCGAATCAGGTCGTGCCGCCGCAAGACTTTTAATATGTCTTTGAAACGCGCAGCAGCCGTGGCGTTATTTTTCGGCATCCGGCTTCTTTTCCAGATCGGCCAGTTTGGCCTTCAGCGCCGCGATCTCTTCATCACTCATCTTGCCAATGTTGTCGATCACCGCATCCACGCAAAGCTTACTGCCGGAGATGGCGTCTTTCACCTTGTCTTTGGCCTTATGCTTAAGCTCCTCGTTTAATACCTTGCCCTGTTCCACGGTAAGCTCTCCTTTTTTTATGAGCTTTTCGACGATTTGCTGCGATTTTTCCGCCGTCACGGCCATGGCGCCGATTCCCGCAAGCAGCACATCCTTTAAATCTTCGCTGATACTTTTCGACATGACATTCACTCCTTTTCAGTCGTTTCCAATACTATCCTTATATCGCTATTATATCATATTTTCAGGAAGAAAAATCGCGGAAGCACCACATTCGTCACAATAAAAAAATGATCACGTCGGACACGCATAGAGACGCCACATACACATATCCGTAGGGGCCGGTTTCCATGCCGGCCGACAACACCCCAAAGGGCTAAAAAACCGCCCCTACAACGAAGGCGCCACACACACGAGATCGCATGAGGTTATCATCTCCCCTTCCGTTTCATAAGAATGGAATATCGGGGGTGCCTATGAAAAAGCGCAAGCTCAATATGTTCCAAATTGCCACTGCCTACATCGGCACAGTGGTGGGCGCTGGCTTTGCCTCGGGTCAAGAGGTGCTTCAGTTTTTCAACGCGTACGGGCTCTGGGGCCTTTGGGGCATTCTGGTTTCGTCGCTGCTGTTCTTTTTTGTGGGCTACTCAATACTCATGCTGGGGCGAAACCTAAACGCGCGGTCTCACGTAGACATCGTACGGCATACCAACGGCGACCTACTCGGCACACTCATCGATATCGTGATTACGGTGTTTATGTTCGGCGGGCTTGCGGCGATGCTCGCAGGCTCGGGCGCGATATGCGGTGAACAATTTGGCATAGCCCCCGTTTGGGGCGTGGCACTGATGGCGGCAGCGGCGCTGGTCACCGTGGCGACGGGCACGCAAAGCGTGGTGAGCGCCATGAGTTATATCGTGCCGTTTCTCATTTTCTCCGTGCTTTACATCTCGTTCGTGAGCCTTATGAGAAACCCCGTCACGCAAGAAGAGATCAGCGCTGCCGCACAGCTCGGCGGCGCGACGCCTCATTGGCTGCTGTCCGCCGTCAACTACGCCTCGTACAACATCGTGGTGTCCATCGGCGTGCTCGCGGCCATGGGTGCCGGAGCGTCAAGGAAACGCACACTGCTGGGCGGTGCCGTGCTCGGCGCATTGGGGCTCGGCTTGGGCATGGCGGCGATTTACCTGTGCGTAATGACCAATATCGGCCGCGCATATGGCATGGAGGTGCCGATGATTGCGGCGGCAAGCGCCATTTCTCCCTTTGTGCGCCTGCTCTTTTCGTTGGTGCTGTTCGGCGCGGTATACACCACAGCGGTAGGCAACCTGTTCGGGCTGGTGCAGCGTCTCTCCTATCGCCTTCCCCACTGGATGTTTGCCGCGGCAGCAACGGCGCTCGCGTTTGCGGCAGCGCAGTTTGGGTTCTCCAGCATGGTCAAATTCCTCTACCCCGCCGTGGGCTACGGCGGCATGCTGTTCTTCGGGGGTATGGCGTATGTATGGATCAAGAAGCGGAATTTCGTCCGCTGAGCATGAAAAAGCGAGGTGACACTCTTTGAACAAATACAAAGCCTTTTATGCGGTGGCTGCGCTGTTCTTGCTCGTATTCGCCGCGCGCAGCTTTTATCAGGACAACGCTTTGAGCTTTTGCGAGGCAGCAAGCACCGCCGGCCGAGAATATGAGACGACCGCCAAACGCGATCTGCTCGCGCTGATGATGGCGTATCCTAAGCATATCGAAGGCATCGAGAAGGACGGGCAGATTGTGTGTGTGTTGATGGAATCGGGCGAAAAAATCGTATATGACGATATGAAAATAAAGAGCTTCGATGAAAAGCTTGACAGTGCAGACATTCAGGACATGATGGAGATCGGCTATCCGCTTGAATGCATCGACACGCTGAAGAGTGACAACTGCGACCCGGGGCGCATCCGCTGTTATCCGTTTTTACACGCGGTATACGGCGGCTCTCAGCGCGACATTGAAGCCAACCTTGAAAGCGTGGACTTGGGCGCGGGCTGTTATCCGTTCAACGAAAGCAACGGCGCCGCCAAAGCGCTTGCTGCCGTGTTTGCGAATCTTTCCGACCTGCTCAAAAAAGAGCCGGAGGTCTACGGCTTTGTGTACCCACTAAGCGGCACGTACAACTACCGCACCATCGCGGGAACGGCACAGCTCAGCCCGCATGCGTTTGCCATCGCCATCGATTTAAAGCGTGACGACTGCGACTACTGGCTGTGGGCGAACACACAGCAGGGGCAATCCCGCCTGGATGCTTATCCGCACTCGCTCGTGGCGCTGTTTGAAAGCCACGGCTTCATATGGGGCGGCAAATGGGCGCACTTTGATTTTCTGCACTTTGAATACCGTCCGGCGCTCATCATCAAAGCGCAGTACAGCACCGATGACAGCACGATGCTCACCTGGCACGACGGCTTCCCCGACACGCGAGACACGCGTACGTATATCGACATCATCAATCAGGCATGGACGGAAGCAGAATGAGTGGCAAGATATACTATCTTGCAAAATCATTTCTTTATGATTTGCACAAAAAAACTTATACTACAATCTATGCTTATCAGGAGTCAATCTTCAAACAAACGCCATTTTAGCTTTTCTGAAATTATATATGTCGTTAATGGCTCGGAAAGGCCATTCACTTTTGGATTAAATCCAGAATTATCTGCCCATACAATTAAATTATCATCTCTTCCTTTTATCAAGTCTTTATATAACGCAAGATAGCAATTATATATAACGGTGCGGTACGAAAAAAAAAACCACCGCGTACGGTTGGGAGCAAAGTTTGTTTTATGGGGCCCCCGCAAAGACGCTAGGCTTTGTTCGGTTAAGGCGGAGCAAGGGAGCGGGCGGATGTTTTTCTGTAAAGAAAAACGGAGCAAAGCGTACTTTGCCCCGCCGTGCGACTGGAGTCGAACCAGTGACCCTCCGGGTATGAACCGAATGCTCTAGCCAGCTGAGCCACGCCGCCATATACACAACCCGACTGAAAATTCATCCAATCGGGTTATGGTAAAGTGGTTGCGGGGGAAGGATTTGAACCTACGGCCTCCGGGTTATGAGCCCGACGAGCTACCAAACTGCTCTACCCCGCGTCAATGAGCGCAAGAAGTATTCTATATCAAAACCGTTTGCGCGTCAACCGTTTTTGCGAAAAAATAATTTCCATTTATATATATGCTTTTCGTCGCCATCATAAACCTGTGCCGTTTGCCGAACAGTTGTCTGCTTTCTTGTCTTGCTCCGGTATGGCTATTATTGCTTTAAGCGGTTTGTCATGCCTGTTAACGATCACCATGCCCGCCGCCACCAGCGCCACGGCCGCGATCATTTCGATACCGATATGCTCGCCCGGCACAAACAGCACAGACAGCGCCGTGCCAAACAGCGGATTCGCAAACTTGTACTGCTCCAAAAGCGTGGCGTTATGGTATTTGAGCAGCACATACCACAGCGTAAACGCGACGCCCGCAATCGCCGCCATATAAAACAGCAGCGCAATCACGCCCGCGCTCATCTCCACGCCGCCGGGGCTGCCTATGTAACCCGTGATACAGAGCAACAGCCCGCCAAAGAAAAACTGCCAGCCGCTTAATCGCACCACATCGATTGTCCCGCCAAATTTTCTTACAAGCACCAACGCGATGGCAATCAACAGGCTGTGCAGCACGACAAACCCTTCACCCAGCAACGAAAACGAAAAAACCGCTCCCGACAGCATCGTCACATTCACCGCCAGAACGCCCGCGAACCCGCATAGCAGGCCAAGCCCCTTCTTCCATCCGAGGCGGTCGTTTTTGGTCATGAAGTGAGACATCACTGCCACCAAAAACGCACTTAGAGATGAAAGCACAGCGGTCTTCACTGCGGTGGTATGCCCCAGCCCGATGTAATAAAGCACATACGCGCCAAACGTTTGCAGCAGCGCAATAAGCAATATAAACGGCATTTCCTTTGCCTTGGGCTTTAAGACCGTGCGCATTTTGAGCTTCGCGAAAACGAGTATGCCCACGCCCGCCAGCGTAAACCGCAGCCCGGCGAGCCAGATTTTTTGAAATTCGTCGACATTGCCAAGCAGTTGATATGTGATTTTCAGGCTCGGAAAAGCGCTGCCCCAAAGCAGGCAGCAAAACATGGCCGTGATGATCATCACGCTCTTTTTCTCAAACACGCTGTGTGGTTTCATTGAAGCTCTCCTTTACAGTCAAGCTATCATACCATACAATCAGGCAGAAGGGAAAGCGTCCGGTGCCTAAGCACATGCGGATAAAATGTGATATAATGCGCTGGGCAAAAACTGTGAAAACGGAGGGTTTTTTATGAAAAAAATAGTCAACAAACAGCCGAATTCGGCCGATTGCTTTGTCTGCGGATTGAATAACGAAAGAGGCGTTCAGGCTTTCTTTTACGAAACGGACACCCATGAAGTCGCAGCTGTTTTCACCCCTCACCGGCAGCATCAAAGCTATCCCGGCAGGGTCCACGGCGGCATTGCGGCGTGTATTCTCGATGAAACCATCGGCCGCGCGATACAGATCGGCAATCCTGATGTCTGGGGCGTCACCGTGGAGCTCAGTCTCACATACAAAAAGCCGTTGCCGTATGAATGCGAACTCAAAGCATTCGGTCGCATCACATACGAAAACAGGCTCATGTTTGAAGGCGAGGGCGAAATTTGCACGCCGGAGGGTGATGTGGCTGTGACGGCCAAAGCAAAATACGTTAAAATGCGCAGCGGCCAGATATCCGAAGAATTCGATGTTTCAAAGGATTGGAATGTGCATCTTCACATAGACGACCCCACAGAAGTTTAACCAAATCAAAATGAAAAAAGGCGCACATCATCGTCCTAAGACAAGCGTGCGCCGAATTTGATTCACTCGGTGTATCTTCGCTATTTTTATTAATTTCCCGTCCAGATGCCGCCCAGCTCGTTAATGGTTAACGGCCCGACAATGCCATCCGCCTGCAAACCGCGGTTTCTTTGAAACTCTTCCAACGCGCTTATTGTCATAGGCCCAAATATGCCGTCGGATTGTCCCGGCGAAAACGACGCCAGCTGCAAGGCATCCTGCACATTGACAACATCGTCTCCGCGCATATACGGCGAGGTCAGCTTAAGCAGCCTATCCAGTATAAACGATTCGAGCGGAGACTCCCAGCCGGGAGGATACGGCTTTCCGTCGCAATCCGTCACCCAACTGCCCAGCAAAGCGTCGATGGTGTCCGGCCCGACAATGCCGTCTGCCGCAAGCCCCTTGCTCATCTGAAAGCTCTTGACAGCTGCTTCTGTTAAAGGCCCGTATATTCCGTCGATAGGTCCCGGATCAAATCCCTGATCGGCAAGCGCTTGCTGGATTTCTTGCACATCCTCACCTTTCGTATAAGGACGCGTTATCTCAATAAATCGGCCTATCCAACAGGAAGGCGTACTCGTCTCATCCGGTGTCGCAGATGTGTCTTCGTAATCAACATCCGACATTCGTCCCCAATTGGTCCAATATTTGTTTGTTGCCGGCGCGCTTATTTTTGTGGTTACCACCCCAATGTTTGTTCCGCCTGCTTCCACCACTTTGCCGTTTCCGATATAAATACCGATATGGCCGCTCCGCCACACACACAGGCCCGGGAGCTCAGGAATTGTATTCAGCATCCCCGTCTGTACGCATCTTCCGAAAATCGTATTCGCCGTTTTATCTCCGTAACCGGGTATTTTGCTGCGATATGCTTCAATAATAAGCCCCGAGCAGTCCACAACGATCTTGCCAAACCAACGGGCGCATCTCACAACAAAATAATTGTAATCTTTGCCGGATCTGTTCCTGCGCGCCCAGCTTTCAGCAAGCTCCTTTGTATACAGCTCTCCTTGTCCCCCGAACACATAACCCCAGCCGCTTTTTTTTGCATTGTGGACAAAGCTCACCAGCTCGCTTGCTTTTATTGATGCCATATCGCCGCCCTCCTTAATCGACTTAATAAAGTTCATTTATATGCTTATGCAGCAACAAAGCAAAAGTATTCCGCATGTTAAGGCTTGTGGCAGCGTTCTTTTAAGCTTGACACGCCCCACATTTCCACTAGAATAGAGTTCAAGCACAGTTCGACAAAATACGGGAGGATGCATGAATCCACGCTACAAAATCGGCATGAGAACCGTCAAAACGGTGGTTGCAGTGGGCATATGTCTGCTGGTCTTTCAGTTTCTAATGCCGAAAAGCAGCATCAACGGTATTCAGGCGGCACTCGCCGCCACCATCTGCATGAAATCGTCATTGCAAAACACAATCCGTACAGGGCTGGACCGCGCCGCAGGCACTGTTGTCGGTTCCGTGATGGGCGTATTGTTTTTGCTGCTGAGCGGTCTGCTTCCTGCTCCGCTTATCTCCGCCATCGGCATACTCGGTGTGCTGTTCATCATCTATCTGTGCAACGTTTTTCGCCTTCAGGCCAGTGTCACCATCAGTATCGTTGTCTTCCTTATCATTCTCATCGGTAACGAACGCGATATCCCGCCCGTGTTCTACGGCCTAGCGCGGCTCGGAGAAACGATTTTCGGCATATTTATCGCGTACATAGTAAACCGCTTTTTGGATCTGCGTCGATTCAAAATAAAACAAAGTACCAGTGCTGAACCCGACGAACCTGCCGAGCTTATCCGCAAAGCGACCGATGATGATATCGGCGAGATTATGCAGATTTGGCTGCAAACATATATTGCGGCGCACCCTTTTATCGATGCGCTTTACTGGCATAGGCGATATGATGCAATGCGCATCGCTGTCAAGCAGGCACACACAGTCGTATATGAGCACCATGGCAAGATACAAGGCTTTATCAGCCTATCCTCCGAAGCTGAGGTGATTGCGCTTTGTGTGGCCTTCATCGCACAGCATACGGGCATCGGTCTCCGTCTCGTTGAATATGCCAAGCAGCATTTTCCATGCCTATCTGTCAAATGCTTTAAGCAAAATGAACGATCAGTTAAGTTTTTGCTCAACCGCGAGTTCGTTCCTGCTCTTGAAAAGCCAAACGCGCATACGGGTAACGCAGAGTATTCGATGGAATGGTCGGCAAAGAACAAAAGATGCTCTTCAGCGCTGCCACAGTCTTGAAAAAACTTGCCGCTTAAATACGCTTCACAGCGTTGATGTTTATCTGTTTGCTATAATCACGCTCGTACCGATTTGCTCCAGCATCTCGAGCTGCTGCGCTCCGAGTCCATCGTCTGTAATCAACGCCTGTGTTTCGCGCGCGTCGGCAAAGCGGCATAGGCTCTGTTTGCCGATTTTAGACGAATCCGCCAGCACGACACACCGCTGCGCCGCCGCAAGTATTTTTCGTTTAAATCCGGCTTCCGCCACACTTCCCGTAAACAGTTCACCATGCTTGCCCACTGCGCTCACGTTTAAAAACGCGAGATCCACGCGGAACCTATCTAGTGCGTCCTCCGCCGCCGGGCCGCGGCACGCAAGCGAACCGGCTTTAAGCTCTCCACCGATCATAATCACAGACACAAAAGACCGGGTAACAAGCTCTGTCACAATCGCAATACCATTGGATATAGCGGTGATATGCGCGGAAGCGGGCACGCACTGCGCGAGCAAATAGCCGGTCGAGCCCGAATCGAAAAACACCGTTGTACCCTGCTTGATGAAGGCAAGCGCCTTTCGGGCGATGGCCAGCTTGCTTTCCAGATTGACAACTGTCTGCGAAGTTTGTATTCCAATCGGACCGGCGGCCAGCATCGCGCCGCCGTGCGAACGCACAGCCTTGCCGGCACGCACGAGCTGTTCGATATCGCGGCGCACCGTCATTTCCGTCACGTCAAATAACCGGCTCAGATGGCTAATTTCCACCTCGCCGTTCTCACGAAGCATATCGAGTGTCTGTAAAAGCCGCTTCTCTTTTAGCATAATTTTTACCTTACCCTTTGTGACGTTTAAAGCGTGTAATATATAGTGCTGTCCTTCTTGTATTAATTATACTTTATTATAAAGGGAGTGCAAGCGTTGATTAAGTTTGGCAAATGCGCAAACGTTGATTACAAAAACCTTTTGCACAAAATAAAAAAGCTCTGAGGCAATAAAAACCCCAGAGCATGTCATTAATATTCATTTCAAGCTACATTAACGCCGCCCACGTGACCGGTCCCACAATGCCATCCGCGCCGAGCCCCGCAGCGTGCTGAAACGCCGTTACAGCTTCCTCGGTTTTCGGGCCGTAAACGCCGTCAGTGCCGCCCGTATCGTAGCCCCTGTTTTCCAATTCGTACTGCACCGCATACACATCGTCGCCCTTTAAGTAAGGCTTACCGCTGTTTTTGAGCAGACGTGAATACACAGCCGCGCTTATCGCACCGCCCCAGCATTTAAGCCTCCCGAAGCGGTTCCACCCTGCCGCGCCAAGCGGTTCGCGCACCACCCCCACATCACGTCCTTTGGCATGCACCACACTGCCATCGCCCATGTACACACCCACATGATACATCTGATCCTTGGTCAGATACTTCTTGAAAACAAGGTCTCCCGCTGCCATCTCATGCTTGCCAACGGCATCGCATTCGTTGTGATACAGTCCGTTGGCGCTTCGGTCGCCTAACAGCAGCCCCGCGCCAAGCAGATAAGACACCACAAGCCCCGAGCAGTCATACGCGATCAACGTCTTCCCTGTTTTAACGTGCTCGTTGTATTTCGCAAGCGCGCGTTCATAGTTCGCCGGAGAATTTTCGAGCTTCTTAATAAGCGCAGGCGTCATCTGCTGCCCCTGCGCCCCCCACACATAAAGCGCGCCTTCCCGCGCCGCGATAAACGCAATAAATCTTTGCTTTTCGTCCACAGCGCTATCCCACACCTCCGGGCTCAAGAGCGACGGGGCATCCGCCGTCTTCACAAGCCCCACGATATACGCTATCAGCACACCGGCGGCGTTTTCCTCAATCACCTTCACCGCGTCGCCGCAGCTGAGTGCGCCGATCACACACGCGCCTGTACTGTTATACACGCTAACGCTTTTTGCCGCTACCTTCATTTGAACCTCCTCATATTACCTAACAAACACATACGCACGCTGAAGATTCGTCACCCCGTCCACGCTGTACGCACGGGACAACCCGTAAACGATTGTGGTGGCGGATGCCATCGTGATGCTTCGGTAATCCACGCTAAAGTCTGCGGGGTTAAAGCTCACCACGCGCTGGCATGCTGGTATCATCACACCGTTTGCGTCCAGCGGCGCCACAAACATACCGCTCACAACCGTCCCTGTATCGTTGCACAGCTGAACGAGCATTTCGCTTTTGCCCGTCTGCGCGGTCATTGTGAAGCTTCCGCTCGCGTTCAGCACGCCGCTGTCGGCCACCAGCGTCCAGTCCATCGCGTCAGGGTGCAGCTTGGTTTTGGTTACCGCGGCGTCAGCCAGCTTCGCCGTCACAATCGTGCCGTCCGACACGGAACCCATGGAAGCGTCGTCGATCTGGCGCTTTACATCCGCAATCTGCGTACGCACCGTCTCCCCCAGCACATTCGCAACCGCCGCGCTGCCGATTCTTTCCGCGCCGCTTTGCCCCAATAGCGTGCTTTCCATTTGGGCAAGCAGCGTGTTGTTAAGATACGCTTTGAGCTGATCAGACACGCTTTGCACCTGCGCGCGGGCGTCTGCTTCGCTCACAGGCGTCGTCGGGTAATGCACCGTATTATTAAGCCCATCCTCAGGGCTGAAAGCCATTCTTGTAAAACCCATCATGTCACCTCATCTTTTTCGTTTTGCAATATGTCAAACGCAGGCCCGCAAACCCCACGCCTCTGTCCTTCTCACTGCCCGATATCCGTATCTGAACAAACGCGGCATTCCTC
Organism: Clostridia bacterium; assembly: GCA_003249555.1. Classification (GTDB taxonomy): domain Bacteria; phylum Bacillota; class Clostridia; order Christensenellales; family SZUA-584; genus SZUA-584. The sequence continues at coordinate 162,549 of QKIQ01000057.1, read as the reverse complement.
ATGTTGAGCCGCATCGCAAACGTACGTAAAAACCGAATAACGTCCCACGAAAACGCCCCCCAGCCAAACCTGTCCCACGAAAACGATTTGATATCATACGCACGGCTTTTGAATGCGCTTGTTGTGTCACTGCCGACCGTCAAAACAGCCTTCACGTTACCGTCAACCGCGAAGCTCGGATATACACAAAGAAATGTTTTCAGTTCATTGGGACTGCCTATATCAAAAGCTTTGCTCGTGTAATATGAGATAAATCCGCAGCCGAAATCGTTCTGGTTGCGCGTAAAACGCACGATACCGCTATCGCTGCCATAGCAAAGCCCGTCTGGATCATCGCAAAACACGTTCGCCTCGATGTTGTCAAACCGATACCACGCGAGTCGCCGTTGCGCTTGTTCATAGTCCGCATAGTTGTAATAAGGCGTTTGCTCATAATCCCAAAGATACGCGTGACCTCCCGCGCACAGCCAGTAATACCGTCCCGAATCCACCGAACACGCAGCTTTAAGGCCGTCTTCCGCAAGCAGCAGCGCGCCGATGTTGGCGGACAGCGGCTTCACAGCCTCCTCTGTCTCGTTATCTGTCGAAACCAACATGTGCACGCCGCTTTTGGAGTGCGCAAATACCAGTCGGTTGTCGATCAGTTGCACGCTACCCGGCATATCGCACCCAATGGTGCTGTGGCACTCCCGTACAGGATAAAACACGTTCTCGCCGTCAAACGAATACCCGACCTTGAACAGAGAGCTCTCCTTGAATATCACGAGCTCTCCGCCCATTTTGGCCGCCGCAGTGATGGGCTCGCTGTTCTGATCCAGAAATTCTTCACTCGTATCGGGAAAATAGCGCATACCGCCGCCCACATGATGACCAAGGTCGCTATGCCAATAGCTGCGCGGATGATCAGGATTGCCCATCACAAACACACGCGTGCCGCCAAAAACGCCTGCCGCCTCGCCGCCAAACGGCACCGCTATACGGCAGCCGGTGATCTTGTCCTTATTTCCCGTGATCGTCTTGTACGCCGTAATCCATACGTTGTTCGTCCCCTTGGGCGGTGCGCCATATGGGCTTGCTCCGCCCGAAAAGCTCACCGTTGCTTCCGTGCGGTTTACGGTGAAATGTACACCCTCCGTTAAATCCGTTGCGTTTACGCTGATATTGACCGCCGCCGTATCCAGTCCCGTTTGTGGCAAGCTGTAAGCCGTGCTTTCGCCGTCAGCGTTATATTTTACCGTAAAGCCCGCACCCAGCAGGTTATACGCATCTCCGCCATCGCTTTCCGAAAGATCGGGACGCGCGTTAAACATCACACACGGCACATACGGCGTCAATGTAGTGACACCGTATTCGGAAGATATCTCCCATATCTCCGATCCGTCCAGATAATAGAGCCTATCGCCAAACTCGCAAAACACACCCGCGCTGTTTGGCAAACCGCTTTTGATTGGCTGTGCTGCCTCGCCGCACCATTTGTAAAGGCACTGACCCGCATGCACTGCGTAACCATCGTTATAAAGCGGCGATATACCGTGAACCGCGCCATCGAGTCCGCTGACAATCAGCGTCTGTCCGTCACGTTTGACGAGCGCACGCCCTTTGAACCACATGTTGAGCATATTCGGGCTTTGGTTATCCCCGATGCCGTATTCAGGGTCTTTCACGTTCAGACCACCGTTTAAATCGGGCAGGCTGATCTCTTTGATATGTGTCATTCTTCCTCCTTACACCACGCGCACCCAAATATACACCGGCACAGACGGCTGAATGTTGTTATGCGGCGCGCCGTTTCCGGACGTCTGGTTAACGGCAACGACGCTCTGGTTCACAGCGGCGGCGCTTTGATTGGCGGCCGTCGTACTTTGGCTGACCGCCGTGGCCGCGCCGGATTCGTAGCGCATACGGCATTGCCCGCTAGTCAGTCCGATATCGATATATTCCCCCGTGACTTGCGTCCCATCGCTGTGCTGGATATTGGACGTATGCGTGTGCGGTTCCTGCACGTGTGTATGCGCATCCTGTATGTGCGTATGCGCATATTGCACATGTGTATGGGTGTCTTGCGCATGCGTGTGTGCGCCGTTCTGCGTATCGGTGAGCGCCACTGTTTTCGCGCCGGTTTTCTGTCCCGCCTGTGCAAAGTCCGCATCGTCAGGGTCAACGCCCACGAGACAGCAGCCCTTGGCAAACCGCTCCCACTGTCCGCCCAAATAGACCGTGGGATTCTCCTCCGTTAAAGTAAGATAAAGCGCGCCGACAGGAAACACTTTGATGACCACCTCATCGTTGACTCTTTGCGCAAACTGATCCAGCCGCTTAGAAAGACGCAAAAACTGATCCATCGTCACATGGGCTTGCACCATATCCTCACCTCCGCTTAATACATGCCGCAAAGCGTAAAATAATCGTCTGCCGCATCCGTCTCTGTCGGTCTTATCGTACGGATCAACGATCGGTACATCGTGCTGTAATCGGCGTACATGTCGCCGTTCTTATCCGCCAGCGCAAAGCTCGCCGCCAACCCGTACGGCATGATACGCTCCGCCGTGTCATCACTGATCTCCAGTGTATCTTCCAGCCTGCCGACTGCGCGCGTCACAGACACACCTTCGTAAAACGCAAGCTCGTGCTGAAGAACATCGATCATCAGAGGTGCGCGCTTTTCGTAATCCTTTGCGTCCTGAGTATCCGTCTGGTCAATAAGCGCCAGCGCAAGCTCATATACATCCTGAGCCGTCATATCATTCACTCCCTCACCATTCATTCTCTCGGTGAAACATACCCAAAAGGGCATACAATAGAAACCAAATCCTACATGGCAAAAACCAATTATAGATTTATTGCATAGGGGTGGGTCCCCACAGTGTGCCCAATAGGGTATACCCGCCCTACGCTCCCGTCTTTCTCTTATAGCTCAGCCGCCTCTATCGCAATGTTCGCCAGCTCATCCAGTGTCAGCGCACTGCCGCCAACCGCCCTGAGTTCCACCGCCACAGCGCCATCCGAAAACCGTTTAAACCTGGCTGTATCATACAGCGCGATATACGCAGTCTGCGCGGCATTGACCGTCAATGTTTTGTCGCCCAGCACAGCCCTCGGGCCGTCCCCGGCTTTCAAGCTGATCTCTACCGCTGTCGTTTCATTGCCGTTGCTGACGCGCAGCACCATGCGTCCATCCTTGCCCGCAGGCACCGTCTGTGCCGCCGCAGCCACCGACAATGTGCTGTGAGCAATCTTACACACAGAGCCGCCGCTCACGTCAAACAAGCTCACATTTGCCATTTCTCATCCCTCCTTATATCGCCGTCTCTTCCGCAGCTGTCAAATCCACGCGAATCAGCTCCGAAGGACGAATGACCGTGCCGCCGTAAAGGTGCAGCACCTTGAACGCGTCCGCGAACGTCTTTTCTGGCTTGTAGCGTTCAATCATGCCCGCAGGAATCTGCTCTGCCAGTGCGATGGCCTGCCGTGTGAACGCCATGCAGTGATGGACATCTCCCGTCTTTTTAATGGAATTCGAGACGTACACCCCAAAGTTTAAGTAACTGCCCTTAAAGCCCTTGCCAAACACATCCGCGTTGCCCTGCTGAAACACGATTTTGCCAAGCACAAGCTTTGTGTAAATCGCTGGCGAAATCACAAGAAAACGCTCCTCCTCAAACGGCACATCCGCCTCCAGCAGCGCCTGCTCGGCCTCTGCCAAAGTCGATAGTATCGTCGCGGACGTGCAGCTCGTGTTTTCAATAAGCCCCCCTGCCTGCACGTGAAAGCCCGCAAGATACTCATCCAGCGTCTGTGCAAGCGCTTTTTTGGCCTCTCTGACCTCCACGCCAAACACTTCGCCCTGAGACTGCGCCTTGTCCACGCGATCCACTTCGACGTTCACGTATTTGGCTTCGGTAATGTAAAGGTCTTGGTTATAGCTCGTCTTCTGCTCCAACGTGATATCCTGGCCCGGTGTATAATCCCTGACGGTGGGGCGCCCCACACCCGCAATTCGAAGCACATCGCCTTTTTTTGTGATCTCTCCTAAGATGGGGCCCTTGTATGTGAGGTTTTTAAACACACAGTCTCTGCCCCTGTCCGTCATCAGCTCTTTGGCCAGAATTTCCGGCCGAAAACTTTCATATGCCAAAATACATCTTCCTTTCTATTCTTTTTGTCCCGTTAAAAACGCCCAGATACGGCTGTGGTTTCGGTCCAGCTCTGCCGCACTCATCATCTTAATGGCATCCTCCGTAACCGGCCTTGGTGCGGCCGCCCCCGTGCCGATAGCCCCGCCCATGCTGGCTGCCGTGTTGCGCGCGTTGGTTTGCCGTGCGTGTTCACGCAAAAGCTCATGCTCTTTCATGTGCGCATAGGCGGTAATAAGCGGCGTGCCGTTCTTCCACGTGTGAATCACCGTTTCGGGCAGCGTGCGCGGGTCAACATCCGGATACGCCTTCAAAAACTCATCCAGTTGCGCGTTGACAGATTCCTGCTTTTGCTGCTCTTCGTTTAGCCGCTGTTTGATCGCGGTCAGCGCCTCCGCCTCGCTTATTCCATTACTTTGCGCATAATCCTTCGCAGCGGCGCCGATGTCTTCATACGTTATCAGCATCTCCCGGGCCTTTTCAAGCCGCCCGCTGAGTTTGTCATAGTTGAGCCCTTTCTGGGCATACACTGCCGTCGCCTCGCGCGAAAGCGGCAGCTCCTCCTTGTTGTAGCGCACTGTCAGAAACGCTGCGTTCTCCTGTACCTGTGCGTCCTCCTTTGTGCCGCCAACTGCGGCATCTCCATCAATTGCTTCCGGCTGGTTTGCCGTATCCACAGCCTGTGGTTGGGCCATTTCAAACATATTTCATTTCTCCTCTCATTTCGTAAATATAAAAAAAGACCATTTTGGTCTCGAAAGCAAGCGTCTCGTCCCCACCGTAGAGGCGGGTCTCTGTGCCCGCCCCTACGCAAATACCCGCACACAAAAGGGGCCGCGATACAGCGCAGCCCCTTAATCATAAGGCATTTACTCCAATAGCATCTCAATGATCCGTAAAACCACAGAAACCACACCCGGCAAAGCGGCCACCAACGCTATCGCCCAGGTTCGTCTGACACTTAACTCCTTAGACGTATTCTCTTCTATGCGCTCGACTTTTTCACTGAGTCTGCTAAGCATCTCATAGAACAGCTTTGTTTCGCCTTCCATGCCGGTCTTGATATTACCGATACGGCCTTCCGTTTCTGCAAGCGCCACGCGTGCTTTATTCATCTGATCCTCCAGCTTGCCGAGTCGTCTGCCATAACGCTCCTCAAGTTTTTCCGTCTCGTCTTTGATAGCCCGCCCAATGGCGGCGCAGCCATCTGCCTCGCTCTTCAGTCCCAGTTTTTCAAACAATTCTGAAAAGTGGGATACCATTGCATCCTGTTCCGTGACCATCACCCCCTTCCTTTCAGTAGGTATGCCAAGGCAACGGTCACTCAATGTATTATATGCGCACACGTTTCTTTCCGTCTGCCTTATTTTTTGATTGTTTCTTCTCATCCTTATCATCTGTTAATGATTTGACGCGTTCTTTATGGAGCGCGCCCAACAGCGCTTCTTCGTGTCCTGCCGTTTTTCCTTGCTGTATCTGATCCAATTGCGTCTCCAAACGCTTCACCTCGTCAAGCAGTTCTTCGCGCATCGGGATATGCCCGTCCGGCATGCGCTCAAGATACTGACGAAGCGATATCTGCCCCGCTTTCAGGAGATTATCCAGCGTCTGCACCACCTGTACCTCGCTCCACATCGAAGACGGACCCACGTCCACCCTTAGCCGCATTGTATACGCGTCCAGTAAATCATCAGGCAGCGGCACATACACACGCCGTTCATCATGGTTCAAGGGTATCATGCGCCCCGCGCGGTAATACTGCTTGATAAAATCCAGCCATATCAGCCCGATATCCTCCACAAACGCGTAAAACCGCTCCTGCTGAGACTGAAGCGGCACAAGCGCGGCATCCCTTGTCGCGATAAACGCAGACGTGTTGTCAGGATTTTTGAGGTTTCCGAGCGTTACGTCGTTTGCACCCATCATACGCATTGTGGTTTCCAATGTCGCATTCAGTCCCTGCCACGCGTCGTACGACACACCGGGCGGCATCAGATACTGCGCCGCGCCTGCAATGTCTCCGTTCACACCCACTGCCCCCGCCACTTTGTTACTCCACTCCCGAATACGCGTGCGATCAAATATGACCTTCGGAAAGCTCATCTGCATCTGGCTGAGCTGTGACAGCGCAAGTATCTTGTTGACAAACACTTGATTGGGAATCAGCCCCGTCACCTCGGCCACACCGTGGCACGAGTTCTTTCGCGTATCCCAGTTCATCAGCGCCACGGGATACCGTGTGAGCCGCGTGTCCTTGGGCGGCTGTATCACTGCGTTGCGCACGCTTTTCTCACACCACACATGCCCATCTTTCTTGTACATTTTGAGCAGCACATTGCACTTGCCGGCATCCTCAAGCTCCACTTTGCCAAGATCCCCTGCCGTATATGCGTTATCCTCGTCCGCCGAGATCTCATCTGCATTCTCACATCCGTTGGCCTTTGCTTCCTGTTTTACCTTGCTCAAGAGCTCTCGAAAAGCAAGGATGATGTACGGCTGGCTCTGTACATCCGCGCTGTTGGGATTACCGGGATAAAAGTTTACATTGTCAACAATCTGCATCGCAATGTCGCCGGTGAGCGCCTGCCCCGTCTCCAGCGACGCATCCCAGTAAAAGTACTGCACGCAGTCGCCCGTAATCGCGGCCTGTTTCAATCCTTCCTTGGTCAAATAGTCCATTTTAAGCCGCTCCCAGAGCATGTCGCAGTAGCCAGAAATCTGCTTCGCGTAAATACCGATATCGCCTCCGTCGCCCACGCCCTCCGCAAAAAACTTGAGCTTGAGCCGTCTGTCCGTCACCGCCGCGATTTTCCACGCCGACGCGTAACGAATAAAATTGACCACAGGCGTCGGCAATCCTTCATGCGGAATTCCGACCCACTGATCCCCCGCATAAAACCGTTCGTTCAGGTCTACGGTATGATAAAGCCCAATGCGGGCCTTGTAATCAATCCCCAGCTCATACTCCTGCCAAATCTGTGTGCTGCTCATACACGCTCACCATACGGATCGTAATCAAGTATCGCCTCATACTTTTTCATAAGCGCATCTTGTTCCTGCGCCGCATTTCCGTCATCCGTACCCGTTGTTCCTCTCACTCCCGCACTGTCCTTCAATCCCCGCCTATAGCCAACCCATCCCGCCGCCGTGACAGCCAACCCCGCTGCCACACCGATTAAAACCTGCTCCACAATATCCCTCCGTTCTCAATTCATCACCCAAAAACCAACGATTTTGGATGGCACATAAAAAAAGAAGCGACCTGCCGCGCCTCCTTTGTCTCGTTATGGCCATTTTTCCATATCCGTCAGCTCAGAATCACTCAAAATACGCCCGTATACGTGACCACCTCCATATTTTTCTCCGTAATGGCAGTCAAAATGAATTCTTGTCATTATACGGTATATACAGCGCTTGTGATATGATATATTTATTATATAAAGCCATATCAAAACAAAGGAGGAATTGAATATGTTTTGTCCCAACTGCGGCGCTTCAACGGCGGACGGCTCAAAATTCTGTAACGCCTGCGGTACGCCTCTTAACCAGCCGCAAACCGGTGCGGCTCCCCAGCATCTCGAATATGAGATTTTCGGCGGCAATCTGCCAGCCGTATCCATCCGGCTGAATCCCGGTGAAAGTATTTATACCCAGTCGGGTGGCATGGTCTGGATGGGCGGCGGCATCGTGATGGAAACAAACATGAAAGGCGGGCTCATGAAAGGTATTGGGCGCATGCTTTCGGGCGATTCTCTATTCATGGCCACCTACACATCCACCGCGCCCAATCAGGAAATCGCCGTTGCCAGCACATTCCCCGGCAGCATTATCGATCTCGACATGAACGGCAACACGATTATCGCACAGAAGTCTGCATTTCTTTGCGCTCAGCCAAACGTCACGCTAAGCGCCCATGTCACCAGAGGAATTGGTGCGGGGCTGTTCGGCGGCGAGGGCTTTATTCTCCAGCGCCTTTCGGGGTTCGGCAAGGTATTCCTCGAGATCGACGGCAGTCTCGTCGCGCGCACGCTTGCACCCGGAGAAACCATCCGAGTGGATACAGGCAATGTGGCCGCCTTTGATGAAAGCGTGGGATATCAAGCTGAGATGGTGAAAGGCTTTAAAAATATTCTGTTCGGCGGCGAAGGCCTTTTTCTCACCACACTCACCGGTCCCGGCCGTGTCTGGCTCCAAACCATGACGCTTCCGGGCTTTGCTAAGCAGATTATCCCGTTTCTGCCCAAGTCAAACTAATCCGCTCGCTGAATAAACTGCATATACAAAAAACCGGGCTGGCGCACAAGCGGCAGTCCGGCTATCCCCTGATTACTCATTGTTTTATTACACGTTATCCGTCTTTGAGTCTACAGCGGTCATTTCGTCTCTGTCTATATCGTCTGCAAACAATATCCCGTTTGCAAAATTGTATTTCGCAAGCGTATTGCCTGCATCAGCAGCTTTTTTAAACCACACTGTTGCACGCGCCTTATCAGCCGACACGCCGCAGCCGTTATAATAACACAACGCCAACTTATACATGGCATCCGAGTCGCCTTGCCGAGCTGCCTTCCGATACCACTCAAACGCCACCGATTCATCTTTATCCACATTTTCGCCGTTCACATACAAATCACCAAGATGACACTGTGCCTTCACCTGGTTGAGTTCTGCCGAGCGCCTATACCAGTTTACCGCCTCATCCGCATTCGCTTTAACGCCAAGACCCCACTCGTAACAAAACGCCAGCCTGTATTGGGCATCGGGATGAAACCACTCCGCAGCCTTCCGAAAGCACACTACTGCCTGTTCATAGTCCTTGATCTCAGTAAAGACCAGCCCCTGAACGTATAATTCGTCAGTTCTGTCGTCCATGTCACACCCTCCTGCAGTCCGAGTTCTCAAACAAAGCCTTCGTACTTGTTACCAATAATCTTTTGTATCAATTAGATAAACAAAAACTCCCTGTATTAATCAACAATTGTCGAATTTCGCTATTGTTCACAATACACGCTCTGTGTTATAGTTAATATATAGATTTATTTATAAATTTTCGGCATACCATGCAAGAATAGCGGTATGCTCGACGCGAATAATTTTCATATATAGTCATACGCACAAATCATACAATAGGCTGCATATGTCGTCGTCATTATACCAAATAATATTATATCGGAGGTATCATATGAAACTTCGCCCCCAAATCAAAGCGCAGGCCAAAGCAGGCTTCTTGTCTCAATATGGCGTATCCATTGTCGCAATTTTGCTTGCCACGCTTATTATGTACATCGTTTCACTAATCTACAACATCATTTACTTCCAGACGTTTTTATTGCATGGATTTAGTTATGCAAGCTATATCGTCGCGGGCGGAACGATTGTCCTGCTTGTCCTGCTTAGCCAGCTTAGCTTTTTAATGTCCATCTTTCTATACCCCCCCATTATAGCGGGGTATTGTTCCTTTTCGCTTCGCATATACCGAGGGCAGCAGGGCGATATCGGCGATATGTTTCGCACAGGCTTTTTCAATTACTGGCGCAAGGTGGGCGGTATACTCTGGATGTATCTGTTCACATTTCTATGGTCACTGCTTTTCATCATTCCCGGCATTATCAAGGCACTGGCATACTTCATGACGCCGTACATACTCTCCGACTGCCCCGACGTGACCGCGACGGACGCGCTCAAGCTTTCCATACGCATGACAAACGGCTACAAGGGTGAGATTTTCGTGATGGGGTTAAGCTTTATCGGCTGGGCCATTTTAACCGGCCTGACGTTTGGTATTCTCGGTATCCTTTATACCGGCCCCTATATGGGAGCCAGCTTTGCGGGGCTTTATGATGAGCTCAAACGTAACGCAATTGAAAAAGGTGTCGTGCGTCCCGAAGAGCTTGGCATGGCTGCAAATATCTAACCGATCGATAAAGGGCGGCTCAAAAAACCGCCCTTTCGTTCTCTTATTAGAAGCGCAAATCTTGTTACTGCCCCGTTACACCTGTCAACGCATTATCAACCGCTTTTTTTATTACTTTGCTCGAATTGGTGGCGCCGGATATCCCGTCCACATCCACCTTTTGTTGCGCCACGATATCGTCTTCAATGCCTTCCGCGTTTTTCCCCTGCCCATTTTTGTGTTCAAGCAGGTCAATCCTCGTCATAACGCCGTCTTCCATAGTCACTTCAACCTTAGCATAGATGAACCCCACATCGCATTCACCGATGTATGACCCGTCAGGAACCGACGATATATCAACGTCTGAGTATGTCATATTGGACACGGCAGCCTTATAGGAACTTACACTGACAAGATATATGATACCGGCGATAATCGCTGCTATGACGATAAACTGAATCGTCAGAATTATGATCCTTGTTCTCTTTGTCATCACCTGCATCTCCTTTGTCGTCGGTCATTGCTTAACGTATCCATTTTATCAGTATACCCAATATGGTTTCAATACGAATTTTAATCAAGTTTGCATCCGTCTATGAATCAAATATCTGATATGTTGTCGATACCTTCACGTTACCCTTGATCATCGCCATCACGGGGCAGATCTTTTCTTCCGCAGATGCCAGTATCTTTTGCATCGTCTCGTCATCCATATCGCCCGATATCACTCGCGCGTTCAGCGCAATGGATTCAAAGCCCATCGGATGCTGCTCTTTACGCGTGCCTGTCGCGCCGATGGACAGGTTTTTCACCTCTTTATTCATCGTTTTTGCAAGAAACGTGATCGTTGCGCCCAAACACGAAGCCAGGCTCACCAAAAAGAGTTGAAGCGGCATAAACCCCTGTCCGTCACCATGCGGCGGAATATAATCTGTCATCACTGTATGCCCGCCGGCTTCGCCCTCAAACATCATCCTCCCGTTTTTCAGCTCAACGGATGCCTCTAATTCATGGCTCATTTGTTATCCTCCTTTTCAAAGCACCATACAGAAAAAACTATTGGGCTGTTCGCCTTACCCTTCCAGTCCCGCGTCTTCAAAATTATTAGGGTCGATCGTCCTGTTCCCCGCTTCAATCTCTTTGATCATTTTCACAATGCGCGCGTTGACAGGCGTCTTCACACCCAGTTCCGCGCCTTTTTTGGCAATATAACCGTTGTAATAGTCAACCTCCGTCGGCTTGCCGCGTTGCAGCGATTGCAAACTCGACGATTTCAAGCGGCGGTATTTAAAGCCGATAATACGAATCATCGTGTGCCTTCTAAAATCAGACATAGCCCCTTCGCCCTTTATCAAGCTGTAATAGTCCAGCTTCCCGCCGTACGGCTCAACATGAAGCTTCATCGCGTTCGCCACGGCCACAGCCTCGCTGATGATGGATATGAATATCTCCCTTGCGCGTTTAAACTTCATTATTTGACCTAAGTAAAGCCCGCTGAGTACGCCAAGCGACGTGATGCAAGAGTTCACGATCATTTTGGAGTACAGATCGGCAATGATGTTATCGGAAATACGCGTTTCCATCATGTGATCCAGCACCTCTTTAAGCCACGTTACATCATTTTTAGGCAACTGTCCCCCGATCACAAAATCACCCTCAGATGTCATGTGAAGCGTGCCGTCCGGCAGCATTGTTGAGCCCCAGCCGATCACGCACCCCACCGAACGCTCCGCTCCCACGATCTCGCCCAGCGCTTCCACACATATGCCGTTCTGCATAGACACCACCACGGCATCCTCTTTGAGAAAAGGCAGCACGCGCCGCGCCGCGTCCGGCATGTCGTATGCTTTGGTCACGATCATCACAATATCCTTTTTGCCCGACAGCTGCTCCACCTCGGCCACAGCCTTAAGCTTGATATCATGCTCTCCGCGCACACCTGTGATGTGCAGTCCCTTGTTAATCACTTGGTCGGCCTTATCCTGATGCTTCACCACCAGCTCCACATCATAACCCGCCTGGCTCAAATATGCCGCTGTAATGCCACCTATCGCACCGCCGCCAATCACGGCGATCGTTTTATCCGTCATTATTGCCCTCCTCCGGTATCGCATAGATTCACATTTTGTTTCGTTCATTATATCACGATGCGCCGACACAAACAGCTTGTTTTTTTCCACAATACACCTGATATACTGTCTAAAGCCCTGTTATATGCTTTCGGGCCACTTTCCCGTCTTATCAAAATTCTCCGCCAACTGTTCCGCTTCCGTAATAATGCGCTTGTCAAATCCCATGAAATCCAGCAGCCGTATCGCGTTGCGCGTTCTGGTGGGTCCTGACTGTATTCTGTAATCGAAAACAACGCCCTCATCCGTCACCTTCTCCGCAAAATGATAGTTATCGTATTCTCCCGCAAGTATTCGCGTGAGCTCCACATCGTGCGTGGCCGCTGCGCAAAGGCAGCCGCCCCCATGCAGATATGTGAGCGTCGCCGCGGATGCCGCGATACGTTCCGCCGTGTTGGTGCCTTTGAGTATCTCATCAATAAAGCAGATACAGAACACTTCAGACAACTTATCAAGTATACGCCGCAGCGATTTGATCTCGGTCACAAAATAGCTTTCCCCCGCCGTCACATTGTCGCGCACCGCCATCGAGGTCATCACAAGCGCGGGGCGCATTACGAACCTCCTCGCCATGCACGTGTTCACCGTCTGTGCGAGTATCGCGCTCACCGCCATCGCCTTGACAAATGTGGATTTGCCCGACGCGTTGGAACCGGATATCAAGCAACCCCGCACCATCACAAACGAATTCTCCACAGGCTTTTCGATCAGGGGATGATAAATGCCATCCATCTCAAAACGGCTGTCCGTCACGAATTCGGGCTGACAATAATATGGCAAGCTCTTTCGGAATGACAACACCGCAATCATCGCGTCCAACTCACCCACGCTGCGGTATAACCGTCGAAATGCCTTTGTGTTTTCATCCAGCACTTTGATTATGCGGTTGTAGCTGCGTATATTTGTTAGAAATATGGCGCGAATGTACTCCGCCAAAAAATCAAAATCAGATACCTTTTGCTGTGTCAGCCCAGAGAGCTTTCCTCCCAAGTGTCTAAACAGCATGTAGCCTTCCGCAATGTCTTGCCCGAGAGCAAGCTCATCCAGCGCATGTGTGTCAGAAATTTTCCCTGCAGCCCAAAGAAGTGCGGAAAACTGTTTGACCGCATCCACTTCCGTCTCTATGCGTCTGAAAGTACGATAAAATATCACTCCGTTGGTCACTGCCGACACCGCGATCAATATCCCTCCGGCATAGGCATTCAGGAATATGACACCGATGAACAGCAAAGGCAGCAGCGCCAGCACAGTATACAGCCACGGCCTTTTCAGCCGCTTCTCAGACACTCCATAAACGAGCGAGGCAAGAGCGTGTCCCAAAGGCCGTCCCATCTTGGCGAAGAAGACCTGTAATTTGAGCCGAATGCCGGCATCAGCGTCCAACAAAGTCAGCAGCTTTTCGCGTTGTTCCAATACGCCTGACTCAAAGCATGGCTCGTGCAGCATCGCATAAAGCTGCGACGCACCCACGGCAGACTGGCATGCATCCATGTACTTAAACACCTTGTCCATGTCAAGGTCGTCCCAGGTCATGTGGTCGATATAATGCATGGGCGCGTCATGCGTCTGTCTGCTTTTAAAGTAAACCGCAATGTGATCTGTTTCATCAACCGATTCCGGCCTCTTGCCGAACCGCGCCTCAATTCGCTCCCGCAGCTTTCTTTCACCGCGCAAAACCGACACAATGACAGCGGCAATCAGCGCTGCAACGATAATCACAACAAACCAACCCTTGTCCATATTTTACCTTTCTTATCCAGTATTGTCATTGATATTATAACGCCGCCATTTCTCTTCCACAAGCCGAACATAGTCAGCCCCCATCCGCTCCAATTTTTCGGCAAAAAAAGAGACGCCACACGACGCCCCTCAGACTTCTGATAGTACCATTTAGAACACCATACGATACCCGTTCCCCTCAAAAGCTTTAATATTCAATAAATTTGCTGCCCGGCACGCCGCATATGGGGCAGTTTTCCGGCCGCTCTTTTTCAATGTTTCCGCAGACCGGGCACAGATAGTAGAATATCTCTTCGGCATCATCCACGTCCTCTAGCGCCTTTGCATAAAGCCTTGCGTGCACCTCTTCGGCTTTCATCGCATACGTGAAGGTGCGTACTGCCGCTTTGTTGCCTTCGGCTTCGGCGGCCTTTACAAAATCGGGGTACATATCCTTGTATTCGTGTGTCTCTCCCGCCACCGCGTCTTTTAAATTCGCGGCGGTATTGCCGATCTTTCCCGCCACCTCAAAGTGTTTAAGCGCATGCAGCGTCTCCGCATCCGCAGCTGCGCGGAACAGCTTCGCGGCATTCGTCTTGCCTTCTTTCTCCGCCTGCTTGGCATATGCCGTATATTTCCGGTTCGCCTGAGACTCTCCCGCAAAGGCTTCCATCAAATTGTCCATTGTTTTGTTCTCGCTCATGTTCTGTCCTCCTTTTTATCGCAGTTGTTATGAATGATAACTTCCCCGTTTGTTTCAGATATCCCTGCTATTTCATAGAGTGTTCACAAATATCCTAAGAATTATGTCTCGTATGTATTATTTATTCGTCTTCAAATACAGACTCGTTCATGATATCGTAATCCAGCAGCTGTGCCACCGTCATATCGAGCCCCACCGCAATGCGGTGCAGCGTGCGCAGTGTGGGATTTTTGGTATTGCCTTTTGTAATATTATCTAGTGTGGACTGTCTGAGCCCCGAAAGGCACGCAAGCTTATTGAGCGTGAGTTTTCTCTCAATGCAAATCTGCGAAATGCGTCTGGCAACTGCTTCTGCGTACGTCATGATGTCACGTTCCTCCAACCACCGGATGGCTTTTTGCTTACTAGTGTATCAAAGTCTTTCTTTTTTTATTACCCTTTCACGGTTGACACTTGGTAAATTTCGTTATATATTAGTGTCCGTGTGTATCATAACAAATGATGTTGGAGGACGTATGAAGGGCAGTTTTCAGCACAGCGTTCAGTTAGAACGCGAAAAGCTCAATCATATGGTTGAAGAGGCGCTGACCAGCCGCATTCCTTTATCGAAAAACGAGAGCATACAAAATCAGAGTCGTTTTTTGGAACAGTTGATTGAGCAGACCGTGCAGACAAAAAAAGTAAAATAATGGGCTAATTTAAAATCTCATGAGTTCACCCACAAAATCAAACCAGTCATCAAACCAACTTCTATTCAAACCACTTTCAATTCAATATCATTTCACGACTAAGAGATTTTAATTTCGCATTTGTTTCTTTACAAGGGAAGAGACAGTTCATTTGTTTTGCCATTTTAAAAAAACGAAAATGCGCAAGGGTTAAACTTCTCAATGTTGTCATACACATAAAATGAAGGTATAATAGAGCAAATATTGGTATTGAGGAGGGGTCTTTTTATGCGTACAGCAGGTATGGTGATGGGTATCGTGGGTGGCGCTTTCGCGATCTTGGTTTCGATACTGCTGCTTTTCGGCAGCGCGGTTTTTTCCAGCTCAAACTTTTGGGATGGCATGTATTATCCAGATTATGATTTAAACTCTTGGGATGAAGAATACGACGATATCTTTGATGATAGCTACGAATATGATTATGACGATCTCTTGGATGATAACTACGAATATGATCTTGACGACTTGCTTGATGATGACTATTTTGCCTATGATGATAATAATGACGGTATCTATGACGATGTGCAGATTTTCTCCGATTCAAAACAAGCCGCTCAAACTGTATTGGGCGCCATGTTCCTGATTCCTGGAATCATTGCCGCTGTCGCGGGTGTTATGGGACTCGTGGGCGGCATTATCGTGAAAAAGAAAAACGTCCTCGCGGGCGTGCTGATGATTATCGCAGCCGTGCTGAGCCTGTTCAGCTTCTTTAATATCATTTCGATGGTGCTGTTCATACTTGGCGGCGTGTTTGCGCTGATGCGCGAACGGCAGAACGCGATGCCGCCGTATTACCCATATCCGCAGCAGCCGTATCCGCAGCAGCCGTATCCACAACAGCCGTATCCACAACAGCCGTATCCACAACAGCCGTATCCACAACAGCCGTATCCACAACAGCCGTATCCACAACAGCCGTATCCGCAACAGCCTGCCGCGCCGCAGGAAAATCCACCGGAAGACCCGCAGGCTTAACCACCGTCTTTTTTTGCAGCTCTGTGTATAGGCGGTCTTAGCCTGTGCCCCGGATAGGGTATAACCGTTCTGCATGATTGCGACGTAAACGGGTGCGCATAGAAACGCACCCCTACAGACGTTATGCATTCACGAACCGTAGGGGCCGGTCTCCGCGCCGGCCCGAATGGGGTATGCCGGCCCGTACATCCAATGCATATCCAAATACCGCTTCTACTTTTCTTCTTCCGTCAGCCCCAAGAGATAAACTGAAATATTAAGATTGTTATCAAGATAGTCTTTAAATAATATTGTATAACGACTCCCGCAGCATGCGGAACAAAAACATGTGGGTTTCCAAAGGGTTGGCCCTTTGGCGGGGGGCAGGGGGGCAGAGCCCCTGCCAGTGGTGAGCCAACACCACGCAAATCTCCCCCACCAAACAACCCCTTATTCAGCAATAATCTTGAGTTCCCCTCCGTCAGCGTCCACTTTCACAAGCCCGCCATCGATGAGATCGCCGGACACCATCATCCGCCCCACTTGCGTCTCGACAGCCTTCTGCAAGTACCGCTTCACAGGCCGCGCGCCGTATATCGGCGTGTAAGACTTTTCGGCGATCAGCCGCTTCGCCGCATCCGTGACGCCCAGCTTGATGTTACGGTCGTCAAGCCGCTTCTGGATGGCGGATACCGTAAGGTCGATAATACGCACAATGTCGCTTTCCTTGAGCGGCTTAAACAGCACCACATCGTCCACACGGTTCAAAAACTCTGGCCGGAAATGCCGCGACAAATCGCCCATCACGCGATCTCTCACTGCCTCATCGATCTCGCCCTGCGCATTGATACCCGAAAGCAGATACTCGCTGCCTATGTTGCTCGTCATGATCACCACCGTGTTCTTAAAATCCACCGTGCGTCCTTGGCTGTCCGTGAGCCGCCCATCGTCTAAAAGCTGCAACAGCACGTTAAACACATCGTGATGCGCCTTTTCAATCTCGTCGAACAAAATCACGCAGTACGGCTTTCTTCTCACCGCCTCGGTGAGCTGTCCGCCTTCGTCGTAGCCCACGTATCCCGGTGGCGCACCGATCAGCCTTGCGACCGCGTGCTTCTCCATATACTCAGACATGTCGATTCGCACCATGTTGTCCTCGCTGTCAAACAGCGCCTCGGAAAGCGTGCGTGCCAGCTCCGTTTTGCCGACGCCCGTCGGCCCCAAGAATATGAACGAACCAATGGGACGCCGTGGATCCTTCAGGCCGCTGCGCGCACGGATCACCGCTTCACTGACCGCCTGCACCGCTTCGTCCTGCCCAATGACGCGCTTGTGCAATATGTCTTCCAGATGCAGCAGCTTGTCTCGCTCCTGCTCCACAAGCCGCGCCACGGGAATGCCCGTCCAGCGCGACACAATTTCGGCAATCTCCTCGTCCGTCACCTCTTCTTTGAGCAGTTCGTGGCCGCTCTTTCTGTTGCGCACCTTCTCCTCCTCCAGTTGCCGCTGCATGGCGGGCAGCTCGCCGTATTCCAGCTTTGCCGCCTGCTCAAGGTCATATGCGCGTTTGGCATCGTCAATCTTGCGCCGCACGTCCTCAATCGACTGCTTGAGTTCCTTCTCGCGCGTGAGTCCCACCTTTTCCAGCTCCCACTGCGCATTGAGTTTATCCATCTGCTCCTTAAGACCAGACAGCTCTTTTTCCAGCGCCGCCAGCCGCGCCTTGCTGCCCGCGTCGTCCTCTTTTTTCAGCGCCTGCCGCTCGATCTGAAGCTGCATCACACGCCGCGATATCTCGTCCAGCTCGGTCGGCATGCTGTCGATCTCGGTACGGATCATCGCCGCTGCCTCGTCCATCAGGTCGATCGCCTTGTCTGGCAAAAACCTGTCGGATATGTAGCGGTCGGAAAGCACCGCACACGCAATCAACGCGCCGTCCGTAATGCGCACGCCGTGGTGAATCTCGAAACGTTCTTTGAGTCCGCGCAGTATAGATATCGTATCCTCTACCGTCGGCGGTTCCACGAGTATCGGCTGAAAACGACGCTCCAGCGCCGCGTCCTTCTCGATATATTTTCGGTATTCGTCCAATGTCGTTGCGCCGATACAGTGCAGCTCGCCGCGCGCCAGCATGGGCTTTAATATGTTGCCCGCGTCCATCGCGCCCTCAGCCTTGCCCGCGCCCACGATGTTGTGCAGTTCATCAATAAACAATATGATGCGCCCTTCAGACTTGTTGACATCGTTTAAGACCGCCTTCAAACGCTCCTCAAACTCACCGCGGTACTTTGCGCCCGCAATCAGTGCGCCCAAATCCAGCGCGAATATCGTCTTGTCCTTTAGCCCTTCAGGCACGTCTCCCGCAATGATACGCTGCGCCAGCCCTTCCACCACCGCCGTTTTGCCGACGCCCGGCTCGCCGATGAGCACAGGATTGTTTTTGGTGCGCCGTGAGAGGATGCGTATCGCACGCCGTATCTCGCTGTCCCGCCCGATAACGGGATCAATCTTGCCCTGCTTGGCGAGCTCAACCAAGTCGCGCCCGAACCGCTTAAGCGAGTCGTATGTCTCTTCGGGGTTCTGCGACGTGATACGCTGGTTACTCCTCACCTTGGAGAGCGCCGTCATAAACGCATCCAGCGTGATGCCAAACCGCTTGAATATGGCGGCAGAAGGTGTGTTTCGCTCTTTGAGCAGCGCGATAAATAGATGCTCCACACCCGTGTATTCGTCCTTAAAACGCTTGGCCTCGTCCTGTGCGTGCACAATCAGCTCACTAAACCGCCGCGACGCATACACCGACGCAGCCGTACCCTGCACCTTGGGCAGCCTCGCAAGCTCTGCCTCCAGCGCCAGTGTATACTGCGCGGTGTCCACGCCCATATATCCAAGCAGCCGCGGAATCAATCCGTCCTGCTGCGATGCCAGCGCGAGATGCAGATGTTCTCCGTCGATCTGCTGCTGTCCCATTCTTATTGTAATTTCCTGTGCCGCCTGTACCGCGGCCATCGCTTTTTCCGTTAATCTATCCAGTTCCATCACTGCTTACCTCCTCTATTAAAAAATCAATATGATTTCTATTTCCATCTCTGCGTTTTTCCGTAGGGGCTGTTCACCGTGCCTCCCACACAAACTGCGTGCTCTCTGCCCATTTTGTCATCCTGAGGAGCAACGCGACGAAGTATCTGTAATCGGTCTTTGTGCCCGGCCGTCTCTGCGTTTCTCCCCTACTTCACCGTCTCTTTCAGCTTCTCATACAGCGTCTTTTGCTCCGCCGTTAAATATGCGGGATTCACGATACGCACCGTGATATACAAATCACCGCGTTCCCCCGCACGGAACGGATACCCTTTTCCTGCCACGCGTATACGGCTGCCGGACTGCACACCCGACGGGATCTTGACCGCAATGCGTCCGTCCAGCGTATCAACTGTCAGCTTGGTACCGAGCGCCGCATCCCACGGATACACGTCCGCATTCATGATAAGCTCCTGCCCCTTCAATGTGAATCGCCCCGGTTTCATACGCACCGTCATGCGCAAATCGCCGTTCTTACCGCCATTGCTTCCCGCATGCCCCTGTCCTTTTAGCCGTATCGTCTCTCCGTCATTTACACCCGCAGGCACCTTAAAGTTGATGCTGCGTGTACCCGTTTGTGTTTGCAGCGAAATACGCTTTTCCGTTCCCGCCGCGCCTTCTTCAGGCGTGAGTTCAATTTCCGCTTCTATGTCCTGGCCGTTGTGCACACGCGGCGCTCTTGCGCCGCCGCGTGTCTGGCCAAATATGTCACCCAAATCGCCGCCTTCGTAAACGTGTGTGCTGCGTCCGCCATCACGCGCCTGTGAAAACAGATCGTTTAGATCAAAAGCGTTAGAAAAGAACATATTGAAAAAATCGCTGTGGTCGCCGCCGCCTGCGTATTCATAATGCACATTGCTGCCGTTAAAACCGTACTGAGACGGATCAAAATCGTACCCGTTGGCAAACTGCGCCTGCGATCCGAACACATCGTATTTTTTGCGTTTCTCCGCATCTCCCAGTACCTCGTAAGCCTCGCTCACATCCTTGAACTTATCCTCAGACGCCTTGTTGCCCTTATTCACATCCGGATGATGCTGTTTGGCAAGCTTTCGATATGCTTTTTTTATTTCGTCCTGAGACGCGGTTTTTTCCACGCCGAGTATCGCATAATAATCTTTATACTGCATGCCATATCACTCCTTCCCTAGCCACTTCTCACGCTGGCTTGTATGACTTTGACTTTCCTTGACCTTATGGTGTAATGATAATACATTCCGTTTAAGAATGCAATAGGATTATTAAATTTTATGGTAATATTTAAACTTTTCTGCTTCCTTTCCTTCTTCACTATTATTGTCACTTGATTCTGCTATAAACACTTTTGCGTTCACCATTCCCAAGGCAGAAAAACCACCTCCAATAACTTTACAACGTGCTGACTTTTATTTTTATGCACCACTATCAAAAACAAATGTATATCTGCTCAGCGGTCATTCGGCGTTGAATCGAGCAAAAGATTGCATCCAAATCTCTACCATTATATAATGAAGTTAACAAGCTTTATTGGAGGGTATGATTATGGATAATAAAAATAAAATCGCAGGCTCCATCGTCGGTCTTGTATCGCTTCTTGCGGCGTTCGCGTTCTTGTTCATCGGCTTTACACAGGGCATCTGGCACCCGACTTGGCTTGTGTTTCTCTTGATCCCCATCGTATCGATGATCACCGATATTGCTACAAAGAAAAAAGACCCTGTCGCCTTGGTGTCCAGCATCATATCCACGCTGTGCGTGATCGGCTATTTATTCATGGGGTTCTTCTATCACTTGTGGCATCCGGGCTGGCTCATCTTCTTTGCGATCCCCATTTCCAGCATCATCGCAAAGATGTTTACAGGCGATACGAAGCAAGAAAAAAACGGCGAGGATACAAAAGCATAGAACTCAAAGCCTGCCGGTTAAAGCAGGCTTTTTTCATTCAAGTCCGCTTCATCATCCATCACAAGCTGCTGCTGTGCGTTGAAAAAGCTTTTATAAGCGAGCTGAACAAACATGATAACGGTGAGCGTCACACTGCCGAGTATCCCCAGCATAATCACGATCTGATATTCAATCGCCGTCACGGGTGACGTCCCCGAAAGTATCTGCCCCGTCATCATGCCGGGCAAAAATACAATACCCATACCCACCATCGAATTGATCGTCGGCAAAATGGCGGCATCGAACGCGGCGTTCACATATTTTTTGGCGGCCATTTTCGGCGCAGCACCCAGCATCAACGCCGTTTCGATAGCATGTTTTTGGCTGCGCATTCCGTTAACAAGCCTGTTAACACCCAGCGAAATGCCCGTCATCGAATTGCCGATCAGCATGCCCGCAATGGGGATAAAATATCGCGGACGATACCATGGCTTCACACCCAGCACCACGACGATAAAAAACACAAGACAAAAGAGCGTCCCCGAAATCATGGATATCGCGATGATCTTTTTAAGCGACACCGAGAGCTTTGTTTTGGCTCGTTTAATCGTGTTATAGATTGCAAATGTTTCCATTAGGATAACCGTTCCTACGGTATAAGCCACGTGTACGTTGTCAAACAGAAACAGCAGGATATACCCCGCCAAAATGAGCTGAAGCGTCATGCGCACTGTGGCAATGAGTATCTCCTTTTCTCTTGAGATCCCCCGCTTTCGCACAATAAAAAGCAGTATCACCACAAACACATATGCGACGGCAATCTGCCAAACCTGTGGTGTAATCACCCCGTTCATCATACCGCCTCCTCTGCGCCGCCGTTTTTCATTTCTATGATTCGATCAGCATAGCTTCTCGCCGCCCGTTTTGAATGAGTGACACAGATCAGCGTTTTGCCGTTGTTCCGGGTATGGGATGTCAGCGTATCAAAGATCAGCTTTTCCGTCTCTTCATCCAGCGCAGAGGACGGCTCGTCCAGCAGCAGCACGTCCGGATTCATAAGCAGCACCCGTCCCAGCGCCACTCTTTGCTTCTCGCCACCCGAGAGGTTATCCGCGCTTTGCTTTAGCGACTTATGCAAATTCACACGTTTGAGCATCACCACAAGCTCATCGTCACTAGCTTCCGGCCTTTCGGAAAACGCAAGACCGATGAGCAAATTGTCTTTAATACTTCCCTCAAAAATCACGGGGGACTGCGAAAGCATGACCACGTTTCGCCGCAGCTTCACTGAATCAATCGACGCAAGCGGCTCACCAAAGTAAAAAATCTCTCCGATATCTGGGCTGATCATCTTATTAAGCAGCCGTAAAAGCGTTGTTTTACCGCTGCCGCTCTCCCCAATGACAAATGTCACCTTTTTTGGCTCGATGCTCAACTTGCTTATGTCGATAATATTTTTGTATTTCACGTTTTCAAAGACAAACATTTTTTCCTCCACAGTACAAATTAACGCTTCTTGATATCATTATACCTTATGAACATTTTACGCAAAGCCTAAATCCCACAGAAAACCTATGCTCTTATACTATGGTTTATACTATTTGACTTTTTATTGGTAAAGTGATAATATTTTGTTGATAAATAGGGTATTGGGGTATAAAAAATGCGGCTTTCTACGGCCGCATTTTATTGACTCATCGCCTTATATTTGTTCCAAAACAATGACCGACCAGTCTTTGCCCTTATAGGCGTTATAGCCGTGCGAATGCGCATAGCCGATTATGCTCATTTCGCCGTATTTGTCCTTTTCAAAGGCATATCCATACGCCTCTCCCGCCATCGCTCGTTTCACGGCGTCTAACTTGCTCAAATCTTTTTTGAGCACATCGCCGCGCTGTCTTGAGCCAATCACAAGCCCGTTTTTGTTAATCACATAGATTTCGCCTTTTGCGCTGACCTTGGCGTGGTCAATGATGTCATACACATACGACCAGTTAAAACGTGTTGAGAGTATACCGCGCATAACACCTGTGCGGTCACGAATGGGGCTGTTGTACCCCACCGTAATATCCTTGATTGTATCAGAATAATGCACATCGGCGGCCACCGGCATTTGAGTATTGATTGAATCGTTGTACCACATCTTTTTGGACATATCTTTGCCTAGCATATCTTGATTGATACCGACCGCAATCAGTTTCCCCTGCATGTCCGTGATGTAAATATCGTAATAAACCTCGTGAATGTCCACAAGATTATTAAGTAATACAGTCACTTCCTCACGCCGCGATTCGCTCGGCGCCTCCACAAAATCAATTATTCTTGCAAATGTGGCCCAGGCCTGCACATCACTATTGCGTTCAAAAAGGTTGCGGTCTATCTTGTCCATCACATCATAGGCAATGTCCGCCGTTCTCACCCCAATAACCTCATTGACCTTTGCCTGTATCGACTTGATGACCTCGACACTTTCATTATTAGACCGGGCACTGCTCTCCGCAAGCTTTTTAATCTCTTTCGCAACAACATTAAATCCTCTGCCTGCGTCTCCCGCCCGTGCCGCTTCCACGGCCGAATTCAACGACAGAATTTCCGTCTGAAGTGTAATCATCTCAATGCTTTTGACAATCCCCAGCATCTTATCATAGGATGCCATCAGCTCACTGAGCAACAGTGACATGTCCGTCTGCATTGCCGTTTGATTAGTCATAATACTCCTCTTTTCGTGGAAAAAATATATGTATCACCAAGAATCACACACCAAAAAGCAATACTTTTAGGGATGCTTAAAATATAGATATATGGTTTTAATTGGTTGAGTACATATATATTATATTTCTGAAAATGCTTCAGGTCAACTGATTCCGCTTTAATAAGCAAAATTTTTGTATCCGTCCGCCTTTTTGTATCTTTTTGAATGAAGTTAATCAAATTTTAATAATTTCTTATTGATACACTATGGTTCTTCCGTATAAAACGTGGTATAAATTACTATGGTAACACATTAAATAATTGGAGGGTAATATGAAAACAGCAAGCTTGGTACTTGGAATCATCGGAGGCGTTCTCGCCGTCATCTTTGGGATTGTTTATATTATCGGCGGCATCGCCGCGGCAAGTCTGGTAGGTTCTGCAGACGCGCTCGCAAATACTTTAGGCGAGTTTGGTGATGCAATGGAAGCCGAAGGCTGGACTGTGGAAGACGCTGATGTCGACTTTGAAGGGTTTGACGATGTATATAACGCTTCTGTCGGTGCAGGCATCACAATGATCTATGTAGTCGGTATTATAAGCATCGTCGGTGCTGTATTGGGCATTGTCGGCGGCGCTATGGTCAAAAAGAAAAATGTTGTTGCGGGTGTTCTTATGCTCGTCGCGGCTGTTCCGAGCTTCTTTACCGGTCTTGGCATTTTAGCTTCAATCCTCTTCATCATCGGCGGTATCTTAGCTCTCATTCCCGACAAGCAAGCAGCACCGCCTGTACAGGCCTAACTCAAACGACACAAAAAAGGCCTCGGAAAAATCCCGAGGCCTTTTTTGTTACTTCTTTTTCTATCTTTGAATGCACTTATTCATATCATCACATACTCGTCTTTACAAATATACTGTTTGTGCCATATTACCTTGACACGCATAGTAGTTTGTGCTACATTGATGTTAGGAGGTGAGCGTATTGGACTTAAACAGTGATCTGATTCGTGGTCATATAGACACCATCATTTTGGGACTGCTTCGCACAGGTGACCGCTACGGCTATGAGATCTGCCGCATTGTGCGCGAAAAAAGCGGTGGAGAATATGAACTGAAAGAACCGTCCATGTACAGCACGATCCGTCGTCTGGAATCGCAGCAGCTCATTGATGCGTACTGGGGTGACGAATCGCAAGGGGCACGCCGCAAATATTACCGTATCACGGCGGCAGGTCAAAAAGCGTTTACGCAAAACTTTAACAACTGGCAGTTTGCCAAAAAAATTATCGATAAGCTATTGGAGGTCGAAAAATGAGCATGATCAACGATTATCTGTCGAAACTCAAGAGACACTATCCAAATACGCAGGCCGTGCAAGAACAGCTCGAAGAGCTCCGCGATACCCTGCATATCAAAACGGAGGAATACCAATCGCAAGGACTCAACTACAATAACGCTGCCAAGGCCGCGATCGACTCGCTCGGCGATGTGACGCCGTTGCTTGAAGAGGTGGCAGGCAATGTGAAAAATGTCTACGTGAACAAGCTTAACAAAAACAACGCATTATTCTGTACACTTATTATACTGGGCTTATTCTTGCTTGGTTGGCTTGTATTCCTCGTCGTATCTGGCATGTCTGTTGCATCAAATCCATTTCCTTATTCCTTGTTAGCTATTCTATTAAGCTTAAGCGTCTGGCCGGCCATTGCCTGGATTCAGTTTAGAAAAGACCCTAAAAAAATTAATGTGATTGAAATGCCATATAGAAAGCTGTTAAAAATGGCGTTTTTCGGCTGGGGCTCCATCTCCCTCATTTTATTCCTAATCAATATAATTACTAGCACAACAGTTATTTGGTTCATGTGGCCCATGATTGGCGTTGCTACCTGGCCTCTTAACATTATCCTCTACCATCGTCAGCTTATGGGCGGCCGGTACGACGCAGCGTGAATCTTTTTCCTCATATCCCCATGATGGTATTCCCTTATCTGAAATCCGGCGACCTATGTATGAAAATCGAGTTGTTTAGGTGAACGCTTTAAAACTCACAAGCATTTATTGCAGCGTTGTATAAATAGCATACTTTAATCGAAAACGCCCTGTGTCCTCTTTGCACAGGGCGCTGCTTTATTTTATTTCATATTCGATGCTAGTATTTTCCGAAGCCGCCGCCATTGGACAACAATATTTTCTCCGATTCGGCATCAGCCAGAGCGTTTTTCCCGTCCGCACTTTTTAAGCTGTGTGTTTTGTGTTCGTTCACAAGTTCCGTCAGCATCACAGCTTGGCCTGAAAGCTCCTGGCTCGCCGCGGCGCTTTCCTGTGCCGTTGCGGTAATGTTTTGTATCACGCCGGACACCTGTTCCACACCGCTTTCCACCTGAGAAATACTCAGGGACTGCTTTCTCGATGCCACAGCCACCTGATCCATCAGCTCCGCGGATTTTGAAATGCCTGAAAGCACAACACCCAGCGTCTCTGCGGTATCACCGGCTACCTTGGTGCCTTGATGCACCTTGTCCATAGACGTCTTTATAAGCCGTGCCGTATCTTTCGCTGCCACAGCGCTCTTGGACGCAAGGCTTCTCACCTCCTCTGCAACCACAGCAAAACCTTTGCCGTGAATGCCCGCACGGGCGGCTTCCACCGCTGCATTGAGCGAGAGTATGTTTGTCTGAAACGCGATATCATCAATTGTCTTGATGATCTTTGATATGTTGACCGATGCATCCGATATATCGTTCATCGCACCCAGCATCTCATGCATTTTGTCATCAATCACCACAGCGTCACTGCGCGTCTTATCGGCAACGTCGCTCGCTTTCTCAGAGTTTTCTGCGTTCTGCTGCGTCTGATGCGAAATCTCGGCGATTGATGAGGATAGCCGCAGAATCGCCTCCGCCTGTTCAGTTGCGCCCTGAGACAGCACCTGACTGCCCTCAGACACCTGCCTGGCACTCTCCGTCACAAGGTTTGCCGCTTCATTGATCTTGTCGAGCAGTGCCTTCAACGAGGTCGCCTGCTCTTCAGATTTTCTGTTTGCTTCTTTCATATCCGTTAAGTCGTTGATGGCTTCAAGAGCACCCACCACCTCGCCGTCTTTCACAATGGGTATACCCATATAGCGGATGTCAAGAACCTTGCCGCCTGCCAGATGCGCTGTCGTCTCACCGACTTGCTGCTCACCGGTATTCATGGCATTGAAACACACGCATTTATCTGTGAGGCAATCATCCGTGCAAAACAGGTCATGGCATTTGTGCCCTGTCAGTGACTCCTGCGAATCTCCAAGTAATTCGGCGCCATTCTCATTGATATAGCGTAACGTAAAATCTCTGTCCATCACCAACACAGGCAACGGCAGCTTATCGATATAATCGACGAGCGTATTCACCGTCTTGTTATAGCCCTGCATCACTGTTTTGTATTCGCCCTTGTAGGCGCTCTCATCGGCACGATCCAAAAGATGCCCTTCCGCCACCTTGTCTTCCAGCGCGGCAATATCATAAATCAGCCCTCCCACCACCGAAACCACATGTTCAAAAGCTTTGGCAAGCATACCAATTTCGTCCTTACGTCTGCCAACTTTGATATCGATATCCATATTGCCGTCCGCCAGCAATTTCGACGCGTTAACCAGCTCTAGCATGGGCTTTCTGATGCTTCCTCTTACAAACAGCATCAGTATCACCACGCTGACCACGATGACGGCGACCGCAGCGTATATAGCAAGCAGTACCGTATTCATTGTTGCGGCGTTCGCGTCTTCCTCAGACATCGCTGACGCTAAAACGCCGATAATATGTCCGTCGTTATCTGTCAACGGCATATAGCTTGCTATATATGGCTTGCCCAGAACCGAAATATTGCCGGTATAAGTCTCTCCCTTTTCCATCACCTGCTTCGAAATATTCGCGTCCAAGCCGGTTTCCTTTGCCGTGATGCCTGTCTTCTTATACGTGGTGGCAAAACGCGTACTGTCGGCATATATGCTGAATTCCATCCCATAGTCTTTTTTCAGTTTCTCGAGCAGCGCCGCGTTCTCAAACACGAAACCTGTTTCAACGGCACCGATGATAGCTCCTCTTTGATTTTCAATTGGCGCGGCAGCGCGGCATGAAAGCCCCGAGTCCTTGCTTGATTCGAGTGTTAACGACACATCACCGGCCAACGCTTGCTGCACATCTGTCTGTTCGCTTAAATTATCGCCCCTCATATCAGGCTCATGTTGACGGATAATCACATCTCCCGTTTCATTTATCACACAGATGGTGCTTAAGTCAAGGTCGGCGTTCAGCTTATCCAGTACTGCCTTTAAACCTAAAAAATTGGAATACTCCACACCGGTGATAATGTTTTTGTTTTGAGCGAGCAGAACTGCCGAGTATTTAGCTTTCTCAGATATTTTGTCGATCTCATCCTTTAAGCCTTCAACCCCTGAAATCACGCGGTTTTGATTAACCTCTTGGCGGTAATCCTCATTTTCCATCATGACCAAAAAAGTCACACTCATCACCGAAACCACGACAATGGCAACAACAAATAAAAGTATCTTTACGCTTAATTTCATTTTTACCTCATAATTTTATTCAAAATATTTATTTATACAAAGACATTATTTTTGCTTTGCATATTTTTCCTGAATATTGGGGTTCTGTTTTTTATCCTTTTTATAAAGCTTTTGTATAGCATCACAAAAAAATAATACGGGAACCTTATTTGCATTTTGCAATTTTATTCATAAATATTCATAATATTTGAGTAAATTCTGAGTTAATTTGTTGTAATGTTAAATTGTTTTACTGTTATTTGGATTCTGACTAAGTCACTTTATAGATCAACTTGCCGTTGCGTTAAATCAAAAATACGTTTCATTCTTTTTATCAAAAAAACGGCTGCGATTTCTCACAGCCGTCCTTTGCTTTTAGTAAACTTATTTAAGTTCCGCTGTCGCGCCAACTTCTTTAAGCTTGGCAACCATACCTTCGGCTTCTTCCTTGGCAACAGCTTCTTTCACTGTGCTGGGAGCGCCGTCAACCAAATCTTTGGCTTCCTTGAGGCCAAGGCCAGTCAGCTCACGGACAACCTTGATAACCTTGATCTTTTCAGCGCCAACGTCCTTAAGCACAACGTCGAACTCGGTCTTTTCTTCTTCCGCAGCAGCGGCAGGACCCGCAGCAGGGCCGGCAGCAGCCACAGCCACAGGAGCCGCAGCGCTCACGCCGAATTTGTCTTCAATCGCTTTGATGAGCTCGGAAAGCTCGAGTACGCTCATCTTCTCAATGGCTTCTAATATTTCTTGATTGCTCATTTTTCATTTCCTCCGTAAATTTTTTCATTAATTTTAATTGCGGCAATTACGCCTCTTTTTGTTCTTTTACCGCATTCAATGCGTATCCAAGCTTGCAGATGATGCCCGAAAGCGATCTTGCAAGGCCTGTAATCGGCGCATTGAGTGTGCCCGCCAATTGTGCAAGCAATTGCTCTCTCGATGGCAGCTCAGCCAACGCTTCAATGCCTTTAACGTCGATCACCTTTTTGCCAAGTACGCCGGATTTAATCTCCGTCTTCTTAACCTTCTTGACAAACTCAACAAGCACTTTTGCCGGAGCAACCGGATCATTTATGCCGAATGCAACCGCAGTGGGGCCTGCGAGGTATTCGCCCAGCCCTTCGATTTCAAGCATATCCGCCGCGCGCTTTAACATCGAGTTTTTAATAACGTGATACTCCACGCCTGCTTCACGAAACTTATTGCGAAGCTCGGTCACCTCTTCAACGTTTAATCCTCTGTAGTCATAAAAGATGATGCCTCTGCACTGTTCCATCTTTTCTTTAACGTCTAAAACGATTTGTTTCTTCGCCTCAATGGCTTTCTCTCCCAAGTGTTTCACCTCCTCAAAGCTGCTTAAAAACCAAAAAACCCTTTTTGCACGGGAAAGCCGCACAAAAAAGGGTCTCTTTTCGTATCAACTCTCCTCGACAGGAAATTAAGCGATAACCGCACCTGTTGTCTTCGGCAGATTAGGGATATTCAATTTTCGCAGTTATTCTATCAGCACCGGTCAGTTTTGTCAACTAGTTGATAAAACGAGTCGGGTTGATCTTGATTCCGGGGCCCATTGTCGACGACACAACCACGCTTTTTAAGTACGTGCCCTTTGCTGCAGACGGCTTGGCCTTAACCAGCGCTTCCATCAACGCGCCTAAGTTGTCCATCAGCTTTTCTTTGCCAAAGCTTTTCTTGCCGATGATCACATGAACGATAGCCGTCTTGTCCACACGGTACTCCACCTTACCGGCTTTGATGTCCGCAATGGCCTTGGCCACATCTTTTGTCACCGTACCGGATTTGGGGTTGGGCATCAGACCTTTGGGGCCCAGCACACGGCCGATTTTACCGACAACACCCATCATATCGGGCGTCGCTACGCAGATATCAAACTCGAACCAGTTTTCGTTTTTGATCTTCTCGACAAACTCGTCGCCGCCCACATAATCCGCACCGGCTTCCTGCGCTTCCTTGGCGCTGTCGCCCTTGGCAAAAACAAGCACGCGAAGCGTTTTGCCTGTGCCGTGCGGCAGCACGATGGCGCCTCTAACCTGCTGGTCGGCATGACGGGGGTCTACGCCCAAGCGGATCGACGCTTCGATGGTCTCATCGAAATTTGCCTTGGCCGTATCTATAGACAGCTGCAACGCATCAATGGGCTCGTATAACGTTGTCTTATCGTAAGCCTTTAGGCTCTCAATATATTTTTTTCCTCTTTTCATATTATCCTCCTCGTGGTTTTGCGGCTAATCCAAGCCTCCCACATTTTCACTAGTCGACAACTTCGACGCCCATGCTTCTTGCCGTTCCGGCAATCATGCTCATGGCTGCTTCGACGCTTGCCGCATTCAAATCCGGCATCTTTGTTTCAGCGATCTCTTTGAGCTGCGCTTTGGTGATCTTGCCAACCTTTTTCTTGTTGGGCTCACCGCTTCCGCTTTCAATGTTAATCGCCTTTTTGATAAGAACAGGCGCCGGAGGCGTCTTCATGATGAACGAGAACGTTCTGTCCGCATACACCGTGATGACGACGGGGATAATGTAGCCCACCTGCTTGGCTGTCTTCTCGTTGAACTCTTTACAAAAGCCCATAATGTTGACACCGTGCTGACCCAGAGCCGGACCAACCGGCGGGGCAGGCGTTGCCTTGCCTGCAGGGATCTGCAGTTTGACGTAACCAGAAATCTTTTTTGCCATGGTTACACCTCCTTGATTCTTTTAATGTGGTACAAGCGGATGATGATGAATCCTCCCACTTGCTAAAAGAAGTTTACCTTCTTATATTCGTTTGATCTGGACGAAATCGAGATCGACCAGTGTGTCGCGCCCAAACATGGACACCACGACCTTGACCTTCTGCTTTTCGGGCTGAACCTCTTTGATGATGCCGACGAAGCTCTCGAGCGGACCGGATGTCACCATGACGTTTTCGCCTACTTCCACGTCGAGCTTGATGGGCACATTCTCCACACCCATCGCACGAACTTCCTTGTCAGTCAACGGAATCGGCTTAGACCCAGGACCCACAAAGCCCGTCACGCCGCGCGTATTGCGCACCACGTACCACGTTTCGTCGTCAAGTATCATCTTGACCATAACATATCCGGGGTAACGCTTTTTCATCACATGCTTTTTCTTGCCGTTCTTAACCTCGATGCTCTCTTCCATCGGCACCGTCACTTCAAGGATCACATCCTCAAAGCCCCTGTTTTGTATGGCCTTTTCAAGATTCACCTTGACCTTGTTTTCATAACCTGAATACGTATGGATGACATACCAATATGGTTTATCAGTCTTCTCCTGCTTGATAAACACACCCTGTACTTCAGGTTTCTTCGGCTCTTCTGTTATTTCCGGCGATTCGAGTAACTCGCCGGTCTTTGTTTCTTCAGACATCAACTTAAATTGTGCGCCGCCGGGACCAAAAGACACGCAGCGCGCCTCCTTACTTATTTAGAACAAGGTTAAACAAAGAACTCAAGCCTAAGTCCATAAGGCCAACTATGATAGCCACAACGATGATGAATGCAATAACGGCACCTGCGTACTTAACCAGGTCCTTTGCTGTCGGCCATGTGACTTTCTTTAGCTCGGAAATAATATCCTTGAAAAATCTAGCCGGACTCTTTCTTTTCTTCTTGTTCGCTTTTTTTGCAGCTTTCTTTTGCTGCTCCAGCTTTTCCTTACGATCGTTTCCGAGTAATTTTGCTTTTGCCATAGCCCTCACATCCTAAACGTTTAATAAAATACCCAAGCTACACAAGGTTTATACTATTTGGTCTCTTTGTGTAAGGTGTGTTTCTTACAGAAACGGCAGTATTTGTTCATTTCCAGCCTGTCAGGGTCGTTTTTCTTGTTCTTCATGGTGTCGTAATTTCTCTGCTTGCACTCTGTGCATGCCAGTGTGATTTTGGTACGCATGGCCATCCTCCAAGTCTTGTATCAGCGCATTTAAAAAAGGCTCTTAGAGCCTTTCCTCAACAGCACTATTGGTAATCTAACACAAGCGCGCTATATTGTCAATGTTTATGACACATATGAATCAATATTTTTTCGCGCTATTTTCCGGGATTTTCCTCCGATAAATCAAGCGCCATCAGATAATCGTCATGCAGCTCGGCCACAACCTTAAAGCCCAGTTTCTTATATAATTGATACGCGAGATTATCCTTTTGCACGCTCAGTGAGGCTTGGCTGCAACCGTGCTTCTTGAGCTTTTGTATCATTGAACGCATGAGCACCGTGCCAATCCCCTTGCCTCGGTACTCTTTATACAGAGAAATGGCAAATTCGGGTGTGAAGTCATTAATATAGCCATAGCCTTTGATATCGCCCGACAGTAGCCTCGTCCACACGGCGCCTATGCATCGGCCATCAATCAGCGCCACGAGGCATATGTCATCCGGCCTGCCCCAATCGCCAATGTAGTTACGAATGCTTGGCTCATCAATGATCGTTTTGGGAAGAGGCGGCTCCCCTTCTTTCTGAAATACCGCTTCATAGAGAAAGTCTTCCAGTAAATGCAGCTCACTTGGCTTTATCTCTCGTATTTGTATCCGATCCATATAACACCCCAGAAACAAAATTACGGCTAATAGCATGGTTTCCATTGAATGCACATTATATCGCTATCTTGCTATTAATACAATTAATATTAAGGAAATATCTAAGGAAGCCACATATTTTGTATGATATAATGATACCATATTATTGATCTCGAGGATAAACATATGAGAAGCAAACAGGCCGTTTATTATATGAAGGATGCCGTTTTCGCGGCGGCGGAAGCACTTCAGTCAAAAAGAACCGAAGGCGTTTGCGACGCGGCGCTGACAGCATTGCTCAATGGCTGGTTTGCCGAGCAGGATGAACCCGTGGCATTACTGGCGGACGGGCTTGCGGTGCCCATGCTTGCAAGAAGTGAAACCGCGCTCGATGATTATTCGCCAAACGCCGCGTGGCACAACGGCCCCTGCTTTGCCGTCTGCTCGCTGAGCGGGCGAAGTGCGTTTGAACGTGGTCTGCGCGACAACGGCACAGCCATTGCCTATATAGAAGAAAAACAAATCAAAGCGGCAATGGTGTACGACCCGTCTCACGCGGAGCTTTTCCACGCTGTCAAAAACCTCGGCGCATATATGAACGGCAAGAGCATCGCCGTTTCCCGCTGCAAGCGCGTGATGGATGCGTATGTGTCCCTCGATCACGGCACGTTGCGCACCGCGCAAGAAAATGCTCTGCGCAATCTTTTGACGCAATCGCAGAATATACGGAGTTGCGCGTCTTTTGCTCTGGAGCTCTGCCATATGGCAAGCGGCCGAATCGACGCGGTTTTCGGTCGCAGTCAGGCGTTTATCGACTATATCGCAGGGCTGCTCATCGCACAGGAAGCGGGCGCAACGGCGCTTGGCTTGAACGGCAAGCCTTTGCCCCCTATGAATGACCTTGGTGAACGCCGGAGCCTCGTCGCTGTCACCCCCGATATCACGCAAGAGATTGGCGAACTGGCGGCAACGCTGTAACTTCCGTCTTAAGCGCAATCTTGTTGCCGGCAAATCAAAAGGTGCCATCTCAATCTAGCTAAATGATTAAGAACGCTCAATGACGAGCACAAGCATTACATAAACAACGATTCAGCATCAACGATTTTCATAACCAAACGTGCTGTTCTTCCAAATAATAAGTAATTAGGGAAGATAAATCCGTTTTGTTGCATTTGCAACGCATAATTTGGGTCGTTTGTGTTAAGTTAAAATCAGGAAATGAAATGATGGGTGTAACGGAAGAAAAAACGAGAATACTCAATATATCGCAATCTGTCTACACGCTGTGTGCACAGAGCAAAGCGCTATCGAATCAGAATAGGAGAAAATACCATGAGTCAGGAAATCAATAACAGAGAATACAGGAAAAAAGTGATCAAGGATCTGCTGTCTCAGCTTCATGCGGGCAAAACAGCGGACGAAGTCAAGTCGCAGTTTGAAAAGGCGTTCAGCGGTGTGTCTGCATCCGAAATATCCGATGCGGAGCAGGCACTGATAGCAGAAGGTCTTCCTGTCCAGGAGGTTCAGCGCCTTTGCGACGTGCATTCCGCGGTGTTCAAGGGTTCTATTGAAGGCATCCACAAACCATCCGAAGCGTCCAAAACGCCGGGTCATCCCGCGCATACAGTTATGCAGGAAAATCGTGCGATCGAATCGCTTATCGACACACGCATCCATCGCACTCAGAGATTCCGGCGGTCAATATTTAGGTACGCTTGAGGTTACGCAGAACATAGCGCCTGTTCAGCAGATTAACGATAAAAAACGACTCGTGTCGGATATATAGAATAAGAAAGGGGTTTACCGAAATGAAGATTCTCAAAAACATCGATCTGGAAACAGTCCTTAGCATGGCAGAGCTTGTCTCGTATCAACCGGGTCAGATCGTAAGCCGCACTCTTGTACAAAACAACGCCGTAAGCATCACGCTGTTCGCATTCGATGCAGACGAGGAGATCAGCGCACATGAATCCAAGGGCGACGCGCTCGTGTACATACTCGACGGCAGCGCGTCCGTCACCATCGGTGATAAAGTGCATTCGCTCACTGGCGGACAAACCATCGTCATGCCCGCAGGCATACCACATGCCGTACAAGCGCCGGCGCCGTTTAAGATGCTGCTTGTCGTGGTGTTCCCGAAAGAATAATAAACAGGGTTTGTATCACCTTCGTGGCTGTCCAAAAACGGACAGCCATTCTCATAATACGCTGTATCATTTATTGATCTTTGTCAAAACTCCAGCCAAGAAAAACCGTTTAATCGAATGACAAACAACCCTCTTATTGTCTCCTCTTCATCTCAATGATAATATATGTTTGCAAAGCATGACAGGCGGTATGATATGAATCTGAAAAATCCCGAAAGCATGATAATGCGCATTGCATGCCGCGCGGATACACCTCTCGGCGCTTTTACCGCGCTGTATGAAAACGGCGTGATTTGTCGTGTGCTGTTTCCAGACGAGCCTTGCCCATTTTCCGTCTTTGATAACACCCTTGCGTTTTCCGCACAGATCAAAGAATATTTCACGGGCAAGCGTCGCGGCTTCTCTCTGCCCATGATCGTCCCAGGCACGCCTTTTCGGCAAAATGTATACCACGCCGTGATCGATATCCCGTACGGAAGCACCGCATCGTATTCAGCAGTGGCGCTGGCCGCCGGATATCCGCTCGCCATGCGCGCCGTGGGCACTGCCATGAAAATGAATCAATTGCCGCTGCTGATCCCCTGCCACCGCGTGGTGCACAAGTCGGCAAATGCCGACGCATACCGCGGCGGCCTTGATATCAAAAACTATCTGTTATGGCTCGAAGCTCACCATATCTGATTTCTTTTTGCCAATTTTTATAATTCAACGATTATGACAAGCAATTGCTGTTTATATGTAAAACGGTGGTTTTTAACTTGCCACAGATATTAACAAAGGCGGAATGCGCTCTATGCAAAGCTTACAGCTAAACGACCTGCTCGAAGAATCTAAAAAACATAACGCGACAGATTTGCACATCTGCGTGGGGTCTTATCCGCTGATGCGCGTCAATGCAAAGCTGCAAACAGTGCCCGGAACAAGCGTCCTCTCCCCCGACAACGCCGCCGCGATCGTTGAACAATGCCTCGACGACGATAAGAAAAAACGGCTGCTTGACGAGAAGAACGTGCTGGATTTTTCGTATTCCATACGCGGCTTCGGGCGGTTTCGTTGCAACATATACAAACAGCGTGGCACGTACGCCATGGCAGTGCGCATGCTGCCGCCCAACATCCCGCCTTTTGCGTCACTCGGCCTGCCCGATACCATTCTGCGGTTTCCCAAGAAAACAAACGGGCTTGTGTTGCTGACAGGCGCAACGGGGTGCGGCAAGTCCACCACACTCGCAAGTCTTATCGATATCATTAACAACGAATATCCATATCATATCCTCACCATCGAAGACCCGGTGGAATATCTGCACAGCCACGGCAAAAGCCTTGTCACCCAACGGGAGATCGGCGAAGACGCGGAATCGTTTGCGTCTGCGTTGCGCTCCGCACTGCGGCAGGATCCGGATGTGATCATGGTGGGCGAAATGCGCGATCAGGAAACGATGGGGATTGCACTAACCGCCGCAGAAACGGGGCATCTCGTGTTTTCCACACTGCACACCGTGGGCGCTGTGAAAACCATCGACCGCATACTGGATTCGTTCTCGACGGATCAGCAGAACCAGGTGAGAAGCCAGCTGGCAACAGTGCTGGAAGGCATCGTGTCTCAGCTGCTGCTGCCCCGCAAAGACGGCAAGGGACTTGTAGCCGCGTGCGAAGTGATGGTGGCCACGCCCGCCGTACGCAATCTCATCCGCGACAGTAAGCACTATCAGATTAGCAACATCATACAAACCGGCAAGGATCAGGGCATGAGCTCGCTTGAAAGAAATCTGGCCGAGCTGGTCGCCAAGGATATCGTCGATGAAAAAGTCGCCAAGATTAAGGCGCAGGATGCCAAGCTGTTCGAGCAGTATTTGGCGATTGCGAAGCGATAAAGGAGAAAATACATGAAAATCGCCAAAGAGCTCTCAAGCACCGATCTGTCGTCTATGTCGCGGCAGCTAGCGCTCGTCGTAAATTCAGACCTTTCAATGCAGGAAGGCCTTGAGCTGATTGCGCAACAAACCAAGTCCAAAACTGTGAAGGGGCTTTTATCGCGCGTGGAAACACGGCTGAACGATGGAGATTCACTTTCCGAAGCTTTTGCCAAAGAAAACAAAGTGTTGCCCGATTTTTATATTCAGACAATCCGCATCGGCGAGCAAAGCGGTAATTTGGAAAAGGTCTTAATCCGCGTGGCCGATTCTTACGACAAGGACGCGAAAATATCAGCCAAGGTCATGCAGGCCGTCACATACCCTGTCATACTCACCGTTCTCATGCTGGGCGTCATTATATTGCTGCTCACAGAGGTGATGCCCATGTTCGACGAGGTGCTCTCGTCAGTCGGCGGCGACATGCCGGGCATCACACGCGCGCTGATGAACATCGGCCGCTTTATCAGTACTTACTTATACATTATTATCGCCGTGATCGCG
Organism: Clostridia bacterium; assembly: GCA_003249555.1. GTDB lineage: Bacteria > Bacillota > Clostridia > Christensenellales > SZUA-584 > SZUA-584. The sequence goes on along the minus strand of QKIQ01000057.1, from coordinate 124,999 downwards.
CTCGCCGTGATCGCTGTGATTATCATGCGCCAGACCAGACAAGGCCGCGAAAAGCTGGACGGGTTCAAGCTGAAAATGCCCATTCAGCGCGGCATTGTGAAAAACACAGCGGCGGTACGTTTTGCACGTACACTCGCCATGCTGATCCGCAGCGGCATCGGGCTTGCGCAGGGCGTTCGTATGACGGGCAGCTTGGTTATGAACGCGCGCATCAAGGCGATCATTGATAAGGCCGCAGACAGCATTGAACAAGGCAGTACATTGAAGCAGGCGCTGCTCTCTCTCGGGCTGTTCCCGGGCTTGCTGCTGCGCATACTCGCCGTCGCGGAAAGCACAGGCCATACAGACGATATGCTGGACAGGGCCGCGGACGTGATGGAGGAAGAACTCGACGAGCGGCTGACACGGCTGACCACAGTGCTGGAGCCCGCCCTGATTATCGTGCTGTCCGTCATCATCGGCATCGTACTTATCTCTGTGATACTGCCCGTCACCCGCATCATGAACGCAGTGGGTTAGTGATATGAAAAGGATCAATTTGTCATTTGTGTCCGTTCTCGTTACCATCCTCGTCATCACCGTTGTCGCGGCAATCGTTTTTGCTGCCATCGGCGACTACAAAGACAGATACGATAAAAAAAAGGCGGGAGAGGTGCGTGATACGGTGCTCAGCTATGTAGCGCAGTGCTACGCGTTGGAGGGCAGGTATCCCGCTGATCTCCAATATCTTGAGGACAATTACGGGCTTGTGCTGAACAAAGACAAATACGTTTACCACTACCTTAACTTCGCGTCCAACTTCTTGCCCGAAGTCAAGGTGATTCAAATCAATCAGGAAGGAAACTAGCATGCATCCAAGAAGCAAGGTGTTTGCGATAGAATCCGTTACCGTCATGCTCGTGATGATTATTTTTGCGCTGGTCACATTTCTCGTCATCAACGCGGGATCAAGCGCCTACAACACGATCATAAACGACAAGCAGAGAACCGAAAACGCGCGCGTTGCGTATTCATATATCCACATGAAGATACGCCAAAACGACGCGACAGGCTGTATCGACGTGGTGGATACGCCGTTTGGCGATACGCTAAAAATCGATATGGAAGACGGCGCATACTGCACGTATATTTTTTTTAGCGACGGCGCGCTGTATGAATGCCTCACGCCCGCAGACACGCCTCCCGCCGTCAGTGCTGCCAACAAAATCACCACGCTCAACGGCTTTTCCTTGCGTCGCAGCGGCAATCTCATCTCAATGAGCTGCATTTGCGGTAACGGCGAAGACGCCATGGAAGGGACGGTGAGCCTGAGAACATGAATAATAAAAAAGGCTTTACGCTCGTCGAAGTGATTATCGCTATTGCCGCTCTTGGCATCATCTGCGCTGTGCTCCTAAAGCTGTTTGTGCTGGCCGGCGATACGAATAAACAGGCCGGCAATGTGCAGGAAGCACAGCTTGCGGTCACATCCGTTACCGAGGTGCTGATCTCTAAGGATTCCATGCAGGACGCGCTGGATGACCTCGGGCTCTCCCATAAAGACGATATAGAAGGAAGCTATGCGTTGCAAATGGATAATGTCACGGTCGGTATAGATATTACGAAAACGGACGGAAACTACCCCGGCACGCTGTACGGTCTTCATGTCCGTGCGCACAGCGGCGATCGGGAACTGGCCGCTATTTCCACAGCGCGGTATGCTAAGGAGGATGCGTCATGATACGGATATTCATGTCTAACAAGGGAGCCTCCTCCATACTTGTGGTGCTGCTGCTTGTCGTGTTGGTCGTTTTCGGCATTGCGGCGCTAACCACCGCGCTCTCCAGTCTGCGGCTCGGACAGAAGAATGCCGATTGGAACACCGCGTATTATGCCACCGAAGCGCAAGCGCAGGCGTGTTACGCCACGATAGACTCAGCCGTGCACAATGCGTTTGATTCCGGTGAAAAGAGCATTGAACAATCGATTGTTTCGCGCCTTGATTTACTCGACTTTATGACGTCGACCGAGGTCAGCGACCAAACCATGCTGATTTCGTTCGAGACATGCAACGGCGATATCGCCATTGCAGCCACATTGGCGCTTGATTTAACGGATAAAAGCAGCCTGCATCCCGTCAAATGGCAGGAAAAGCAGCCACTCTCATACAAAAAAGATCGGGGACAATGATAAAAAAAATCACACTCATGCTGCTTGCTTCGTGTATGGCTTTTGCTCTGCTCGGCTGTTCAGGCAGTGAAAATAATCATATAGCCGCATCGTCGTCGCAGAAAGAGACCATCACCGCTTTTTCGCAGACAGAAATCAACACTGCGTTTTCGCAGCGCATATCCCGCCCGTCTCTTCCGCCCGACGAAAAGCCGGACGAAACCATCTGCACCGAATTCGCAGACATCGGGCTTCTTCGCATCTGCTACGTTAAAGAGGAAGATAAAAAGATCAAGCTTCAGGTGCTCAAAGACGGCGGCTCCGTGGTTTACAATCTAAAAGCCGACGGCAGCATTGAAGACTTCTCGTTGCAATTCGGCAGCGGTGAGTATACTGCGCGCATCATGCAAAATCTAAAGGACGACCAATATGTCGCTTTGGAAACAAAAACGTTCACCGTCACGCTTCACGACGACGCATCCGTCTATTTGAATTCCATTCAGAATGTCGACTGGGACTACGAGATGCAGCCCATCAAGGATGTAAAAAACATTATCGCGCCATCGCTGATCAAAGCGCCAGACAGTGAGCTTTTGCCATTATCCACGGATGATCTGTATATGTATATCTGCGAAAACATTACCTATGACAACAACAAAATATACGACCTTGAATACGACTATACACCTGACATTGAACAGACATACGCAGACGGCAAAGGCATCTGCTACGATTATTCGTCACTGCTTGCGGCCATGCTTCGCAGCTTGGGTATCCCAACCAAACTCGTCAAGGGCTACGCCAGCTACAACCCCACCGTATACCACGCATGGAACGAGGTGTACCTAAATGGGCAGTGGTATGTGATCGACTCCACGAAGGACGCGTCCACAGGCGTCTACAAACCGAAATTTAAAAACACCGACGACTACACAAAAGTATCTGAGTATTAGCTGTCTTACGAGCTTCCCCTCCCTTGTGATGCGAAGAGTGAGCATCCCATGTATTATCCCCGTTACGACATTAGCAATACCCCCAATGCAGCCCCAAAGCTTCGATATTTTTCTTCTTTTTGTCTGTTCAGCAACTCTTTAAATCACCACTCCACCCTTGCTTAAAATTTCGGCAAAATTCGCCTATTTTTTTATTGACTTCATCAATGCGCCTGTGCTTTAATATACTTAATTTGTTTACAAAGAGTAAACTTGAAGTTTAATATAGTGTGCTTATGAAAAGGGGCTGGCCGCAGTGGAAATCGGTAATAAAATCAAAGATCTGCGTATCCGTTTGGGGCTGACGCAGGAAGATCTGGCCGACAGAGCAGAGCTCTCCAAGGGGTTTATTTCCCAGTTGGAGAGAGACTTAACCTCGCCCTCCATCGCCACGCTCGAAGAAATCCTCGAATGCCTCGGCACCACGCTTAAAGACTTCTTTGCCGACGTGCAGGAGCAAAAAACGGTCTACAAAAAACAGGACATGTACATCAAAACAGACGAAGAGCAGGGAACCGAGATCGTGTGGCTGCTGCCCAAGGCGCAAGGATGCTCACTCGAACCCATCCTTTTGACGCTTGAGCCAAAACACAGCACCTGGCCCGATCCCCCGCACGAAGGTGATGAATTCGGTTATGTGCTGCAGGGCGCCGTCACGCTGCACCTTGGCGACAAGAAGCTGCGTGTCAAGCGCGGAGAAAGCTTCTTTTACAGCCCAAAGCACTCACATTATCTCGAAAACACAAGCGGCCAAACGGCGAAGATACTATGGGTATCGTCCCCGCCGTCATTTTAGCGCAACCGGAGAAAAGAATGAAAAAGATTCTCGAACTTAAAAACATCAGTAAAGACTTCGATAAAGGCGAAGTCTTAACCGACATCAACCTGTATGTGCGTCAGGGCGAGTTTTTAACGTTGCTGGGCCCATCCGGCTGCGGCAAAACCACACTGCTGCGCATCATCGGCGGCTTTGAAACGCCGGACAGCGGGCAGGTCTTTTTTGACGGCAAGGATATCACCTCACTTCCGCCGTATATGCGTCAGGTGAATACGGTGTTTCAGCATTTCGCGCTGTTTCCGCATCTCAACGTTTACGACAACATCGCTTTCGGGCTCAATATCAAAAAGATGCCCAAAGACGAGATAAAGTCGAAAATCACAGACATTTTGGCACTTACCGGCCTTTCGGGATTTGAAAAACGCCATATCAGCAAGCTTTCGGGCGGTGAAAAGCAGCGCGTGGCTATTGCGCGCGCGCTCGTTTGCGAACCCTCTTTACTGCTGCTGGACGAGCCCTTGGGCGCGCTTGATTTAAAGCTTCGCAAGGCCATGCAGATCGAGCTTAAGAACATGCACAAAAAGCTTGGGCTCACGTTCGTCTACGTGACGCACGATCAGGAAGAAGCCATGATGCTGTCGGATACCATCGTGGTCATGAAAGACGGCGTCATTCAGCACGCGGGTTCACCAGAGGATATTTACAACGAGCCCAACAACGCGTTTGTGGCCGATTTTATCGGTGAAAGCAACATTCTTCCCGGGCGCTATATTGAAGAAAAGCGCGTTGCGTTCGCGGGCGCAGCGTTTGACTGCCTCCCCCACCCTTTTGCGGCAGGAGACAGCGTTGATGTGGTTGTGCGGCCTGAGGATATAGAACTTGTGAAAAGCGGCGCACAGATAAGCGGCACCGTTACTTCATCTGTGTTTATGGGTGTGCACTACGATATACGCATCAAGGACGACAGCGGCAACGAATGGCTTGTTCAATCCACCAAAACGCCCGGCGAGGGCAACCGAGCCCAGCTTTTCATTGGCGAGGACTGTATCCACCTCATGCCCAAGGAGGCTTTATGAACCGAAAGTCTTTCTCGGCACCGTATATATTCTGGATACTGCTATTCGTCATCGGTCCGATACTGATTACGCTGTTTTATGCCTTTGGGCAGGGCGAATGGACATTTAACAACATATCCAAGGCATTCTCGGGAGACTACATCACCACATTCATAGATTCCGTGTCCACGGCAATCATTGTGACAGCGGTATGTCTTCTGATCGGATACCCTGCGGCGTATATCATCTCACGGCTCCGCGTGTCCACGGCACGCATCGTGATTATTCTGATGGTGATGCCCATGTGGATGAACTTTTTGCTGCGCACCTACGCATGGAAAGCGCTGCTTGATACCAGCGGCATTATCAACCAACTGCTCGCATCTGTCGGCATTCCCGCTCAGCAGCTTATCAACACACAGGGCGCTGTTGTGATGGGCCTGCTGTATAATTTTCTGCCGTTTATGATACTGCCCATCTACACAGCGATACAAAAAATGGACAATAGCCTGATCGAAGCATCCAGCGACCTCGGCGCAAACAAGGTGAAAACATTCGGCCGTGTGATACTGCCGCTGAGCCTGCCCGGCATCATCTCGGGCATCGTGATGGTTTTCATGCCCGCAATCACCACGTTCGTGGTCACCAAGCTTCTTGGCGGCGGGCACTATTTCATGTACGGAGACCTTATCGAGTTTCAGTTCACCACCGCGCGCGACTGGAACTTCGGCTCAGCGCTTGCGGTCGTCATGTTTCTGCTCATGATCGTCAGCATGGTCATCATGCGCCGTATCGACAAGGACGGTGAGGGTTACATACTATGAAACGATTTTTCAAGCGCTTTTACGTCGGCATCATACTGCTATTTCTGTATCTGCCCATCATCACGCTCATCGTGTTCTCGTTTAACAGCAGCAAGACGATGGCGCGTTGGAGCGGCTTTTCATTCAAGTGGTATGGTGAGCTTTTCACCGATCCCATCATACTCGACGCCATTTTCGTGACGCTGAGCATCGCGCTGCTCGCCTCGCTTATCTCCACCGTGATTGGTACGCTTGCAGCGTTTGGTATAAACGGCATGAAAAAGCACGCCAAATCCCTTACACTCAGCGGCACATACATTCCGATGATCAATGCGGATATCGTGACGGGCGTTTCCATGCTGCTGTTGTTTATTATGCTGAAAATTCCGCGCGGATACGCAACGCTGCTTATCGCGCACGTCACGTTTTGCCTGCCATACACCGTGCTCTCGGTGCTGCCACGCCTGAAAAGCATGGACACAGCGCTGTACGAAGCCGCGTTGGATATGGGTGCCACACCTCGCCAGGCCATGTTTAAGGTGGTGCTGCCGGATATTATGCCCGGTGTTGTGACCGGTTTCATACTCGCTTTCACACTCTCTTTTGACGACTTCGTAATCAGCTTCTTCTCCACACAGGGCACGCTGCCCAATCTGTCCGTATATATCTATTCAATGGCGAAGCTGGGCATTAACCCCAAGATTAACGCACTCAGCGCCATCATGTTCGTTGTGGTTATCGTGCTGCTGATTATTATCAACAAGCGAAGCCCCGATACACTCGCCGCACCAAAAAAGAACAAAAGCCGCTCCGATGCGGCTGCATAAAAATTTGACAATAAAGGAGAAACCAATGAAAAAAACCGTCCTCGTGCTTGTCTCACTCATTCTGTCTGTATCCGCCGTGCTGGGCGGCTGCGGCGCAACGTCTTCAGGCAAAGAAAAGGTCACCATCAACGTGCTCAATTGGGGCGACTATATCGAAGATTCACTGATATCCACGTTCGAATCACAGAACGACTGGATTGATATCAACTATATCACCGTCGCGTCCAACGAAGATATGTATACCATGGTTACCACCGAGGGCTCCGATTTCGACCTCATGTTCCCATCGGATTACATGGTAGAGCGCCTCATTAACGAAGACATGCTCACCCCTATTAATTACGACAACATCCCCAATGCGCAGTATTTGGGAGACTTTAACCTCACGCAGTCTTATGACTCCGGCAACGTTTATTCCGTGCCGTATACATGGGGAACGGTGGGCATACTGTACAACAAAACGCTCGTGGAAGAGCCGACCAGTTGGGACATTCTTTGGGATAAGCAGTATGCAGGCAAAATCTACATGTACGACAGCATGAGAGACTCGGTTGCGGCAGCGCTGCTTTACCTTGGCTACGATATCAACACGAGAAACGAAGCCCAGCTTGCCGAAGCGGTGGAAGCGCTGAAAGCACAAAAGCCGCTTGTGCAGAGCTACGGCAGCGATGAAATGCGCGACAGCATGATCAACGGCAGCGGCGCCCTGTGCCTGACATACTCGGGCGATGCCGTGTTTTCAATGATGGAAAACGCAGATTTAGGCTACGCTGTGCCCGACGAAGGCTCTAACGTCTGGTTCGACTGCATGGTTATCCCGAAAACAGCCACACATCCCGAAGCCGTGGAAACATTTATCAATTTTCTTCTCGAACCCGAATACGCGACGCTCAATACTGAATACATCGGATACTCCACACCCAACACCAAGGTGATGGATATGATCGATTCATCCTTCCTTGAAAACAACGCCTTCAATCCGTCCGGTGATGTGGTGGAAAGATGCACGGTATTTCACGACCTCGGCGATTTTGAATCCAAGTACGCCGAGGCTTGGCAGCAGGTCAAGTGGTACACACCGTAAGTACGGGCGACGCTGGCAAAGCCCACGAATTATATTTTCAGCTTTTTTGACAGTCTGCAAGAACCGGTTTTATGCCGGTTCTTTTTTTTTCGGATGAATAAGCGCTTCTATGTCATGTTAAGTGAAGCGACTACGAAACAGCTTGGAATCCTATAGATATATCACCATTCAATGCCATATGACATATCATGTATAGAATACCGTGTCAGTATGATAATAAAAAGCAGGTGAATAATTTGGCAGCACCATTTCCGAATGATAGTGATTATATCCCCATGACGGTAGAAGGCGTACCTCTCACCGCTGCAATTGGTGACGAAAACCCTGCCAGCACAGATATTGTTGGCACCGCCTCGTATCCCGCTGTTTATTTTGTGGCGCAAGACGGGTACGCTTTTTTCAGATTTCGGCTGCGTGGCGACCCCACATTAGGCGGCGGATTTGCGAACTATGCTTGGGTTATCCTGTTCGATACCGACAGCGACCTTGCCAACAGCTATGAATGGGAGCTCGCTTTAAGAGGCAATTCAAATGATGTGGTGCTTATTGAAAATACAGTGAAAAACTCCCCGTCTCCCGGCTGGGGAGACACGGCAGAAGGAACGCCCATATCATTCCCCATAACCGCCTATGATATCGCTCAGGCGGTTGTGGCTGATTCCAACTTAGGCGGTGTGCAAAATTGGTTTCTTGATATATCGGTGGATTTGACCACATTAAAATCAACCTTGGGCATAGGCGATAACACGCCGTTAAGATTTCGATATTTTACCGCCGCAAACGAAAACAATTTCAATAAAGACAGAATGTGCGAAGGCTTCGATGAATGCTTTACTGATTTTGTGACTCTGTCTACTATTTTTTCCGGATATGTGATCAACAAAGAAGACGGGACCGGTATTGAAGACGCAAAAGTGGATATTTACACAGGAGACACACTTGTAGACTCTACAGTGACTAACGCAGCAGGCTATTATTCGTTTCTAGACCCTGAGCCGGGCGATTATATCATTCAAATCACAAAATGCTGCTATAAGCCCAATTGTTACTGCAATACAATATCAATTGAGAAAGGCAAAGACAACAGGTACGATTTTGCACTTGCTTGCGACTGCATTTGTGTCATTAAATGCGAAATTGCCGAAATAGAAAACCTTGTTGTTGAAGAAAAGAAACGTATTTACGAAAAGATCACCGATTTTTTCGTATCGCAGACGCCAGACGACAGCACGCTGTCTCGATATATCACGATACTTTGTATTCTTGAAGATAGCACCGCAGAGCTTGATTGCTGTATATCAAAAATACTCAAAGAATTGGTCACATGTGAGGAAGGTGATACAAATGGCTGATATACCCTGTTCAAATAATGATACGTGCAATTGCGTGTGCAACTGCCAAGGATATTTGACACTCGGCAGGACGGTGACCGTCGGGGATTTGGTAACAGATGTCAATGACTATACGTTTACCTACACCATCACCAATCAAGACCCTGCCGTCAGCTTTGTCGTGTTTTGTGTCCAATGCCCGGTAACGACGATAGAAATATCCAGCTCTAATACGTCCATTGTTATAACGGGCAACCCAAACGATACGCCCGTCGTTTTTACTGAATGTTTTACGTCGGGATGCGAATCAAGTGCCGACAATCTTTTTTATGTAGAGTATCAGCCCGCCAACGAACTGTGCTGCAGATTTCAGGGCTTCAAAATAGACCTCAACCCCGCCGATACAATCACAGAAATCCAATTTGAAATCACCTTTACACTGCCGGATGGTATCGTGTTTGAATTTACTCCGGGCAACATGAAGATAAAGACTGGGCAGGTCATAGGAATTATAAGCGATATATGCATGCCAGGCTGCTTGGATTGCTGCAACATGCAGGTAAACATCTGCGAATTATGGTTAAAGGAAAAAGACATTCTTCAGTCGAACGAAGAGGTATTTATCCATTTTGCACAGCTAATTCTTCCTGAAAGTTTGGATCTTAGCACCATTACGGTTCAGGAGCTGGAAAATAAAATTAGATCGATTGCCAAGCTCGAGAAATCGGCGGCCAATTTAATCTGTAATGTCGCAAAGGTTCTGGAAAGACTCAACGAGTTAAAGGTCGACACGTGTCATATAGCATGCACAACTTGTAAATAGGCTTCATACAATATGATAGATGGCAAGTAATAAACAGATACTGTACATCAAAAAATTAATTGGAGGAAAACAGCATGGCTTTTCCAGTAACACCCCCGGTATTAACTCAATCGCAGTCGGTTGATGCCATTGCGGAAGCTGAGGCCGGTATAGCACAATGTATGGCTGATTTCTTGTGTAACACGATTCTTCCCGCCATCGATGCGCTTGCAGTCGTTGATGATCAGGTAGAATTAGCGAAGTCAATCTTCTGCGCATATACTTGTAAGGAAAAGGGAATGGCTGCAGTTGTTGATGCGCTTGCAAATAAGATTCTTGCCGACAAGGGGCTTGTACCCGGCGTTGGCGGTACAGATGGCTGCACATGTGACTGCTGATTTTAACAGGGTATTATACAGGGCTATACCCTGTATAATACCTTAATAATTTATTAAAGGAAGATGAATATATATGAGCGACCCTTTTTGCTTTATTGCGCATCGGCGATGTCAAGATCAGCATAAACAGTGTCAAGAACCAAATACTAACCCCAGCTATGATTCTTTTCATTGTTGTCCTTCATACACCGAGTTTCTGGATGGCAATAAATTGGAAGCAAAAAATGTCTGTGATCATTTTAACGCTATACTTGGTTGTCAGGCATGGATGAGCAAATGTGAAACGAAATTATTTTGCGAAGCCGCCACAAAGCTTTCCTATCAAATATGCATCGCAAAGAATTTGTGTGAAGTGAGGGAAGTCACCAATAATATCTGTAATTTGTTTTTGGCAAGCGCCGTCAAGGAAAACGCTTTAGCTGAGGTTGTAAAATCATATGCCCTTTTATGCAAAAAGGGACCTTGCTTTAAATGTGATTGCAAAATACCAGATTGAACTGCACAAGCGTAAAAACGATCCACAATCGACGCGTAATATACACGAAATATACAAACCAAAATTCGAAAAATAAAAAAAACCCCGAATTTTCAGTGTTTATCGAGGTTTTGTGGCGTGCCCGGAGGGATTCGAACCCACGACCTTTTGATTCGTAGGTACTGAAATTACGTTTTTTACTGTTTAGCATCGTTATAAGAAACGCTCAAATATGGCTTTGTAAAGGGCTTTCCAGTTATTCGGTCATACATATCGTATAATAACGTTTATCATCTTTTTGTATTTTGGGACACTTTATAGGACACTTTATAGGACACTTTTTTATGTGTGAACATAGTCGATAGTCTTAACCCTCATAGTCATAATGCGCATTTTCATATATGAAACTGATACAAAGAATACAAACAATACATTTAACTCTGGAAGTGCCTATTTAATGCGGTTTGCAGCGACGGTATATAATGCGGAATAGATACAAAGAATACAAAAAACCCGGCGTGACCGTATCGGTATAAATATATATGGTAGTTGAATAGTTATCAGCATACCATATGTAGAATGCTTTGCGCCTTATACGCCCGATATAGGCGTTATCTATGCAGATAGATAGATTGTAACGTTCGGGGAATAGAGCGCCGCAAAATGGCGTACAGGGCTTTGCAGGGCGTGTCAGGGGTCGGGGTAAATAAATACCCCGGCGAGTTGTCCGGGGTGAGTGAAATGTTATTTACTGCGCTTGGCGAGGTTGGCGAGAACGAAGAAAACGAGAAGAATGAAACCTATAATAATCCACATGATTCAGCCCTCCAATAACGCCGCGAGTCCGTCCGCAGCTTTACGGAGTGATTCGGGCGTCGTTCCGGCGTAAAATTTCAATGTGGTTGACGGGTCGGCATGACCGAGCGTGTCTTGTACGTCTTTGATTGTCGCACCGGAGGCAAGCATCAACGAACCGGCTGTATGCCGTAGGTCGTGCGGTGATACGTCCGGCAAGCCGTGTTTCTTGATAAACGATTTCAGCCAGCGCGTGGGTGTATGCGGAAACATCGGCGCGTATGGGTCAATCTCGCTGCCGAACACATACGCTTTCGGGGCGAGCATCGCCGTGACTTTTGTGTTGACGGTCAAGCCCTGCCATTCGGTCAGTTGTGCGGATTGCCATTCCTTCAAGAGTGAAACGAGGCCGGGCGTGATAGGCAATGTACGGTTTGACCGTGAGCTTTTCGGTGTATCGACAATGATTTTTCCCCGCGAAAATGTGACGTTGCGGGATATGGTTATTGTCGCGGCTTTCAAGTCAACGTCCTGCCATTGGAGGCCGACAGCTTCACCGCGCCGGAGGCCAGTACCGATAAGCAAAGTCATAAACGCCCTCCACCGAATAGGGGCGTCGGTTAATGCTTTGATGAACGCCTGGGCTTGCTCCGGGGCGAGAAAATCAACGTCGTGATGCTCCAGCTTTGGCGGGTTTACTTTCCGCATCGGATTGCGTTCAATACGGTTGTGCCGCTCCGCATAATTGAAAATGACATTGAGGGTTTTAAAGTAGTGTTTGACCGTCGCCGCCGATAAAGGTTTGTCGGTCGGCTTGGCGTCCTCCGCTTGCAGCTTGGCAACATACCGGCGCAGGTCATCGGGTGTGACCGAATCGAGCGGCTTCTTATACCACTTGGCGAATTTATGATACCACGGCTGGCCTTTTGCTTTTGCCGCTTTTGCCTTTTCGATAAATACCGCCGTGTCTGTAATTTCGTCCGGGGTTTGCACGCCGAGCCGTTTCAGAAAGAACCGAGCAGCCGAGCCGGTGTTTTCCTGCCGGGCGTCCGTCCGCAGCCAGTTTATGAACGCTTGGAGATCGGTTGATTTTATTTCGTTTAAGTTTTTATTTCCAAGCCGAGAAATTATGCGCGTGGTGAGTTGCTTGTAAAAACCGATAGAAGCGTCTTTGTGCGCTCCGTCCAATACATATGCCTTCCACCATTCTTCATTGACGAAATGCGCGAAAGACTGTGTATCAACCGGCACGATCCCGGCGCGTATATCCTTCTCCCATTGGTCGGCTTCATGTTGCATCTGTTTAAGCGCCTTGCCCGGCGTCATATTTTTCGGGGCGGGAACCGTCCGGGCGACGCGCTTATTACCTTCGAGATCATCTTTGATGTAAGCCCGCCAACGATAAGAGATTATTTCCCCGCTTACGTTATGGTTTGCTTGTACGGTTGCCATTTTATTTTTCCTCCTTTTCTACTATGTGTTGCAGTATTGCCTTGAAAGCATCTACCGCGTTTTGAATTTGCATATCCGTTACTGTTTTTGCGTCCACAACTATATAGTTGGTGTGCCCTGTGAAATTTGCCATATCAATAAGCATTTTTGCCTTTTCAACCTGCTCTTTTATGTCGTTAGGCGGCTCTTGATGCTCTCCGAATCCGGCGGCTGAATCACCGCTAATAATAGCGATTGCATTTGTTGCGTGTTGAAGAACGTGCGAGTAAAAGGCTGCGTTGGAAAGTATGCCGTTGATTACCCGTTGCAGCCTATCCCGCCTAAATTCAGATTTAATATTGCTTATGATTTCCAGCCCATCTATTGCGGCTTGCGTAAGTCCTGTTTTTCTGGCCGTATCAATATTTTCAGCATGAACCCCAGTAAGGATATAATCGCAAGTCACATTAAAAAACTTTGCTAAAGCAATCGTTCTATCCGGCTTCAATTCGCGTGTATTGCTTTCCCATTGATTAACGGTTTCGCGCCTCACTCCCATTTCCTTTGCAAGCTCCGCTTGTGTAAGTTTGGGTATTCTTTCTTCTCTTAACCTCTGAATCCGGGCGCCGATTGTGTTACCTCTGTCCATATATCCCTCCTTATGTTCGCTATATGTACCATTGTGTTGCTTTTCTCTTTGTTTATTCTTAAAATATAGCATAGAGTAACTTATTACGCAAGCGAAATGAAAAATAAATTTACGAGGTGATTTAATGGGACGCGATTTAGATGAACTTGCCCGTCGGGAACGACTTGAATATTTTCGAGCATGGCGAGCGAAGAACAAAGACCGTGTGAAAAAGTCTAATGCCGAATACTGGAAACGCCGCGCGGAAAAACGCCTTGCGGAGGAACAACATGGAGGCAAACCGAATGACCAATGAAAAATTTTTAACGGTCAGACAGTTTAGGGCAAAAGAACCTGATGGCCTGTCTGAATATGCAATACGCCAATTGCTGAAACAAAAGAAATTGCCTGTCATTTATCGGGGCAATCGCGCTTTGTTACCCTATTCGGCTTGCATGGAAGCGCTCAACCGGTTGGCAGTCGAAAGCCAATCATCTTAACAGGAAAAAGGGGAATCGCGTATGCGAAATGATTATACATGGAACGAACCGCAGCCAATAGGAGCGCCAGCCGTTAAAGCGTTCCCGGTAGAGGCTTTAGGGCAAGTCGGGCGGGATATGACGCTTGCCGTATCAGAGTTTACGCAAACGCCGCTAGACGCGGCAGGAACGGCGTTTCTCGGTGCTGTTGCCGCGTGTGTGCAGGGGAAATATGAAGTCGAGGGCAAGCCCGGATATAATGAGCCGGTCAATGTTTATGAAAACTATATCGCGCAACCGGGGGAACGGAAAAGCTCTGTGCATCGTTGCATGGCGGCTCATTGTTATGACTGGGAGCGTTTAGATAATGAGCGGCGAGCGCCTGAGATAAGGCGTTTTTGCGACGAAAACGAATTGTATGAATCTGAAATTGTATCAGTAAAAAAGAGTAAGTCGCCGCGTTCCGAAAAGTCCCATAAAATTGCGGAAATACGAGCCGAGCAGGATTTATTAAAAGCCGTCAAGCCGACGCGGATTTTCTTTGACGATATAACGCCGGAATCATTGGCAACGGCAATGTATGAGAACGGCGAGCGCGGCGCGATATTTTCAGCGGAAAGTGGCTTTTTTGACAACATAGGGAGATACAGCGAAAAAGCAAACTTCGATATATTTTTGAAATCCCATTCGGTTGACCCTATGCGTGTGAACCGGCGCGGACGCGAAGAAATAATGAATAGTCCTAAATTGACAATTCTGTGTTGTTCACAACCTCATGTTATCGAGGGGTTAATGAAAAATGAAGCGTTCCGGGGGCGCGGATTATTGGCAAGGTTTTTATACTCATTCCCGGAATCAGCGCTCGGACAGCGCCGTTATGATACGGCTCCCATACCGCCAGAGGTCAGTCAGGCATACCGTGATTTGATATTTGCCTTGCTTGATATTCCGCTGCCAGAGAAGCCGGAAATTATAAAGTTGTCCGGCGAGGCACATGAAGCGCACAAACATTTCTTTGACATTATCGAGGGCGAAATGACCGGCAAGCTCACTCATATTTCAGACTTTGCTGCCAAGTTGCCCGGCGCTATCCTGCGTATCGCGGGATTGCTTCATATCGTGTCAAATTATCAATCGGCGTGTATCAAACCTATCTCCGGCGATACCATGCGAAATGCCGTGAAGCTGGGTTATTATTTTATCTCTCACGCGCTCAAAGTTTTTGCTTATGCCGGAGTTGATGAAAAAGCCGCCGCTGCTCAATACGTTGTTAAACGCCTTGCCAAAGCCCGGGCGCTTATTCTGTCACGCGCAGAAATTCACGCACTATGTCGGGGGCGGTTTGATAAAATCGAATCCCTCTTGCCGGTGCTGAAAAATCTTATGCAGTTGGGATATCTCCGAGAAATCCCCACCGAACGAACCGCAGCCACCGGCAGACGCCCGGACAGTCGCTTTGAACTCAATCCATTGTATTTCAAGGGGGTGGAACAATGTATTCCCTGTCACGAGGCAAACCACCATGGACGCCGCTCGTAAATTCTCACTTGCGATTTTATTTTTCATGCCCTGACGCGCAAGAGTTTGCCAGCTTTACCGAGCGCCGCAAGCATGATGCTGTACGGCTTACGCTGGACGCCCTGACGCCGCCAGACCGTGAACATATACGGGCGATAATGACAGACGGCAGACCTATTCATATAGTCATACGCGAGCTTTCAGAGGGCGACAAGGAGGTTGAAACAGCCCTATTCAAACAGTTGTCCCGTGTATCGCGGGCGATTGCTGAAAAGCTGCATTACATCACGGAAGGGGGCTGGAATCGGTGAACGATTCAATAACGGCGATTATCGCAGCCGCAGCCATGAGAGCGACCAAAAACGGTAAAACCGACATTAACCAACTCATGCGGGATTTATGCGGAACATATTCGATTAACGGAACGGAGGTGAAAAGAATTGAACAATGCCAAATACCCGGCGCAAACGCCGGAAGAAATGACACAGGAGTTGACCGCGAAACGGGCAACGTCGAAACTTTATAAGGCTCAATCAGACACTTACAAGGCCGAGGCGGTATCTGCACTTATCGACAGAGCCGCCGCGCAGCTTGAAGAATCGGAACGCAGAGGCCGGATTTCATTTGTTGATTTTAACACGGTGCGAGAACAGACGTTCTTGTATCTGAAAGCGTGTGAAACAACTGGCGTTTTTCCGAGCGTGAGCGGCCTTGCCCGAAGCCTGGGCTATTCCCGGCACGCGCTATACAACGAGATCGACCGCCGGACGACACCGGCCACGGCTGACCTGCTGGAAAGTTTCCGTGACCTATGCAGCGATATTTTGGCGCAAGCAAGCCTACAAAACAACGCAAATTCGATTGTTAGTATTTTCCTGCAAAAAGCCCTTTACAACATGCGTGAATCGGTTGAGTTGGTTGTAAGCCCGCCGAATCCGTTAGGCGAGAGCGCAGACGCCGCACAGGTAAAAAGGCTCATTGAAGCATTACCCGCAGCAGACGCGGATTATGAAATTGAATAAAGGAGAACCAATATTATGACATTCCATGAGATGAAAAAAGACCTTCAAACATTCCTCAAACAGAAACAAGCCCTTGACAGGCAATACGCCGAGGACAAGGCTAAAGCCGAACAACGGTTTAAGGGCGAATTTCTCACGCAGCGGCTAAACGAGCGCAAAGCAGAACATGATTCCGAATTGTACGCGCTCCGATCACGCATGAAAGCCGACATTGAGGCTCTCCGGGCTGAAAAAATCGCGCTTGCCGATAAAGCCGCGACCAAAGCGCCGAGCCAAGAAACCATGATGCTTCTGCAAGCTCTGTCTCTCCGAAAAAGCGTATCAAAAACCGAAGTCTTGACGCTCGCAGAGGCAATTAAAGAAAACTATCCTGCGCTCGCCGCCTTACGCGATATCGCCGCCGATAAAGGTTATTTGTTTGAGGTAACGACGCCCGAACAAGTAAAGCAGCGCATAGACGCGGCGTATGAGTTGGCGCTCCGAGCCATTGATGGCGCTCTGGATTTACGGTCAGAGGCGACAATGTTTGACCGGGAGGGTATGATAGAGCTTTACAACGAGGCCGAGCAGCGGCGGGATGTGGCGCTTATGGTACAGATTGATGCGCAGATCAAGGGCGGTGTGTCCGTATGGGATAGCGTGACCGCACAGCTTGACGCTGGATATATCAATACGCCCACCGTAACGCGGATAATCACGCCGGGAGAGAAGGAGCTTATCAAGCGTATGTTTGATGGTGTTCCCGCCGACCGGCTGAAGGATACCGTCAATCAGAAAGCGGCAGACCCGGAAACGCGAGAATTGATTTCGTTATCTGACTTTGCGAGCTTGCTTGAAGCGGAGGACAAATAATGAACGAGCAGACCACGGACGCGGCGATTCTTGAAGCCCTGCAAAACATGACCGGGGTGTTGCTGGAATTATCAGAGCAGCTTGAACGGATTAACGATACACTATCAGACGTTACGAAGATCGACCAGCGCGGGGAAAGCTATCTGCGAATTGGCGGAATAGTTAAAGCGCAATAATCAGCAGGAAAAAGCGGGGCGGGGCGAACGTGTCCCGCTCTTTTGCTTTACAAGGTAGCATGAAGCGTTATTGACGTTTGGATTGTTAAGGTATATATTGGCTATAAAAGGAGGGTATTGGAATGAAACGAATATTATCGGTTATTTTGACGTTGATAATTGCTATTGCAGTTGCGGGATGCGGAATGACCGCACCGAAACAGCCAGCCGATACGCCGAAGCCTACAATAGAAGATACAACGGAGGTATCGACCGAGGCAGAAACAATTCTGATGCAGATTGCGAAGGACGTTGCGAAGCAGATTGCAAAGAACCCGTCAACAGTAAAATTTGAAACATTTGCATGGGGATTTTACAGAGACGGACATACATATGCCGTACAAGGAACCTTTACATGTTCGAACCTGATGGGGGTGGAGGAAACAAACGTTTTAAAGGTGGTCTGCAAAGCCAGCGAGGATTATAAGAAAATTCAGCCCTATGAGGTTTGGTTAAACGGAAAACAGATACAATAAATTTACGTCTCGCCCCTCGGAGGGTATAAATTGGTGGTGAAAGGAAGTATCGTGATGGGATGGATTTTAGGGTGTAATTCTATTTATTGTATTTATGGTTATTGTCGCTATATCGACTTCAAGGGAAAACAAGATAAAACGCGAAACGGTGATAAAAACTAAATTTATTGATAGTTCGCATACGGCAACATCCAGTTCACGCACAAAGGTTGGTAGTGCAGCTGGTAGAGCTATTGTCGGTGGGATGATAGCGGGGCCAGTTGGTGCTATTATTGGTGGCGGTACAGGCAAAAAGAAAACGACCATTACTGAACATCATACCACCACATTTATGGTTTACTATAAAGACGGAACGCATAAAGCCGAAACGGTGGAAAACAATACGACGCGATACCAAATCTATATGGACAGGCTTGAAATGGAATAGCAGAGATAGTTATAATGCAAGCGCCCAGAGAACATTCAAACCATGTGCGCTTTTCTATTGTGAGCCGAATCTATATGAAGCAACGCCTTTATGACAAAAACCCTTTTACAACTTTCGGATTTTTCCGGCCAGTAGAAGGGTTTTTTATTGCATCGGGTTTTTTGTATTTTTTGTATCTGCCCTGTAATTATCAGCGATCCCGAGAACCCCTTTAAATAGGCACTTTCCCGCGTTGTTTGCGTTTTTTGTATTTTTTGTATCTATTCCGTATAGTTAATTGTATATCTGTATTTATTACTTAAAGCCATTTTTAATCATATTACATATATTAACATATTCAATGCTTATAAAGGCGGCTGCTCAATAGGGTCATAGGGCATATATCGCCGTTCGTATATCCCCCTCCGGGTATGCTATCAGGACAATTTTAGACCTGTTTTTCATGTTTTAGGACACTTTTTAGGACACCTCGCTATTTGACCGCCATCAGCGAGAAAACAAAACACCGAGAATCGTCAGTATTCATCGGTGTTTCTATTGGCGTGCCCGGAGGGATTCGAACCCACGGCCTTTTGATTCGTAGTCAAACACTCTATCCGGCTGAGCTACGGGCACCCGGTTTTTTAGCGCCTAATCATTCTAATATAATCACTTCGCGTTGTCAATACAAACGTTTTGCAAAGTACAGCCTGTATAAAACAGTCTGTATAAAGCGGAGCAAAACACCGTTGCCCCGCTTCAACCCTATGTTTTACTGCCTTCTTCCCGTGCGTGATGCACTATGTGAGGCACTACGCGACGCGGATTTTCTACGCGCATAGTTCCTTCTTCTCATCCGTGCGTTCTTTGCGCGAATAAGCCCCACTGTAAAGATAATGACAAGCAGCAAAAACGCACCGCCTAGCGTCAGCCATATCCATGAACTGCCACCCGATTCGGGAGACGGCGCTCTTTCCTCTTCCACCGGTGTCGCAATGGGTTCGGTTTCGCCTTTAACGTCGCGAGAAGCCGTGAGCTGCGCCTGCGCCACAGTCTCTCCGTTTTGCGTATTTGTATAAACAGCGGTCCCGACAGGGTCGCCCGCTTTAACCGGGGCCTTCAGCTCTTCACCGCTAATCAGCGTCACCTGTGCAGACAGGCCTCCCTCAGTAAGCGCCTCCGCCACAGCTTTATCCATCGTCACAAAATCCACACCTGTATTTACTGCGTTAAGCGCCAGCACCCCGCCCTCGTCATTATCATCCACCGCGCCCGCCACATTCACGCTCACGGGCACAGAATCGATAAGCGCTTGCACGTCCATTGTCTCATAATTGCTAAACCCATATTCAAACAGGCTTTTCGCGAGCAGCCAGCGCTCCGTGCCGTCCTGCGTTTCGTCTCCGAATATGAGGCAGAGCAGTTTCATTCCGTCCTTTTCCGCCGAGCTTACCACGCAACGATACGCTTGGGGGGTAGCGCCGGTCTTGATGCCTGTCGCGTATTCATAGTAATAGCTTGTCTCACCGTCAGGCACGTCGCTAATGAGGAGTTTATTTGTATTGTGTTTTTGTTTTTCAGTCGAAAAGTCCATTGAAGGAAAATCGTATGAGGCTGATCCCACAATTTCCATAAACCGCTCATTTTTCATGGCGTAAAGAGACAGCGTAGCCATGTCCCTCGCCGTAACATAGTGCCCTTCCGTATCCACACCGTGCGGCGTGATAAAATGCGAGCCTGTCATGCCTAGCTCTTGCGCTTTCTGATTCATCATTTCGGCAAATCCCTCAAGCGAACCACCGACGTGCACCGCAATGGCAGCCGCCGCGTCGTTGCCCGATATCAGCATCATGCCGTATATAAGCTCGCGCAGAGAAAGCTGCTGTCCATTTTTAATTCCCATCAGTGAGTATCCCGAACCTGACCAGTCTCCATCGGGGCCAACCGTCACCATATCGTCAAGATTCGCGTTTTCTAGCGCCACAATACATGTGAGTATCTTCGTGGTGCTTGCAGGATAAATCTGCTCGGCCGCATTTTTCTCAAAGAGCACCTCACCTGTGGTTGCGTCTAGTAGCATTACCGCATTCGAATTAACTTCCCCTTCATACTCGGGTGCGGCGTAAACCAAGCCCAAAAACAATGTAAGCGTTAATATAATAACAAGACAAACTACTGCTGTTTTTTTCAAAATGTCATACTCCTCTTAGATACTTGATTAATAGTATAACAGTTCACATTTTGTTTGTGAAGGCTGGCTTAATGATGTATAATGATTGTATAAATTAATATAAACGACATCTGTGTCGAACGCCGGAGGAAACATGGCTTATAAACTCATTGCAATCGATTTGGACGATACACTGCTTGACGACAATCTGAATATCCCTGAGCGAGTCAGGGATGCCATTAAAAAAGCCGTAGATTCAGGGATATATGTTGTGCTATGTACGGGAAGAATACCTAAGAGCACGCGCAAATATTACGATATGCTCGGTCTTGATACGCTGATGATTTCGACAGGCGGCGCGGAGATTTATGACGCCGACAACAACGCCGTTTATTCACGCGCAATGGATCCTGCGCTTGTCAAAAAGCTGATGCAATATGCGGACAGAAACAGCTTGCATTTCCAAGTCTATATTGACGGAAATCTAGTTTTTCGCGAAACAAACAAGTATGCGCAAGCTTACGAGCACTCATGCGGTTTAAAAGGTATCGTCAGACCCGATCTTATAGAGATGGAAACAGTGGTGACGCCCAAAGTGCTGTTCATCTCTGACGCCGATGACATAGACGACATACAGGAGCGGGTAGAATTGGAATTTCCTATGCTCAGCGTCAAACGTTCCAAGCCGACTTACGTTGAATTTTCGACGCCCGGCGTCAGCAAGGGAGATGCGCTGAAATTTGTCGCCGACTATTACGAAGTGAAAAGAGAAGACGTTATCGCCGTGGGAGACGCCGAAATCGATGTCCCCATGCTTGAATTTGCAGGGCTCGGGGTGGCTATGGAAAACGCCGCACCAAACGCCAAGCAAGCAGCCGACACCATTTGCCCGTCTAACAACGAGGGCGGCGTGGCCGATGTGATACAAAAATATATTCTGGAGGCACAGAATGAAAACCAAACTCAAGCTCGATGATATTGCACGCGACCTCAATTTAAGCATCATATACAAAGGTGATGTGGATATTATTGAAATCAATACGTCGGACTTAAACAGGCCGGGGCTTCAGATGGCCGGCTTTTTCGAGTATTTCGCGGTCAACCGCATACAGCTTTTCGGCATGGTCGAAATGACGTATTTGCAAAACCTCGATCCCGAATTGAAACGAGAACGACTCGACAAGTATTTTGCGAGCCGCATGCCGTGTGTACTTATCGGGCGTAATTTAACGCCTCCGCCCGAAATGATAGAAGCGGCAAAAAAGTACAATACGCCCATTTTGATGTCCGGTCTGACCACCACAAAACTCAGCCATAAAACGACCGTGTATCTTGATAAGGTGCTTGCGCCCAGCATATCTCGTCACGCGGGCCTCATGGATATTTACGGTGTGGGTATAATGCTCATGGGCGATTCTGGCGTCGGTAAAAGTGAAACGGCACTCGAGCTTGTCAAACGCGGTCACCGTCTCGTTGCGGACGATGTCGTGGAAATCATCAAGCTATCGGACAACCAGCTCTTGGGTCAGTCGCCCGAAGTCATCCGTCATATGATGGAGATACGCGGCCTTGGCATCATCGACGTGCGCACGCTATACGGCATCGGTGCTGTGCTGGTGGAAAAGTCTATCGAACTCGCCGTCAATCTGGAGCTTGGCGACCCGATGAATATCGACCGGCTTGGTCTCTCTCAGGAGTTTATCACGCTGCTCGGCGTCAAAATACCCATCATCACGATTCCTGTGCGGCCCGGCCGCAACCTTGCGATCATCATTGAGGTGGCAGCAATGAACTACCGTTTGAAATGCATGGGACAAATTACAGCCGAACAGCTGGACAGCAAGCTTTTAAGCATAATCGCGCCCGACAGCGTGAAAGGGCCGTCGTGTCCGAAAGTTTAATGTGAGAGCAAAAGCCAAATAAGCAATAGGAGACTTTTGATGTATCTAGCAGGGATCGATCTTGGAGGAACTGGAATCAAAGCGGGACTCGTTGACCAAAACCTCTCCCTGGTGTGCAAAACCAGCATACCCACAGGCGTAGAACGCGGTTACGTGCAGGTGATAAACGATATGGCTGGCGCGATCATCAGTCTCGCGGAGAAAAACAGCATACCGGTCAGTCAAATTGCAAGCATAGGCATCGGCATTCCGGGGTTTGCGCGCAAAGGCATCGCCACAGCCGTGAATCTCTACTGGATCGATGTGCCGCTGGAATCAGAAATGAAAACACATATCGATGTCCCTGTGTTTGCGGACAACGATGCGACCGTGGCCGCCGTCTACGAATATCATCTCGGCGCGCTCAAAGGCTGCGACGTGGGCGTACTGCTCACATTGGGCACCGGCCTTGGCAGCGGCATCATCATAAACGGCAAGCCGTTCAGCGGCGCACACGGCATGGGCGGCGAGCTCGGGCATATCGAGATTGTGCCGGACGGCGTACCATGCACCTGCGGCAACAAAGGCTGTCTGGAAACGTACACTACCGCAACGGCTTTGATTCGTCAAGGGCGACGCTGTGTGGTCGAGCGTCCGGAAAGCCGCCTGCATCACCTGACCGGAGGGGAATTAGATAAAGTCACCGCCAAGCTCGTGCTGGACTGTGCCAAGGAAGGCGACCATATTGCGCTTGCGATTGTGGACGAATTCGTCAAACACCTCGCCATGGGCATCGGCACCATCGAAAATATTCTCGATCCGGATGTCATCGCACTCGGCGGCGGCGTCTCAGCCGCAGGTGAATTCCTGTTAGAGCGCGTCATTAAGGCCAGCGCGAACAAGGGCATATTCGCCAACCAGAAATACGCAGACATAAAGCTCGCAATTTCCGGAAATGATGCGGGAATCATCGGTGCAGCAATGCTTGGTCTGTCATGAATGCAATAAAACGCAAGTATAAATAAGCAAGAGGTGCTACATGAAGCCTGTTGCTTATTTTTTATGCGCGCTGGCGCTAATACTTATCTGTATATCACCGTGGCTGATACTTTCCTACTATGAAAAGCTGCCCGAAAGTCCTTACTTTCAGGGTATATTGTCACTTTGGCATATTTCCGGCTGGCGGACGGGCGGATCGTCGGACGCGGCATTTCTGCAAAAACGCATCACGCAGTTTGAAGGACAAAACCCTCACGTTTTTATCGAGATACAAACCTTCACCGAAGAAGAAGCGTTGCAGGCGTTGCAAAGCGGTGAAAAGCCGGATATTATTTCGTATCCATACGGCAATGAGCTGCCGCTCGAAATGGCGGAGCTGCCTGCTGTCGATACTATATTTACAGACCTGCCAAGCAACGCTTACCCGTATATGTGCGGCGGCTATTGCCTGCTTGTTAACACCGAAATACTGACGGAAAGCGGCATCGAATTGAAATCCGACTGGGGCATACGCCCGGAAGCGCTGCTGGAAGCCGCACAGTTGGGTGTCTGCTTCGACGCGGAAAACGGCTGCACATCACTGCCCGCTTTGGCTCTGCACGCTTATCCCGAAGCTGAAAGACCACAGATTTCCACATGGGGCGAGCCGGACCCGCCGGATGCCGCTTTGTCACTAAACGCAACATGGGAAGACGGCTTTGACGCATTCTGCTCAGGCGATGCCGGTGTGCTCATTGCTTCTCACCGTCAGCTTTTTGAATCATCTGAGCAATACACGCAGGGTGAAGTCCCCCCTTTTGCCGCCTACGCCATTAGCCCTTATACCGACATGGTACAGATGATCGGTGTGGCACAACAACGCGAGGACGCGCTTAGGCAGAAAGCTGCTGAAAGCTTCGCTTCGTTTTTGCTCAGTAACAGCGCCCAGAAAAAGCTGGAGGCGCTTGGCGTCTTTCCCGTAAAACCGGGGCTTAGCATTTATCAGCAAAGCGATATCCACCTTTCGATGTACGAACAGCTGTCGATGGGCGCGGCACTGCCTGAGCCAGACAGCATAAATATGCTTAACGAACTCGCCAAATCGGCGTACGGCGGTGATGCTCGTGCGCTCAAAGAACTTCGCCGCGCACTGGGAGGCAATAGCAATGAATAACTGTCTAGGTTGGGCATATAGAAAGCCATATGTGACTGCGAGGAATAAACAAAACCAGTAAACCGGTGGATAATTCGCCAAGCTTAAGGCCGCACCTCATATGACGCGCGGCCTTTTGATTACCTTGATATCATGTATCTGTCTGGAATGTGTTATGCGGCGTCTTGTGCTGTCACGTACGTGCCGACATAGGTCTCAAAGCCGTACACCTTGATTAGTGCCATAATGGTGTCCGGCGTGGCGACACCGTCAGCATTGAGCCCGTTCGTTTCCTGAAACAGCGTCAGCGCCTCACGCATGCTCTGGTCAAAGCGGCTGTCCTCATTCACACGGAAACCGATGGCATTGAGCATCTGCTGAATTCGCAGTACGCGCTCATCGGGCTGACAGCCGTACTGAGCGTACTTAAACGTCCGCTCGTAAAGCTTTGGCGGTATACCGTCACCGTTATATCGTCCGCTGTAATCGTACAAGTAGAAGCAATGTCCCTTTATTGTGGTGTAATACTGATTTTTGCCCCAGTCCTTTCCGGATTTTGAATGTGATTTGAAAAAGTACACATTCTGAGGCAGCACCCAATACTCATCGTCCAGCACGGCTTTTGCGGCACGCTTTGCCGCCAGCGACGGCCTTCTGTGGCTGTTGCCCGACCACGCAAACTGACCCGATTTTACCACTCTGGAAATCGTATCGCCAAACGTATCGGTGTTAAGGACACGGTTCATCACCACGTTGCCTACGGCTACCATGCCTTCAAACGGCTCGCCGCGTGCTTCAATGTCGATGATTTGCGCAAGAAGGTAAAACTCATCTTCAGTGTATTCATAGAAATTGGTGGAGTAACCTGCTTCATTATAATCAAAGCCGGGATCGTCTACAAAAAATTCAACCAGCTCATCCACGGCAATGGGCGTCGGTGCGGGTTCCGGCGTCACCGTGGGCATTGGCGTGGGTGTGGCCATAGCCTCTTCGATGATCACAGCCGCCGCATCCGCCTTTTCTCTGTCGTCAAACAGCATTGACGTTACAGTGGGCGCATCCGGTGATTCTGCGGGCTCTGTGTCATCACTCAATAAAGATAAGTCAATGTCCATTTGCTCAACACGCGGGTTGTCACTTAACACCACAGGCGGCTGTTCTATCAGCTCTGCGGCAGCATTACCGCCTACCGGCAGCACAAAAATGAGCATTGCCGCAATAAGCGCAAGGCCTGCCGTGGTATATGAAGCCCTAAGCAGAATACGATGGCGCGTTTGCCGTAAGTGATTGGTTTTGGAATCGGATTGTTGTGCATCCTCTTTACTTTTGCCAAAGAATACTGAAATTCGTTTACGAATCGTCAGACGATGGCTGTGATGTTTTCCTTGATAGCGGTGTTCTCCTTTTATTTGCTGCTCTGCCTTTTCAGAGGCGGCGCTTTTTTTCGTGCCGGCGACTTTCACCGGGGTTTCTTCCAGATACATGATATCCGGTTCATCCGTCTCCGACAGCAAATTGCTGTGAAGCGCTGCTGTCTGCCCGGTTTCCACCGAGCCGGCCTTTTCGCCTTTTTTGCGAAAAAGCTTTTGCACAGCACGAATGCCCGTATTAAATTTCATCTGTTCATCTCCCTGTTTAACTATACAATTTTCCCGCATGTGCCATCATAGCGGATTTGTTTCGCTTTGTCAATCAATTTGTAATACTTTTGTAATATATATATGCAGGATTTCCAGAATTGATACAATATATTCACAGACTCTTTCCAAATACAAGTTTTATAATGGCAGCGAAACCATCACTTTCAATGGTAACAAAAAAGCTGCCCGAAGGCAGCCGGTAAGCTTAAGAGAGACGAACACAGAAGATGTTTCTTCTCTATCTCGTTATATTCATTTATCATTTGCTAATAAATCTTTATCCAGCGATATATTTTTCATAATAGTTGTTAAGACCGAACGCTTTAATCAGCGTCTTGATCGTGGCGGGCCCTGCCACGCCGTCTGCCTCGAGCCCTTTGGACTCCTGAAACAACATAAGAGCCTTGCTTGTCCCTTTACCGAAAATACCATCCGCTGATACATCAAAATCCAGCTTGTTAAGCATATACTGAATGCGTTTGACGCGCTCGTCTTTTTTACAGCCAAACTGGGCCCATTTGTATGTTCGCTCAAAGAGCCGCGGTGGAATCTCGCTGCTTGTGCTGCGTCCGCCGTAGTTTTCCGTATAAAAACAGTGTCCGCCGATTTTCGTGTAATAAACGTGGCTGCTCCAGTTTTCACCCTCGGCCATGTTGGAATTGAAGTAATATACGTTCTGAGGCACAACCCAGTATTCATCGTCCAAAACAGCGCTTGCCGCTTTTCTTGCATCAGCAGACGGCACTCTGTCTTTATTATTCTCATAAGCAAACCCGCCGGATGTGATAACTTCTGTGACTGTGCCCGCAAATTTATCACAGAACACCCGGTTCATCACCACATTGCCCACAGCCACCATCCCTTCATATGGCTCTCCCCGCGATTCAATCTCTATGATCTGCGCGAGAATATATTTTTCATCCTCTGTG
Organism: Clostridia bacterium; assembly: GCA_003249555.1. GTDB lineage: Bacteria > Bacillota > Clostridia > Christensenellales > SZUA-584 > SZUA-584. The sequence continues at coordinate 97,734 of QKIQ01000057.1, read as the reverse complement.
TATTCGTAGCTGTTTGATGAGTAACCCATCTCGTTGTAATAAGCATCCGCTTCCACCTTATAGTCGTCCACACAATCGTCCGCGCTGAATGGCGGCGGTGTGGGTTCCGGCGATGGTGTGGGTTCCGGCGATGGTGTGGGTTCTGGTTCCTTTGTGGGCGTGGGCTTCGGCGTTTCTGCTGGTTTTTCAGTCGGTTTCTCCGTGGGCTTTTCCGTTGGTGTCGCTTCCTCAGTGGGCTCAGGTGTTTCTTGCACCGTGGGCTCCGGCGATGTTGTCACAACCGGCGTTTGGGTCGGCAGCAACGCACTGGCAGACACCTCAGCCGCTGTTTCGCTCTGTGCAGACTCAATACCGCCCGGCTGCCCCGCTACCACTTTACCCCCCGCAGCAAGCACCACGGTCATCAGCACGGTAAACACCACAAAACCGGCCGCCACATACACAACCACCTTGCGGCTGCGGCTGTCCAACGTTCTCTTGCTGTTATCTGATGTCCGCTTTCTTCCAACAATTGTATTTATAATGACGCGCAGCTTAAACAGCAGTCCTCTCTTGCGATTTGACGACCGACGAGTCACAGTTCGATAATGATTGCTGTCGGAGGAGCTTCTTTTCATACGCGTCTCCTTTGGCTTTTCTTTCGCACAGACTCATTATAAAACATATATGACGCATTGTAAATCGTATTGTAATATTTCTGTAATAACTCTTATGTCAGTTTTCCTTGATAAAGACATGTCCCGCTGCTTCAAGCGCATGAAGCGCGCGTTCCAGACTTTTTTCTTTCACAAGCACATAATCCGTCTCATAGGTAGACACGGCAAAAATGCTGATTTTGACCTGTGCGAGCACCGTCGAAACGTCCGCCAGAATACCCACAAGAGAAAAGTCGAGCGGTCCTTTGATTTTAAGTGCGCGCCATCCTGTTTCCATCATGCATCCTCTCGGCGCTTTATCCTGCTCACATACGAGAGAAATCTCCCCGGCTGTTACCGTGAGCGACATAAACTCCCCGTCCGGTAGCGCGGGCTCGATCAACGAGCAAACAGCGAATCGTTTTTTCAAAAGCTCAAATTCCATTTCATCCTCCGCGACTAAAAAAGCCGCAGCATTTCGCCGCGGCTTCAGAACCTCTTCTAATCAACCACAAACTGCAAGTAGTAATTGCTCAAACCAAAATCTTCGATCAACTTTTCGACAGTTGACGGACCCGCAATGCCGTCCGCATCAAGACCATGCTTTTGCTGAAACGCCATAAGCGCATCCACCGTATCTTTGCCGAAATAGCTGTCTGCCTTCACATCATAATCCAGCTTATTGAGCATATACTGTATGCGATAAACGCGGTCTTCGGGCTTGCAGCCATACTGAGCGTATTTATAAGTACGTTCAAACAGTTTGGGCGGCGCATCACCACCGCGATGACGACCGCTGTAGCTGTGCCTGTAAAAACAATGTCCGCCAATCTTGGTAAAGAACTTATGGCTGCCCCAATCCACACCCGATGATGCCCCGGAGCGGAAATAATAAATATCCTGCGGTATCACCCAATTTTCATCCTGCAGCACGGCACGCGCCGCACCTTTCGCCTTGGATGACGGCTTTGTGTTTGCATTATACGCAAACTGTCCGGGTGCTGTAATCACCTCTGCCACGGTACTGCCAAACTTATAGCGGTTTAGCACACGGTTCATGACCACGTTACCGACAGCAATCATACCCTCGGTACTCTCGCCGCCAGCTTCAGACTGAATAATCTGCGCGAGCATATATACGTCATCTTGCGTATATTCGTAGTGATTATTGGAATAACCCATTTTGTTGTAATATGCATCCGCTTCCACGACGTAGAAATCAACGCAGCTCTCCGCCGTAATCGGAGGCGGTGTGGGATCGGGCTCCGTCGTGGGTATGGGTGTCGGCGCTTCCGTCGGTTCTGTTGTGGGTGCCTCTGTGGGTACCTCGGACGGCGATACAGACGGCTCCGTCGATACGTCAGCAGCTGCTGCGCCTGCCATGCTTGCAGAAGGCATAGCCGTAGGCGTAGAGGCTGCTGTGTCCGAGGACTCAGCATCAATACCGCTTCTCGTGCCAATTTCACCGATTGCCGCGGCGATTACCTCATGTCCGTTGCCTGATTCAGGGCTCTGTCCGGAATCTTTTGTGGACGCCGCTTTTCCGCCGGGCACAAGCACCACAGCCAGCAGCACAGCAACAACCACAAAGCCTGTCCCAATGTAAGCGATCATGCGATTGCGGCGCTCTCTCTTGCTGACGCGCTTATTGTTCATCGCAAAATCCAGCGCGGCGCTTTCCTTTGTGCGTTTGCCCATAATCGTTTCAAATATGACACGCAGCTTTGCGGCAAAACCAGACTTCTTGCCGCATTGACGGTTGCCTATGCCAAGGCTGCTCATTATCTGCTTTGTATTCGCACGGCTCGCCGAGCGGGACTCAGTATAATCAAACTGACCGCCCGCAAAAACAGGGGTCTCTTCCAGATACACGGAGGCATCCGCGGACGGCGCATCGAGCACGGTCTCTCCTTGTCTCGGCACAGCAATTCGACGGGTGGCCGCCTGCTGAGGTTTCTTATTTTTGTTTTTAAGCTTCTTCAGAGCACGAATGCCCGAATGCTTTGCCATGTCGGCTCTCTCCTTATTAACGTGGGTAATTTAGCCCAGTATCCTTATGATAACGCATCATTTGCATTATGTCAATATTTCCGTAACACATTTGTAACATTTAGCCATTTTTCGACATGCCTTAAATTTGCTTTTCAATCTGTTCAGCCAAGTGGCCTTTTGATGCTGTTTTTCCGGGGCTCTCGCCGTGAATACGCAGCACATTTCCAACCTTTGCACCGCGCTCCTCCAAAAACCTGGTGATTCTTTTCACACCTTCGATCGGCGCCGTATTGGGATCAGCCTGCACCGTGAACAATATGATCTCTTTTTCAGCCGCTTTAAGCGCGTATAAAAACGTATTAACAGCGGGAACCGTTCGCGATGCCCATATGGGCGAGCCGATACAGATTCTATCGTAGCTGCTCATTTTATCGGCAGGGTTTTCTTTCAGGCGGCTCTTTTTTCCGATAAGTGCGCCAAATGCCGCCGCCATGAACGACAATGGCTTGCCGCTTCTTTTTTTCACCTCTTGAAGCTCAAATACATCCGCATCAAGTTTCTGTGCGATGACAAAAGCAGCTTCTCTGGTGCTTCCGTCCAATGAATAATAAACAACCGCCGTTTTCATAATTTCCTCCCCATTTATAAAGCGAACAACGCCTCCTTTAGGCCAAGCGTCTTGGCCGTCATTTCGCGTATGCCCCGCTTTGTTTCGTCGCTCTGCACCGGTTTTATATGCAGATATGAATCGATTCCCAAAAATGCGATCGTCGTGCATGCGGAAGGATTCTTGAGGCGAAAATATCCGTGCTGTATTCCCTCAATCACCACATCTTCGAGCAGCGGCAGCAAGGCTAGCATGCGTTCTTCCTTCACCACTGTGCAGTACCACTCAGGTTCCATATCCTTGAAATATGAGTTCGCTTCATTTGCTGTCTTCCCTTGCTCCATCAGAGCCGAAACAAAGAACTCCACTTTGGAAATCGGATCTTCAAGAGTATCCATCTGCTCCCAGAGCCTTTGTTTGTACTCCTCCAGCTGCATAGCCACAATGTATCGTACAATAAATTGCTTGCTCTCAAAGTAGTAAAAAAACGTTCCTTTTGCAATACCGGCCAGCGCGCAGATCTCCTCAACGGGGGTCTGCTCATAGCCCTGCTCGCCGAACAACGTGCGGGCACTGCTCAAAATCAGCATTTTTGTCGCTCTTTCTCCCGGCATATTTTCCTCCCTTTGTAACGGCCTTATTATTCCGTATGTTGATACGGTAATTATCGACCAAAGTCAAAAATATATACCTTGAAAAGACGTTTTTTGTGCATTTTATGTTAATAAAGCTGTGTTAAAACACTTATGTCTTGAAAAATCTTAAGTCTTGCAAACCCCGAGGGGCGGACGTCGTATTGAAATGTCGCTTTCAGATTCCCGTGCAGATAGGATGACAGCGCCGCTGTGATGACACCTTTATGCGTCACAATGAGTATACGCTGCCCTTGGTGTCGCTTTGAAATCTGCCTGACCGCCTCGGAAGACCGCTGTAAAAAGCAGGAAACGCTGTCGCCGCTTGGGAAACGAAAACCATACGGGTTATCGAGATACGCCTGCCACTCATCCGGCATACGGTGTGATATCTCGTCTGCGCCAAGGCCCTCAAATTCGCCGAAATCCAGCTCGCACAGAGAGGACACCGCTGATACAGGCATATCCGGCACCACAATCTGCGCCGACTGCAGCGCGCGCTGTTTCTCGCTTGCATACACGCAGTCTGGCTCAAAAGCATTCAGAAGCTCTGCGGTGCGCTTCGTCTCTTTGATACCCTGCGCCGACAGAGAAGGATTACTGCTCCCGCAATATACTTTTTTTTCATTGAGCGCCGTTTTGCCGTGCCTTAGCAGTATAAGTTCAGTCATTTCTCCCTTTCCCAAAATCGAACCCAAACAGCGATATTTTTCGGGTATCCCAAAAATAAAGCGCCGCAATGATGCAGCGCAAAGTTAATCAGTCGAGATTTCTGCTTCTGCGCCCGGCTCTTAATCGAACCATCGCTCTGGCCAGCGCAATCTGATTCTGCATATATTCCTGATGGCTCAGTGCCTGACGCATACGCTCTTCGGCGCGTTCCTTGGCCTCCTGCGCACGGCGGATATCGATCTCATTGGGCCATTCAGCCGTCTGCGAAAAGATAATCGTCTCGTCCGGGCGCACTTCAACAAAGCCCTCGGATGTCGTGCACTCGAGCCACTGACCGTCCACGCACAATTTCATGGTGCCAATGCTGACGGCGGCCACCATGGGCTCGTGCATCTTCTGAATACTCATAAAGCCGTCCGGCGTCGGAATAATCACGCTTTCCACTTCCCCGCGGAAGAATATTCTTTCAGGCGTAATCAGCTCCAGCATGTACTTCGCAGGCATCAAATCACTCCCCGCTGGCCTTTTTGGCTTTTTGCTTCACGTCGTCGATATCACCCGCCATAAAAAACGCACCCTCGGGGATATCGTCCACCTCGCCGTCCACCACGGCACGGAAGCTCTCAATCGTGCGCTCAAGCGGCACATATTTGCCGGGTATTCCCGAGAACACTTCAGCCACCGTCATGGGCTGAGAGAAGAAACGCTGAATCTTTCTCGCGCGATAAACAATGGTCTTATCCGTTTCGCTTAAGTCCTCCATACCCAGTATGGCGATGATGTCCTGAAGCTCTTTGTAGCGCTGAAGCACTTCCTGCACACGCCGTGCCACATTGTAATGCTTCTCGCCCACGATGCGCGGGTCGAGTATACGCGATGTGGATTCAAGCGGATTAATGGCGGGATATATACCAAGCTCAGCGATCTGGCGCGACAGCACCGTCGTCGCATCAAGATGCGAAAACGTCGTCGCCGGCGCAGGGTCTGTCATATCGTCCGCCGGCACATAAATAGCCTGCACCGAAGTGATGGAGCCGCCCTTTGTGGACGTTATGCGCTCCTGCAGCGCGCCCAGCTCATACGCAAGCGTCGGCTGATAACCCACCGCCGCCGGAATACGCCCAAGCAGGGCGGATACCTCTGAACCCGCCTGTATAAAACGATAAATGTTGTCGATAAAAAGCAGCACGTCCTGATGCTCTTCGTCTCTCAAATGCTCCGCGAGAGTAAGCCCGGCAAACGCCACCCGCATTCTGGATCCGGGCGGTTCGTTCATCTGCCCGAAAGCAAGGCACGTTTTCTCGATAACGCCGGATTCGCTCATCTCCTCGATGAGTTCGTTGCCTTCGCGGCTTCTTTCGCCCACGCCCGTGAACACGCTGTAACCGCCGTGTTCTGTCGCGATATTGCGAATAAGCTCCATAATGAGCACCGTTTTTCCCACACCCGCGCCGCCGAACAGACCGATCTTGCCGCCTTTGGCATACGGCGCGAGCAGGTCGATAACCTTGATGCCCGTTTCAAACTGCTCGGTCGCCGGATTCTGATCGGCAAACTTGGGCGGTTGGCGATGAATCGGCAGCCGTGTGGCGGAACTGATGGGTCCCTTGCCGTCGATGGGCTGGCCAATCGCGTTCATTACACGGCCCAATGTCTTTTGGCCCACGGGTACGTTAATGCCGCTCCCTGTGTTGATAACCGCAAGACCGCAGTAAAGACCTTCCGTCGCATGTAGCGCAATACAGCGCACCGTATCCTCACCGATATGCATGGCGACTTCCAGCCAGACCTCACGGTCTCCGAGTTTGATCACCAGCGCATTGTATATGGCAGGCAAATGGCCGTCATAAAACTTCACGTCAAGAACAGGCCCTGTGATTCGTATGAGTTCGCCTTTATTGACGATTTGATAATCCTCCATAATGATCTCCCGTCACTATTTTAAAGCTTCGAGCGCTCCGATAATCTCAGAGATCTCGTTGGTAATGGCAAATTGCCGTGCCCTGTTATATTCCTTCGTAAGACTCTCAATCATCTCTTCCGCGTTGTTTGTCGCGTTTTCCATCGCCGTCATACGGGCACACTGCTCACTGGCAAAGCTTTGCACCAGGCAACCGTATACCAGGCCGATAATATATTGCGGCACAAGTATGTCGAACACCTCTTTGGGCGAGGGATGATAAAAAAGCTCGGCGCTATACTGCGTTTCCTCCGCCACATCGATAAGATCGGCGATACAAAGCGGCAGTAGCTTGATCACGCGCGGCTCCTGCTTCATGACGGATATGAACTTCGTATATACCACATATACTTCGTCCATGATGCCGTTGTCAAAAAGCTCTAAAATATCGCTCGTGATATTGCGCGCATTGTAAAGGGAAGGATTCTGCGACACATGCAAAAATTCAACGTCAACCATGTAGTCCCTGCGGTCAAAAAACGCGCGCGCCATATGTCCCACCGTTAAGATATAACGTTCGGAAAACTGCTGCATATGCTTAAGCGCGAGGTTCAGTACGTTGTGGTTGTAACCGCCGCACATGCCCTTATCCGCCGCAATTACGATATAAGCCGCTCTTTTGCCTTTGCTTTGTCCCACCCAAGGGTGCTCCAGCTCGGACGTATGCGCAAAAATATCTTTTAGCGCAGACTGAACGCGTTCGAAATGCACATGGTTAGATTCATACTTGCTGATGGCCTTTTTCATCTTGGATGTGGAAATAAGGTGCATCGCACGAGTAATCTGCTCCGTTTCGGAAATCGAGCGTATGCTGTGCTTAATATCCGCCATGCTAGCCATTACGCGTTTTCCTCTTCTTCAACCTTGATGCCGCATTGCAGGCAATATGTTTTTAAGAACGATTCAGCTGCCCGCCGAAGCGATGAAACTGCCGATTCAGATAAATCTCCTGTTTTGTTAATGCCGATGCGCACATCCGGATAATTGGTATCGACGTATTGAAGGTACTGCTGCAAAAACGGCTTCACATGCGTCATCGGAAGCTTGACCATATATTTATTCACAGCCACATACAGCAGGATGACTTGGCTGGCCATGGGCAGCGGTGAATATTGCGCCTGTTTTAAAGACTCTGTGAGCCGCGCGCCCTGCTCCAGCGTTTCGCGCGTGGTCTTGTCCAAGTCGGACGCAAACTGAGCAAAAACCGCCAGCTCGCGGTATTGCGCAAGATCCAGACGAAGCCGGCCGGCCACCTTTCTCATCGCTCGTGTCTGAGCGCTGCCGCCCACACGCGACACAGAAAGACCCACGTTAACAGCTGGCCGAATGCCCGCGTTGAAAAGCTCAGACTCCAAGAATATCTGTCCGTCAGTGATAGAAATGACATTCGTGGGTATGTATGCGGATATGTCGCCCGCCATCGTTTCAATGATGGGCAGCGCCGTCATGGAACCGCCGCCGTGTTCATCGTTGAGCTTCGCCGCGCGCTCTAGAAGGCGCGAATGCAGATAGAAAACGTCTCCCGGATAAGCCTCACGGCCGGGCGGGCGGCGCAACAGCAGCGACATCGTTCTATAAGCCACAGCGTGCTTAGATAAATCGTCATAAACGATCAAAGCGTCTTTGCCGTTATACATGAATTCTTCCGCAATCGCACAGCCCGCGTACGGCGCTATATATTGCATCGAAGGCATATCGCTGCCTGTGGAAGCCACAACAACGGTATATTCCATTGCGCCTTCCTCTTCAAGCGTCTGTATGATTCCCGCAATTGTTGACGCTTTCTGGCCGATCGCCACATACACGCAGCAAACGTTTTTGTCCTTTTGATTAAGAATGGTATCCACGGCGACAGCGGTTTTGCCCGTCTGTCTGTCGCCAATGATCAGCTCTCTTTGACCTTTGCCGATCGGGATCATGCTGTCTATCGACATAATGCCCGTTTCCAGCGGCTGTTTCACGCCCTGTCTGTCAAAGATGTGCGGCGCTTCCGCCTCAATCGTCCGGTAACGCGCGGCGGCCACCTTGCCTTTTCCGTCCATCGGCACGCCAAGCGGGCTCACCACGCGTCCAAGCAGCGCGTCGCCCACAGGAACCTGCACCACTGAGCCGGTATTACGAACAGTGGATCCTTCTGTGACATCTGCTGCGCCGTTTAAAAGAACAGCACCGAGACTCTCTTTGGAGAGATTCATCACGATGCCGTAAGCGTTGTTTTCAAATTCAAGAAGCTCGCCGTATTTACAGCCGTCCAAACCGGCCACGTGAACAATACCGTCGCCTGCGTACGTCACAGTGCCCACTTCGCTGGTGTCCATATCTTGCGCGAAATTATCGATTCTGTCTTTTGCAATCTGGCTGAACTCTTCCGCGCTGAAGTCCAGATCAAAATCGCCCTCTTCAAGCGCGTCTTCCTTATAGGGTGTTTCCGTATCGACAATATAGTTCTTTATCTTCCCTAAATGTGAACGGACGCTCCTGTCGTAAACTTTATTGTTTAGCACCACAACAAAGCCACCGAGCAACTCCGGCACAACTTCCGTTTTAAACGTGATATCTGCGCCCGTGAGCGCCTCAAAGCGTTTTTTAATCGACTGTACGGTCAGCTCATCCAACGGCACAGCCGATTTGAGTTTTCCTTCGATAACCACTTATCCCACCCTCTCGAAGAACTCGTCGATAATCTTATGGTTATCCTCCAAAGAAATCTCTCTTTCAAGCACTTTTTCTGCAATCTGTATGCTCATCTCGGCGATCTGCGTGCGCATATCCTGCCTTGCCTGCACCTTATCGGCTTCGATCTCTTTCTTGGCTCTTACCACAAGATTCCGTGCGTGTTCTTTAGCGTTGTCAAGTATCTCCCGTGCATGATCTCTTGCCATCTCGTTGCTCTTGGTAATGAGCTCTGCCGCTTCATTGTGCGCTTCGGCCATCATATGCTCATACTCGTCTTTTTGTTGTATAAGCTCTTTTTCGCGCGCATCAAGTTCATCGACTTTATCCGAAATCATATGCTCACGTTGTTTCATGAACTTTAAGACCGGCTTATAAACAAGCAGCTTAAGCACAAAAAACATGACCAATACGTTTAATACATGCAAGCCGATCTGCATAGGATCTATTTCCAGCATAATAACACCTCACTTCTATTCGGTAAATGTATCGCTCTCCTGTTCAGATTTTGCCCATCATGAGAATCGCAATAACAAAACCGTAAATCGCTGTTGTCTCGGCAAAAGCGAGACCGATTAGCAGCATCGAGTTAATCTTACCGCTGGCTTCGGGCTGCCGCGCCACCGCTTCCGCCGCTTTGCTTGTTGCAATACCCATGCCGATGCCTGCGCCAACGCCGGTGAAAACCGCAATGCCCACGCCAATCGCAATAAGTGCTGTCATGTTTTTTACCTCCAGTAATAATAAACTATTATTTAATTCTATCTTTTAGCCCCGTACATCACCGTTTCCTCCATAAAGGAAAGCGTGAGCACAAGGAAAATATACGTTTGAATGCCCACATGGAACAAATTGAAATACATCGCCAAAAATGCCGGTATGCCGATAGAAAGATAAGTCACGCTGTAAAGCAAGTCCATCACGACAAGCCCCGCAAACATGTTGCCAAAAAGACGGAACGAGAGCGACACAGGAATAACCGCGTGCGTCACCAGATTGACAGGCAGCATAAACGCCTTGGGCTTCACAAACCATTTCAAACGGCCGAAAAAACCGGTATAGTAAAACCCGAACGCGTTGATAACCACAAACGACATCAGCGCTATCGCAATGGTGAAATTGATATCCGTAGCGGGAGGACGAAAACCGAAAAGCTCGATAATACTGGTGCTTACAATCATCACAGCGATGGTGAAAATATACGCCGCGTAAGACGCGCCGCGTCTGCCCAGCTGCGATTTTGTAAACTTCTCGCAGAATTCCACGAACATTTCGAGAATGTTTTGTATGCCCTTTGGTATGGTTTTGAATTTTGTAATCACAAAAATACGGATGATGACAGCAACGAAAACAAGAATAAGCATGACAACCCATGTGACAAAAAGCGTTTCATTAATTTTCAGCCCAAACAGAGAAACCGTTGGCGGCGTCACCGCCACTTCCTCAGATTGCAGAGCCATCCGGCCCACACCCCGTATTATATGCTCAACCATTGATGCTGTCCTTTCCGCCCGTGTTTCCGCGGTCATTTATGTCTTTCTTTTTATGACGTCTGGTCATAAACGCCAGTGTTCCGATAAGCCCGAGCAGCATACCCCCCGCCGTCCAAATCACATGCGTCAAAGATACCGCCGATACCAAGACAAAGACCAAAACAATCAATGCGATTTTCGCAAGAAGTAAAAACGCACCCAGAGCCTTTGCCTTTCTATTTTCCCCGAGTATCATTTTGCCGAATGTGTACAAACCAATCACCTGCAGCACACCGATAATGATACCAACAAATAAACCCCACATAACTATTTATTGTAATCAATAAGCTTCAAAAATGCAAGTCTTACGCGGTGCGAAAAAGCGCGCCAGCGCCGGATTTTGCTTGTTTTTCCCGCAATGAACAAGGCAGACAAGTTCAGACACGCTCATTCTTTGCTTGCAGTCGTTTTGTGTGTTGTTCCATACGGCAAAATCATCCACAATATCGTAATTCAGTACAAGGTCTTGCGCGTCAAGTTCTAGGAGCAGCGCCTTTGCGTCTACGATGCGCGCCATACCGTGCTTGGCAGAATTGATGCCTTCCGACGGTATATAGTATTCAGCGCGGCCATGTCCCTGTGACAGTATATATGCAAGCAGCGCACCGATGTCTTCTTCATCTTCGTAGACCGTCTCGATAATATCGGCTTTTTCCTTTGTCGCATAATAGAGCATGTATGCGCAAGCCCGATCGTCCCTTATCAGTACAGCACAGCGCCCCCCGTCGCTTTTAAGCTCACCAAGGCGCCATTCCCATTCGCGCTTGCCGCGTATCACATAGCCGTCGAAGTCTTTCATCATACGGTTGTACATCGGTGAAAGCTCGTCGGCATTCATTGTCTCAATCACGTCAGCGCCGCGCAGACGACTGGCCGCAGTCACTGTCTGTCGGCTTACGCATGAATATGCTGCCCAACCGAACTTCTCATAAAACTTGTGGCTGAATGGATACAAATGCGTAATGGCTGTCCCGCGCGTTTTAAGAAGTGCCAGCGACTCAGACAGCATCGTGCGCATCAGCCCCTCACCCCGCCTTTTCTCAGACGTGGCAACACCCGCGATAAACGCCGAATTAACCGGCCTGCCCTGTATGCGCACCGCATAAGGAATCATGTGAACGATAGACAAAAGCTCTCCGCCTTCAAACATACAAAGCGAATTGCCCTGAAGTATCTTATGATCAAAGTACCAATTAATGAACGCGTCGGAGTCTTGAAAAGCCTCTTTCCAAAGCGCTTTGGCCAGCGGCCGTTCATCCTTTGCCAGCAGACGGATATCCTTGCTCATTGGTTTCTCACACCCACAAATTTTTCTTTGAGACAGACAGGGTAATAAGACAGTTTGGCCTTGCGCAACCCCTCAATGCCCATGTCTTCCTCACGGTTGATGTATTTGACATCGCTGAATTCACGGCTTGCAAACTCACGATTGATGAGTGCAAATACACCCTGTATATCAGGATTCGCCTTTTCAAAATGGATGATCGCCATATCATCAAACTTCTCGCCGATAGAATACGCCTCCAGATGTCCGTCCACATACAGCAAACCACACTTTAAGCCCAGTTCGTCGATATAGGTCAGCGCGTCTTTGGCGGCCGAGAGCTCGTTCCGATAGCCGCCCGCCTCACCGTCCTTTGTCTCCATCCATTTTTCTTGCAGTTCAATGCAGGCGTTAAAATCGTCCTGCGTGTAGCGGCGGTATTCAAACGTATGCTGTTTTAAAAACTTATTGATGTGATTGCGCTTCGCGTGATACTTCTTACCCTTCAGCGTCATCAGATCCTCCGCGCTGTAGACATACTCAAAATTGTCTCTGTCAGGCGTAAATGTATACCATCCGGGACAGTCGCGCTCGATTTTCTCCTTTAACTGCGTGGTCACACCTTTCAAAAGCGGCTTTTCCCCGCGCGATGCGAAAAACTCGTCATAGCGCGTCAGCGGGTCTACCATGCTTGTATCGCAGTCGTCCAAAAAAGGCGGCAGCGCAAAAGATACGCTCCCGCTGCTCAAATGCAGATATAAAGCGAGTTCATCCGTCGCCATCTGTATATGCCACGCTCGCCTCCAGATAAAAATGTTGGCAAACGACGCCTCCAGATTATGATAGCCGTGGCACAGCGTAAACTTTTCAAAATTCGCTTTTTCTTCAAGTTCTACCGGTTTAAAACGTAACATGTCCTCTCCTGTATTGGTTGGTTTTCTTATTATATACCAGATTCGGTTGCTATGAAAACGCTAAATGATAATGATTGGCACCGCAGACGTGAGCCTTGTGTACCTATTTGCTGGTAAACAGCATCTTTTGCCACCCAGAAACGAAAAAATGCGCACCGTTATGATGCACGCTTTAGGCTCTAAATAGACTGTAATCTGATAAGCATGGCGGAAAACCATTGGTCTTCCGCCATGCTCAAGGTTGCACCGTTATGATGCATCCTTGAGTGTCTTTAATCCTCAACAATTTCGCCATTCGGTGCAATCACCGTGACCTGCCACGGTATCATCTTGCCGCTTTTTTGCAACGCCTGTTTGACCGCGTATTCGATGCCGCCGCAGCACGGTACGCTCATGCGCAGCACTTCGATACTTTTAATATCGTTGTTTTTGAGTATCTCGGTGAGTTTGTCCGAATAGTCCACCATATCCAGCTTTGGGCAGCCAATCAACGTGATCTTTCCGCGCATAAAGCGGCTGTGCACGTTCGCGTTGGCAAATGCCGTGCAGTCTGCCGCGATAAGCAGCTTCGCCCCTTGGAAATACGGTGCGTTCACCGGCACCAGCTTGATCTGGCAAGGCCACTGGTTAAGCTCGGAAACAACCTCTTCCTTTGGCACAGGCTCAGCCGCCTGAGGTTTTCTTTCGAACACAGCTGTACGTGAAGACGGGCATCCGCCCCCCGCATGTACGTGCTTCCTTGCCGCCATATGCTTTTCCACAGCTTCCTTGTCGAAATCCGCGGCTTCGCGTTCTTCAATGGTGATCGCCCCTGTCGGGCACTCCGGCAGACAGTCCCCAAGGCCGTCACAGTACGATTCAGACATCAGCTGCGCCTTGCCGTTCACCATCGCCAGCGCGCCCTCGTGGCACGCATCCACGCACAGCCCACATCCGTTGCATTTTTCCTGATCTATTGAAATAATTTTCCGTTTCATTTTTTAATTCCTCCTTGATTTTCTGCCCTTATTATCATATATTTAAACACAAACATCCGTTGCATTTGCAACATTAAGGAGCAGGTTCATGGATATTTCGTCAAAACACCTCATTCGCATCGCGCTGTTCGACCGCATCAGCGAGACTGACCTTGACGGCATGCTAAACTGCCTCGGCGCAGCCAGTAAAGACTACAAAAAAGGCAGTTATATTCTGATGGAGGGAGACCCTTTAACACACGTCGGCATCGTACTGTCCGGCCAAGTCACCGTGTTTAAGACAGACCTGCTCGGCAACCGAACCGTTATCGGCGCACTCACGCCACCCCATCTGTTCGCAGAAACTTTCGTATGTGCCGGCGTAAAAACAAGCCCCGTTACCGTGGAAGCGATGACAGACGTGACAGTGCTGCTGCTGTCGTTTAACAAAATTATGCACACATGCTCGTCATGCTGCTCGCATCACTCGGCACTTATTCACAATATGCTGCGCATCGTGGCTCAAAAAAACATGGCCCTCACCGAGAAGCTCGATCATATGGCGCGCAAAACCACACGGCAGAAAATCGCGTCTTATCTGCTGGATCAGGCAACGCGCTTTGGTAGCCGCCGTTTTGAAATTGTGCTGGATCGGCAGGCGCTTGCCGACTACTTGAGCGTTAACCGCAGCGCACTGTCTCGCGAGCTTTCGCGCATGAACGAGGAAGGCGCGGTGGACTATCAACGAAACAGCTTTTACATACGTGACGCAAAGAAACTGGAAGAAATACTGCTTCACGAATAGACGCGTTAATAATTTATGCTATAATAATTGCTAATACAAAGAAAGGTACATAAGAGCATGGATAAAGGCAGCGGCGTGACATACGCCAAAGGATTTACGGCGGCAGGCGTGGCCTGCGGCATTAAAAAAAACGGCAATAAAGATCTTGCCGTGATCAAATCTGATTGCGTCGCGACAGCGGCGGGTGTGTTTACACGCAACAAAGTGAAAGGTCATTCTCTTATGCTGGCGCAAAAGAACGTGCGCAAAGGAAAAGCGCAGGCCGTCATTATCAATGCGGGCAATGCCAACGCATGCCTCGGCACCCGCGGCGAACAGGACGCGCTGTGTATGGCGCAGATGACAGCCGAAGCGTTAGGCTGCTGGCCCAAATATGTGCTCACGGGTTCCACAGGCGTAATTGGCCTCCCTCTTCCCATCGAGCGTATTGAAGCGGGGCTGAAAAAGGCTGTACTCACGCGCGAAGGCGGCGCAGACGCGGCGGCGGCCATTATGACCACGGACACCGTCATGAAGCAGGCGCAAATAAGCCACTATTGGCGGATGTGAGGTCAGAATCGGCGGCATGGCCAAAGGCAGCGGTATGATTCATCCCAACATGGCTACCATGATCTCCGTCATCACAACGGATGCGGCGATATCTGCCAAATCGCTGAAAACCGCGCTGAAAACCGCAGCGGATGTCTCGTACAACCGCATCTCAGTAGACGGTGACACCAGCGTCTGCGACAAGGTACTGCTGCTCGCCTCTGGGCTGGCGGGAAACGCTCCCATCGAAGAAAACACGGATGATTATCATACATTTTTGTCTGCTTTAGAGGATGTCTGCGTCACGCTTTCCAAGATGCTCGCGGCAGACGGCGAAGGCGCAACCAAACTGCTCACCATAGACGACGCGCACATGATTGCCTCCGCCATTGCGAAATCGCCATTGTGCAAAACCGCGGCTTTCGGCAACGACGCCAATTGGGGCCGACTTCTGACCGCGGCCGGCTATTCAGGCGCTTCTTTTGCTCCTGCCAAAGTTGATATTTACATCGGCAGCGTGCAGGTCTGCAAAAACGGCGGCGGCCTTGCGTTTGACGAAGATGCGGCACTGCAGGTGCTCAAGAAAAAGGAAGTCACTTACATCATCGACCTTCACGACGGCGATGCCTCCGATATTATGTGGACATGCGATTTTTCACTCGATTACGTCAAGATCAATGCGGATTATCGAACCTAATGCCATATCGTCTTTTTTCATGCTGAGAAGTACAGCAAACAATAGATTTCTGTCCGGAGCCCCCCGTTCGCCGAAAGAATATAAAAACGCCAAAACAAAAAGGGAGAAAAATGTATAGGGGTAACCCAGTGCTGCACAAAGAGCAATAACGCCCTTTTTCGTTTTTCATTTCATATTTTAAAAGTATGCGGTATTAAGGTAAATTCACTTAAAGAAATATTGGTTATATTTCCGATTTCACCTTGTGATATCGTTCAATAAGCTTGTTTAGCTTTTGGCTTTGTTTGAGTATAGTTTCATCTTTTGATATACGAATGCCTTTAGAAATCGCATCCCCAATCATGCAATCCAGAATATCACGTTCTTTTTGTATTTCGCCTAATTCAATGTCCTTTTTCATTATGTCCTCCGGTGCATACTGAAGGGTAAACGACTTTTCGTTTATTATATATCGAGAAGTGATAAATGACAACGGTATTCCGTTATCATTTATCACAAAAAACTGTTAAAATAGATAGTCCTGATTAGAGAAATAGAAGACTAAAAAACGAGGATCGACGCAATGGACATTTCTCAATCCGTTATCTGCCGCATACTTGAGCTTTGCGATGAACGGCAATTAAGCATCAATGCCCTTTCACTTGCAGCTGGTATTACACAATCAACATTAAGCGATATCGTAAACGGGTCTACGCATAATACAGGAATCGCAACCATTAATAAGATATGCCAAGGACTGGGCATCAGCGTACGCAGTTTTTTTGATTCGGAAATGTTTGATAAATCGGAAGAATAGTAAAAAAAGCCAACGGATTAAACCCGTCAGCTTTTCTTGGAATCATCTGTCAGCCGCTAAACTGCGTTCTGACCTGATTCACTTCGTTGTCATCTGCCATCGTTGCTGGCTGATAGAAGCCTTTTTGCTGAGCGATCTGGTAAAGCTCATACTGCGACGTCTCGCAGCTGTTTCTTATTTGCTGAATGGCCTGTCTTAAGTTGGGATTAGAACATTCAGAAATCACATTGGCATAAGTGGTCAGGCTGCTTTTCACCTGTGACAAAGCGTCATTCACCATCGCTTTTTCCTGCAAACCGCCCTGATTGTTGTTTCCCATTGTGCTGCTTCCTTGCATCTCTATCAACCTCCTAACCTAAAAATGACAGCAACTGCTGTTTGGTTTTCTGCGCGTCCTGGGCAGATTTTTGGAAATACGACTTTACCTGTGGGTCTGTAGACTGTTGGGCATACGTCTGCATTTTCTGAAATGCAGTATCATGCGCGCCGATGAGATGCCTTAAGTTCTGCAACTCCAGTTTGTTTAAATGTGACATAGAAGGGCTCCTTTCATATTATTCACAAAACATATTATCTGGAGATTGTCGCTTTGATATTCGTTTGCAAATACAAAAAATAAACCATATTTTGTCTTTGTTAAAAAATTAGTCATTCCGCCTTTTTGAGCATATCCGGCAAACTTGCTTTTCCTTTTGTTAATGAAGCCGCCATGGCTGCAACAGCCACAGAGCTTGCGACGATGAAAGTGAGCCGAAGCGCATAAATGAAAGAAGCCTTTTGCGCAATCAATCCGGCGATTCCTTCCGCAGCCTGACCGGGTGCTTGTCCCGCAAACAACGTAAAAAGCGTGCCGGAAAGCCCCACGCCAAATACCATCCCTATGTTGCGCGCCGTCGCCAGCATACCCGAGGCGACCCCGCGGCTGACTGCCGGCACACTGCCCATCACAGCACTGTTGTTGGGCGTTTGAAAGAGCGCCGAGCCAAATCCGGTGACAGCCATCGCTATGATAATATAGCTGTTTGGCGTATCCACCTCAAGGCGGCTTAAAAGAAACAGCCCCGCCGCCATCACACCCATACCCACAGAGCTCAAAATGCGCGTATCGGCACGGTCGGCAATAAAACCTGCGATGGGCGCGGTAATCAACGCTGCCAGCGGCATCGGCATATAGAGCAGACCCGACATGGCGGGCGTATACATGCGCACCGTCTGCAAATAGAACGGAACAAGAAAAACCATGATGTACTGCGCCATATAGTTAAATACGGCGGCTGCTAAGCTCGCCGAAAACACGCGGATGCGAAACAACTTCAGATTGAGAATCGGGTGCTTACTGCGTTTTTCATAATGGATGAACACCCAAGCCACAAACAGCCCGCTCAGCATCATCAGCGCAAACGTTGGCGCACTGATGTCGGCACTGAGCTGCTCCAGTGCAAGCAGTATCATAAACAGCGCAGCGAATATCATGATGCTGCCCGGAATATCCATGGACACAGCGGGCTTATGCTTGTCTGTCGGGATATAACGCATCGCTGCCGTAATACCGATGATACCAATAGGCAGGTTGATATAAAAAATGCTCTGCCATCCGAAAGCGCTTGTGAGCCACCCGCCCAGCACAGGGCCGGTAGACAACGCGACAGCGACCGACACCGCATTCACGCTGAATGCGCGGCCGCGGCGGTCTGCAGGCACGTTATGTGTGATAATTGCCGAATTTGTGGAGAACATCATGCCTGCGCCCAAAGCCTGCAAAACACGAAAGCCGATAAGAATACCGATGCTTGCAGACAGTCCGCACAACGCCGAGCCAATTGTAAAAACCACAAAACCTGTGATATAAAGCTTTTTTTGACCGTACAGATCAGAAAGGCGTCCGAAAAACAGCAACACGCTGCTCACCACGATCAGGTACGCAGTTACCACCCATTCCACCGTGGCAAGCGGCACATTGTAATACGCTTGTATTACGGGATTGGCCACATTGACCACGCTGGCATCCAGCGCCGACATGAACGTGCCCAACGCAACTGAAAAGAGCATAAGTCCCGTTTTTTGTTTCATTGATGTCTTCCCTTCGCATGTCATTTTCCAAAGAATCAACCATACGCACATACGCATATTTCGTCAAGTCTACATCATTTTTTACTCATAGTATCTGCCAAGCGCCGCATATGATGCACATTGTGAGCACGTCTAAAATCATGCAGCTCAAAATAAACCGCGCAGTCTGTTCAATATATGGTCATAAAATTAGATTAATATATTAGTATCAAAAAGTTCGCATTTATAAACTAAAAAAGAGCATCCTCAATTCGAAGATGCTCAGACTGTCAAAAAAACTAAAAATATAATTCGTGGGCAAGACGGGCTTTGCCCGCACAGCCCACACCTTGCGGTTTTTCGCTGTTTCGAGCGTAGCGAGGAACATGCAAAACCGGAAAACTGGCGGAAAACCGAAGGTTTTTCGACAAGCTCAGCATCCTCAATTCGAAGATGCTCTTGGTTTATTCTTTTTATACCGCATCTCTGCGCCATGAAGACCCACGAACCCCGCGGTACAGTGTAACTCCCGTGTCGGACACATAACCGATGGAAGCAAGCACCACGATGATCGTCGGAAACAATACCCAAAACGCCTGCGCACCCTGGCTTGCAAACAACTCTGCGCCGGTGGCCGCATAAAGCGACGTGAGGAAACTTGCATTCCATATCGCGGGCGGCAGGAAAATCACAATATTGAGCACCAGCATCGCAATATTGACGGCAGCTATCGACAGCGACACCTTGAGAGTATACCGACCTGCTATCAGCCGTAGCACGTCTTTAAGCATACCAAGGCAGATGAGCACGTTTATTAATGGGAGCATGGAACGCAGCACATCAAGATTGAACACGGGGATAAACACCGTCTCTTGACCCGATGATACCCATGCTGACGCAAAGCCGAATACCCAAGGCATTGTGTTGAATATCACCAGACCGATCACCGCGAAAATCAGCCCGGCAATGGGATCGCCTCGTTTAATTGTGATTGTATCTTTTTGGTTGGCAGGCGGCACAGGCGGCAGATCCTTTGGATCCCAGTCCATCTCCTTTAAGGGCGACTGCTTGCCGAACCGTTCTACCAGCGCGAACGCAATTGTTACATAGGCAAACGCCTGAACCAACCCGCTGATAATACCCCCAAACGACTCAATCACAGCCCCAAATGCATTTTGCGGCGGCGTCATTACGTTGCTCACTATCAACGCGATAACCAGCCCAATGCCGGATACACCGAGCACGATTTTCAGCACAAGCCAGTATATATCATAATACTCGGGTCCTATCAAATACCGTTTGGTGTCGCGATATTTTGCCGCCAGCTCCTGCGGGCGTCCAAGCTCTTTAAGCACCGCTGTCACATCGTTCTCATCAGGCGCCCTATCTCCCGTGCGCGCAAGAAGCATGTCGTCGATCAAACCGCGAAGCTCTTTTTCGATGTCGTCCCTTTGAGCCTGCGGCAGGCGCCTCGCCACATCATAAACATATCTGTCTATCATTTCTTTCACTTTGTTTGTGCTCATTTCTCTCCCTCCTCATGAATGAGCCTGTCGATACTGCGTGTCAGATCGTCCCACTCTCCGCACAGCAGCTTATAGATTTTTTCGCCCGCCTCACTGCGCATGTAGTATTTGCGCGGCTTCGGACCAGACGTTTCCCATTCGCTAGCAAGCATCCCCTGAGATTCCAACCGCCTCAGCAGCGGATACAGTGTACCGGGCTCAATGCTGACGCCCGCGCCCGACAGCTCCTCCACCAGCGCATAGCCGTATTTTGGCTTATTTAACCGGCTTAGGACGCAAAGCGTGACTGTCCCGCGTCTCAATTCCTGCTCCAGATTCGTCACAATGCCATTTAAGTCATCCACGTTTTTCACCTCTCGCCCGCATTATACTGTATGTCGCACACTATTGTCAATTATATTATATTGTAATATTCTCTTTATTGCAATGTAGAATTCTTTATTCAAGAGAGAAACCTTGAAAATAAAAAGCCTATCTCTTTAAGAAACAGGCTCTGATAAATTCAACTGCTCATTATTAACCACTCAAGTGTTGTTCCAATTGGTTAAGGCATTCCCTGAAATTCTTGCGGCCATAGCCCATTCTAAAGTAGTCACCCTTCACCTCATAAACGTCCCCGGGGAGCAGCAAGACGCCTTTTCTTTGAATAAGGTTTTCGCAAAAAGCCCGTATACCGCCAGAGAGCTTAAGCTTATGAAACGCAATTGGTCCCGCCGCGGGTGCATTGTTGATAAAAGCCTCAGCATGCTTTGAAAAAAAGTCTTCCGCATATGTGATGTTTTCTTTGATAACAGACACATTCCTCCTCAGAATGTCCTCACCGTGCTTGAGTGCCACGATGGCCAGAAATTCACTGGGTGCACTGCAGCAAATGGTGGTGTAATATTTGAACTTAACCATCATATCGTAAACATCTTTGTTTCGCGTGGCGATCCACCCAATTCTCAGGCCCGGCAAACCATATGCTTTAGACAGCACACCCAAGGATATCGCATTTTCATAAAAATCGCTCATCCACGAATGTGCCTGCCCATCCCATTCAAGCCCTTTATATACCTGATCGCAAAATACAAAAACACCTCTGTCTCGGGCGATATCGGCAATGCGCTTGTGTTCGTCATCGGTGAGCGAATAGCCGGTGGGATTATGCGGCGTGTTGAGCACAATCAGTTTTGTGTTCGGCTTTAACAGCAATTCCAGTTCGTCTATATCCAGCGTCCAACCGCTGTCTCCCTGACACAGCAGCCACGGCGACACCTCACACCCCAGCGACATGGTCACTTCATAAAGTGACTGGTAAGCAGGCGACATATATACCACATGGTCACCCGCAGCCAAAAACACCTGCATAAAGCTGAATATCGCTTCCTCCGCTCCTGCGTGAACAAGTATATCATCCGGCGCGCAGCTCTTATACAGCGCGGCAATACGCTCCCTAAGCTCAGGGCTGCCTTTCACCTCGGTATAGCCGAGCCAGCTTTGCATAAAGCGTTTCTTTGCGTCCGGTTCCATATGGAGCAATTCTTCCACAGTCATGGATTCGCAGTCCGACTGTGACAACAGATAAGGCGTGGAAAACTCGTGCTTTTCGTAGAAGTCTTCCAGCAAAAAATTACGCATATTATTTTTACTCCTTTACCATACTATCTCATAAAACAATCAGCTCCGCCAGTCTCAATCACACGTTTTGTTCATCATGTATGCACGCACAGCCAACAACGATGTCCTACATTAAGCATAGGTAAATAGTTTCGTTTGATTTTGATTGCAAAATTGATATAATAACTGTATATTGCTGTCGAATTATTGCGATAGGCGGCTGCTTTTGGAGGACAAATGATAAGAATAAGAATTTTAGCATGCATCACTGTTGTCATGCTTCTGATGATCATAACCCCCACTGTATCACTGGGAACCACTTATCATACAAGCTTGGATATCAACGCTGTTGATGTGGAATTTGATACATTGAACACAACACAAAGCGGTATTACAGTATCCATATCGGGCGACAGCTCTGCAAAAACAGGTAATTCCTATACATATACAGTGACCGTTTCGGGCTATGCGTCATCAATGATGGGAAATATCACATGCGAAGGCGCTTTCAGCGGTAATAGTACCACTTACCATGTCGATTCAGGCAGTGGTTATTCGGAGCAGATTTCTACCACCGCAACAATTACCGTGCAGGCAACAGGCGGCACATCATCCGTGGGAACAATTAATGTAACCGGACAATACTCAACCTACAGCGGTTCCGATGTCGTCATTGGTTATATCAATGAAGCCAAGAATGTCAGTATACAGCCGTCCGTTTCCTACCAAAGCCATGTTCAGAATATCGGATGGCAGGGATGGATGTCCGACGGCCAGTCTTCCGGGACAAGCGGCCAGTCTTTAAGGCTGGAAGCCATGCGCATTCGTCTTAATGGCCTAAGCGGAAGCATTCAGTATAAAACCCATGTTCAAAACATTGGCTGGATGGACTGGGTTTCAGACGGCGCCCTAAGCGGAACCGAAGGCCGCTCTTACCGTTTGGAAGCCATTCAAATCAAGCTGACAGGGGCAGCGGCCTCTATGTATGACGTATATTATCGCGTCCATGCGCAAAATTTTGGTTGGATGGGTTGGGCCAAAAATGGCCAATCGGCAGGCACAGCAGGCTTTAGCTATCGGCTCGAAGCCATTCAGATTCAGCTTGTGACAAAGGGCAGTGCCGCACCCGGCTCAACATCAAACTCTTTCGTGCAGTGCGCCTCCGTCCTCTATCAGAGCCATGTTCAAAACCTTGGATGGCAGGGATGGATGTCCGACGGTCAGTCTTCCGGGACAAGCGGCCAGTCTTTAAGACTGGAAGCCATGCGCATCCAGCTTGCCAATATGGACGGCGGCATCGAATACAAAACGCACGTCCAAAATATCGGGTGGATGGATTGGGTTTCTAACGGGGCTTTAAGCGGAACCGAAGGCCGTTCTTACCGTTTGGAAGCCATTCAAATCAGGCTGACAGGGGCAGCGGCCTCTCAATATGACGTATACTATCGCGTCCATGCGCAAAACTTTGGCTGGATGGGATGGGCACAAAACGGCCAGTCGGCAGGCACCGCGGGATTCAGCTATCGGCTGGAAGCCATCCAAATCGTTCTTGTGCCAAAAGGAACAAGTGCGCCGGGGAGCACAGCAAACTCATTCGTTCAAAGATAAAGACACAAAAAGCGGGCAAAACAATTTGACCTCTCAGCTTGCCGAAAAACCTTCGGTTCCCCACCAGTTTTATTTTAGCTTTTTAACAGCCAAAAGCAACCACCCATACAGGTGATTGCTTTTGGTTCTATGCTTATATAACTAGATTATTCCGCTTCGCCGATGGCGAACACAAGCTCACAGCTCGCCGCGAGCTTGCCGTTCACGTAGGCTTTGCCGTTGCCGATACCGATACTTTCTTTCACGGTTTCAATGGCTGCCTCTAAAACGAGTGAATCTCCAGGCACCACCTTCTCGCGGAAACGCGCGCTCTTAATGCGCCCTAAAAACGCGAGTTTGCCCTTCATCTCTTCCATGGTCAGCAGCGCGATGCCGCCCATCTGCGCGATGGCCTCTATTATAAGCACACCGGGCATTACTTTTTTGTCCGCAAAATGCCCCATGAAGAACCATTCGTTGCCGCTTATGGCTTTCACGCCCGAAGCCTTTACACCCGGTTCCAATTCATCCACCCTGTCTACCATCAAAAACGGCTCCCTGTGAGGCAGAATCTGTTTGATTTCTTCGATATTCAGCATAACGTCTCCCATCCTTATCTTTTTGCGAGCACTACGCAGCTGTTATGGCCTCCGAAGCCAAACGAATTGGATATCGCGTATTTCGTGTCCATCTTGCGCGCTTTGCCTTTTACATAATCAAGGCTGCAGCCCTCGCCTTGGGTTTCAAGTCCTATCGTCGGCGGCGCAACACCTTCTGTCAGCGCCATCGCGGTGATGATCGCCTCAAACGCGCCTGCCGCACCCAGCATATGCCCCGTCATCGATTTTGTGGAACTCACGAACAGCTTTTTGGCATGCTCGCCGAAGCACAGCTCAATGGCCGCGCTCTCTCCCACATCGTTTAGCGGTGTGCTAGTACCGTGCGCGTTTATGTAGCCAACCTCCGTCTTGCCGATACCCGCGTCCTCAATGGCCAGTTCCATGGCTCTCGCGGCATATTTGCCTTCGGGCTGCGGTGCCGTAATATGATACGCGTCACATGTCTGTGCGTATCCCGCCACCTCTGCGAGTATTTTTGCGCCTCGCTTTTTGGCATGCGCCTCGCTTTCAATCAGCATAAAAGCCGCACCTTCACCCATCACAAAGCCCTGCCTGTCCTTATCAAAAGGTATGCTTGCTCTTGCGGGATCGTCGCTTTCCGTAATCGCCTGCATCTGATGGAACCCCTGCACGGCGAGCTCGTTCATCACAGACTCCGCGCCGCCCACAAGCACCGCATCCATACGCCCTTCGCGTACCGCAAAAAGCGCCTGTCCGATCGCGTCCGTACCCGACGAGCATGCCGTGACCACAGAGAAGCAGATGCCGTGCAACCCCAGTCTCATGCTGATCTGCCCTGCCGTGGTGTTGATGATGCACTTGGGAATAAACAGTGACGACACGCTTCGCGGACCGTTTACTTTCAGCTCGTCATATTGTTCACAGATGGTATCCAATCCACCCATACCGCTGCCGAGTATCACACCGACGCGTTCTTCGTCAAAGCCGCTGTCTGCCAAGCCGCTCTGTTCCCATGCCTGCATGGCCGCCGTCATGGCAAAAAGCGTAAAGCGTGCCATGCGCTTTTGTTCGCGTTTTGTGATATACTGCGAAGGGTCAAAGTCCTTGACCTGCCCCGCCACATGAATGCCCGTCAGCTCTGTATCAAAGCATTCCGCTTTGCTGATTCCGCATACCCCTTCAATTGCGGCCTTAAAAGATGAAGCCGCGTCTAAACCGATGGGCGACACCGCACCCATGCCGGTAATACATACTTTGTTTCTCATATGACCTCCATCATGCATGAAGCAAAACTTAATTCACCATACCACCGTCTACCACCAGCACCTGGCCGGTGATGTATGCCGCACGGTCACTGCAAAGGAACGCCACCAGATTGGCCACATCGGAAGGTGCGCCAAAACGTTTCAGAGCGGTAGACTGCTTCATTTTTTCCTTTAGGTCATCACTTAAGTCGTGTGTCATGGCTGTTTCAATGAAGCCGGGCGCCACCGCATTCACGCAGATGCCGCGTCCTCCTACTTCTTTGGCGCAGGCTTTTGCAAGCCCAATCATGGCCGCTTTAGATGCGGCATAATTCGCCTGTCCGGCATTTCCCATGATGCCCACCACCGACGTGATGTTGACGATACGTCCCTGCCGCTTTTTCAGCATATAGGCCGACGCCTCACGCGTGCAATAAAAACAGCTGTCGATATTGGCCCGCATCACGCGCGTATACTGCTCATCGCTCATGCGCATCAGCAGACCGTCGTCCGTGATACCCGCGTTGTTTACAAGCGCGTAAATGCCGCCCAACGCATCGATGCACTGCGCGACCAACTGTTTGCACCCTTCACTGCTTGAAAGATCCGCCTGAATCGCCACGGCGTTTCTGCCCAGCTCTTTTATCTGCCGGACAACGTCTTCCGCCTTTTTTGCATTGCCGTTGTAGTGAACCGCGATGTCAAAGCCTTGGGCCGCAAGTTCAAGAGCAATCGCCTGGCCAATGCCGCCGGACGCTCCCGTTACCAATGCCACCTGACTCATGATTGCACCTCACACGTATTTAAGAATTTCTCCAGTGTTGCCGCATCGCGCACAGAATGCACCTGTATGCCCTTGTCTACACGTCTTTTCAGCATCTTTGAGAGCACATTAGATGGCCCGATTTCCACAAACCGATCCACACCGCTCTCAATCATATGCTCGATGCAGCCGTACCACTTGACGCGGCTGCGCATCTGCTCTGTCAACAGCGCTTTAATATCGCTGCCGCTTTGATACGGCGAGCCCAACGCGTTGGCATAAACGGTGTCCTGTGCTTTACCGAATGTTTCAGCATTCAAAACCTTGGAAAACGCCTCGGATGCACCCTGAAGCAGGGGCGCGTGAGACGGCCCCGCTACGGCCAGCAGCGTCACCATTTTAGCGCCCATCTGCTCGAATTTTTCTCTGAGCATGTGAAGCGGTGTCATCCTGCCCGCTATCACAATCTGCTTGTCGGATAAGTGGTTTGCAACATATGCGTCCTCAACGCCTTGAATCGCTTCTTCCACCTCATCCACCGCAAACCCGATTACCGAAAGCATCCCGCCTTCACCGGGTTTAAAAGCGCTGTCCATAATGCGCCCTCTTTCGCGCACCAGCGCTGCCCCCTGAGCCGCACCGATGACGCCAGCCGCGCAAAGTGCGCTGTATTCCCCAAGCGAAAGCCCTGCAAAGCTTTGCGCCTTTACACCCGCATCTGTCACAAGCTTAAGCAGCGATACCGAATGCGCGAAAATAGCGGGTTGAATCGTCTCGCCGCCGTCCATATCGGTTCCTTCAAAGCATGCGGCCTGCAAATTCAGCTGTGCGCCCTCCATGCATGCGTCAAACGTCTGCGTGTATGCGTTAAAATGATGATATAAGTCCGCTCCCATGCCAACCGTCTGAGCGCCTTGACCGGGAAATAGAAATGCCGTCTTCATAGTGTTACCTTGAGCCGGCTGCATACGTTTTGACACACGCTTTTCAAACGCTCATCGTCGAAAAGCTCATGGATAATGTCCTTGGCAGTCTGAACTTTGTCGAGCATGCACGCGCACTGTCCGGCCATGAAAGAACCACCATCCTTGTCGCCATGCAGCACCGCTTTTTGCAGCGACCCTTCACCCATCTTCTCGAGCCGCTCCGCCGCGTTTTCCTCATATTCCACGCGCGCAAGTTCTCTGGCCAGCGGGCTTCTCAGCACGCGTACCGGATGGCCTGTCACGCGCCCCGTCACCTTACTGTCGATGTCCTTGGCCTTCATCACACGGCGTTTGTACTCATCGTGCGCTGTGCATTCCTCCGCAAGTATAAATCGCGTGCCCACCTGCACACCCACTGCGCCAAGACAGAATGCCGCAGCAACGGTATCCGCATCGAATATGCCGCCCGCAGCCACTACCGGAATACTGACTGCGCGAACAACATTAGGCACAAGCACCATTGTGGTGAGTTCGCCGATGTGTCCGCCCGACTCGCCGCCTTCCGCAACCAGAAAATCAGCGCCCATACGTTCCATCATGACCGCCAGCGCGCGGCTCGGAACGACAGGCCCAACAATACATCCGGCATCCTTCCACATTTTCATGTATTCCGCCGGATTTCCCGCGCCCGTGATCACCACAGGCACCTTCTCATCAACCACGATCTTTGCGACTTCTTCCACGTACGGGCTCAGCAGCATCACATTGAGCCCAAATGGCTTGTCCGTCCTTTCGCGAACGAGATGAATCTGCTCCTTCACCCATTCGGCCGGCGCGTTGCCTGCGGCAATCACACCGAGACCACCCGCCATCGACACGGCGGCGGCGAGGTTCGCATTGGATACCCACGCCATTCCGCCTTGTATCACGGGATAGTCGATCTTTAGCAGATCGCTGATGTTACGCATTTTTCTTCCCTTCCAAATAGCTCACGAGAGCGCCGACTGTTTTTAAGTCTTTCACCTCTTCGTTGGGAATTTTGATGCCTGTCTCTTTCTCGAGATCGATGAGCATTTCCACCATATCGAGCGAGTCCATTTCAAAATCGTCTACAAAGCTCGAATCAGGCGTGATTTCCTCTCTTGATAAGTCAAGCTGCTCCATTAAGTTTTTGATAATAAGTTCTTCCATTTTCTTATCCTCCGTGTTTATTATATTGTCCAATCTATTACCACTCCGCCGCAGGATAAACCCGCGCCAAAGCCCACAAGAGCAACCCTGTCGCCCTTTTTGAGCCAGCCTTTTTCATAGGCGTCAAACATAGCAATGGGAATCGTGGCGGAGGAAGTATTGGCATATTCACCGATATTAATAAAACACTGCTCATATTTCATTTCCATTTTTCTTATCACATAATCAATGATTTTTTCGTTGGCCTGATGCGGTATAATCTTATTGTACGGCTGGTCTCCACACTTTTCGAGCAACTGCCTTAAAATATCCTCAACAGCACCGACAGCATAGGTGAAAACCTCTGAGCCTTTCATGTGCAAATATTCTTTTTCTATAGATTCCGTTTTACAAAACGGCGTATTGCGCCTTTCACGATAACCATAGAGTACATCCTCTGTGTCAGCCGTTCCGGCAAGTATGGGATAGTGCAAACATGGCTTGCTGCTTTTTTTCAGCACAACAGCACCAGCCCCGTCGCCAAAAAGGACACATGTGCTCCTGTCTGTCCAGTCCGTATATTTTGATAGAGTTTCACTTGCAATGACCACCGCAGTATCAATGTGAAGCGTATCCATCAGGCTCGATGCGGTCGTCAACGAAAAAATAAACCCGGAACAACCCGCGCTTATGTCCATGGCCACCGCGTCAATTTGCAGCATTTTTTTCACGTAATCGGCCATGGAGGGTGTTACATATTCACTGGTGATTGTACTGCCGATAATAAGACCAACATCATTTTTATCAATCCCCGCATGGGCAATGGCTTTTTGTGCCGCTTCCACAGCCATACCAACCGCAGTCTCTTCTGTCACAATGTGACGCGTATGGATGCCTGTCCGTTTTGTAATCCACTCATCGCTCGTGTCCACGAGCTTTTCCATTTCAAAATTTGTAACAATACGCTCGGGCACAACCTTCGCCACACCCGCAATCTCAACTGGTGCAATCAATTTATAGTCCTCTCATCCCTAAGAATTTCTCCCGCCGTTTCTCCACAATTCTGTCTGCCGGAACGCGCATGAGCCGGTTTAAGCTCTGCGAAATCTCACGACGAATGTCAATCAAGCTTTGATCCATGTGAAAACGGTCGAATCCTTCAGGCTCTTTTATCACGCAGTCCACAATGTTGAACCGCTTTAAGTCATCTGCGGTCAGTTTAAGGCTTTCCGCGGCTTCCTGCGCAAGCGATGAGTCTTTAAACAGTATCGATGCACAGCCCTCGGGCGATATCACGGAAAAATAACTGTTTTCCATCATGATAAGCCGGTCCGCCAAAGACAGAGCCAGCGCGCCGCCGCTGCCGCCTTCCCCGATGATAATAGAGATAACCGGCGTTTTTGCTGTCGCCATCGCCTTCAAATGCTCCGCAATCACCAGCCCCTGGCCGCGCTCCTCGGCTTCTATGCCGCAATACGCACCCGGTGTATCCACAAAGCATATCACAGGCCGCCCAAACTTTTCAGCTTGCGCAAGCGCCCGCATCGATTTGCGGTATCCTTCGGGATGCGGCATGCCGAAGTTGCAACGCATACGCTCTTCCAGCGTGTGCCCTTTTTGCTGCCCAATGACCGTGACAGGCCAGCCCTCAAACCACGCGATCGCCGTGATGATGGACTCATCATCACCGAAGCAACGGTCGCCCTTCACTTCAAAGACACCGCTGAACAGCTTTTCAATATAGTCTCTCGCCTGAGGCCGGTTTTCCTTACGGGCAGTTAATACCTTTTGCCACGGCTTCTCGGTAATGCTGCGGTCAGCTTCGTTTAAAGACATCGTCAACCTTTTCCTTTATAAAAGTTTTCACGTTTTGCGTCTCGGGACGCACGTGCAGCGCGAGCACTTCGGCCAGCGTGTCTCGCAAGTCCTTCCTGTCCACAATGCGGTCAATAAGCCCGTGCTCATAAAGGTATTCCGCCGTCTGAAAACCTTCCGGCAGCTCATCCTTTACCGTCTGCTGAATCACACGCGGGCCTGCAAAGCCGATCAGCGCGCCGGGCTCCGCAATCGTAATGTCTCCCTGCATTGCAAAGCTCGCGGTCACACCTCCCGTTGTGGGATGTGTGAGCACATTCACGTGCAGCTGCTGCTGTTCTCCGTGCTGCGCAAGCGCGATGGTCGTTCGGGACATCTGCAGCAGGGAGAGTATGCCCTCCTGCATACGTGCGCCGCCGGACGCACAAAAGATGATCAACGGCAGACGGTTAAGTGTGGCAAACTCGGTGATAATCACGATCTTCTCGCCCACCACCGTACCCATGCTCCCCATCATGAAATACGAATCCATCACAGCCAGCGCGGTACGCACGCCCTTGATCGTCGCCTTCCCGATCACGACGCCTTCCTGCAGCTTAGATTTTGATTTCTCATTGGCAATTTTGTTTTTGTAGCCGGGAAACGAAAGCGGGTCCTTGCTTTCCGCCTCGCGCTCAATTTCGATAAAGCTGCCCGAATCCACGATCATTTCGATTCGTTTGTAGGCTGGCTGACGAAACAGCGCCCCGCAGTACGGGCAAATGGAATCGTTCGCGTGAACAATATCAGCGATCATGTCCTTGCCGCATTTGCTGCAATGCAGCTTTTCCACGTCGGTGTTTTCTTTACGATTAACGGTTGATCCCGTGTCAATTTTCTCTGTAAACAGCTTCATGGCTTCTCCCATCGGTTTAAGAAAACCTTCTCAATCCATTTGGTATGCACACGGCCCGCCACAAAGTCGTTGTCGGCGAGCATGGCCTTAGCAAATTCAGTGTTGTGCGACACGCCGTCAATCACAAGCTCATCCAGCGCCGCCATACTGACCGCAATCGCCTCCTGACGGTCGTCACCTGTGCAAATAAGCTTCATAATCATCGAGTCGTAGAAAGGCGAAATCTCGTCGCCCGAAGCGTAGCCCGTGTCGACGCGCACGCCGTTGCCCCCCGGCAAATTCATCGTTTCGATGATGCCCGGCGAAGGACGAAAATTCTCCTGCACGTTTTCCGCATTAATACGGCATTCAATGGAATGGCCGCGCGATACGATTTCCTCCTGAGGTATGGTGAGGTGATGTCCCAGCGCCACCTGTATCTGCGCTTTAATGAGATCCACACCATATATGCTTTCCGTGACAGGATGCTCGACCTGTATGCGGGTGTTCATCTCCATAAAGTAAAACTTGTTATCCTGCGCGAGCAAAAATTCGACCGTACCCGCGTTTTTATAGTTCACGCACTGCGCGATTTTTACCGCAGTATTCTGTATGTCTTTGAGCACCGCTTCGTCCACGTTCACCGCGGGCGCTTCTTCCAGCAGCTTCTGATTTTTTCTTTGCAAGCTGCATTCACGTGTGCCGAAATGGCGCGTATTGCCGAATTCGTCTGCAAGCACCTGAACCTCGATATGCCGTGCGTCCGGCAGATAAGCTTCCATGTATACGCTCTTATCTCCAAACGCCAGCTCTGCCTCACGGCAGACCATCGGAAACTCCTGCTCAAGCTCCGCCGCGCTGCATACTATGCGGATGCCTTTGCCGCCGCCGCCCTTGGCTGCCTTAATCATAAGCGGGAAGCCCACGGTCTTGGCCACGCTTTGTGCCGTTTTTATGCTGTCTACCGTTCCAGTCGAGCCCGGCACCACAGGGAAACCGTTTTCTATCATAATCTCGCGTGCGCTCTGCTTGTCTCCCAGCAGCCGCATCGCGTCCGCATCCGGCCCGATAAATTTGATGCCCTCTTCCTCACACGCCAGCCTAAACGCCGCGCTTTCCGAAAGAAAACCCACACCAGGATGAATCAGGTCGGCACGGTAAGCTTTTGCCGCCGCAATAATGCTCTCAATGTTAAGATAGCTTTTTTCGGCCTGCCTGGGCCCGATGCACACAGCTTCGTCGGCAAGCCGCGTATGCATGCAAGCCTGGTCGTTCTCTGAATATACGGCTACTGTTCTTAATCCCAGCTTTTTGCACGTGCGGATAATGCGCACAGCAATTTCACCGCGCGACGCAATCAGTACGGTTCTCATGTCAGTTTTCCTTTGCATACGCAAACAGCGCATCGCCTGCCGATATCGCATGGCTGTCTTTCACAAAAACGTTCTCAATCACACCGGATTTGGGCGCACAAATCTCGTTCATCATTTTCATGGCCTCAATGATGCACACAGGATCCCCCTTGCGCACATGTTGGCCTTCCTTTACAAAAGGCTCTGCCCCCGGCTCTTTGGCCACATAAAACACGCCGGATATGGGAGCCAGCAGTATATCATCGTTATGCGGCTCCGGCTTTTTCTCTTTCGCCGCAAGAGGCGCCTTCACGGTTTCCTCAGCCGCCTGCAATGTGACAGGAACGGGCGCCACGGCCGCAGCCGTCTGCCTTTCCAAACACACTTTTACATCCCCGCTCTGAATTTCAATCTTGCTGAAAGACGATTTTTCCGCCCTTTCCATGATGCTGAAAATCTTTTCTATATCCATGTTCGCTCCTCCACCTAGGCCTTGCAGACATACATAATCATTTGTATAATCATTAAGGTTAGTACTGCTAACCATCTTGCTTTCGCAAATATTATCATGAGGTCGCCCATAAGTCAATTCGATGATTATGAACAATTTTTACAATATGTTTCATATTAACAATCTTGACTTTTACGATTTTTCCGTAATACGCGCAAAATAAACCCCTTTTTTTACGAAATAATTGCGTTTTTCATTTTTGTTTGACATTCGTGTCTGTTTTCGTTAAACAATCGGAAATAACTTTTTAAAAACGCTTCGGTATTTTATGCTGTTATATCTCTTTTTTATACAAAAATATACACTTTAGAATTGTTAAATGCGCATCTTTTTCGTTTTCTAAGCTCATAATCACAGGATAAAAACGCTGTTTCTCGTACATTTCAGGTTGTCTTGCCCCTTAGAGATAAAATGTTATAAAAATGCTGTTTTTATCTATACTTTTGCGTTGATATATGTTATAAGTTATGTAATCAATTATATTACGTAACTATTGCGTAATTGTTACAATTTTTATACTACGTCCGTTTACACGGCAATCACAGAACGGGAGTTACCTATGAGGAAAAAAGCGATTGGAATACTGTTAAGCCTTGTCATCATGCTGACGTTCATGCTTGGGGCTGCCTCAGAGGCATCAGCCACCGAGTGTCCGAACGTGCGTGTGAAGCTGACTATTGGTACAACCTCGCAATTTAGCTTCAAGGCATGCGGCAGCAATTATAACGCCAATCATTACTTTAATCTAGTAAACGGCGCCACATATACGGTCAAGCTGGAAAACGGAGACTGCGTGAATATGTATGACAGCAACGGACAGCTGGTCTGCCCCGTCGGCTCCCCTAACGCCACATTGATTATCAGCGGCTCTGCCACGGAGACAATAAAACTCAACCACCCCTCTTACGGTGATCGCGACTATCGCGGCGAACTATGGTTTACAATATCTGGCGGCAGTCTGCAGCTTGTGAACCACCTCAGCCTTGAACAATATCTTTATGGCGTGGTGCCTTATGAGATGAGCGATTCTTTCCCTGTTGAAGCGCTCAAAGCACAGGCCGTCGCGGCGCGCACATATGCCGCGAATCGTATAAAAGGCGCCGCATCAAGTTCATATGATCTGGTCGACAATACAAACGATCAGGTTTACAAAGGCTATGACTCTTCAAAAACAAATGCCATTGGCGCTGTTGATGCAACCAGAGGAAAGGTTCTCACATACGGCAGTGATTACGTTCAGTGCTATTATTCCGCATCCAACGGTGGCTGGACGGACATCACACAGCACAGATGGTCAACCTCGGAGCCGTTAAAATCGTACAATCAGATTAAGTCCGACCCGTATGATGTCGCCAATCAATATAGCAAGCAGGAGGTTCTCATACTTCCCAAATCCGTCACAGCCGAGAATCCTCTTCAATATAAACAGCAGGTAGACGGCAGCTTGAAAACCACGGACAACAGCGTTGCAGGCGTGGCAAACGCCTCCAGATATCTGCGTCTTTGCGCGCTTCCGGCAGTCACCGCGAAAGGGTATATCGCCAGCGTATCCGACGACATTGAAATTGTCGGCTTTTCAAATATCGTCACTCACACTTACGACGGCAACCACGGCGGAGCAAACGGTTATAACGGCAATGATGTGACGGGCAAAAACGACTGCAAAGATATGCTCAAAGCAGATGTCACAATGACCGTTCTGGCCGGTCGCTACGTATCACCTTCGGGCGGCGGCAATCTGCTTGGCGACGCCGATATGAACGGCACGATCACCATCGCAGACTACACGCTTGTCCGTCTTCACATCCTCGGTATAAAAGCTCTTTCGGGCGAAGCGCTGACCATCGCGGATGTCGACAGAAACGGCTCGGTCAGCATTTCCGACTATACGAATATACGGCTTCACATTCTCGGTTTAAAAGAGATCACCGGCCGCACAAACGACGGTTATGTAAAAGAACCCGTTGAAGTCACATTCACAATCAGTTTCCCTGATATGGATGTCGGCGGCGGTTATCAATCTTTCTTTGACAGCAGCCTCGGGCTGTTCATCGTCGAAAGCAACGACAACAACTGGTACCTTTATCAGCGGCGCTTTGGCCACGGCATTGGCATGAGCCAGCGCGGCGCCCAGCAAATGGCGAATGAAGGCTGGACATACGATCAGATTCTCGATTTCTATTACCCGGATTATCCCGGGTATCCGACAACGGAACTGACAGCCTTGTATTAAAGGAGCGATATGAGCAAACAAAAAAACACACATAAACCGGCTCAGCTTGTGCTGCTTATCCTGCTGATTCTGCTTATGCTGGTCAGCTT
Source organism: Clostridia bacterium (assembly GCA_003249555.1). GTDB lineage: Bacteria > Bacillota > Clostridia > Christensenellales > SZUA-584 > SZUA-584. The sequence continues at coordinate 62,752 of QKIQ01000057.1, read as the reverse complement.
CTCTGTGAGCTTTATCCCCATCGGGCACGCACAGGAGCCTGTGCCTGAGATCGCCACCACCTCAGACGGTCGGCCTTGCGCCGAAGGCGAGGTGCTTGTCAAGTTCAAAGACGCCGTTACGGAAAGCGCTTTTGAGAGCACGCTTCAAGCTCTGTCCAGCGAACCTTTGGATACCGCAAGCGACATTGTGGTGGCTGATGTGCCCGAGGGCGAAACGGTGGAAAGCTTTGTGGAAGAGCTGGAGGCACAGCCAAACGTCGAGTACGCACAGCCCAACTACGTCTACACGCTAGAGAGCACAACCATAAACGATCCTTATGCCGCTCAGCAGTGGCATCTTGGAAAAATAGGGGTGTACGACGCGTGGGATATCACAATGGGCATCTCAGATATCCGAGTCGCCGTTATCGACACGGGTGTCGACTTAAGTCATCCCGACCTGACCGGACAAATCGTCGCCCAAGCCGATATGGTGGATAATGACGGCAACGCACAGGATGACGACGGACACGGCACGCATGTAGCGGGTATCATTGCCGCAAACGCAAACAACGGCATCGGCGTGGCGGGTATTGCACCCGGCACCAAGCTGATTGCGGTCGATGTGTTTTATAATGATGGTAATGCATACTCTCTGGATGTCGCCGAAGGCATCAACTTTGCCGTGGCAAACGGTGCGGATGTGATCAATTTAAGCCTTGGGCATTATATCAGTAGCGATACAGTGCTTCAAGCGGCCATCGCTTCCGCTGCCGCCGCCAATGTGGTCTGTGTGGCCGCCGCCGGTAACGATGCCACATCTGATCCGCACTATCCCAGCAGCTACGATTCATGCATATCCGTCTCCGCGACAGATTGGAACGACAGCTTGGCAAGCTATTCCAACTTTGGTTCAACCATCGATATTTCTGCGCCGGGCGGCGATTCAAATTCTATGCCAAGCAGTTTAATACTGTCTACATGTTACGATGCAAGTACTCATTCAAGCGAATATGCTTACATGGGCGGCACGTCTATGGCGTCTCCCGTGGTGGCGGGTGTCGCCGCGCTCATGTTATCCAGCAATCAAAGCTTATCGGCCACAGACATCAAAAACATGCTGACAAGCACCGCGGTTGACATCGGCGTGCCCGGCCGTGACGATCAGTATGGCTACGGGCGCGTGAATGCACATGCGGCAGTGTCTGCGGCGTCCGGCATACCATACACTCCTGTCGCTGTATCAGGTGTTGACTTAAATGAAGCATCCCTGTCGATGCTTACCAGCGAAACGTACCTACTGACCGCTTCCTTATCACCACTTAACGCCTCTAACAAAGCAGTGACCTTCTCATCAAATAATCCTTCTGTGGCTACTGTGAGCGCCACAGGCGTTGTCACCGCGAAAAGCATAGGCTCTGCCGTTATCACCGCTACCACGGCAGACGGCGGATTCACAAACACATGTCAGGTCGCCGTGAAATCCGGAACGATTGCGACAGGCGTTTATACGATCGACAGAACAAACAACGTGATAAAAGGCATTGCCGCGAACACAACGGTGTCACAGCTTGAAGACAATCTTGGCAACGCGCCGGAGGATATCTACGTTTATTATGCTTCGGGGTCGCCATACAACAGCGGCAAGCTGAGCACAGGAATGACCGTCAAGCTGGAATTCGGCACAGGCGTGCACGATTCGCTTGCTGTCGCCGTCACAGGCGATACAAGCAAAGACGGCAGCATCAGCATATCGGATTATACGAATATCCGTCTTTCACATACTTGGATTATCCTCTCTGTCGGGCGCGCAGGCGGCGGCCGCTGATGTGGACGCAAACAACGTCATCAACATTGCGGATTACACATATGTCAGACTTCATATTTTAGGTCTTAGGCCTTTGAGCTAACAAAAGGAGAACGAAATGAAAAAAAGATTTACAGCAATTTTAATCATCATGATTCTTGTTATATCTACAATAGGCATACCAACTGTTTTTGCGGGTATCAGCGGAAATAGTGACGTTTACGCTGGCGAAACATACAGTTTTACAATTTCCGTTTCTCAGAATGCCTCTTCAATCGGCGGCACAATATCGTGGAGCGGCTTTGCAAGCGGCAGCGATAATTTCTGGCAGGACTCCTCGGGCGGTCTAAACGAAAACATTACTGCCTCCAAAACTATTAATATTAAAGTACCTGATGGCACACCGGCTGGATCTACCTGTACAATTAGTTACTCCGGCTCTTTTACTGTGGTTAATGAAGATAAAAAAGTCAGCGAGACTTCCGTTTCAGACAGCAAAACTATTACTGTCGTCGCCAAACCGGCTTCTACACCCAAGCCGGCTTCCACGCCCACACCCACCAAAAAGCCGTCCTCCAGCAAGACAGAAAGCACCGAGCCCACCGCCACACCAGAGCCTTCGGCATGGCAGCTCGCATCCGACGAGGTGGACGGCATGGAGCAGGGCGGCACGCTCACTGTTGACTTAACGGATGAAGACGACGATCATGAAATTCCCATCGAGATATACAATGTGCTGCGCGAAAAGAAGGGCACGCTCACGCTGAATTTCGGCACATATTCGTGTACGCTAAACGGCGCGGCGCTCGGCGAGCTGGACGAGGATGAAGACGAGCTGGATCTGGGGCTGTCATTTGATACCGATGAAGACTATTCCGAGGCTGTCGGCGGCAGCGATGTGTACCAACTGCATTTTTCCCACAAGGGCGAATTCCCGGGCAAAATTTCGTTCACGTTTAAAGCGGATAAAAACAACCCGGGAGACACTGTGTATCTGTACTACTATTACGGCACAAGCAATGTCGTTGAAGGCATTCAGTCTGCCATTGTGGATAAAGACGGCAACGTCACGTTTGACATCTACCATTGCTCCAGCTATTTTGTGTCTGCATCGATCATCGAAGGTGCGGCGGGCATTGTGACGCAGCCCGAACCGACGCCGGAACCGACACTCGAACCGACGCCGGAACCAACGCCGGAACCAACGCCCGAGCCCACACCCCAACCAATACAGAATCCGGAGACAGGCGAGTCCCAAAGCGGATTCCCGCTCGCAGTACTTATCGCGGTGGGTGCCGGTATGGCGCTTATCGGTGTGTTCATCACCATGATTGCCTGTCATGCCGGGCCGTTCAAGAAAAAGGGTTCCGAAGAATACTAATCTTTTCCAAGGCTCCGGCTAAATCGGGAGCCTTGAGCTTGGCGAAAAACCTTCGGTTTTCCACCAGTTTATATTTTAGCTTATTTGACAGTCTGAATGCTCCGGCTAAATCCGGAGCATTTTTCTACATTCAGATGCATAATCGCGCGCGCTATTTTTCTCCATAAATGTGTCGATTTTTCAGTTAATTTGTTGACATTCTTTCTTTTTTCGTACAAAATGTAAGCACATACCTTATTTAACATCCGGCGCCTCTTCATGTTCAAACGTTTATAATACCGCGCCTTGGGCACTCACAATACGTTATGTGTATAAAGGAGAAAACGAATGAAGAAGCTCGCGGTTACGCTGTTTTCGGCGATTGTACTGATGTCTTCGCTGAGCATTTCCGTTGCGTTGGCAAGCGGTATAAATATCATGTTTACAGGGCCACAGGATGTACAGCCCGGCCAAACGTATGAGTATTCGTACACGATCACTGTTTATGCTTATCAGCTCAATACAAAGATTTCTTGTAATGCCGCCAGCATTACCGGGGATTTGAATCAATTTGTTGACGATGAAGATAATCTTGTTAATGTTAATAGAACGTTTACGGGCAAAGTGAGCGTGGCAATCAGTAAAGATGCAAAACCGGGAGATAAGTATTCAATAATCGTAACGGGTGAGTATAATTGTTTAAATGATACCGATTTTAGCATGACTAATGTTGATATCAATTACTCGTATCCGCTTACAGTCACCATTCCCGTGCAGCCGACGCCCGAACCGACCCCGACGCCGACGCCCGAAGTGTCTCAAGCACCCGCTTCCACTCCTGCACCGACAGACGACGTGCCGCCCACCATACCGACAACAGCACCCACGCCCAAACCGGCTAAAACCGAGAGACCAATCAATTCTGCGTCTCCTGTTGCCACTGTATCGTTAACTCCATCTCCAGCCCCGTCAGTGTCCACAGAAGTTTTTAATTCACCTGCGGATTCGCCGTCCCCTTTGGCAACTCCCATGCCGCCGGTATACAACTTGGAGCTGGACATGCTGAGCAAAGGCGGCACTCTCAGCATGACAATGACAGCGGCCGATTCCGTGTCAGCGACAACGCTCAAAGCGCTTAAAGCCAAACAGGCTACATTGAACATCGACTATGGCAGCTACTCCTGCACCATAGACGGCGCCAAACTGGGACAAATTTCAGATTCTGACGCCTATCAATTTGCCGTGATGATGGGAAAAGACGCGGCAGTTTCCGATGCGGCAAACGGGCTCGACATTTATCAGCTGCATTTTGCGCAAACCGGCGAGATGCCGGGCTGTTTCACCTATCGTTTCGCCGCTTCAAACAATCTGCCCGGCGACACGCTGTATCTATACTGTTACCACGCATTGTCCGAATTGGCAGAATATAAGCAAAGCGCCGTGGTCGACCAAGACGGCAATGTATCTTTTGATATCTATGAAGGCCAAAGCTATTTTGTCACCGCCTCACTGTTGGAAATAATCGAAGATGAGCCGGGCATTGCCTTGGCGGCGCCCGTCAATGATGCTGCGGATTCCGGCTCCGAATCAGGACACTGGCTTGTCTTTGCGGTGATTTTTGCCGTTATCGGCGTGGCCGCCGTTGGGTTTATGCACATACGGCGAATCGGAATTTTCAAAAGCCGCTGAAACGGACTTTTGCCTGACACATACACGTGAAATAATGCTTTCGTAAAAAAAAGAAGTCCGAAGCGCTTCAAACTCCGGACTTCTTTTGTGCGTTTATGTGTGACGCTTACTGACTATTGAAGAATTGGTCAGTCAGGTGTGTCATTGACCGGCGTATCTAAGTTTATCCTTTTACGCTTCCCAGTGTCAGCCCTTTTATAATAAATTTTGAAAGGAAAATATAGACGACCATCAGCGGTATGATCGCTACAAATATCATGACATATACCTGACCCAAATCAAACTTCATATAGTCGGCACTGCGCAGTTGATAAATCAATATCGGAATGGTTTTATTGTTCGCCGAATTGATGATAAGTGACGGGGTGAAATAATTGTTCCAGCTTGTGACAAACGCAAATATCGCCTGAACGGCCATGGCCGGCTTTATCACCGGCAGAACAATCCGGTTAAACGTCTTGAATTCATTGGAACCGTCCACCCGCGCCGCTTCCACAATTTCCAAAGGAAGAACGCTCTCCATGTACGATTTCATATAGAAGAACACGACAGGAGCTGCAATAGAAGGCAGGATAAGCGGATAAAACGTATCCATCATCCCCATCTTAGTGACAAGCTGTATAAAGCCCAGCGCAGAAACCTGAGTCGGCACCATCATAATCAGCATAATGAAAGTGAACGCAAGCCGCTTGAACTTGAAATTGTACGCATAGATACCATACGCCGTCATCGCGGAAAAATACGTCGTTAACGCAGCGGTGCAGCTGGATATCAGCAGACTGTTGAGCAAACCGCGAACGATCGGTATGTTTTCATCCGACAAAAGGGTCGACAGGTTTTTGAACAGAAAATTACCCGGCACCAGTGAAAACTCCGACATGATTTCTGCATGCGGCCTTGATGCATTCACAAGAAGAAAATAGAACGAGAACAGACAAAGCAGCGAAAGCAGACCCAAAACGATATAGCAAAATATTCTGTTCAGCGATAAAAACACTTGTGTTTTTTTACCGGAAATACTGGAATTCATGCCTGTACCTCCTCATTCTTGCTTAACTTGCCGGATGATTTTACAGCCAACAGATTCTTTTTGGCCGTAACTATTTTTTCTGACTTGTAATTTTTCATCAATGATTGGTATACCGACACGCTGAGTACCGCAGTAATGATGAATATGAGCACCGACACTGCGCCGGCCAGCCCGAAATTCTTGCTGGTCAGAAGACGGTTCAGATACATAATCAACGTCATGCACGTTCTGTCGGGTGTGCCAAGGCCCTTAGAAATGACTTGCGGCACATCAAACATCTGTATACCGCCAATCATGGATGTGATAATGACGTATACAAGAATGGGCATCAGCAGCGGCAATGTCACCTTGAAAAATATCTGCATCGATTTGGCGCCGTCGATCTCTGCCGACTCGAACAGGCTTTGTTCGATACCCATGATTCCGGCCATCAAAAGAATCGTCGTGTTTCCAAACCACATGATGAAATTCATAAAAGCAATGATGCTGCGGTTTGTTATCGCAATATCAAAAAACATGATGGATTGATCGATCGCGCCCGTTTGTGTGAGTATTTGGTTAATCGGCCCTACGGGCGAAAACAGCATAAAGAACAACATGGCAAACGCCGAAGCCATAATCAGATTCGGCATATATATAACCGTTTTAAAAAAACGCTGACCTTTCAAATTTAAGCGGTAACTGGTGAACCATACAGCCAGAAGCAGCGCCACAAGGATCTGAGGTATAAAGCCCATAATCCAAATGATCAAAGTATTGAGCGCGCTTGCCGCAAATTCACCTTCACTGATTAGATTTACGTAATTATCCATGCCCACATAGTTTGGCCCAATTTGTTCAAGACCGACACGGTAATTCTCAAAAAAACTGTTATAGAACGTCGATATCAGCGGAACCAGCTGAAAAACAATGAAGGCGATAAAGAACGGGGCAATAAACAGATAACCCCACTTTGCATAGCTAATTGATTTGCGCTTTTTCCCTTCAGCATGACTTAGCATATTTGTTCACCTCATCCTTCTCGTAGTCAACAACGATTTTAATGACCGCGGCAGAGCGAATAACGCTCTGCCGCAGCAAACGGATCGTTTTTATTCGGGTTTCTTTAGATTGGGATAAGATTCAATCGCAGCTTTGTAGAAGTTTTCGTAAGCTTCTTCTTCTGTGATTGTTCCGAGGAAATAGTCCTTAAACGCAGCGGGCAATGGTTCGTTGAGCAGCTGGTCATACTTGGTGATGTTGCTCATATCGATACTCTGTGCGCTATCAAGCAGCACGGCGATGTGGTTCTGTCCGCCAAGGAACGGATGAGCGTAGTCGCTGGCAGCGATCTCTTCCATTGCCGGAATGCTGTTTGTGAAGTCAGCATATTTATTGGTGATTTCCACAAGGGTCTCCTTATCGCAAGTCATTTTCAGCATGATCTCACGAACCAGGTTCATATTATCCGAACCGGCAGCCGCGCAAAGCCACGTGCCGCCCCAGAAGAAGCCCTGAGGTCCTTTCACAAGGCCCCAATCGCCATAGCTGCCGTTTCCGGGAGCTTTCTCAGCTTCGGCGTCTGCCAGTGTTGCCGGCATCAGACAGAAATCGAAGAACCAGCCGGGTCCGAAATAGCACATGGCCTTGCCGTCTTCCTTCGCTTCGTTGAAGCTTTCCGTGTCCCATATGCCATACGGCAGTGTGTATTCATTATCCAAATAATTCTTGGCTTGCGAAATCCACTGTTTGATAGCCGGGTCAAAAATAATTTCGTCGTTTTCGTTTACCCAAGGAGCCGACACGTTGTTGGAGAACGTACGGTATGTGGCTACAAAGCCAGATGTGATATAATATCCTTTATCCTTGGCTTGGGCGGCCACAGCGTCAAACTTCTCCCAGCTGTCCAGCGCTTTTTGTACTTCCTCGGGATCGTCTGTACCCAGCACGTCTTTGGCTATGGAACGGCGATAAATCAAGCCGCCCGGGCATGCCTGCCAGGAAACGCCTCTGAGGATGCCGTTTGAATCTGTACAGATATCCTTTGTATACTGATACATATCGGCAGTATCCGCTTCCGTAAGACCAACGTCGCCATAGACGTCAGCCGCATAAGGGCTGTTGATGTACTTAAGCGCATAATCCGCTTCGATAAGGAACAGGTCAACTTTGTCGTCAGCAGCTGCGCTTTCCTGAGCAAGCAGCGCTTCATCCAATTTTTGCTGATAGGCTCCGCCGTCACTGGGCGTGATCAGCCAGTTGACTGTAACACCTTCTGGGACAAGGCCTTCTTCTTCAAAAAAGGCTTTGAATCTGTCCTGAAACTCCGTATTCCAGCAATAAATATTAAGCACCGTCCCTGTATCGGCAGGGGCTTCCTCAGTCGCCGCTTCGGTCGGCTCTTCAACAGGCTCAGCAGATTTAGATTCAGCGGGAGCGGAATCCGACGGTTGTTCTGCAGGGGCGCCGCAAGCAGCCAGCGAAACCAGCATAACCAAAGCAACCATGCTGACGATCAGCATTTTAAAAGTTCTCATATTTCTCCTCCTTTTTTATTGCATACGTGGAAGTTTTACGTATGCCAAATATAAAAATCTATCATAGGTTCTATATGAGAACCGTTTTTTACAGATCAACAATACTGATTGTGCTGTTCAGCTTTTGTACCGACTTGCCTTCAATAATATGCCCGGGTACAATTATCTGCTGCGGAATGAAAGTTTTTGGCGACACAACGGCTTCGATCAGCTTCGCAGCCGCTTCCCGCCCCAGCGCTTGCGTATCCTGCTTAATCGTGGTAAGGCGAGGGCGCAGCACTTGAGATAAATAGATGCCGTCATGCCCTACAACGCTGATGTCTTTTGGAATCTCAAGCCCGTGGCGTTCAATCTCATTCATGCCGCCGATGAAAGAAAAATCGTCGGGATACATGATGCACGTAGGCCGTACCGGCAGTGCCAAAAGCTCACGCGTGGCAAGGCCGCTGACCTTGGGATCGTGGTAGATCGCCTGCTTGACGTATTCGTCGGGCGGGTCGATACCAAGCTCTTTACATGTTTTATGAAAGCTGGCAAGGCGTTTTTGTGTAACCGATGTATCCTCGCCGTGTATATACGCGATGTGCCTGTGACCGCAGTCATACAGATAGCGTACCATTTGACAGACACACTCTACATTGTCTGATAATATAGCTGTTCTGTTGTCAAAAACATGGTCGATCGTGACGGTGGGTATCTCGCTGTTTACAAGTTCAATCACGTCCGGATCTTTAAAGTTGACGCTCGCAACCACCACGCCGTCGCAATTGCGGTATTTGCAGTGCTCATAGTAGCTCATCCTAAACTGTCCGATATTCTTGCTGATAAATGTAATATCAAAACCGTGTCTTTCCGCTTCCACCTTAAAGCTGTTTAGCACAGATGAAAAATACTCATGCGTCAAGCCGCTCTGCGTCTTATCGATGAACAACACACCGAGATTGTTTGAGCGGTTGGTCTTGAGGGCACGCGCCGTCGCATTGGGCAGATAGCCCATTTCTTTGGCCACACTGCGCACGTATTCTGCTGTTTCTTCCCCAATGTCCGAATAACCGTTGAGCGCTTTGCTGACAGTTGCGGCGGAAACCCCGCATTTTTTTGATACATCTTTAATTGTCACCATATTATGATACTCCTCGAAAACGTTTTATGTCGAATTATACACGTTTTCGCCATAATCATCAACGATCTACCGGTTAATATGCAAGCTTTTCTTCTTAATCGTTTTCGCTTGATTAATTATATAGCATCATTTCCTGTAAAGTCAAGGGGTGTTAATCATAAAATAACGAGTATGTTTGTCATTTTAAGCCCATTTATTGGTTTTTTAATAGGAATTGTCTCGTTTTTTAATAAACATCTTTACTTTTTGAATAGCATTGTATAGAATAACTCATATAAAGCGTAATCGTTTTCGTTTATTACATGTTAATAACATAGGAGACCAACACCATGAAATACGGCCATTTCGACGATACAGCAAGAGAATATGTCATTGAAACGCCTGCCACACCTCTTCCTTGGATTAATTATCTCGGCAACAACGATTTTTTCAGCATTATTTCCAACACAGGGGGCGGGTATTGTTTCTACAAGGACGCCAAGCTTCGCCGTATCACGCGTTACCGGTATAATAACGTACCCTACGATCAGGACGGCCGTCACTACTATATAAAAGATAGCGACACACTCTGGAATCCTGGTTTTCTACCATGCAAAACAGCGCTCGACAGCTACAAGTGCCGTCATGGGCTTAATTATACAATCATTGAAAGCACGAAAAATGAGCTTTGTGCCACACTCACATGCTTTGTTCCTCTCAACGATACGTGTGAGGTCAATAAGCTGACACTCAAAAACACAAGCCAAAATGAGAAAAGCATACAGCTCTACAGTGCCATCGAATGGTGCCTGTGGGACACTGTGGACGATTCGCAGAACTTCCAGCGCAACCTAAGCATCGGCGAGGTGGAAACTGAAGGCAGCGTGCTTTATCATAAGTCCGAATACCGTGAGCGCCGTAACCATTACGCATTTTACAGCGTAAACGCCCCTGTCAGCGGCTTTGATACCGACAGGGAAGCATTTCTTGGGCGTTTCGGTTCGTGGGAAGCGCCAAGAATGGTACTGATGGGCAAAAGCGGTTTAAGCGTCGCAAGCGGCTGGGCACCCATGGCAAGCCACCGCGTTGATATAACGCTTGCCCCGGGAGAAGAAAAGAGCTTTGTATTTATTATAGGTTACGTGGAAAACGATCAGAACGATAAATGGGAAAGCAAAGGTATCATCAAAAAAGACAAAGCCAAAACCATGATTGCCCGTTATGCCGACTCGGCCGCAGTCGAATCCGCTTTTCAGGCATTAAAGGATAACTGGACACAGCTTCTTGAGCGTTTTTACATCACCAGCCCCAATGAAAAGCTTAACCGCATGGTCAACATCTGGAACCAGTATCAATGCATGGTAACGTTTAGCCTGAGCCGCAGCGCGAGCTATTTTGAAAGCGGCGTGGGGCGTGGCATGGGCTTTAGAGACAGCTGTCAGGACTTGCTCGGGTTCGTTCATCTTGTTCCGGAACGCGCCAGAGAACGCATACTCGATATCGCCGCCGTTCAGTTTGAAGACGGCAGCACCTATCACCAATATCAGCCGCTCACCAAGCGCGGAAACGCCGATGTGGGAACCGGTTTCAACGACGACCCTCTCTGGCTGGTCGCCTGTACCGCGGCTTACATTCGGGAAACAGGCAAATCGGACATTCTTGACGAACTAGTACCGTTCAACAATCAGCCGGGCACCGAAAAACCGCTGTTTGAGCATTTGCGCCGCAGCATCAGCTATACCGTGACGCATAAAGGGCCGCATGGTCTGCCGCTGATTGGCCGTGCGGACTGGAACGATTGCCTCAATCTGAACTGCTTTTCCGAAAAGCCCGGTGAAAGCTTTCAGACCGTGGCCAACTTTGAAAGCGGCAAGGCCGAAAGCGTGCTGATTGCAGGTATTTTTGTGAAGTATGCCAAAGAATATGCCGAATTATGTCACTATTACGGGTCCAAAGAAGAAGCGCAAGCGGTGCTGCGCGAGGTGAATGCCATTCAAAAAGCCGTGATTAAGCACGCCTGGGACGGCGAATGGTTCCTGCGTGCATACGACGCCTTTGAAAACAAAGTCGGCAGCCATCAATGCAAAGAAGGTCAGATATTCATTGAGCCTCAGGGTTTTTGTGTAATGGCGGGTATAGGTATTGAGGAAGGATATGCTGAGCGCGCGCTTGCTTCTGTCAGGAAACGACTGCTCAACGACTTCGGCATCGAGCTGCTCGCGCCCTGCTATTCGCAGTATCACAAGGAACTCGGCGAAATCACAAGCTACCCTGCGTCTTATAAAGAGAACGGCTCTGTGTTTTGCCACAACAATCCGTGGGTAGCCGTTGCGGAAACGCAGCTTGGCCATGCCGATGAAGCGTTCGACACATATCGACGCTCCTGCCCCGCTTATGTTGAAGAGTTTAGCGATATTCACAGAACGGAACCGTATGTGTACAGCCAGATGATCGCGGGCCGATATGCCCCTCGATACGGCGAAGCCAAAAACAGCTGGCTTACCGGCACGGCCGCGTGGTCGTTCGTGTGCGTCAGCCAGGCGCTGCTTGGCATTACGCCGCATTATGACGGGCTGATGATTAACCCGTGTGTGCCCGCCGAGATCAGCGGTTACACGGTAAAAAGGCTGTTTCGCGGCGCTCAATACACCATCACCGTTCACAACGAGAGAAAGAAATCACTGGATATCTTGGTAGACGGCGTGCCTATTCAGGGCAGCGTGATACCGTATAAAAGCGGTAAATCAGAATATCATGTCGAGGTGTTTATCTGATGACGTTTCCGAAAGATTTTATCTGGGGTGCCGCAAGTTCCTCTTTTCAAACCGAAGGCGCTTTTAACGAGGACGGTAAAGGCCGCAGCGTTTGGGATGATTTCTGCCGTTTGCAAGGGGTAATCACCAACAACGGCACCGGCGATATTGCCTGTGATGCGTACCACCATGTGGACGAAGATGTTTCGCTCATGAAACAGCTCAACCTCAAAGCATACCGGTTCTCGTTGAGCTGGCCGCGCATACTTCCCCAAGGACGCGGCTCTGTCAATAAAAAAGGGTTTGACTTCTACGACGCACTTGTTGATAAGCTGCTGGAAAACGGTATTGAGCCCATAATCACTCTTTATCATTGGGATATGCCATCCGCAATGCACAGGCAAGGCGGATGGCTCAGCCGTGACACCATTTACGCATTTGAAGAATATTCGGCCACCGTAGCACATCATTTTGCAGGGCGCGTAAACACATATATTCCATTGAATGAACAGCAATGTTTTGTCTGCCTCGGGTTTGAACGCGGCATCCATGCACCGGGTCTTCGGCTTCCCATCGAGGGTGTATTCTCGTGTTTACACAATTCGCTGCTTGCACAGGGGCTTTCCATCAAAGCGCTGCGGGAAAACAGCCCCGTTTCCGTCAAAATTGGTTCTGCTTCCACCGGACGGCTGTGTTATCCTTGCGACGACACCCCCATGCTCTGCGCCGCGGCGGAAAAATCGACCTTTGTGATTACCGGAGACGACTGGCTGTTTTCGCACAACTTGTTCCTCGATCCGCTGATTCTGGGCCGATATCCCGAATGCGACATTCGAGGATTTAAAGAATGTGCGGCGTCAGTTCCCGACGAAGATTGGAAAATCATCAGACAGCCCATCGATTTTATCGGCCTGAATATATATAACGGACGGCTGGTTGATGAAAACGGCGAAGAAATTGAAAAGTATCAGGGGTTTCCGCGCACCGCGATGAAATGGCCTGTCACGCCCGAGGTGCTCAGGTTTGGTCCGCGCTTTATATACAACCGATACCGTTTGCCCGTGATGATTACGGAAAACGGCCAGTCCTGCAACGACCGCATTTTTTTAGACGGTCAAGTGCACGACCCCGACCGCATTGATTTTCTGCACCGCTATTTAATCGCACTTCGCAAAGCCTGCGATGATGGCGTCCCCATCACCGGCTATCTTCACTGGTGTCTGACGGACAACTTTGAATGGCACAACGGCTATGACGAACGTTTTGGCCTTATCTATATCGACTATCCCACTCAGCGCCGTATTCTCAAAGATTCTGCGCATTGGTTTTCAAAAACCGTCGCCTCCAACGGAATACACATATAATCGGCAGCCAACGAAACAGTAAAACGTGCTTGCCTCTTATCCATTATTGTGTCCAATCAAAAAAATCCAGGCATTGCCACTTGACATATGCCTTCTTATTGCGCTAGTATATGCTTACTCACTATATACGATTTGTATATAGAATGTATGAATATAGTTGAGGAGCGTCGCATGCCGCACAAATTCTGTCATCCTATGCATCGGTTTATGGAGGTCTGCCTTCTCGCTTTGCTCTGTGATGAAAAATCCGAACAGTTACGTCATGGCTATTCGCTTGCCGAAGAGCTTAAGAACTTCGGTTTTACCGATGAAGAGCTCAATATCAGCACGCTTTACCGCACGCTGCGTCAAATGGAACAGAACGGATGGGTGCTTTCTCATTGGGAAAGCGGCGGGCAGGGCCCCAAACGTCGTGTATATTGCATCACAACACAGGGGCGTGATGCTCTCGATGAGTGGGCCAATGTGCTGCAAGAAAGGCGGAACCGCATAAGCAAGCTGCTTGATGCTTATTCACAATTAAAAAGGGCAACTGAAAGAGGATGACTCAATGGGTATCGATACGATTATTTTTTATTCACTCGCAGTGGGATTAACTATTTTTTCATTCATAAAAAGCAAAGAAAAGACAAAAAAGGCGTTTGTTAAGGCTTGGCGCGCCTTTGAAAACATACTGCCGCAGCTCATCGGCATCATGATTCTTGTGGGCGTGGCGCTGGCTCTGCTCGACCCTGCGACCATTGCCGTCATTATCGGGGCGGAATCGGGATGGCTCGGCGTAACTTTAGCAACCTTGATCGGCGCCATTACCCTGATGCCGGGCTTTGTGGCATTCCCCACAGCCGCGCTGCTGCTCTCTTCCGGTGCCGGATACATGCAGATTGGTGCGTTTGTGTCTTCTTTGATGATGGTGGGAACGGTCACGCTGCCCGTAGAATTTAAATATTTCGGCAAAAAGACAGCGCTTTTGCGTAATGCCTTTGCGCTGCTGTTCGCGCTTGCCGTCGCTTTTGTCATCGGAAAGGTCATGGGTGAAATATGAATAAGAATATGAGTTTAAAAGCACGGCTGAAGCGATACATATCGCCGCTCGCCGCGGTCGTCGGGCTGGCGGCTCTGGTCATATTCGTTCCGAGCGTGGGAAAAGAAGCTTTTTCGTCAACAATCTCGGGTTTCAAGCAAATGCTGCTTGTGATACCGCCGATATTTGTGCTGCTCGGGTTGCTTGATGTCTGGATACCGCGAGAAACGATGGTACGTTTCATGGGCGAAGGCTCAGGGTTTAAAGGCGCCGCGCTCGCGCTGCTGCTCGGCAGCGCAGCTGCAGGCCCACTGTACGCCGCTTTTCCTGTCGCGGGAATTTTCATGAAAAAAGGTGCCACATTCACTAACGTGCTGCTGTTCCTTGGTGCATGGTCTACCACCAAAGTGCCGATGGTGCTGTTTGAACTGTCTGCCATGGGGCCGCTGTTCACGTTCACGCGCCTTGGCTTAAGTCTCATCGGCATCGCCACTATCGCCGTATCCGTCAACCGGTTCACAGGGAAAAACGAAATTGTACAGTTATATGAAAATGCCCGCGAGCTTTAAGCCACGGGCATTTGGTTTGAAAATGCACTTGCAAGCCTCTATTCGTTATTGTACGGGCGGCTGAAGCAACGGAGAAACCGGCGGTTTTTCTTTCACAAGCGCGAAGATGCCGCCCAGTGTGCACAGTATCATTGTGAGCCAATTTCCCGAAAGAAGCAGACTGATACCGACCGACACGATCATCAGCACACCTGCCGTCACATTCTTTTTGTCTACCATTAAACCGCCAACCAAACCAAGCACACCACCGACCGCATTAAGCACGCCAATGACAATCAGCAAAATACCTAATATGCCTGCCGTCCAGTTCATTATCACGCTGGATGCAAAGCCCTATCCATATACATGTTGTCAATCAATTCCGTGAAAATCCCGATGTCCGTCGTCATGAATATGATGCCGATGATAATGCAAAGCAGTGCGCCCAGCAGCGACACAGCGCCGCCCACAATACCAAGTACTTTACTTGCTCTTCCCGCCCTTTAAGGCTTTTATCGTTTATAATGACATCAACATTATACAGTATATGGTTTCAGTTCTCAAACAAGAACAGACATAACGGCTATAATACTAAAAACGATTTTGGACTCATATGAGATAAATCATCATAGGCTTCATAACTCTTCCATCTGAGCATAATCCGTCTGTTTTTCGTCTTTTATAATAAACATAAAGACAAAGCTCATTAAACCTCGGATCATTTTTCCTAAAAGCCTCCGGATTGCGTGACCTTTAATCGGATAAAGCTAACGTTTGTTATCCGTCAATCTTTTGAATCACCTGCTTTTAAAAATAATGTAAAAATACTATTTTATCGATAAAAATATATTGACATTCTTTTCACAATCTTTTATAATTGCATTGTGAAATGATTCACAACCAAGAGCGCATAGCCGCTCTGATGTATGGAAACATTAAACCCCGAAAAGGTTTAAAATAAAATTTTTATCAAGGAGTACAAAGCGATGGCTACCGAAAAGAAAGCGGAAGATTTAAACGCCGTCATTGACGGACTGGTCAAAAATGCGAACGACGCTTTGAAAGCCTATATGGCGATGGATCAGCAGCAGATTGACGACATGGTGCACGCCATGACGCTCGCTGGGCTCGATAACCACATGCGTCTTGCCAAAATGGCAGTGGAGGAAACAGGCCGCGGCGTTTTTGAAGACAAGGTCATCAAAAACATATTCGCGACCGAGTATATCTGGAACAGCATTAAGGATCAAAAAACTGTGGGTATCGTGGATGAAAGCGAGCTTGAGGGCTATGTGGAGGTGGCAGAGCCCGTCGGCATTATCGCAGGCGTCACGCCCGTAACCAACCCGACATCCACCACGATGTTCAAGGCGCTAATTTCCGCAAAAACGCGCAACCCGATTATCTTTGCGTTCCATCCGTCGGCGCAGAAATGCTCCTTGGAGTCTGCAAAGGTGCTGCGTGACGCAGCCGTGAAGCACGGCGGACCCAAACACCTGATTCAGTGGATCGAGGCGCCGTCTATCGAAGCGACGAACGCACTGATGAACCACCCCAACGTATCTCTGATTCTCGCCACAGGCGGCTCAGGTATGGTAAGAAGCGCGTACAGCGCAGGCAAACCGGCGCTCGGCGTGGGCCCAGGCAACGTGCCCTGCTACATTCACAAGGATGTGGACGTGGAGCGCGCCTGCACCGACCTTATCATTTCCAAAACGTTCGACAACGGCATGATTTGTGCGTCTGAACAGGCCGCTATTGTGCATAAAGACATTGCCGCTGCGTTTGAAGCCACGATGAAGCGCCTCGGCTGTGTGTTCCTCGGTGAAGAGGATACCGCCAAGCTCGCGGTATACGTCATTAACCCCGCAAAAATGGCAGTCAACCCGGAGGTTGTGGGGAAAACCGCCGCATGGATTGCCGAAAAAGCAGGTATCAAAGTGCCTGTCGATACAAAGATATTGCTGGTCAAACTGGCAAAACCGGGGCTTGAGTATCCGCTGTCACTGGAAAAGCTCTCCCCCGTGCTTGCGTACTTTGTGGCAAAAGACGAAAAACAGGGCTTCGAACATGCGAACACAATGCTTGAGCTTGGAGGCCTTGGCCACAGCGCCGTGATTCACGCGAATGACGAAGCGTTAACCGTCGCATACGGCGAAGCCATGAAGGTGGGCCGCGTTATCGTCAATTCACCGTCTTCACAGGGCGCCATCGGCGATATCTACAACACCAACACCCCATCATTAACGCTCGGGTGCGGATCGTTCGGACGCAATTCGACCACGTCCAACATCTCGTCCATCAATCTGCTGAATAAGAAGCGCATCGCGCAGAGGAGGGTGAATATGCAGTGGTTCAAGATTCCGCCGAAGATCTACTTTGAAAATAATTCCGTGCAGTATCTGGCGTCGATGCCGAGCATCAGCCGGGCGTTTATCGTGACAGATCCCATGATGGTGAAATTAGGATACGTCGATAAAGTGCTGCACTACTTGCGCAAGCGCGATAAATACTGCCACAGCGAGATATTCGCGGATGTCGAGCCCGACCCGTCCGTCGACACCATCATGCGCGGCGTTGACGCCATGAATAGATTCAATCCCGACGTGATTATCGCGCTGGGCGGCGGCAGCGCCATCGACGCGGCAAAGGGCATGTGGCTGTTCTTTGAACATCCCGAAACGGATTTTGAGGGCCTTAGACTTAAGTTCTTAGACATCCGCAAGCGTGCGTTTCTTTTCCCGAACCTCGGCAAAAAAACGCAGCTTGTCGCGATACCCACCACATCGGGCACGGGCTCTGAGGTGACGTCGTTCTCGGTGATTACCGATAAAAAGAACGGCAACGTGAAGTATCCGCTCGCGGACTACGAGCTCACGCCGGATGTGGCGATCATCGACCCACAGTTTGTACGCACGATGCCAAAATCCATCACGGCGGATACCGGCATGGACGTGCTGACCCACGCGATTGAAGCATATGTCTCGATACTCGCTTCGGATTATACCAATGGCCTTGCAATCAAAGCGATCGAGCTGGTATTCAAATATCTGCGCCGATCGTACAACGACCCCGAAGATGCTTTGGCGCGTGAAAAGATGCATAACGCATCGTGCATCGCGGGCATGGCGTTCACCAACGCGTTTCTGGGCATCAACCACTCGCTGGCACACAAGCTGGGCGGCGAATACCACATTCCGCACGGCCGCGCCAACGCGATATTGCTGCCGCACGTCATCGCGTACAACGCACAGACGCCCACGAAGTTCGCAATATTCCCCAAATACGGCAAATTCGTCGCGGACGAGCGCTATGCACAGATTTCCAGATATTTAGGCTTCGGTGGTGACACCAAAGAAGATCAGATTGCCAACCTTATCAAGGAAGTCAGAAAGCTCATGAAAGACCTTGGCATCCCCATGACGATCGCGGAAACAGGCGTGGATGAAAAGGAATTTCTGAACAAGCTTGAAGCCCTCTCGGAGCGCGCGTTTGAGGATCAGTGCACCACGGCCAACCCGCGCTATCCGCTCGTCAGTGAGCTTGCGGACATCTACAAAAAAGCCTACTACGGAAAATAGAATACAACCCCAGCTAAAGAAGCAGCCTGTAATGCGGGCTGCTTCTTTATTTGCGAATGATAATGTGGCCGAAATTTTCTCCCCTTTCCCATAGCCGCTCCGTGTTCGCCTTTTATTGTGTCATTATAAATCGAAGACATACATCAGAAAATAAAACAGTTGACATTTTTACAAACAGTGGTAATATTAACTTAGTTTAATTATTATACTTTTGTTAATTATTTTGAATTTTGATAATAGGATCTGGAGAGCTATGACAAAAGACAAACGACAGCTAAAACGAGACCGTATCAAAGAGTATTTTTTGAATGCGGCTAAAGAGATCATCAGTGAGGATGGTGTACAAAGCATTACTGTCAGAAGCGTAGCAGAACGTGCAGGCTATTCTTATGCCACGCTTTACAACTACTTCGAAGACTTGAACAGCCTGCTATGGCATACAAAGTTGAGTTTGGTTAATGATGTTTTCTCTTGGATGAAAGAAGCTGTCACCGATGTTCCCAAAGATATAGCCGGACTGAAAAAAACATATGAAATATATATGTCATATTACTTTGACCATCCAAATGCGTTTAGATTTTTCTATAATCATAGTATCACCGCGCCGGGCTTGCAAAGAAGCCCCTATGAGGTAGATTTTGATAAAGCAATGCGTGACACATTTAAATTCATTGTACTCTCCTGCAAGCTGCGTGAAGAAGATGTGCCTTTGGCTTATAGGCTTTTCGTCTATGTGGTACACGGTTTGTTAATGCTTCATTTTTCCGGCAACACAGATTCAAACCTAGAAACAGCTGTCGGTGAAATGGGTATGATGATAGATTTTGTATTTAACAGAAAGGTAATTGAAAAATGAAAGTTGGAATAATTGTCCACTCATACTCAGGCAACACATTAAGCGTGGCGGAGAAACTCAGAGACACAATTGCCGCAAAAGGGCATACGGCGACCCTTGAACGGGTTTCGGCCGTTAACGAAGATCCTTCTGCGCAAGGTCCGGTTGAGCTAAAAGATATCCCTGATGTCGGAAAATATGATGCGCTTGTTTTCGGTGCGCCCGTCAGAGGCTTTTCACTCACGCCCGCAATGACGGTCTATCTGGCGCAGCTTTCCACGTTGCAAGGCAAAAAAGTAGGCTGTTTCGTGACACAGCAGCTGCCTTTTGCATGGTTGGGCGGCAACCGTACAATCGGTCAAATGAAAAATGTATGCGAAGCAAAGGGCGCCGTTCCGACCAGTACAGGCATTGTCAACTGGGGGTCAAAAAAGCGCGAGGAGAAAATCGCAAATGTGGTAAAAAAACTGAGCGAGTTTTAGGAGAATAGCCATGAAGAAAGCTCACAAAGTTTGGATTATCATAGTATCAATTGTTGTTGTCATGGCTGTCACTGCCGTTATCATGGTTTCCTCTATAGAAGCGACTCTGAACCTTTTGGCCTCGGAATCAATTTCGGATGTTAACCTATCCAAGATATCCGACGGCGTTTACGAAGGCAGCTGCAGCGTATTCCCCGTCTCTGTTAAGGTTAAAGTTGCTGTGGAAAACCACGCAATTAAGAGCATTGATCTCATTGAGCACAAGAACGGAAAAGGTGCTGGAGCAAAAGTGATACCCAATATGGTCTTAGAGGCGCAATCACTTCAAGTAGATACCATTTCCGGCGCCACTTACAGCAGCAAAGCCATACTCAAAGCAATAAAAGATGCCTTGACATACCCATAATGCAAACGCGCCCTACGTCAGAGGCGTTTTGCCGCAGGGGCGGGTCTCTGTGCCCGCCCGCCGTTGCGCATGCCGATTCTCAGTCCAACGTGGGAACCGCGCCCTACCTCAGACGCGTTTTGCCGTAGGGGGGGCTCCGATCCTTATCCGTTTGTTACACAGCAAGAAGACGGCCTCACGGCCGCCTCCGACTATCAAAAAAGCTGGAAATATAATTCGTGGCAAGACGGGCTTTGCCCGCGCAGCCCACACCTTTAGGAAAAGCCGCCGTCCGATAAGCAAAATTCCGTCTTGTGGGAGGCGGCTTTGTAAAGGGTGAGCTCAATATATTTAAAAGGGGCACACTCAATGAATGTACGGCCCGCCGCACAGGCGAGCCTGTTCTCATGACTTCAGATAACCGAAGCCCATGGCTTTAGCAGTTCCAATAGCAGCAGCGGCACATATAGCAGCAACAACGGCGCCTTTTATGGCAGCTAGGATAGCAACCGACCCAGTCCTTCTTGCCATCGTCACAACAGCATTTCTTGCTGTCCCAGTCCTTCTTGCCGTCGTCACAACAGCATTTCTCGCTGTGCCAGTCCTTTTTACCGTCGTCACAACAGCATTTCTTGCTGTCCCAGTTCTTCTTTCCGTCGTCACAGCAGCATTTCTTGTCTTTCTTGCCGTCTCCATCCCACAGCACATGACAACAGCAGCAGCTCAAGCCGTCCCAGTTTGATTTATCGCCGCAATACGCGTCACCTTTGCCGTCTTTTTCGTCCGGCCAATGAGAATATCCATAGTCCATGAGTGTCACCCCCCTACTCATATATATATTCATATGCGACCATTGGTGCGAATGTATATCAGAAAATCACAAATCTTTTCGCAAAAAACATCAAGGTTTTTTTGTCGTGCTAATTTGCAAAGTGACACGCATAAATTAATACAAAGCAGGGACAATAAGAGGGTGCTGTATGGAGCCAGACGGAGAAAAGGCAAAAGAGGAATCAAAAAAAGAAGTGCAGCCTAATCAGCGCATCGCCGCATATATAGGGCTTCAGAATGAGCCGCTTGGTGATGAACCAAACATCAGCGTATCCTTTCCCATCAGCCTGCGGCTATTTTGTGTCGTCTTTGCGCTATCCCGCATAAGAAAACAACAAGAAGAAAAGGAACAAAAAAACAAAGAAAGAAAAAAAGAACCAAAAGCGGACGAATAAAAAACCGGCATGTACGAAGTTTAAAAAAAAAGGGGGGGCAAGAACCCTTTAACTCAGAGAATGTAGGGCCCGCCACCGAAGGCGAGCCTTAGTGAGCCAACCAGACTGCCGATATTCGGTACGATTTATCAGCGCCAGCCGCCGCCCCAGCCTCTGCCCCAGCCACAGTTCCAGCCACAGTTCCAGCCGCAGCATCCGCGGCTCCACGATCGACAACCCCAATTACACCGATTACACATAAATCTCACCCCCTACCACTATATATATTCATTAACCTGCGTTGTGTCACATCCTGACTCATCGTATTTTTAGTTTTCGTTATCTTGCATAAATACAAAGCTCTTTTTGGATAATAAAAAGGGTGATATTAATTTAAGGAGAATACCATGTTTGTTTCCTCGAAAAAAAAGCAGGCAGTCATAGACGAGGCAATTAAAGGCTTTAATGAGGATATTAACAATGCCGTTTTGGTCAGTTCACTAAAAGAGAATATGGCAGTCATTAACGATCTTTTTCAAGATGTTCAGGTGTTTAAAACAAAGTATATTAAAAACGACCATAATGAAAAACTTCGTTTTTGCATTGCGTACAGCTGCGGCGTTGTGGATAAAGCCTATATCGGTGAAAACATCATCGAACCGCTGTCATCCTCAATGACTTTGGAAGACAGCAGTAATCTGATCGCCACTCTTAAAGAACAAGTGATTCAGATACCTGATATTGAGCAAACAAACAGCCTGCTAAGCGTCGTGGAAGCAATCAGCTATGGGGACACGGTGCTGTTAACAGACGGCGAGGCGCAAGCCTTGGTTCTCGGCACACAAAGCTTCACAACCAGATCAATATCCGAGCCCGAAAACGAAAGAGTCTTAAACGGCCCAAAAGAAGGATTTACGGAATCCTTCATTACAAATTTGTCTATGCTGCGCCGCAGAGTTCGCACCAACAAATTGAAAATGAAAGCATATACCTTAGGCAGACGCACAAAAACACTGTGCAGCATCTGCTATATGGAGGATATCGTCAATAAAAAAATACTTCAGGAGGTTTACAGGCGGCTTGATAAGGTCGATTTGGACGGCGTAATGGATTCCAATTATATTGCAGAATTTATCAGCGACAGTCAGTTATCCCCTTTTCGCACCTTGGGCTATACCGAACGGCCGGATACAGTGATTGCGAGGCTGCTGGAGGGGCGCATTGCGATCATTGTGGACGGCAGCCCTTCAGTGCTGACGCTGCCGTTTCTGTTTATTGAAAATTTTCAAAGCAGCGAAGACTATTACATGAATTTCTATTATACGTCCTTTACTCGTATGCTTCGCATGTTCGGTTTTTTCCTCACTCTTGTGGTGCCGGCGCTATATATTTCAATTGTGGCTTACCACCACGAGATGCTGCCGACCCAGCTGCTGTTAAACATCTCCATAGAGCGGCAGGGCGTGCCGCTGCCGGCATCTATAGAGGCGTTTCTCATGCTCATCGTGTTTGATATTCTGCGCGAAACAGGTGTGCGCATGCCGTCAAATGTGGGCCAAGCGCTCAGCATAGTGGGTGCGCTGGTTATCGGGCAATCCGCTGTGGACGCAAGCATGGTAGCGGCCCCCATGATCATCATCGTGGCTCTCACCGGCATCACGAATCTTTTGGTACCGCGGCTCAGCAGCCCCGTCATATTTCTTCGCTATCTGTTCCTTCTTGCGGCGTCGCTGTTTGGCTTCTATGGCCTTGTCCTTGCCATGTCGGCCGCGGTGATTCACATTCTGAATCTGCGCTCTTTTGGCGTTCCGCAGCTTATGGCCGCGGGAAACCTGCGCTTTCAGGAAGTCAAGGATACGTTTTTTCGTGCGCCTTGGCGAAAAATGTTGCTGCGTCCCAAAGGCTTTACCAAAAACAAAACACGCATGCAACCGGGCGGTGACGCGTCATGATTAAAAAAGCGCTTTGCGTCTTGGTGCTTCTGGGTGTGATCTTCAGCGGAGGTTGCTGGAACTACCGAGGGCTCAATGAAATGTCCATTGTGTCCGGTTTCGCGATCGATAAAGACGGAGAAAGCGGCAATATGAAAGTCTGCTTTCAAATTGTCGATCTTGTGGGCAACGTTGAGGTGGAAGGCGTGAACGGAAAGCTGCTGGAATCCAGCGGCAAAACCCTTTTTGACGCATGCAGAAACGCAAAAAGAATCATCATTGGCAAGCTCTATTTTGGTCATACGCAGCTCGTGGTGTTAAGCGAGGATATGGTTCGCGATGAAGATCTAATGAATATTATCGACTGGATGCTGCACGACGCGGAAATGCGCGAGACGTTAAAGATTGTTGTCTCTACCGGAGAAACAGCTGCGGAAATTCTTAACTACGAAACGCTCGTTGGCCCCATTGTGGCTTTTGACCTCAGCAAATATATCGAGGAAGACAACAAAATTACATCATCGACGTCGTATAAACAGCTGTATGAAGTATACAATACACTGGAAGGCGAAGGCATCGATCTGACGCTGCCCGCGATAAGCAATGTGGATAATAACGGCGAAACTATTGCCAAGGTCATCGGATCAGCCGTGTTTAAAGGCCAAAGGTTTGCCGGATATTTAAGCTCCGATGAATCAAAATATTTACTGTTTGCTGTTGATAATTTAGAAGGCGGGCTGCTCACCTTTCCGGCTGACGGAGAAGGCCAAGACGATACGACGCTTGAAATCTATAAAAACGTGACAACTCGTTCGTTTTCTTATGAAGATGGCAAGCTTGTCATCACACTAGAGCCCGAGACTGACGTCTTTCTTGCAGAATGCAAAGAGCATTTTGACGCACTGGATGAAAAGCATATCTCCCGTCTCGAACAAAACGCCGCAAAAGCGTTGGCGGAACGGATGGCTCAGCTTATTGGAAAGGTACAGTCTGAGTTTGGTGCAGATATATTTGGTTTTGGCAATATGATCTATAAAACAGATCCCGCGCTTTGGCAAAAGCTCGGCTCTGATTGGGACGCGCTGTTCCCTCAGCTTGAGGTGGTGATAAACGCAAAGGTAACCATTATCAACACCGCTTCCATTAAGGAGTAGGAAAGGAAAAACTGTGCTGACGGCTATAATCATTGCTCTGTTTGCGGGTGCTATATTTCTTGACTATATCCCGGGCTGGCAACATCGCAGAAAAAAGGATAATCTCGTATACGGCATGCTGCTTGCCTTAAGCTTTGGCATACTGTTTCTTTTCACTGTCGGCATAACAGTGCCAAGTCCCTCCAATGCCATATACAACATTGTCAAAATGATTATCCCCATCGGATAAAGGAAAGGAAGGCCATAATGCAAAAAGAAATGATATCCATGCGTCAGGCATTTTGCATGATTGTCTTGTTTATAGGAGGCAGCAGCATTGTGATGGGCGGCAGTTCTGAAGCGGGTCAGGATTCTTGGATATCGTTGCTGCTGGCGTTCTTAGGTGTCATCCCCATTATTCTGTTTTACGCGCGCATTATGCGACTGTATCCCGACAAGGATATATTCGAAATGTTTGATGTTCTTTTCGGGAAAGTCGTCGGCAGCGTTTTCACCGTACTGATGAGCTGGTACGCGCTGCACTTATGCGCGTTGGTCGTCGTCAATTTTTCACAGTTTATCGAAATCATGCCCATGCCGGAAACACCACAGCTGCCGCTAATGATCATCATGCTGGGCGTCACGGCTTTCCTAGCGGCCAGCGGCGTTGAAACTATGGGGAAATGGTCAATCATTGCCTTGCCTATCCTTTGCACTGTCGTCGTCCTTACCGTCGTCATGTCTATTAAGCAGATGGATTTTTCCAATATACAACCTGTGTTAGGCACTGAGTTATCCAAAATCGCATCAGGCTCTCTGAAGATATTTTCTTTTCCTCTTGCGGAAACAGTGGTTTTTTTGGGGCTCGCGGGCTCTATTAAGAGACAAACAAACCCGTATAAACTTTATGTATCCGCCACAGCCTTTGCTGTGCTCATTCTGCTTGTGGTCATGGTGCGCAACATTGAATTGCTAGGTCCGGCGCTTATAAAAATTGAATACTTCCCCTCGTATATTGCCGCACGCATCATCAATATCGGCGATTTTCTCACGCGCATCGAGGGCACCATATCCATGAACTTTATTATCGCCGGCATCACGAAAATTTCGGTTTGCCTGCTTGTTGCTGCCAAGGGATTCGCTCATCTTTTCGGTATCTCAAATTACCGGAAGATACTGATTCCCGTGTCTTTGCTTGCGCTTGCCATCAGCGAAATCCTCTACAAAACCGCGATGGAAATGTTTCGGTTTATAGACGCTTACCAATACTATGCTCTTTTGTTCGAAATACTCATTCCATTAATCGTCTGGCTGTTTGCTGAAATCAAAATCAGGAGACAAAAAAGGCTGGCAGCCGGACTATAGCCCCCTGTTCTGCCAGTCTTGTATCTATCAGATGACGGTCATACGCAGTAGGATGCCAGCGCATACTCCGTCCCTTTCTCCTTATTTCCGATCATCATCTACGCCTCATCGTATTAAATCTGTTATTCTTTCCCTAAAACACTTGCTTGATTCATCGCGCTTATCCGCTGCAAGCGCAAGTGTCCGGGGTCGGTTTCTTATCGATTATCGCACATTCGATTTTGCTGAGCGCCGATACGCGAAGCCGACCACATGTGGCTGCTGAGCAATATAGTCGCTGCGCCGCCGCCTCAACACTGCGCCCTTCAAAGTAACGCAGACGCACATAACCGGCCTCGGGCGCCGTCAGTCCCGCGTCACGAACCATTTGCTCAATACGAGACAATATACTGCGCTCATGCAATAGTCTTTTTTCAATGCTCATCACCTCAGCGTGAAACTGATCCACCGCAATCACCGCCGCGCGTTCCACAGCGCTATGTCCGGTACGCTGCCGCCCTGCCGCCTTTACAAATCCTCCAGATACGGACAAGCTAGTCAGGCTTTGCTCATACGCCTGACGCGCTGCTGACAAATCCAGCATCAATCTTCCAATGCTGCGTGTCGCATACCAATAATCCTTTAAAAACCTCTCTGCCTCTCTCATCACTCTTCCCCCCTTATTACAGCCAATGCGTCGGTTTTGCAGTGTGCCTTTTAGACAGCGCCAAAAACTCGTCCCACGCAAACCGTCTTGCACACGCATCACATATGGCCTTTTGCTCATACACGTAATATCCGCATCCGCGCCGAATGGCACTGCCGCAGTCGTCACAACGACACAGCATAGGCGGCTCCAACACCTCACCGTTAAATCTGTCGTCATTCATTTTCAAACTCTCCTTCTTCTATTCCAAGCTTATCCACTTCGTTAAGTGCCAGCTCTGTCAGTACCAGAGCCGCTGCCGCAATGCGCCTGTCCTTTGTTTTTTGATAAGCTTCTTTAACCAACCCAATCGCCTCCACAAGCACACGAAGTCGAACATCGAAATCGCTATCCTGCATATCGCCTGCTCCTTCTTATACTTGCTTCCGCATAAAAAACACGAAATATCTCATTTTCGGGTATACCCAGCACCTTCGCAATACGCACAGCCACATCGGGCGATGGGCAGCGCACCCCGCATTCAATGTCTGAATAATACCCTTGAGATATACCCGCGCATTGTGAAATATGCGTCTGCGTAATATTCGCTCCTTCACGAAGCATTGCCAGCGTGACTCTCATACCGCACCTCCATAATAGCTTATAGCTATAAAATAGCCATATTTCGACAGTAAGTCAATAGCTTAAAGCTATACTATACAAATCTATCGCTTATAGCTATAATTATGTTTGTATCAATCATCCAAAATATAATGCAAAGGGGTATCCTCTGTTGAACGATCTTCCCAAAAAAATCAGTCAAAGACGTAAGCTGCAGGGGTTCACACAAACACAGCTTGCGCAAAGCGTCGGCATCACGCAGGCATTTCTTGCCGAGATTGAAAAGGGCCGCAAACGCCCCTCTCTGGAAGTTCTCGAGAAACTGTGTGACGCGCTCGGATGTTCTGCCGATTACCTTCTCGGCATCCCCAAGAGCCGCCATCACAAGATGCTGCAGGAAAATCCTCCTTCTCATATAAGCCCCGTCATTACCGAGGAGATGCTCAAAGAGATTGAGGACCGTAACATCACTCAAGACGACCTGCGGCTGGCCATCAAGCTGGCTCAAGCCATGAAAGAAGAAGGCAAGAAAGCTTAATGGGTAAAACCCTTTGTGCGCATTCACCATCCTGCAATGCCTTAACACTTTTTTACACCTTAATAATAGAACATTTGTTCTTATTATACAATAGTATTGTCCGTTTTTTAGGATAGTTTTAACCTTTTTTGCAATCAACGCACTAAATTGCAAAAGTAAGTTCCGCTTTTTCGAAAAAAATTGCGCCTCAATTGCATTTGCAATCAACACAGCATAAAAAAAACGAAGCTTTGAAGCTCCGTCAAAAGTTTTTAAATTATTTGTTATATAACACTCATATATTAAAAATGCTGCATTGCTTTTATCTCCTAAGAGAAACCCCTGTCATCGCCTGAAACTGCGCCGTGGTGATAAGGCGCTTTAAATATAAGCTGTAAGCCTGCTCAAACGTGGCCTGCTGCTCATCATGCAGCATCTTGCGCCAGTCCATATCATAGTCTGCCTGCCACTGGCTTTGCTTTATCAACGCTTCGTTGCGCTGGGCGGCATTGCTTGCTTCAGCACTTGTCAAATCTGCGCCGTACTTCTCGGAAAGATTGGCAAGCGCAAGGTTCACATTATCCGCGTAATCCTGCTGCTGCCGTGCGGCGTCGCCCAGCGTGCCAAGCAGCGCTGCTGTGTGGCGCTGCTGCAGTGTCTGCGATGTGCTGCCCGCGCCCGACAATCCCATATTGGCAATGTTTTCACGCCGCGTGCGTTCGGCAAGCGCGTTGTTGACGTAAGCCTCGTTTTTGAGCTGCCCATACTGCACGGCCGCCTCATTGAGCTTTTTTTGATAAGCCGAAGTGTTTTGATCATATGCGGCTTTGATCTGTGCCTTTTGTGCCGCTAAAGACTGCTCATACTGTTCTTCGATTTGCTTTGTCCAGTTTTGCCCCACTTATTTCCCCCCCTTCATATAATGCAGGCGTGCTTCAAGCAGGTTCCCCACATACGCCGCAAGGTCATCGGCCTTGTTTTCCAACACTGCAAGCGAGCGGGCCGACAAATCGCTTAAAAACATATCGAGCGCTTTTAGCGCCACCTCTTTCGCTTCGTCCGCGCTGAGCCTGCCGTCTGCGCTTTTGGCCTTAAGACCGTCTACCACCGTCGCGTTAAGACCCGCCACCACCTGATCCGCCACCGTTTGAGCTTCGTCCAGTGCCGTATACAGCGCTTCATTTTGTGTCTTTTCCTTGAGCCACGCAAAAGCCGCCTTTACAAACGGTATCACCACCGCCGAAAACATAAGCCCCACTATTGCAATCACAATCTGCGTCCAATCCATCGCTTTCTCCTTTCAGGGCATACTCGCCCGAGAAAAAGCTACAGCACATTGTCTCTCAACATCGCTCAAATAAAAAAAGATGCCCTGCAATGAGCATCTTCCTTATAATCGTTTTTTACTGATTGGCTTCCGGGCTTCCAGCCGGAGATACTGTCGCATCTGGCATTGTTTCGCCCGTCATATCGGGGCTGGCCATCGGAGAAGCTGTCATCGTCGGTTGTGCTGTGACAGTCGGCGTGCCCGTAGGCATTATTGTTGCCGTTGGTGCAACCGGCTTAACTGTACCCGTGGGAGTGACATTGTTGTTGTTCCTGTTTGTACACCCCGCAAGCACTGATCCCAAAAAAACCACAACGATGATTGCAATCAACAATTTTTTCATTCAATTCGCCTCCTTTTGCAATTATTCTTTGCAAAGGGCGGCGGTATTATAAAAAAATGCCTTTACCAATTTTTTCACCCAATAAATTCGCGAAGTATACTCGCGTGCGGAACGATCCCCTCATCGCTGAAGCTCAAAAAATAATTTAAAAACTTTAGCAGATCCAGCGCCTCGGGATAATGCGGCATATCCGGTGTAAAGCGTCTCAAATCGCTGTAAGCGTGTTTTTTGAGCAGAAGCGGCTCATACAAAAGCGTCGAATTGAACATGACGTCTGCCGTATGCTGATACGGCAATATGAATTTAAACTCTCCGCGCCTGACGCTGTCCCAAATGGCAAAAGTCTGCGAAAATGAATAGCCGCGCGTGCGCTTGTCGCGGACAAGCCGTCTTAAAAGCCGCAGATCCTCGGGCATGACAACGCTGTGCCCGTCGATATTGAGCGTCGTCAGCGGCGAAATGAATATCTTAAATTTCTTATCGGCCGGTACGGTGAAAGTCAGTGCGTTATTAAGCCCGTGGATTCCTTCAATGATGAGGATATCGTCATCTATCTTCATGGGCACCGTTTCGCAAAACCGCTTGCCTGTAAGAAAATCAAAACGCGGCATCTGGGCTTCCTCACCGCTGAGCAGCAGCTGCAAATCCTCGCCGAGCTTTTGTGTGTCCAGCGCCTCAATACATTCAAAATCCAGCTTTCCTTGCTCATCGAAAGGAATATCTTCTCTGTTTTTATAATAATCGTCCACCGAAATCGGGCGACAGCGCCTTCCAAGCGCCTTCAAATGCACTGATAAGCGCGTCGCAAACGTTGTCTTTCCCGAAGAAGACGGCCCTGCCACCAGCACAACGCGAACGTGATCCTTCTGCGCGATCATACGCGCAATATCGGCAATAGTCCGTTCGTGCATCGCTTCATTGACGCGGATAAAATCCGCCATGCCGCCCTCCCTGAATATGTTGTTAATATCTGCCACACATGACACCGACAGTTCCCTGCCCCACCGTTCGGCTTCTTCAAAGACATCCGCGTATTTCGGCTGGTCGATGATGGATACACTGGCTTCGTGATAGGGTGTGGGAATCTTTAGTATCATGCCCTCTCCGTACGCATAAAGCCGTGCGTCCTTTAAATACCCGGCGCTTTTTGGCATTATGCCGTGAAAATAATTATGCAGTCCACCGTATTCATAAAGCCGGTAGTAGTCGAACGGGCGATAGCTCAACAGCTCGGCCTTGGCTTTTAGACCTTCGTCCAGCATAATTCTTTTGGCTTCGTCCACGCGCATCAGATGCAGCACAAAATCGTCGTCGGCCAAAACCAGCTCTTCCATGCGTTGCTGCAACGCTTCGATGTCCGCCTTCTCAAACGGCTCCATCTCGCAATAGATACCGCCGCATAGCATATATTCCACGACAAATCGCCGCTCAGGGTACAGTTCGTGCGCCGCACGGTAAAGCATAAACGTCGCACCCCGAAGGAACACGCGCGATGCCTGTTCATTCTCATACGGGGAAAGAAACTGAACCACGGACTCTGGCTCGGGCACATCCGTGAGCGACACAATCCGTCCGTTCATCATCGCACAGACAGTATCATCAAAACCGTTGTTTCTCGCAAGCTGCCACAAACGCATATCTTCAGTAAAAGCGACGGTTATTTTCTCTTGTTCCCCAATTGATACATAACAGATGTTCTGCATATGTGCCCCCTGCTCTTTAGATATTACCAGTATAATCTCTCTCGCGCAGTTTGCCAATACCACCCCTCATTTAATAAAATTTGCGCTGTAAATCCTTAAATATGTTATAATAGATTGTATTGTCTCAAGGAAAGGGGATTATTTATGACTATAAACATATCGGAGATTGTGCCACATACGGAGGTATGTGTTAAGTAGCACTTGTCCCATACCTCCGTGCTTATGAAGTATAAGTAATTGTGGAGGTTGTTAAATTGGAAAAACTAAAAGCATACGGACTGTCGCCGCAGTTTGAGGCGCAAGCCGTTTTATACGGCGGCGGCGTGGTCGGGCGCGTTATCTCGCAGAGCAAAGAGCTATACAGAGTGACCACACAAGATGCCGAGCTTCTCGCAAAGGTGTCCGGCAAATTTCGATATGACGCAAAGCGTCTGAGCGATTTTCCGGCCGTGGGCGATTTTGTGATGCTGGACCGGTCTCACGACCAAAACGGCAACGGCATTATCTCACATGTGCTCACGCGCAAAAGTGTATTTGAGCGAAAAGCAGCAGGTCAAAGCAGCGATGCACAAGTCGTGGCTGCTAATATCGACATCGTTTTTATCTGCTCGGCTCTTAACAACGACTATAATCTTCGGCGGCTGGAACGTTATCTCTCCATCGCTTGGAGCAGCGGCGCTGTGCCGGTGGTTGTACTCACAAAGTCAGACCTGTGCGGCGATGCCGATGAAAAACTCGCTGAGGTGAGCGATATCGCAATTGGCGCAGATGTTCTTTTGACATCCGGACTACACCTTGAATCATTGGTACAGCTTAGGAAATACTTAAAAAAGGGTGTGACGGCGGCTTTTATCGGATCTTCCGGTGTCGGCAAATCCACGCTGATTAACGCCCTCATCGGTGATGATCGTCTGCGCACGGCAGAGATACGAAACGATGACAAAGGGCGGCACACCACCACCCGACGCGAACTGATATTGCTGCCGCAGGGCGGTATCGTGATCGATACACCGGGGATGAGAGAAATCGGCGTCGATTCGGCAGACATCGCCAAAGCCTTCGCGGACATTGATGCTCTCGCTGCGCAATGCCGTTTCCGCGACTGCACACACAAGTCTGAACCGGGCTGTGCGGTGAAAGCCGCGATAGAAAACGGCGAGCTTGACTCACAAAGGTTGGAAAGCTATTTCAAGCTGAAAAAGGAAGCCCGCTACGACGGACTAAACGCCAAGCAGATCGAAAAAGAGAAAATCGATACGATGTTTGCGGGCTTCGGCGGCATTAAGAACGCCAAAAAGTTCGTAAAAGAACAACAAAAAAGAAATTATTAATCGCAAAGTTTCATTTTCCCGGATTGACTTCAGTCCGGGAATTTTTTTATTACCAATCATCATTTTTCTATGTTAATATCAAATTATGAAAGTGAATATCCTGCTTTTTGCAAGGAGGTGCATTCATGTCAGAACAATTACTCATGTGGGTAGAGATCATATTTGACTTGCTGTATCTGGCGACCATCTGGGTGCTTGTCGTTCTCATGCTGCGAAAACGCGCGAACCTGCTGCCCCAAAACAAACGCATCGGCACGCTGTTTATATGGGCGTTCTTTCTGCTGGCACTCGGCGACACCGGTCATGTGGGGTTTCGAGTGGTGGCGTATTTTTCAGGGGGCCTTGAAGCAAGCTCTTCCCTTATCGGGTATGGTTCTTTCGCGACCGCGGTCACCGTCACGTTTTTTTATTTGATCATAACGGAAATATGGCGGCAGATATTTGATAAGAAACGCGGCGTCATCTGGTGGAGTCTGATGGCGGTTGGCGTCATCCGTCTTATCATTATGCTGCCCGCCGGCAACCAATGGGGCGGCAGCGAGATGCTGCCCCATTGGTCTCTCGCGCGCAACATCCCTCTCATGATTCAGGGGCTTACCGTCGCTTCTCTTTTACTTGCGGGTGGCATTAAGCGCAAAGACAGCCTCGCAAAAAAGGTAAGTTTATTCATTTTCATTTCATATGCGTGCTATATGCCCGTGATCTTCTTTGTCCACAAAATTCCCATGCTTGGCATGCTCATGATGCCCAAAACGCTTGCTTACCTTGCCATCGCGTTTCTGGCTTTTTCCTTGTTTAAAAGAAAAACGAAGCCTTAAGCCATTTGCAGTTTTTCAGGTTAATGTGCGATATAGGCAAGCTCTCCTAAAGCGCCTTTGAAATTGCATACTCATACGTAAATATTGTACCCTCATCGATTTTCCTTGCCTTTATATTGTAGCGTTTTGCCTTTCTATGCTATAATCAAACAAATGGATAAAACAGATGAAAAGTTCTCGCTATTAAGCGCGATTGACGACAGCGCGATACGTGAAATGTCGGCGCTCAATCTGGCCTACGTTGGCGATACGGTTTACGACCTGTATATCAGAAGCTATCTTGTGAAGAATAAGAAGGGGCGTGTGACCGATATGCACAAGAGCGCTTCTTCCGTGGTAAACGCGCGGTCGCAGGCGCAGGCGGCTTTGCTGCTTTCTCCGTTGCTTAACAAGCGTGAAAACGATATATTTCGTCTCGGAAAAAACGCCAAAAGCCAGCCGCCCAAAAACATGAGCTTTGAGGACTACTCTTTGGCCACGGGACTGGAGGCTGTCATCGGGTATCTTTACCTCACAGGGCAAACACTTAGGCTGGATGAGCTTTTTTCCATGATTATCGCGCACTTTTTGGAGGAGGAACCCCATGCCTGAAGTCACACAGAATGTAAGGCTCATATCCCATACGCCCGATGCCGCAAAGCTGACCGCGATGGCCGCCAAGCTGTGCTACAGCCAGTCGCTTTTAGGCGACATTGAAGACGGACTCACGAGCGAAACGGCAGCGACGTTCATCTCGCGCATTGTGGACATCGGCCATCTTTCCACCATCGAGCACGCGAGCTATACGTTTGGTATCGAGGGTGTGTCGCGCACGCTGCTCGCGCAGATCACACGGCACCGCATTGCGAGCTTTTCAGTGCAATCTCAGCGCTACGTAAGCTATGCGAAAAAGGGTTTTGGGTATATCGTTCCGCCCGCTATTCGTGAGCTTGGCGACGAGGCGGTTAAAAAATACGAAAATCAGATGGCGACGATACAAGGCTGGTACAACGACTGGCAATCAGAGCTCGGCAACGAAGGCGAAAAATCCAACGAAGATGCACGGTTTGTGCTGCCCGGCGCTTGTGAAACGCGCATGCTCTTAACCATGAACGCAAGAGAGCTGCTGCATTTCTTTTCACTGCGTTGCTGCAACCGCGCCCAGTGGGAGATTCGTGCGCTCGCTTGGCGTATGCTGGAGCTCACACTGCCCACTGCCCCCGCGCTGTTCTCCGCAGCAGGCCCATCCTGCGTACGCGGCGCTTGCGGTGAAGGCAAAAAAACATGCGGCCGCGCCTCAGATGTGCGCAAAAGGCTGCAATCAATTGTGAAAGGTTAACACATGGACATTATATATGGCAGAAACGCGGTAAAAGCCGCAATCAAATCGGGCCGCTCGATCGACAAGGTCATCGCGGTCAAGGAGTTAAACGACCCGAGCGTGCGCGAGATCCTCACGCTTGCGGCGCAACATCGCGTCCCCATCGTACGCGCAGACAAACGCAAGCTGGATAGTTTGTGCATGCCTTTCGGGCATG
The DNA here is from genome assembly GCA_003249555.1 of Clostridia bacterium. Lineage (GTDB taxonomy): Bacteria > Bacillota > Clostridia > Christensenellales > SZUA-584 > SZUA-584. The sequence goes on along the minus strand of QKIQ01000057.1, from coordinate 27,864 downwards.
ACGGCAAGCCTGCAAATCATCAGGGCGTCGTAGCGGTCGCCGCGGCGAAGGATTATGCATTACTTGAAGACGTGCTCTCGCTGGCTGAGCAGCGGGGTGAGCCCCCGTTTATCGTGATACTAGACGGTGTCACGGACGAAGGAAACTTAGGCTCCATTATCCGCAGTGCCGAGGTGCTGGGCGCACATGGCGTTATTATGGGCAAGCGCCGCAGCGCGTCGCTGTCGGCCGTGGCATACAAAGCGTCGTCAGGCGCGGCAGAGGTTTTGCCTGTGGTTAAGGTCACGAACTTGAGCACTGTCATTGACGAACTCAAAAGTAGAAATATCTGGATTGTGGGCGCGGATATGGACGGAGATGATATAGCGGGCATCGATTTAAAGGGAGCCATCGCAATTGTCGTGGGCTCAGAGGGCGAAGGGCTTTCACGTCTTGTCAAGGAAAGCTGTGATTTTCTTGCATGCATCCCCATGAAAGGGCAGACGGGCTCGCTCAACGCGGCAGTTGCCGCGGCTGTTATTATGTATGAAAAGTTAAGGCAGGACACGCACTCATGATCGTGGACGGCTATAATGTGATATATGCCTGGAGACTGGATACGTCAAATCTGGAAGATGCGCGCAAGGCTCTGCTCGACGCGCTCGATGATTATGCCGGCTTCACGGGCGAATCCATCACGGTCGTGTTCGACGGCTACCGTACGAAAAGCGCCGCCAGCGAAACGCGATACGGCCTGATTGATGTGATATTTACCGCTCACGGCGTCACTGCCGATACACATATTCAGCGCATCGCCAAAACCAGCAAAGAACCGGTCACGGTGGTCACTGCAGATTATCTCGAACAGCTTTCGGTGTTTGGCTCGGGTTCTATGCGTTTAACCCCTGCCGAGCTTCAAATACTCATCCGTCAGGCGCGTGAAAAACATATCGCGCTCATTCACCGCAGCACACTTTCAGGCAAAGAACTGAAAAAAAAGCTGTATCTCGACGCCATATCAAATAATTGATGATATCACATAAATTGTATCAAAATGATAATCTGTCCTGCTTGACGCCAAACAGGACAACCGTTATAATGGAAACACTAAGCATAGGCCTTAAAGTAGGAGGACATACATTGACAACTCCGTCTTCATTGAAAGAATCAGTAACACGTTACGAGGACATGACGGATGAGGCCGTTGCGGAGCTTGCGCGTGAAAACGACGGCGATGCGCTGGAGTATCTTCTCAATAAGTACAAAAACTTCGTGCGTGCCAAAGCGCGCTCCTATTTTCTCATTGGCGCAGACAGAGAGGATATCGTTCAGGAGGGCATGATCGGTCTTTACAAAGCGGTTCGTGATTTTCGTGCGTCTAAACTCACGTCTTTCCGTGCTTTTGCGGAGCTTTGCGTCACGCGGCAGATCATCACTGCTATCAAAACAGCCACGCGCCAAAAGCACCGTCCTCTGAACTCATATGTATCGCTCAACAAGCCCGCATACGACGAGGAATCCGACCGCATGCTGATCGACGTGATTTCCAGCAGTAAGATATCAAATCCCGAGGATATCATTATCGGCCGTGAGGATTTCTCCTCTATCGAAACTAAGATGAGCAAAGTATTGTCTCCGTTGGAGATGCAGGTACTCACAAAATACATCGACGGTAAATCGTATTTTGAGGTAGCCGAGGAATTAAACCGCAGCGTCAAATCGGTGGACAACGCGCTTCAGCGCGTAAAAAGCAAGCTGGAAAAGCTTATTAAAACTGAAAACGGTCTGTAAACATGACGGAAAACTTAGAATCGCTCAAAACCCGTCTTGATCATCTGGAAAAAGAACTTCTGCTTGGCGCAACCCGTCAATCAGCGAAAAGAATCGGGGAACTACTTTTACCCGATTTTTTTATTGAGGCACTGCCCGAAGAAAAACGAAAGAATATATTTAGCGCCGCTATAACGGAATTTGCGGAGCACGGATACTTAAACGCGTCCACCAACCACATTGTCAATGCGGCAGGCAAAGACGAAGACTCCCCTATATCACAAACCCGCCGTTGGGGCTAATGACCTGTCCCGTGATAAAGCCCGCATTTTTCGACGCCAAAAACCGTATCGTCTGCGCGACATCCTCCGCCGTACCGAGGCGGCAAAGCGGTGTGTCTTCTTTGATCGCATCGCATGTCTCGCTGTTGAGACCCGCAATCATGTCCGTGTCGATTACGCCGGGCGCCACCGCGTTCACGCGGATGCCCGACGGCCCCAGCTCCTTGGCAAGCGCCTTGGTAAGCCCGATCACGGCGGCCTTGGCCGCACTGTAGTGCGTCTCACAAGACGCACCCACAAGCCCCCATACGGACGACACGTTGACAATGCAGCCGGCTTTGCGTGATATCATGCCGGGCAGCACGCCTTGGCAGCAGTGAAACACGCCCTTGACGTTCACATCGAACATCGTATCCCAATCGTCTTCAGTCAGGTCTGTGAACAGCTTGCTCTGCGCGATCCCGGCGTTATTGACCAGCACATCGATGCGTCCAAACACGTCATTCACACGTTTCACCATAGATTGCACCTGCGCAGCGTCGGATACGTCGGCGCGCACCGCCAAAGCACGTCCGCCCTGCTGCGCAATATCGGCGCACAGGTTGAGCGCGGCCTGCTCGCTCTTATTGTAATGCACCGCAACGTTATAACCGTCGGCAGCGAACGATAATACAGTGGCTTTGCCGATGCCCGTGGCCGCCCCTGTAATCAATACCGTTTCCATATCAGTTCAGTTCGTCCAGCGTAAGCTCAAAGCTCGGCACGAACGTCTCCATAAAATAATTCACCTCAGGCCTGCCCATTTCCCGAATCGTTTTTTCTATCGCGTATTTCGCCTTTTCAAATTCACTATTTCCGGCGGAAAGCTCCTCCACACATTTTAGATACGCACAGATTTTGTCTGCCGCTTTCACGATGGCGTAATGTTCGGTCTCTTGATCACGATTCAAAATCAGCGATTCGTAATCTTTCCTAATTTCTTCGGGCAGCATGTTTACAAGTTTTTCTTCCGCCACGCGCTCGATCTGCTTATATGCGGTCTTGATTTCGGGATTGAAATATTTGATGGGCGTCGCGAGATCCCCCGTGATAACCTCCCCTGCTTCGTGGTAAACCGCCAGCGCAAGCACGCGCTCCGTATCCACGCTTCCGCCGAACATACGGTTTTTGATGAGAGCCAGCGCATGCGCAATCATCGCTGTCTGCAGCGAATGCTCTTGTATGTTCTCCTCACGCGTATTTCGCATGAGACCCCAGCGCTTGATGTGCTTCATCCGCGCCATATAGCTGAAAAAATGATACATAGTTTCTCCAAATATCTGAGAATTGAATTAAGATTGATGAATTGATGTCGCCATTCTTCATCATTCATTGTTTTTTATTTTATCGCAAGGCAGAAACATTGACAACTTTAGGTTATATTTTCATGTGTGTTTCCTTCTGTTTTATCCTATGCCCTCCAGAATATCCGCAATTCGTTTCGACGCCAAACCGTCACCATAAGGATTCGCCGCAATGCTCATCGCATGATAAGCTTTTTCATCAGTCAGCAGTGTTTTAAACTCATTGTAGAGATTCTTTTTATCTGTTCCGACCAATTTTAAGGTTCCGGCTTCCACCCCTTCCGGCCTTTCCGTCGTGTCACGGAGCACCAAAACCGGCTTGCCCAAAGACGGGGCTTCCTCCTGTATTCCGCCGCTGTCCGTCAGCACCATATATGCTCTTGCCATAACATTATGAAAGTCGAGCACATCAAACGGATCAACAATGCTGATCCTGTCTGTTTCTTTAAATATTCTGTTTGCCGTTTCTCGGATAACGGGATTCATATGTATGGGATATATCACTTTAATATCATCAAATTCCTCCACGATCTTTTTGATCGCCGAGAATATATTTTCCAACGGTTTGCCTAAATTTTCACGTCTGTGCGCAGTCAGCAATATCAATCGGCTTCCCTTTGCCCAATCCAAAAGCGGATGAGAATAATCTTGCGCTACAGTCGTCTTTAATGCGTCAATAGCCGTATTCCCTGTCACATAGATGTCGTCAGCGTTTCTCTTTTCTGCAAGCAAATTCTGCTTTGCTTTCTCCGTCGGCGCAAAATTGTATTTTGAAATTAAGCTGACCGCCTGCCTGTTAAACTCCTCAGGGTACGGCGAATAAATATTATAAGTACGCAGTCCGGCTTCAACATGTCCCAAGGGAATCTGCAAATAGAAGCACGCCAGTGCGCTGACGAACGTAGTCGATGTATCGCCATGCACAAGAACTACATCGGGTTTTTCTTCAGTTAAAACGTTCTTAATATTCTCAAGCACGTTTGTTGTGATATCAAAAAGCGTCTGTTTGGGCTGCATAATGCAAAGATCATAGTCCGGCTCAACATCAAACACCTCCAGCACCTGATCCAGCATTTCTCTATGCTGTCCCGTCACGCATACAGTCGTGCTGATGCCTTTGCGCCTTTTCAGTTCATTGACCAACGGACACATTTTTATGGCTTCAGGTCTTGTCCCGAAAACCAGCATAACCTTTTTCACTTTTGTACCCAACCCGCTTTCATGAGATAATTTTTAAATACGATTAATTATATGGATAAATATCCAACCGGGGCAGTTCATCCAGTGTGATGATCCTGCTGTTTTCGTACACCTTAATAAAATGATCTAAGCTGTTATACTTATCAGATATTTTCTTGTTTTCCTTATCAACCACGTACTCATCATTCCATATGATATAAAACAACCAGCACGCATTATCCTCGTACATCAAATCGGGATCCGGAATCTCTCCGATCTCAGCAAGACCTATCATCTTTTTCGTATCGGTATAATCAAGCGCCTTTATAAATCGGTTAAAATGGCTCTCATAATCATACGGTTTTGTATACAAGTCCTCAGCGATGATATCGACATATTCGTCTCCCGGATACCAGTCTGCATCCTGCCCGTTAAAAACCCATATCAGATTATTAAGCCCATGCGTGTCAGTCAGGCGTTCATACATCAGTTTCCACAGCTTTATATAATTTTGCGCTCCATAGGCGCCCCACCAGAAATATCCGTCACTTGCTTCGTGCAGCGGTCTAAAAAGCACCGGTATATCTTTATCCGCTAAAATCTTCAACTGCGCCGCAATCACGTCGATATCGCGGAGCATTAGTTCATATCCAAGGGTATCCTCGCCGTTTAGAGCTTTTTCCAAATCAAACGTCGTGGCCTCGGTATAAACGCCTCTCCACCAAGGCTGCTCCTCCGTGTCCAAGAGATCCTTTGGCGCATTCCAATGCCACATAAAAGTCACAATTCCGCCCATGTCGTACCATTGCATCGCATATTCGGTCTGGTGCGATTCAGTACCGTGCTGCACTCTGGTCGGTGAATAATCGACAAAATCGAAACCCATGATCGCCGGATATTTTCCCGTCAGCTTATAGAGTTCCTTTACCTCGGGTGAGTCAATGCCATCGTCATTATTATACTGTCCGGACAACGTGTATTTTCCGTATTGGTCTGCCAAAAAGCTCATCAATCGCCTGGTGTTTTCAGACGCGTTTTTGTTCGTCAAAGTTTTTTCAACGCTATACACATCAGGACCGATGCCCTCGGCAGACCTTACATACATGCAATCCATGTATATAAAGCCCCAACCGCTTGTAACCACAACCACATTTGTGCCTTTTTGCAGTTCCACCTTCATTGTACTGGATTCAAAGTCGCTGCTTTTTGTATAGAGTCCTTCAAAAAAGGTTCTATCATTCACGATAACGGTATTATAGCTTTCGTCTCCACATGCTGCCGTTAAAAACTCCAGTTCATACGTTCCGGATTCAGGCACCTCGACATGAAAGATAAGCTTGCTGTCTTGCGTATCCCATGTGCCGACATATCCCCTTCCGTTTATGTCCTGCTCGCCGCTGTCATTGGAAGCGTATGTCTGCAAGCCCTCAAGCACCGCGTCTTCCGCCTCAAATAATAAACTCACAATGACTTCAGGTTCATTCTCTGTAAAAGCATCCGTTTCGGGTATATGTGTGGTATCGGGTTCGCAAGTATTCGTAATCATCGTTTCGCTTTGCTGTATGTCATCCTCTTCAAATTTGTTGCCCTGCTTACAGCCTGAAATAAACGCCGCGAGCACGAATATGACCAATATCAAGATGAATATAATTTTTCGCATCGCCATTAACTTTCCCGATCTGTATTGTCGCTATTCTAACGGACGCTTAACCATCATACATCATACTGCATGGCGTCTTTCGCAATATCCAGCAGCTCAAGTACTGTTTTGCTGCCATCGTCAAACGCCATGCCAATTCTCATATCTAAGACGAGCTGCCTTGTATTAAGAACCTTATTAGTATCTATAACCGCAATTTCCTGTTTCAGTCTGTCGTGTATCACTTTTATACTTTCTTTTTTGGTTAAAAGAATCACACCGAATAGTATTTCTTCATCATCAAGCAAATATAATTCATCCTCAGCTCTTGTCGCTTTTCTGATAACACCCACAACAAGATTAACAATTTGCTTCATCCCTTCTTTTCTCGAAAGCCTTTCCAGCTCCCTTTGATGCTTAAACTTTATGAGCAGCACGCCAAAATCCGCATTATACCTTTTTGCAATGCTCATAAAAATCCTTGCATCATTTTCAAATGCCCTTAGGTTTTTCAGTTTCGTATCCTCATTCAGCGTGGATATGGTAACAAGCTTATCGTTTAAGTCCGTTACTTGTTTTTGCAACGTGGACGTGTTCATCGTAAACAAGGAAAATGCGGTTGTCAGCGCGGGAGACATAAATATCCAAAAATACACATACGATTGGATGACGCTGCCTTTTGTTATGCTCTGAATAATCAGATATGTGATGTATATGAGTATTAAAGTCGTGTTTATTATCAAGCCCGTTGTCAAATTCGTAAAGTATGTAATCATGACGATGATAAAAACAACCAGCGCAATCAAAAAGTTATCCATAAGATATTCTTCTTGATAGATCAGGAAAATGAAATACACAAACATTAGTATAACCAGGATGATAAAGCTGATATCGGTTTGTAAGTTTTTATTTCTCCTCTTCATGAGTATGTCTCCTCCTATATCTCATTACCATAAATATGACAGCCGCAAGCAATATGACAAGCACGGCTCCCGCCACGTAGATCAGGTTCATAACATCTGTTCTTTCAAAGAATTCTTCAGTAGCTTGTTCTTCTTTCTCATTCTCCTCTTTAAATCTATATTGGAAAATGTCGTCTTTATCCGCCACAAAGCCGTCTCCGAACAGTTTCCAGAGCTCGGTTGTGTCCCCAAAATACGCAAAGGCGTTTTTCAGGTCACTTTTGTTTGCGCTTGCCAGTACAAGCACCGCATTTTTGACACTGGAATACGGCGACTGAATAATTTGTGCTGTCGCGAGCGTTGTCGAATATGTTGATTCTATCAGCAATTTCTCGTTTGATTGTATTCCCGCCCCGTTATCGTAAAAACGGAAGAACAGTTCGTCATTGAGTCCTGCGATAAACGGATTGTTATTAAACGTACCCACAGCTATCACGTTTTTCTTATCAATATCTCCCGGATTTGAAGCCCTTACGACGGTAAATTCACCGGTGTTATATTTTAAAAACTGTCCCATCGTGAGCATAAAATCGCTCATCAGATTCAAATCGAGGTCTGAATTATCATCCGGCACAACGAGCACAACATCGTTAAGTTCCCCTCCTGAAATAAATGGATACGGATAATTTTCAAACAGATAATACGGCACCTCCACTGAATTGAGTTTCAGCATGGATTCGTTAGATACGTAGGCCCATGGCGTTTCGCTTTGCCTCAAGGTGCACCAAAGATCTTTTATCTCCAGATCGAACGCCACTGTCATTTTGAAACTGCCGGTCACTTCAATGTCGGTCGGTATACTGAGCACTATATTATCGCCCTCCGCCTTTGCCATAGATAATTTCTGGCTTCCGATAGGCACGTCATTCACATAGACTGTCACCAAAGAACGGTCAAAATCCAGATTCTTTGAATATCTGAAATACAGATCCAGCTCGCTGCCATAAGCGAGCTTCCTGTTATTTTCAAAGTTAATTTGATAGTCATACTTCTGTCTGAATGGACCGTCGAAATACGTACCCGTTTCAGTTAGTTTGGTGTATTGCTTAATTCCCTCTTTTCTGACATACACATCCTCATTTTCATCGATGATTTTCACTTGCCTCTTAAGCTGATTCATGGTGATAGGATCGGATAGCATCGCTGCCGCCTTTTCCAGCGCCGCCCCATCATTGCCCGTCACGACCAATACATTGATATCTCCGGGAAGCAGAAACATGCCTGCGTCCGAACCTTCCAAGTTTGCGTTTTCAGACACTGCCGATTTGAGCATATCGGGCAAATGTTCGGGCTTTGCAATATATATCACATACTTTAAGCCTTCGGCGTGGGAACAGCCGTCGCAAGCGATTAAATTGATGTTTTGATAATTCTTTGTTGATGTTCTGGAAACACCGGCAAGTGCCGTCAGCGCGGCATCAAGCTCATCCGTATCATAGCCGGTGGCAACTGCTACAGTGCTTTGATCATTTTCCAGCGCATCAATAGATGTAAACGCCGAATAGAAATCATCGATATTTGTGCATTGTTCCAAAGGATGATACGATATTTCAATAAATGAATCCTTAAACACGTTCATCCAGTTGGCAGTGGTCACATCGTCTACACACGGATATCCATTGTACGTCCGTATATAGCCTTCTATCGCGATAACGTTATACCCTTCGATAATATGCTCAACAGGTATCTTCACGGTTAGCTCTCTTTTTGTTCCGTCTGTGACTGGCACGTTTTCCGAATAGAACCTGACCCCGTTAACGGATACCGTAATGTCTGACAGAACTTCTGAAACCAGTTGTGTTGTCGAAAAGCTTAGTGTCAGCTGAGCATCCGTGATATCCCAATCACCTGTGTTGAAACCCTGTGTAATCTCTGAGAAAAGGCCGACCATATAGTGGTCTGCTGTAAAGGACGTCGTCGATATATAATCATTCTTATCCACAGCCAATTCGAGAACTTTTTCTGAAACCTGTGCTTGTCCGGATTCGGAAACCTGTGCTTGTCCGGACGCCAAAATTGTGTCCGTGCAGCATTCCTCACCGCCGTTTGCGCCGGATTCTTGTCCGGACGCTGTCCCCGCCGTCTCCGCCGATGTGTCTTCCGCAGGTGCCGTCGTCTGCGTTGGCGCTGGCTGCTCGCTTTCGGTGGCGGCAGCCTCTTTTTGTGCAGTTTCAGAAGGTGCGGCTTCCGCGGACGCTTCCGGTTCAAAAGCCACCTTTTTTTCACTTTCCGACATTGCCAGTTCTGTTTCCGCGCCCTGACAATCCAGAACCAATAAAGGCCCAATAGTCAGCACGCATAGGAAAACAAAAGTCAGTATTACTATCTTTTTCATAAGCATCCTACTCCTTATTCACATATACCACATAAAGCCACTATTAAAAACGTTCGGTTTTATACCATCTTGTTTTTCTTTTGAAAACTATATCAATCAGGTATTGAACCAAACCATATGCTGCCACAACCATCCAGAGCTTACAATATGTAAAGTACATCAACAAAGTGACAAACAGATTAGACACGCGCATTTCGCCTTTCTCCGTCGTCAATGTGATAAACACAGTTATCGTAAACAAGAAAATCGCCATCATCCATAGCAAAATACTGAGGCTGGCAAGCGTCATGGTGATAAGCCCCAGTGCGTTCAGCAGAAAAAGCGCATCGGATATAATAAGCGCCCCCAGCAATATAAAATAGATTGAAAAAAAGTATAGCATATCAAACTTCATTCGCTGACTTTTCGCACTGAATAACGATGGAAGATGTTTAATCAGCACATAGATGTTGCCTTTTACCCACCGCGTTCTCTGTTTGAACCAAACTTTGAGTGTCTGCGGCTCTTGTTCCCATGTGACAGACAGCGGCATGAATTTAATTTTATATCCCATTGCGTAGATTCTGAAACTCAGCTCCGTATCTTCCGCAACAGCATGAATATCCCACCCGCCGATTTTATCGATCACTTCGCGCCGTATGATAAAATTTGTACCGGGTATCGTGCAAAGATTGAAAAGCTGCCATCTGCCTGCCTGTGCCATCCATTGAAACGATAACGTTTCAATGTTAATAAAACGCGTTAATAAGTTCACATCTCTGTTTCTCGTTCTGAACTTACCGATAACCACCGCAAGCTCGTCATCGTTTTCTATTTCCGCAACAAGATACATCAGTGCATCTCTTTCAGGCGTATTGTCCGCATCATAAACGACAATATACTCTCCTGCGGATTGCTTATACCCGATATTAAGCGCATTCGATTTTCCTTTTCCCCCTGTCACTTTATCGGTATTGATGACTTTTAGCGCTCTGTTTTTGTACCTTTTTTGAATTTCCTCCAAGAGTTCTTTGCTGTTATCTGACGAATTATCGTTAATGACAATAATCTCATATCTATTGTCCGGATAATTAAGATCCAACAAAGATTCCACCGTTTTGACGATCACCTTCGCTTCATTGTGGGCAGGCACTAGCACGCTGATATACGGATAACGGACTAATGCTTTTGCTGGTGATCTTGTGACTTTTATATAATATAAATAGCCAGCCACAACCAGTACTTGGTTTACCATCAGCAAAGCCCAGATACATATCAGCGCTATTAAGCCCAGCAAGTCGACGTTGTTCATACTATCTCCCTTTTTTAAGGAATTTCGCTCTGTACAACCGATATCCAAATATGATCAGCGCGATAATAATAAAGCCGCTGATTAAAACCACTACGGTCAGTACTTGATTGCCCTTGTCCACCAAAAAAGCAAAGCTACTCTCACTTTTTTCTCTGTAAGTAAAATCTGCATCAATCTCAGTGCCCTCATAAACAGCTATGTTGTCTGTAAAATTGCGATTATAGTCGCCAATCTGCAGCCATTTGCTGTTCACCGTCTCTATGGCCGCATCAAGCGCGGCTTTATCCTCAAACACTTCAAATTTTATAATCGTATCGATTGGCAAACTGATAAACAATTCATTTTGGGGATGAACACCCGCCAGCATATCAAGCGAAACCTCATAGGGAAACAAGGTTTCTTCATAGATATGAACAGCGTTTTCTTCAAAGCTTTTGTACGCTTTTTCCATTCTCACATCAATGTCGTCCCCAACCAGCTCATTGCCCGTCATGATCGGTTCGTGCATAACCAAAGATCCGTTTCTTGATTGAATATATTTTAAAGCGTTTGTATATCTTTTGAATGACGGATAATCCGTATTCTCATATACCGGCATAATACTCATCACGAACGGTATGCCGCTGTTGTAGAATTCATCCGCTATAAGTTCCAGCATGTCAATATCGTCAATCGGGTACACTTCGTCAATCATGACGTACATTTTTCCGCCGTCTATCCTGCCGAAATATATATTGAGCATTTTGGCCACCGCAAATGCCGTGATGTCGTCTTGGCTAAAATACGGGGCAAACATAATTTTGTCTGTCACCACTCCCATCGGTGTCTGATTGCCCTCAAAACTGATGCTGCCAATCGCTTCTCCGTCGTAATCGGAAATATATGAAAAGCCCTGCTCCAGGATTATCGACTGGGTGTTTTCATACACTTTTAGCTCGGCATGCATTTTTCTGTTTATGGTATCCACCTGTGCGCCCGGAATGACTTTAAATTCATCACCCAGACACAACGGTCTTTTACCCGACTGCAAGACATCTTTCAGCGGCGCAGCATCCTGCAGCACCACATACTCATAATCCTCAATCATTTCGGTCGAATACGCCACGCTGTCAATTGGCACAGGCGTCATTTCGCACGCTTTGATCAGATTTGATATGACCTGCATCTCTTCCTTATCGTTGTATAACAAAAGCACCTGACCCGAGCGAGCATATACGGCAGTGGGAAGCGGCATTACGATCACCGCAGCTATTAATATTGATATGAATACCTTTCTGATCATCTTTCACCCTTGGCTGTACGCCAGCAATGCCATCAAATTATCAAAAGAATACAAGTCTAAAGTGACCGGATTGGCAAAGGCCCCGTACACTTCACTGTTCTCGTCCATAACCTGAAAGCGATTCATTTTGTCGATACACATTTTGTACATGTCCTCGTCTTGAACCTCTTTGGCAATAAGCGCGCAAATCGCATAAACAGCTGTGGACTCTGTATCGCTTTGTTTTGTCCCATCATGACTGTATGAACCATAAATGGCTCCGTTTTCTATGCTGTCTTTGAGGTATCTGACCGTTGACTGCGGACATTCACCAATGCGCGCCAGATTCAGCGCCGTCAGCGTCGCTTCAACCGTATTGATATCGCCATGCTGATATTGCTTCGTTGCGTAGCTATAAGACGGCACATACATCGGAAATGTATCATTGATATATCCATCCTTTATTATATCGTGCATATATTCAAATACCTTTTCCCACTTCGCATCGTCCCTTTGCAGCAGTTGTATCGTATACAGATCGATATAGCACAAAGTAACAAAATCATTGCGGACATTATACGTCTCATCGTACATATCAAAGACGCAATTGTTTATGACGTTTGTATCGTATAGCCTGTCAGCATACTTTTTTGCAAGCTTTGAATATTGGCCGTCAAATACGTCATCCGCTAGAATTAAAGCTCTGATAATCCTAATATCATCAATAAACGCGTTCACATGATACGCACCTGTTTCGGCTGCATATCTGTATGATAGGATTTTACCGGTATCCAAGCTTTCTTCCACAAAGCCAAGCGCATTTTTAAACAGCGCTTCATCAAGAGCCTCGACCGCGTAAAGCATCAGCAGCCCCATCGATTCAGACAACACCTCGCCGCCGGTGGCAAAATCCTTGTTATGCGGTGTGTCAAGATAGTTTGTTCTAACCCCGCCCTGCTGTATGATCATCTCAGTTTTTAAAAAATCAAAACAGATGTCCTCGCGCAGTTGCGTCTGCGGCTGCGTGCTGCTATTCTGTTTTTCGCCGGCGGTTTCGCTCGGCTGCGTGTTTGTCCCTCCTGCAGAACACGATGATAAAATGAATATTAACGCCGCCAGTATCGCAATCTTTTTCATGTGACCTGCCCGTTTGATGTATCGTTAAGTATCGTCTGTTCCTTAAGCGCGCCCTTTTTTCTCTCCTTGTACTTCTTGTCTATAAACGCCACAACATGGGCAAACACGATGACGCTGACAGTATCAAAAGATACGTTATACAAAAACATATGTTTTGCCAAATCCGCATCGCCCGCGCCAAAAATCGGTACAATTATCTGCGATAAGCCAATTAATATGAGCCCGCAAATAATAATCTGCTTCATTCTTTTCTTATAAAATAAAGCGATAACCACAACCATCCATATAATGATAAACCCCGTTGTTTTTGGCGTTAATGTTTGCTTAATATTGCTGTAAACAGAAAAATCCTGTGCTTTTTGGTTGGGCGGATAACCGCTTGAATATTCATAATTACCCAATTCAGGCCGGATCATATAAGCATTTTGAGCCGCCAGCTTCATCATTTCCATAAAAGCGCCCGGGTTCGACACGTAGTGTTTCACAATTGAAAAAATATTATATTGGCTGTAAAAGTTCTCTTGAAGCCTTTCGTCTTCAGGATCAATAACCGGATAACGGTCAAAGTAAATGGTTTTATTAAGTAGTTCGTATTGGCTGTCAATATCAAACGATTCGAGCGTTTCCGGCGGATTGTCTGATGTCATCAGTACGCCGCGTGTCATAGAATGATACATGTTGATATTGGTAAACTCCGTTGAAATCAGCAAATAGGTGAATATACCGGTAAACAGCAGCGCAGCGGAAGACAGTGCGATAAGCCATTTGAATAAGCGCGCGCCGGCTTTAAGCAGGAAAAACAAGCACATGATGCCAAGGACCGCGCCGATTGGAGCAAATTGCTGTTTTGAAAACGTCAGTATCATACCGTTAATAACAAACCCGGCAAGCAGCACATATTGATTGTGCCTTTCATCCGCATACATGAGTGCGCATGTGATACAAGCCAGCAAACTGATATATGCCAGCGGCTCAGAAAAGAAAGAATTAAAGTAAGCTGTATAGCCCGTGTCCACAAAGACAAACAAACAAACTGCCGCGATCGACATTCGACTGATAATCGATAGCTTATGGGACAAATATTCAACCAAAAAATATAATACGATAAGAAAATATATCGTCATCACGATGCCAAGGAATCGGAGATCAAATATATCGTCGTTGCCCGTAAAGAGCTTGTCCAGCCATATAGCTGGCTGAATGAACAGCACCTGAGACGTAAAGACAGTGCTGCTATATTCGTTATAATACTGCATGATGCCGTAATCTTTAATAAAATAGCCGTTATACAGAAGCTCGCTGTTTTCCGGCAAATCATAAAGGCCCTGTCCATAGGTCACTCTGGCGTAATCACCGTTATCTTCCATGCCCACATATGGCGGCACAAATAAGACGATTGTAATAACAATCAGCGCCACTATAACCGCGCCCACAGATACAAACGGAAACTGTTTTTCTGCCATAAGGGCGCTGCGAAACCGTCTTCTCCCGTTTCCCTTATTCTTTTTTCGATACCGTCTCTCCTCAGTGACCTCAGTCGCTTTGCGGTATCGTCTTTGCATTCTCGATTCCATGCTCTTACTTTTCCGCCGTTATGACTCCCGTATTTTTATAGACTTCAAATCGGTTACCGTCACATTGGTTTGCAACAAAACCGACCCGCACTGTATTCTCATCAATCACTTCCAGCACCTGTGTCAATGCGTCAAGTTTTATGTTTCGTATCCAGTCTCCCACCAAAAGCCCATGTCCGACCGCAATAACAATCGTTTCCGTGGTTCCGCTTTCGCAAATAAAATCTTCCTGTTTCTTGAGCAACACAATTTGATCTCCGGGCGCCTGTCCCTCTATGTCACCGTCGGTGTATTCCAGCAAATACGCATTGACCGCTTTGACATGCCGATGCTCATTATTTCTTGTTAAATTGATGATCACATCATTGTCATTTAATAAATGATATGCCTTTTTCAAATAGTGCTCATTTGTTGTAAAATCATCATGCGAAATGACTTTGCTTAAGTCCTTTGTTGTATTAAACGGTAGAACAGGAAGGCCATCCTCATTGAAAAGACACGCTTTGGGATAATTCGCCCATGCGTATCTGACGCCTTCGGGTACAGCCGTCCCATCGTTCCAAACCAATAAACTATTACCATCTACTTTAACCTGCGCGGATACCCACGTGCCGTCAGGATTCATAATTTCAAAAGCGACATCCCCGAAAACATCCTCTTTGATGTAGAGCTCTTTTGCGTCAAACTTGAGCTTTAATACATTTCCGTCATGCTCATAACCGGTTAACGTTGAGCTTTTTTTGTCGTTAGCTTGCCCGTATACCAGCTCCATCGCAAGATAGGCGAGTCTGTCGCCGATGGGTCTTTTTTGTGTCGGATGAATGTCGTATGGGTCTTTATCTGAAAGATCTATCGCCGTAACCAGCCCCACATTATCGGTTGTATTTGCAACCCGCATCTGGATTTCCCTAATCTGAGGCCACTTATCGTTATCCTGTCCATAGTTATCGCCGTAGCCGGCCAACTGAACAAGCATTACCGGCAGGGAGGAATCACAACATTCGTTCCTGACTCCCCATATAAAATCCCTGAGCATCGGTTCGTATTGATAGCCAAGATGCGCACTGTTTTCGCCTTGGTAGTAAATCATCGCCTTGGCCGCGTACGGCGTGACACAGTCCATATATCCATTCCAAAAGCCCGAAGCGATAAATCCGTTGTCACTTTGGATGAAGTGATTCTTTTCATTAACGCAGTCTGGCAAGAAAAGCTCGATACTGGTTCCTCCATAGGTTATCTGAACAATGCCTATCTTTACATTTTTCAGTTCAGGATTGATTTCCATAAGCTTTTGCACAAAGAAAACACCAACTGCACTCGCTTCGCCCATAAGATGCTCGTAATACTCATTATAGGCCACTTGCCATTGCGTTTCAGTATCAAATTGAGGCGTCGTCGCTCTTACTCTCTTCGGTCGAAATAGCCTTACACGGGTTTGATTGTTAAAATTCTTCAAAGTGTCCTTGTTATCATCCGAATTGTATACAGTCCATTCAGCATTAGACTGCCCAGCCACAATAAAAACCTCTCCCACATATAGCTTTTTGAATGTATATGTATAGCCTGAGTCTTTGATCGTCATATCGTACGGGCCGCCATACGGCATGGCATCCAGCTCAAGGCTCCACTCACCATCCACAACCCTGGCCGTCTTTGTCTGCCCGTTAAACTTGACGGTCACAGTATCCCCGTTCATACCCTTTCCGCATATCGGTACCGGTTTGCCGCCCTGCAATATCGCGTTATCCGATATGATGCCGGGAACTTGAAGCTGATAGTTCTTATTCCTTAAACGAGAATCCACAGCGCAGACAAAAACCTTCAGCATGTCTTCTCTTGATACAAATGCGTCCCCATTAAATTGATTGCTTTCATCCAGAAGAAGGTAGCTGTTTTGCACCGCAAAATAAACCGAGCTCTGATAATCCTTTTCCAACTCATCTTTAAACAAGGAATTATATTTGTTTGTTTCGGGACTGCCGCGCATAAAGCTTTTGATAATCAGCGCCGCTTCGTATCTTGTTATATCCCGGCTCAAGTCCGTTTGTTTTTCAACCACTGTGCCCTTGAACAGCTTCTGATAGGTGGGCAGAACAAACTCTTCCAGCGTCTGTCCTTCGTTCATATGCTTACCGTTTAAATACATCGCCGAAGCCAAGAATTGCGCGACGCTGACATTTCCGCCAAAATCCAAATTCCTTTGGTAAGGCTTGATAGCGCCGTTGTTAACCAGAAATTTCAGTTGACCCGCGTAAGGATCATCTTCCTGCAACGTCATTGGCGTTTCTGCGTACTCCTTTGATTTCTCGGTAAAAGCAGCAAAGTTTTTCGTATCATAGAGCTTAACCTCGTCAAAACGAACGTTAGACGCATAACCCCACTCCCAATTTTGATACCCTGAATTCCCAAGAGCAGGCCCCGCCGCGCTTTGCATGATTTTGTATTGGGTAGAATCGGTATACTCAAGCAGAGGTTCTTCCGCTGTGGTATAGCGGTCTGCGCCGTCAATATAAAACGCGATATGGACATTGCCGTCGTCTGTGTTTTCAATCAACAGTCTTGCTGTATAATCCACATTTTCTTTCAGCAGATAATAAGCCTCAGTCAATGGCTTCGTACCGCTGGGCGCGTTGGTGTTGGTAATCGACCATTTGCACCTCGCCAAATTGGACTGATAATCCCCCAAGGGTATAACCATATAATAATTAACCGCATAATACTTGGAAAATTCTTTATCAGCAGTTCGTGGAATGGCCCTAAAAATAACACGTTTCTCATCGCCCTCATTTCCCATGTTTGCGATGTTGACGGTAAATGTCATGCCGTAGCTTTCATTTCCCTGCATCAAGTCTTTGTCAAGAGCGTATTGCTGGTCTTCCACTAATTCTTGTCCTGTGCCCGCAAGCTGCAGATATCCATCTTCGGTGATCTTGTTATCCGTTCCTTTTACTCTGCTTCCATGCCAATATGTCTTTCCATTTTGGCTGATGTTGTATCCGGATATTTTTTTGTCGTCGAATGCCTCTTCAAAAAAAGGTTTACCGTTTCCCAAGATTTCATAGGCCTGGTTAATACCTTCTTTATCAGCCGTCTTAATCATGCCCTTTTTGTTTAAGTATGTGAGCAGTGTTTCATCATCATTGATGTATGCATATAAGGCGTTGTGGCATATATCAAAGGCATCATTAACGGATAAAAGGCCGTCGCTTTCCTCTAGCGCGCCAGATATTAAGCCTTTATCCAGTGCCGTTTTACGAGCATTCTCTATGAGAATGTTGCCCTCTTCTCCGCCAATATGATTGAGTGCCCTCAGCAAGAAGACAAGGAAAGTGTCGAGATTGCAGATCTCGTCTTCCATGAAGCTGTTATTTGAGATGCCGTCTATAATACAGAGATGATATAAATACCCGATTTGCTTTTCCGCTTTATCAGACAAGTCGATAAACGGATGAGTATATGAACTGCTTTGTGCCTCTTTAGCAAGGCCCGTAATGTCAGCAATCATCTGTACCGCAACAACTCTGGATACATAATTATCTGCTGAATACTGATTTTCATCAATTAACCCATACTTAATAAAAACCCGTGCCGATTCGTTAAGTTGGTTTTCATTTTCAGTACCTGTCTCATCAAACTGGGGTTGTGAGGGCGGCTGCTGATTTTCTATAAACGAATTGTCATGAGAGTTTGAAAAACAAGACGACAAAAAAGATATTACAACAAGAATTGATATGAAAAAACATATCGATTTGCATCTCTTCATTGTCGTCCCCCTAAACACAATGTTATTAATATACCAATATATCATTTTATTATACAATAACTTGCTTTATTCTACAAAGTATTATTTAAATCGACAACTTATTTTTATATTATTTCTATATAATTCTATATCTGCTTATCTTTATATAACCCAAGCAAGAAGTTTCTAACAAAAAGATTTTTGCATATGAGGTTTTTTGTTTGATATGTATGAATGTGTTGGATTTTATATCTTGGTGTTTAAGCCACAATTCTTCAGCTTGATTTTATCTCAAGCCCACACGTCATTGACACTTACAGACATTGTATTTAAAAACATATTCATTTAAACTGACGCCGAGCAGCCCCGAAAGCACCGGGCATTTGGCTTTGAGTAAGAAATAGATATCTCTGTTACATTCCAATAAAGTTTCGTAATTACCCTGTCCTTTACAGATGACAATATCTGCTCCGTAGAAAATATCCAGAAACGTCTGGCTGCACTCATTTAGCAGCACACCCGGCACATCGCAACCCGTTGAGATGATCCGGGCATAACCGTCTATACCCGAAGCTTTCGCTTCCTCTTCTGTGGCATCATTGATGATGGGAGCGCTTCTCACCGCATAAGTCAAATCAAAATTAGAGAGTTGTTCGAGCAGCAAGCAATCAAACACAGTTTCTCCTGAGTTGTCACCGATCACTAGAATGCGTTTTGCCGTTTCCAACTGAGACTCAAGACGCTCGATGTCACAGACGGCAAACGGCTTTTCAACCTCCATCTCAATATTCTTCTCAATCCCGCAGCCCAAATTGATCGCAGAATCTAAAACATTCCCTACCGCAGCCGCTTTTAACGCCCAATATAAACGATTTTGCTTTTTTGCAACGATCTGCTTCATCTTAGAGTATAGGCTAAGTGCCGTTTTTATGTCCCTTTGTTTCACGTAGCTATATGGATCTATAACCCCGGTTATCTCTTTTACGATTCTGTGCATATCTCTGCCTATCTCAGGCGAGTTGCTGAACGATCTGTATTGATTTAGCACGCTTATGGCTGCATCCATGATATCGCTTTGTAACTTCTCATTATCCGTTGACATACGTGATGCTTCAAGTACCTGCCGCAGCATACATGGCAGGCAGTCAAGATATACTTTCATGCTGACCCCAATCTCTAAATATTCCTTTTGTAAAACCTTTTGCCCTCGTATATATAAGAATCGATCAGTTTTTTATCTGCCATTTGTTTGATAACTGACCGGTCTATGTTTCTTTCTTCTAACAACTTAAGAATAACATCCTCTCTCACCGGATGCACTGATGAAATGCTTAATAAATCTCTCACAATATCATCGCTGAAATAAAAGCTGTCTTCTTCTTCACCCAAAACGCATTCCGTCTTTATACCCTTTTCACAAAATATTTCGTACGCGTGTGCCAGCGCTTTTGCCGAAGGCTTGAACACACCTGTTTCTGCAGGCGGTCTTGTTGGAACAAGAATATATGCTTTTGCAGGATTTATGTGTTTTATGCGATTTGCGATTTGTGCAAGATGCGTCTCATCGTCGTTGACCCCATTAACCAGCATTGTTTCTGTTACAAGCTCTCCCTCAAACCGCTGTGCAAAATCCGTTGCGCCCTGCAATACCTTGTTTAATGCCAAAGAACCTTGCGGCCTGTCTATTTTCTTCCATACATCATGATTCACCGCATCGATTTTGACGGATACCCAGTCGGATTTGAGCAAGTCCTCTTTGGCATCATCCATCCATAACAGTGACGCATTTGTAATAACTGCGATTTTTATTCCAAGCGGTTTTAAGAGATTAATATGCCGCCCTAGGTTTATATCCAGTGTGGGTTCTCCATCAGGAACGAATGACAAATAATCAACGCGCCCCTTGCCCAGCTCATTCACTCTTTGTGCCGTTTGAGCATATATGTCCTCGGGTTTATAGAATTCGCACCTCTTTGCTTTCATATGGTTTGTCCGGCCTATCTGACAATACACACACGAATACGAGCATGTTTTGGGCGGAATATTGTTGATGCCAAGACTTTGCCCCAAACGCCGTGACGGCACTGGCCCAAATACAATCATGAGTCGCTCCCTTTCTTGCTAATTCTTTTCATCGTTCCCGGTTCCGCTTTATGAATAAAAAGAACACCGTCCAAATGGTCAATCTCATGGCATAATGCTCTGGCTAAAAGTCCTTCTCCCTTAATCTCAACCTTTTTACCTTTTTCATTATACGCTTTCACGGTAACTTCTTCAGGACGCTTTACCATGCCCCATATATTCGGGATGCTCAAGCACCCCTCTTGTCCAACCTGCTCACCTCTGCTATTTACAATAACAGGGTTTATCAGTTGGATAAGTCCGTCGCCTATATCGATGACAACCAGTCTTTTCGTCACACCGACTTGATTGGCGGCAAGCCCGATTCCGTCCCTTAAGTACATTGTCTCTGACATGTCCGTTAGGACTGAACGGACAGCATGATTGATTTTCGTCACTCTTCTGCATTTTTTAAGCAATATATCATCGTCCGCTGAATGTATCATAATATTTCGCAGCGCCATTGCTCGTGCTCCTGTCTATGCTGTTAAAGTTTTCAAATAAAATGAGTTGGTAACATGGGATATGATTCACCCCAAAAAGCTTCGCTTTTCGAGAACCCCAGACCGCGAAGCCCACACCTTGTCTAAACCCCAGCCTTTCTTCTCCCTCCTTCTATAGTATAATATTGGCGTGTTTACTGTTCATGTTTCACTTGCCGCAATTCGTTAAATTTCATCTCTTTGCTTGTAATCCATAGTTTTTGGTTATCCTTGTTCTGTGCAAACTTCACTCAAATATTTTTCCAGCTTACTGGCCGTTTCGGCGCTAATCGTATGCTCCATGCGGCAGGCGTCAATCTTGGCCATTTTATCGCCCACACCCAGCACATCCGTCAGAAAAATCCGAATCAATTCGTTGCGCTTTTTTACAGAACCTGCGGTTTGTCTGCCCAGCGCCGTCAGGGATATAGTGCCGTACTTTTCTTTTGTGATGTACCCTTCATCCTTCAATAAAACCATCGCCCGGCTGACACTTGCCCTCGACACACCAACAGCATCCGCCACGTATGTTGAATGAACCGGCTCTGCGTTTTTCGACAGTTCCAGCAATGCTTTTAGGTAATCCTGTATCGAAGGCGTCAGCTTTTCCATACAATCACCACCTCAATTAAAATTAACCTCTCACCATTTTCGCACCGCATTTTGGACATGTCACCGAGCTGCACGGCATTCCCTGCTGATGCGGCACTCGTTCACCGCACCGGGGACACACACAATATCCGCCCGGCCCGGCAGCCATACCGCCGCCCATGCGGCCTCTGCCGCCGCTGCCCTTTCCTGCTCCGCCGCTACCAACAGGGCCTTGACCCAGTGGGCCTGTTCCGTCTTTTCCCGGCATAACAGTTACCTCCTATTCCTCATGGGCATGGTCGCATTCAGTTTTTTCGACGCCATACCCTCGTCCATCACCCGGCTTGCACAGGCTTTGGCCGCCTGTAATCGTGCCTTTTACAAGCCTGTCAACCACATTTTCAACCGTATCGTTTATGCCTGCGATGATCTCAATACCGTATTGTCCAAAAAGCTCTGTGGCTCTTGCACCAATCCCGCCGCAAACAATTTTTTTAGCTTCTTTTCTGTTCAGGAATTCAGGTATCGCTCCCGGCGCATGTCCTGGATTTGCCACCAGCTCACTCTTTACGGCCTGACCGTCCGCGATATCCACCAGCGTATACGCCTGACATCTTCCGAAATGCGGTGATACATACTCTCCATCCGTTGCAATCGCAATGACCATGTATAAAAAACCTCCTCATTTTTTTAACTCTGATTTTAAGACGCTCCATAAGCGCTCTATTTCTCTCGCCACGTTTTGAATCCCAGCTTCCATTGGCGTCTGAAGTTTTTGCAGCGCTTTGACAATTTCGGGCTCAAACGAAATTTTACCGACGACGGGAAACCCGTTTATCTCGCAGAAATATTCAATTCTCGCCGTCATCCTCAAATTCAATGTATACTTATTGATGCAAACAAAAGCGGGTATGCCAAAGTGTCTTGCGACACCGAGCACCCTTTCCATATCGCTTTGTCCTGACATGGTGGGCTCACATACCACAACGACCGCATCCGCACCCGTAATGGAAGCAATCACAGAGCACCCAATGCCGGGCGAGCCGTCCACAATCGCCCATTCCTCACCGCTAATGAAACCGAAAAGGTTCTCCTTGACCTCGGTCACAAGCTTGCCGGAGCCTTCCGCACCGATATCTAGGAGCGCGTGGGAAAACGTTCCTCGCTGCGTGGCGTCTACGTATGTCTGCCCGGTTTTTACATCCGCCATCGAAATGGCGCCGACAGGACAGGCAAGCATACACGCGCCGCAGCCTTCGCACTTCATTGGCTGAATCTCAAAATTCCCCGATATAGCATCGAATCGACAGACTTCTCTGCATTTTCCGCAGGAAATGCATGTCGCATTATCAATCACGGCTTCCTCTGCACCAAAGTAATCAACTTCACTCTGCCTTTTTCCGCTGAGCAGCAGGTGCAGATTTGGCGCATCTACATCACAGTCCGCCATGATCTTATTTTTAACAAGCAAACTTAACGAAGCAACCACTGTGCTTTTGCCTGTTCCGCCTTTTCCGCTGATAAACACAATTTGCTTCATGATGCCGCACCCCCCTTTATCCTGTCATACATCTGAACGAATCTGGTTTTGAGTTCTTTGTTCATTTGTACAGGAAGCATGCCGTTTGAGTAGCTTTCGGCAATTTCGCGCATATAGGGAATCTCCATTAATACGTCGATGCTTTCCTGCCCGCAGTATGTCTGTATGCTTTGATCCTCCGGCATGGCCTTGTTTATCACAACGCCAAACGGAATCTGCATTTTTCTTACCAGAGAAACGGCGATTTTAAGATCATGCAAACCGAAAGGCGTGGGTTCCGTCACCAGTATGCAATAGTCGCAGCCGTCAATCGTCTGCACAACCGTACATGAAGCACCGGGGGAACAATCCAAAATTACCGGAATGTCATTTCTGGTCAGTTGCTTTAATTGATGGATGATGGGTATCGTAATGGGCT
Organism: Clostridia bacterium; assembly: GCA_003249555.1. Classification (GTDB taxonomy): domain Bacteria; phylum Bacillota; class Clostridia; order Christensenellales; family SZUA-584; genus SZUA-584. Next base: position 4,219 of record QKIQ01000057.1, on the reverse strand, counting down.
CGCCAATATTAAGCCTGCCTTGCAAAAATGAGTGTTCATTGTCTGCTTCCACCACTCCGATTTCCCTCTCGATTTCGGAAATCGCATTTTGCGGACAACCGATCACACATGCCCCGCAATGGTGACAGACTTCCGGAAATATCAGCACTTTGCCTTTCACAACGGCAATGGCGTTGAATCGACAGGCATTTCCGCATGCACCGCATCCGTTGCATGCGGATTCATCGACATTCGGAACAAGCACGTTAACGGGCACCACATCCGCGATTTGCGGATTCAAGAACAACGCACCGTTGGGTTCTTCAACGTCACAGTCAACATATTGACTGTTGTTAAGCGAAGCGGCAAGGCTCGCCGACACCGTCGTCTTTCCGGTACCGCCTTTTCCGCTCAGAACGGCAATTTTCATTACTTCCCCCCCATACCAAAGTGGGCCGGAACAGTCGTATTAATACACTCAAGCATCCCTTTAACAAACAACTCCACATTCTCTTTTACGGAAGCAGCGTTTCCTTTATATATTTTTATATTTGCTGCTTTAAGCACGTTCATGGCGTTTGGTCCCACATTTCCGGTGATCACCGCCTCAGCGTCTTTATCGGCAACCATCTGCGCTGCCGATATGCCGGCGCCGCCCGAAGCTGCCGCTGATGTGTTGTCGATAGCCTCATATTCCATTGTTTGTGTATCAACAATAATAAAGCTTGCCGCTCTTCCAAACCGTTGATCCATTAAACTCTCCACCGTATTACCTTTAGCAGATACTGCAACTTTCATTTACAAATCGTCTCCTTTCGTTTACAGCCTAACCAGTTTATTATTGGCTTATGCTCATAACTCATTCTAGCGCCATTTGTGGGTATATGTCAATAACTAATTCAATGTTTTTGGTAAAACGAATTACGCCCAGAGCAGTTGTCATTATAAATATAAAATTTGCCAATTGCAAAAACGAAATCGTAAAACATTGCCTGTACAGTATAGAAGTCCCGTAAAAGACATCAAATAAAAAAAGCCTCAGCCCAATGGATATTGGAAAACGCTTTGTTTTTCAGCACTGTCTGTAAAGATGAATTGGAACTTATTACGTCAGTATATTGAGTGAATTTTAAAAATAAGCTTATCTGGTAATTTTAATTTAAAAAACTCAGTAAATATACAACGAACATTTGAAATTCACATGAATAGATATTAGTTATTATTTTGCTTGTCCTCTATGTCTTTTATCCTTTCTTGCAATTCGGCATCGTTTTTGAGCAAATCTAAAAGCGCAGCGACAACATCTGCATCAAACTGTTTTCCCGATCCGCTGACAAGCTGTTCTATCGTTTTCTCCAATGACAGGTGTTTACGATAATGTCTGTCATTGATCATCGCATCAAAAGCATCCGCAACAGCGATAATACGCGCGTTAAGCTCAATCTGGTCGCCCTTTATGCCGTCCGGATACCCGTTACCGTCAACATGCTCGTGATGGTGTCTTACAATAGGCACCACATCCTGAAACATGGATACAGCAGATAATATCATTGCACCTTTTATAGGATGCTGTTTTATCTGCTCATATTCATCTTTGCTGAGCGTTTGTTTTTTTAAAAGTATATCGTCCGCTGTTCCAATTTTGCCAATATCATGGAACACACCTGCTATACGAAGCCTTTCACATTCTTCGGGTGAATGACCCAATTTCTCACCTATCCTTGTCGAATAATATGAGACTCTGTCCGAATGACCTCGGGTATATTCGTCCTTTGCGTCTACCGCAAGCCGCAGCACCTCTATTGTATCCATGTACCTGACTTTCAACTGCGCATATGTGCTGTTGAGCTCTTCATTTTTTGTGTTCACAAGGCAATGTAAAAATGCGTTGCTGATTGACGCCGCTGCCTGTCTAGCATAAATCTGCAGCAGCTTAATTCCTTCGTCCACGTCTATACTGCTGACGTAAATCACGCCTATTGCCGTATTGGGCTCGTCACCAAGTGGTATGATGACACCGCCCGGAAGATTAATTACTCTGACTTCGGTACGGGCACGCCCAATCGCTTCCATCAACTCATGATCCAAGAGCTCTGTAAACTCTTCTATCTGAACGTTGTATTTACCAATGCCTTTAAAAATGCTTTTCTTCGTATTTTGCCCCAATCGCTCAATACCGGGTATATCGTCTACCAAAATAAAGGCGTCTGAGCTGTTCGCCATAGGAAGCAATTGGATAAGAATTTCTTCAAGTATACTTCCAATCGGCTGGAGTTGGTAAATCTTAGGGACGGATCCCAATATACTTTGCAGTCCGTCGCGGAACTGCTGTATCGTCCTCATTTGTGATATCGATTTAATTCCCGATTCAATCAGCAGCTGTAGCTGGTCAAGCCTGTCACTTTTCTCGCAATACGCCTGAATATCAAGCGACTTGATCGTGCTTATAGGGGGAGCCAAATCCTTGTATCCGGTCAGCAAAAGTATATAAAGCTCTGAATTGGTTTTTCTTATTTGTTCAACCACCGCTTCGCCGTGAATCGGCTGCATATAGTAATCAAGTATAAGAAAATCATAATGATTGCGCCGTAACTCTTCCAGCCCGGCCAGCGGGTCAGTAAAACCAATGCACCAATAACCATTACGATTGAGCAGAGCCTGAATACTGTCCAGAATGCCTTGTTCATCGTCAATTATCATTATTTTGTATTCTTGAGACAGCTCAATCAGCCTGCTTCTACGCATATTGATCGTCTCCCATCATCTGTTCTTTCGACAACGGCAGCTGAATATAGAATACTGTTCCCGTCCCCACGCTAGACTCAAACCACATGTTCCCTCTAAACACCCCTTTTATGGTGCTGTAGGACATATACAGCCCAAGCCCGGTGCCATGCTTACCTTTTGTTGTAATCATCTCCTTGAACAACCTGTCCTTAATTTTGGCCTCAATCCCCTTTCCAAAATCACGGACAGCTAAAAGGAGTGAATTTTCCTCCCTTGTCGCTTTCAAGACTATCTCCCCTCCGCTACTGTCATATGACTGTATAGCGTTAACAATAATATTATCCAATATCTGTACAAGGCTATTGATATCTCCGTCGATTCTCTGCATCGGTTGCACGTCGATATCCTGCCTGTATCTGCAATTATGTTTGGTTAGTTCGTGCTGCATTAAGATATTGACGCGTTTTAGCATCTCACTCAAAGTAAACCACGACCTGCCCTGGACATTAAACTGTGTGGCCTGATCTTTCACAGTGGAAATAATGTCAGACATGTAACTCAAATGCGCCTTCATTTTTCCAAGCCACTGCTGCATTTCTGCCGCTATCTCCAAATGGTCAGCCTTCGTCACCTGACTGTCATTAACCGAAGATTCATACTCTTCCGCAAGCCAATGAAGCTGCTCTATGCCTCCCGCCACAGACATAATCGGTGTCTTTAAGTTGTGAGCAATACCTCCTATCAGCTGACCGAGCGATGCAAGCCGTTCCCGCTCGAGCAGAATCGCTTGGTTCTCCTGAATTTTTTCTACGTCCTTCACATGCTGTGTAATATTCTTAAATAATAGTATGATGGCAACGCAGATGTGACGTTGAATAATTGGTGTAAATTCTACTGTGAAATACTGCCTCACGCCGTCAGCGTCAATTTCAACATTTTGCAATAACGCATCGCTTGTTTGTGCGGCACTTTGTATTAATGCGCGAAACTCTTCAGACCCGACGTTTTTACAGTTCCACTTACTTAGTATTCTATTAAAATCATCGCCTTTATGCAAGCCGAAAATATAGTGGAAATTATCGGCAAATGATTTGTTGTAATCGATGATTTTCAGGTTTTTATCCACTACGACAAAACTGTCAGATATTCTGTTAATCACAGTCTGCAGCGCAATAGGCGCAACCTTTAGCAGATTGAACCGAAACATAGCAAGCAGATACACGGCCAGTGTAAATGTAAACGCGATGGGAGTGGAAAACACGTTGAAGCCCGACACGCCTATTGTGTATAAAAAATTGACCACAGTGGGTATGATACTGCCCAAAAGAATCAGAACTGCCTTGATTGATGTAATACCCGAATTTTTTATTGCAAAAAAGCTTAGTGAAGCAAAGCCAAAGAGCAGGCACAAATATGAATAGACAGCATGTAAATAGAAATACATACCGGGAACATTTGGTTCATTGCCTATTCCATATTCTTGATAGAACAAATAGTGAAAACCATTAGTCCA